>SVUJ01000002.1 GCA_015063305.1 Oscillospiraceae bacterium | reverse complement strand
TCTTTTTATTTGCACTAAAATCCGAATTTCAAAAAAGTGAGGAAAACGGCGAAAAACGAAGAAAACCCGAGAAAATCTCGGGTTTTTCGGTTGGCATCTTTTTTGTCAACTCGTCTTGGAGGCGACACCCGGATTTGAACCGGGGAATAAAGGTTTTGCAGACCTCTGCCTTACCACTTGGCTATGTCGCCTTATTCTCAGCCGTTTTTGCTTCTAAAGCTCAAAACGACCTTTATATTATCTGCTGACCTCTCAGTTAGCATACTTACTAAAACACGGGCACGACAATCCTTGCGTACCCGTTTCTGGAGCGGATTACGGGGCTCGAACCCGCCACCTTCGCCTTGGCAAGGCGACGCTCTACCAAATGAGCTAAATCCGCATTATGTGGTGCCTCCGGTCGGAATCGAACCAACGACACGGGGATTTTCAGTCCCCTGCTCTACCAACTGAGCTACAGAGGCATACAGCAAGGGCTGTTTCCTTAGTGGCGACCCGGATGGGACTCGAACCCACGACCTCTAGCGTGACAGGCTAGCGTTCTAACCAACTGAACTACCGGGCCACATGGTGGGAACAATAGGGCTCGAACCTATGACCCTCTGCTTGTAAGGCAGATGCTCTCCCAGCTGAGCTATGCTCCCACGTGTTCTCCTTGCGGCGACTTTATTATTATATCACAATCCTTTTTGATTGTCAAGCCTTTTTTGAAAATTTTTCAAAATATTTTTTCGGCTCGTTTTCATCGCCACAGCGTCACATATTATATCACACCTCTATGCCTTTGTCAATATACTTTTGTAGATTTTTTTATAATTTGTTTTCTTTATTTTTTTGCACATAAATTGTTACTGTTTTTTGAAAAAATTGTTGATTTTTCTGCAGTGATATGCTAAACTGTATCTATAAGCTTTTAAAAATTTTAAAAAAGGAGAAAAATTCAGATGAACAAAAAGCTCGACAACTTTTTTAAGATCAGCGAACGCGGTTCAAACGTAAGAACCGAGATCACCGCTGGTCTAACTACCTTCTTCGCAATGGCTTACATCGTTGTAACCAACCCGAACCAGGTAGTAGGCTTCACCTTCGGCGGCCCGTTTGACACCATTTGGAATGCTGTTTACGTAGCTTCCATACTCGTAGCGGTTATCGGTACGCTTCTCTACGCACTGTATGCAAAGCTCCCCTTTGCTCAGGCGTGCGGAATGGGTCTTAACTCGTTCTTCTTCGTTTCCTTCATTCTCCCAGCGCTTCTTTCAGGTTCAGATCCCGTTCAGGGATACCGTCAGGGCTTGTGCATAATCCTTCTCTCGGGTGTGATCTTCCTTATCCTTTCGATCACGGGTGCGAGAAAGTATATCGCAAAAGCTCTTCCCGATTGCCTTAAGAAGGCTATACCCGCAGGTATCGGTCTGTTTATCGCGTTCATCGGCTTCAAGAACGTTGGTATAATCCAGGCTAACCAGTACACATTCGTACAGTTCTTCGATTTCCACGGTGCTGTCAGCGGACAGCCTGTTTTCGACGCTTGGAAGGCAATAGCTCCCGTAGTTCTTGCTCTCCTCGGTCTCTTCCTTATCGCTATCCTTGATAAGAAGAAGGTTAAAGGCTCTATCATCATAACCATTCTCACAGTTACAGTTCTTTACTATCTCACAACCTGGACAAAGCCCGACTTTGACCTTGGTAAGATCGGTCAGTCCTTCAAGGACTTCGGCGAGATCGGATTCCTCGGCGCATTCAAGGGATTTGACATATTTGAGGGCGGTTCTTCCGCTATCGTAAACGCTGTAGTTCTTACGATAACCTTCTGCCTTGTTGATATGTTCGACACTATAGGAACTCTTTACGGAACAGCCTCTCAGGCAAATATGCTTGATGAGAACGGCGACCCCGTTGACATAGACAAGTCTATGGCCGCTGACTCTGTAGCTACCGTTTCGGGCGCAGTTCTCGGAACTTCCACTTGTACAACCTTCGTTGAGTCGGCTGCAGGTGTTGCGGCAGGCGGTAGAACAGGTCTTGCTTCTCTTGTAACCTCTATCTGCTTTGCTGTTTGCTTGTTCCTCACTCCCGTAGCAGCTATCGTTCCCGCATGTGCTACCGCTCCCGCGCTTATATTCGTTGGCGTTCTTATGCTCAAGAACTTCGCTAAGGTAGATATGTCCGATATTTCATCTGCAGTTCCCGCGTTCCTCGCGCTCATTATGATGCCCCTTACCTACTCGATATCCAACGGTATCGCTATTGGCGCTATCGCTTACACGGTAATCAGAATCGCTACAGGTAAGTTCACAAAGAAGGACATCGTTGTTGCAGGAATAGCAGTTCTCTTCACACTCAGATTCTTCCTCGTTACAATGTAACGAATTTCAAAACTCCCCAATCCAGTGGTTTGGGGAGTTTTTTCTTTTAGCTTATTGACTTTTGTCACTCACCGTGTTACAATATTAGGGTATATTTTACTGCCACCGGGTAGTGAGTGCGTTTGCATTCGTTGGTGTATCGTTAGGTCTTTGAAGATACACTTGCGAATGTTATTTTTTTGCGGAGGTGAGAGTTATTATCAAAAATCCTTTTAAAGACCTTGATAGATTTGAGCGCTGGCTCTGGTGTATATCAATGCTTGTTATAATCGTATCCTTTTTCTTTTCGGAGAGTAACGTTATTTCTCTTGTCGCTTCGCTGATGGGAGTAACAGCGCTGATATTTATAGCGAAGGGATACGTTATAGGTCAGATATTCGTTATTATCTTTGCAATTCTTTACGGTATCATTTCCTTTGAGCTGACCTATTACGGGGAGATGATAACCTACGTTGGCATGAGCGCGCCGATAGCTCTTATATCGGCAATAACCTGGCTCAAAAATCCTTATCAGGGTTCAAAGGAAGTAAAGGTAGCAAAGCTTACCTCAAAAAAGGTGGCTATCCTTTTAGTCTTGACAGTAGCTGTGACCACCGCCTTTTATTTTATACTTGGGGCGCTTGGCAACGCCAACCTTATAGTCAGCACGGTATCTGTTGCCACAAGCTTTTTTGCCGCCTCGCTGACAGTACTGAGAAGTCCTTATTACGCACTTGCTTATTCCCTCAATGACATTGTACTTATAGCTCTTTGGGGCATAGCAACGATAAACGATATATCAAATCTCCCCACGCTTATGTGCTTTGTGGTATTCTTGGCAAACGACACATACGGATTTGTAAATTGGCGAAGAATGCAAAAAAGACAAGATATAAATGCTTAGAAATTCTCCCGCAATTAGGTCAAGATGAATTTTGTAAACTCGTCCAAAGCCTTCCTCCGGGAGGAAGGGGGACCGCATAGCGGTGGAAGGAGCCTGCGTGGCATTAAGTTTTAGCCAACTTTCTTGTAACGTACTCTCCCTCAGTCGCCTACGGCGCCAGCTCCCTCTCGGAGGGAGCCTATTGCTAAAAAAACATTCTTTACTTATTCTTTCTTGGATTTTTCTTCAATCATTAGCACAGCCAAGCACCGAGTATCGCGTGGTTTGCATGATAGAAAAACAGGGCGCTGTACAACCGTACAGCGCCCTGTTTTTTATTTAGTTGCCGAGCGGCGAGCCGCCGTCAGCGTATTCTGCATAAGCATCGTGATGGTCATAGGCCCTACTCCGCCCGGAACGGGAGTGATGTAGGACGCCTTCGGCTCGACAGAAGCGAAATCAACGTCACCTGTGAGCTTTCCGTCGGCGCGTCTGTTCATACCAACGTCAATGACTACAGCCCCCTCCTTCACCATATCGGCGGTGAAGAAATCCGCCTTGCCTATAGCAGCCACAAGAATGTCGGCACGGCGGCAGACCTCTGCGAGGTCCTTGGTTCTGCTGTGACAAACAGTAACCGTACCGTGTGAATGAAGGAGCAGCATAGCCTGAGGCTTTCCGACTATATTAGATCTTCCAACGACCACGCACTCCTTACCCGATATCTCAATACCGCTTCTCTCGAGAAGCGCCATAACGCCCGCGGGCGTACAGGGGAGAAAATCATAGTCGCCTATCATTATCTTACCCACGTTATAGGGGTGAAAGGCATCAACGTCCTTCTTCGGGTCAATTCTGAGTATGACCTCGTTTTCATCGAGGTGCTTGGGGAGCGGAAGCTGACAAAGTATGCCGTGGATATTGCTGTCGGCGTTCAGCTTGTCAACAAGCGCCATAAGCTCCTCTTGCGTTGTATTTTCGGGAAGCTCGTATGCTTCGGAATAAAATCCGACCTCGTCACACGCCCTTCTCTTGTTTCTTACGTAGACCTGAGATGCGGGGTCGCTTCCGACGATTATGACCGCAAGTCCGGGTCTGTATCCGTTAAGCCTTTCGAATTCCGCAGCCTCTTCCTTTATCTCTGCGCGTATCTGCGCGGATATCGCCTTACCGTCTATTATCTTTGCCATATTTATTCTCCTTCTTCCTCTTGATCCTCAGCATCTTCCTCGGGGGAGCTATCCTCACTTATTCCCCTCTCTTCTATATCCTTCAGCCTTTGCGCCGTTGCCTCGCCGTGCGAGAACTTGGGATACGCGGTCTGATATTCAACGTTTTTCGTAAGCTCCGCTCTGCGAGCCTTTACAAGATTATATATAAGAAGCGCAGTTCCGACCACAAAGCAGACAAAACCTACGACCTGAGATATTCTGAACTCACCCAGATAAAGGCTGTCGGTCCTGAGCCCCTCTATAAGCATTCTTCCAAAACCGTACCAGCTTATATACATAAGAAGTATCTGTCCGTCAAACTTTTTCTTCTTATAGATAAGATTTATAATGATAAAGCCGACCACGTTCCATACCGACTCATAAAGAAATGTGGGGTGGAAATAGTGCATTACCTTACTGCTCTCGATATTGGGCACAAGCCCCATTCTTATAAAATAGAAAATGCTGTCCTCGGGCACTTTAGCTCCGTACGCCTCTCCGTTAAAGAAGTTTCCCCATCTGCCTATTGCCTGAGCGATCATAACGCCGGGGGCTAACATATCGAACGCCTTGCCGTAATGTATCTTCTTGACCTTGCAGACCACCGCTATCGTTATAGCTCCCGCTATGATAGCGCCGTATATCGCAATTCCGCCGTTCCATATCGCTATAACGTCCATAAAGCTATGGTAGTGCGACGCCGACATCGCAACGTAATAAAGTCTTGCGCCGACTATGCCAAAAGGTATGGCGAATATCGCCATATCAAGGATATCGTCAAAGCTTATTCCCTCCTGCTTCGAACGGTACACACAGTAAAGTCCCGCAAGTATTATACCCGTCATTATGAATATGGCGTACCAGCGTATCTCTAAATTGCCGATAGAAATAGCCACGGGATTTAGGGTTATATTATCTATACCTATTCCCGGAAAAGAAACCGTTACCATTTTTACCTCCTAAATTTCAAGCCTCACTATCAAGCGGTCTTACGACCGACATAGTGAAAAATTCTTCTTTGAAGCTCCGCGAAAACAGAGCTTTGACCTCCTCGAAGCTGACCTCGGATATTATCTCGGCATAGCGGAAGATATCCGCGCCGTCGAATATGAAGGAAAGCATATTGTTGGCGATCTCCTCAGTCGAGTCGAATTCCTTGACGAACTCGGCATACATAACTCTCTTTCCTCTCTCAAAATCCTCGTGCGAGAGCCCCTTCTCTGCCTTTTCTGTCAAATACTCGCGTATTCTTTTGAGTACCGCTTTGGGGTCGTCAGCCTCGCCCGCTATCGAATTGAATGCGAACGAGGGATTTATCGTGTAGCAATAGGACATTTCGGGGGATACGAGTCCACCCTCAAAAAGCTCGGAATAAAGCTCCCCTGCCCTTGCAAAGAGCATCTCGTTGAGTATCGACATTGCCGCGTCCTTGCGAAGTCTTTCTATCGGGTCGGACGGGATATCAATGTCCTTTATGCCGATATTGAATATCGGCTTTGACACCTTCATTCTCTTTTCGACCCTCGGGGTCGCTACCGCGGCGCTCTCAAGGTCATTTTCGCTGATGCGGACTATCTCCACCCCGCTCTCTTTGCTCGGCAGATGCGCGTCGGCAATAGCCACTACCTCACGGGCATCAAGGTCACCGCAGACCACAAGCGCCATATTTGAAGGCTCGTAGAAAACTCGGTAGCATTCATAGAGCAGCTCAGGCGTTATCTTGGATATCGAGCGGCAAGAGCCGCAGATATTCCTCTTCACGCTATGCTTCTTGTAAAGCCCTTCAAGCATACCGTAATAGCAGACTTCTGCGGGGCTGTCGTCGTACATCTTTATTTCCTGAGCAATAATCCCTCTCTCCCTCTCTACCGACTCCTCGGTGAAATAGGGGTGGCTGACAAAGTCTATCAGCTCTCCGAGCGCTTCCTCAAAATTATCGGTACAACTGAAAAGATACGCCGTTTTATTGAATGACGTATAGGCATTAGCGTCAGCGCCGATAGCCGAAAAATGCTCAAAGGCGTCGCTTCCGTCCTCGTTTGCGAAGAGCTTATGCTCAAGAAAATGCGCTATTCCATCGGGAACGGTTGTGATGTTTTTCTCTCCCTTTATACGGAAGCTGTTATCTATCGAGCCGTAATGTGTTCCGATCACCGCATAGGTCGAGCTGAGCTTTTTCGGAAAGACGTATATATCAAGTCCCGAGGGGTGGGTGTATTTATAATATTTTTCCCTGAGGAGCTGATCTTCATAAACCTCAAAAGAGATCTCTCTCATTCCTCCACCTCCTCTGCATCTGTATCCTCGATCGTACCCTTGAGGAAATATACCGTATCAAGGATTGCTCTCTTTGCCACCTTCACTATCTGCTCGGGTGTAACGGCATCAAATCTTCTCATATACTCCTCGGGGTCGGCTTTTCTACCAAAAAGTCCCCTCGTGCTGTAAAACGCGAAGAGCTCAAAGGGATAGTCAAGCATCTGGCGATACCAATTTGCAATAGATTTTTTCGCCGCCGTGAGCTCGGTCTCGCTTATCCTACCCGCCTTCATATCCTCAAGCTGACGGAGTATCTCTGCCTTTGCGCATTCGAGATCAGACACGTCGATACCCGCCGACACCGTGATGTTTCCCATATACGTGTCATACGCCGACGAGCAATAATAGCAAAGTCCCATCTTCTCTCTTACGTTCATAAAGAGCTTTGAGGCGGGCGAGCCGCCGAAGATCTCGTTAAAGAGCGCCGCGGCAAAATATTCGTCGCTGTCGGCGCAAACGCCTATTCTGAAGCCCATACAGAGCTTGCCCTGAGATACGGGAAAATCCTCTGTGACCTCTTTGGACTTTTCAAAGCCTTCCGCGCTCATAGGCACTACCACGTTTTGAGCCGAGCCAAACGGTGAAAAATGAGCCTTTATCTTTTTAGCAACGTCATCTATATCCTCGCTTCCAACGTAAAATACTGAAGCCTTGGATTCGGTAAGTACTCTTTTGTAATGCTTATACAATCCCTCGCCGTCGCAGGTATCAACAAGCTCCGCCATCTGTCGCACCGTGGGAAAATCCGTGTCTGCGCTGTGCATAAGCTCGGCGCATCTACGCGAGGCATAAACTCTTGGGTTGTTTATCTCCGCCTTGATAGCGTCACTTACGTTAACTCTCTCCTTATCAACTGCCGCTTTGGGAAAGGAATTATCCTCAAGCACAGGGTTCATAATAAGCTCGGAGATAAGCTCAAGCACTCCGTCAAGCAGGTCTGAGCCGTCGTTGACAAAGGCATTGTCGAGCATCTCGGACGAGAATATCAAAAGCTCGTTTTTTCCGCATCTGAGATTTTTTATCTCGACCGACGAAGCATACAGCTCGTCAAGTCTGCGGTTAAGCGCCGTTGCCGAGGGATATCTGACGCTCCCTCTGCGAAGCACGCCCCCGAGCATAAGGTTATATGCCGAGAGCTTGGCGTCAAGCGGCAAAGAGAAGCTAAAGGATATCATTCCCGTTTTGAATTTATCTGTTTTGATCGCTGTGAGGTCTGCCGACTCCCACAATTTTATCTTCTGCGGTATCATCATTTCTTCCTTAACATAAATATACAAATAATTATACACCATATCCCGCCCCATTGCAAGGATATTTTTAATTTATGGCAGGTCTGCTTTTTTATTTTTATGTTTTTTTGAAAAAACTGTTGACAAGCTATGGTGGATATGTTATAATAATTTGCCGCTTAATGCGGGCTTTTTAAGTGTGCGTATTTTGCACCGCCCGAATTAGCGAGTCTATAAATGAAAGAGAGGTGCTTTTCGTGTTCGCAGTTATTGAAACAGGCGGAAAGCAGTACAAGGTTAACGAGGGCGATATCATCTTTATCGAGAAGCTCGAGGTTAACGAGGGCGACACAGTTACTTTTGACTGTGTTAAGGCATTATCCACCGCAGAGGGCCTTAAGGTTGGCGCTCCTAATGTTGACGGTGCATCTGTCAGCGCTAAGGTCGTTGCTAACGGCAAGGGCAAGAAGATCTATGTAATGAAGTACAAGGCTAAGAAGAACGAGAAGAAGAAGATCGGTCACAGACAGCCTTACACTAAGGTACAGATCCTGTCTATCCAGGGCTGATTGCTAAAATGACAAAAATCGTATTTTTCAGAAGCGGCGGCGTATATTACGGCTTTGAGGAGCAGGGTCACTCGGGATACGGCGAGGCGGGAGATGATGTTCTCTGCGCGGCGCTCTCGGCAATGACTATGCTTATCATCAATACCATCGAGGTGGCTTTCGCCTCCAACGTCGATTACAGCGTCAACGAAGGTGCAACGCGTATAGTTGTTCGTTCCAAGGCTGCTCTTCCCGAGTTTGAAGAGGATGAACGCAAAAGATATGCGGTGTCCGGATTGTTTTTGTCATACTTCTATCAGCTGAATGATATGATCGAGGAATATTACGACTACCTTGATGTGGAAGTAAAAGACGTCGATTATATCTGATCTATGTTCCCTTGTGGGAACGCGTACAAAAAATTACATTGAATGGAGGAACGAATAATGTTTAAGCTCAGTTTACAGTTCTTTGCTCATAAAAAGGGTGTTGGTTCTACAAAGAACGGACGTGACAGTGAGTCCAAGCGCCTTGGCGTGAAGAAGGCTGACGGTCAGGCCGTTGTTGCCGGCAACATCATTCTCAGACAGAGAGGAACTGCTATCCATCCCGGGAACAACGTTGGTATGGGTAAGGACCACACTCTGTTTGCTTTGGTTGACGGAAACGTTAAGTTCGAACAGAAAACAAAGAACAAGAAGCAGGTCAGCGTTTACGCAGACTAATTAAGACCTATATATAAAAGAGGGAAGCCAATGCTTCCCTCTTTTATTTTTTTCGCTTATCCGAGAAGAAGTCGGCAAGAATTGCCGCGCATTCCTCTCTTAGTACCCCGCCCCTCACCTCAAAGGCGTGGTTAAAGGGATAGGAATTAAAATTTATAACGCTGCCAAGACACCCTGCCTTGGCGTCCTCCACGCCATAGACCACACGGTCTATACGGCAGTTCACAAGCGCGCCCGCGCACATCGGGCAGGGCTCAAGCGTAACGTACAAGGTACAGCCGCTAAGCCGCCAACTCCCCACAGCGCGACAAGCCTTCTCTATCGCTATTATTTCGGCGTGCGCCGTGGCAAGTCCGCCCGTCTGGCGCAGATTATACCCCTCGGCTATTACCTCGCCGTCCTTCACAACGACAGCGCCAACGGGGACTTCACCCAGATCCTTTGCAACACGCGCCAAGGATATAGCCCTTTGCATAAAATCAAGATCGTTCATATCGAGAGCGTACCTCCGTTTTCAGCATACAACAACCCAAGGATCGCCATAAGCAGGAGCATACTCAATGCAACAAGCACAACGAATACAATTATTCCCGCAGAGAAGAAAAGTCTTATTTTGTTTTCGGGTCTTACCTCTCTTTGGGCATATCCCTCGTCGGGTTCTATGGCACGACCAAAGCTTCCCCCATCGTATTTCTTTTTTCCCTTGTCGGCATCAATAACCAGATAAGCGGCAAAGCAACCAAATCCCACTATCATCATAATTACATTCATAACAAGCACAAAGGCGTTCGCCATAGCCTCCGTACCGTTGGTATAGATGACCTCTTGCAGAACGGCAAGTGAGTTGTTGCAAAGATGTATCACCGTGGGATACCATATCGACCTCGTTTTAACGTACGCATAACCCATCATAAGTCCCGCAACGGTGGTATAAAGGAGCTGATAAGGATTTTGGTGCATAAGTCCGAAAAGGACCGCGCTTCCTATTATAGCTATTCCCTGTCCAAACGGCAAGAGGTTTGCGAGTATAGTTCCTCGGAAAAAGAACTCCTCGCAAATAGCGGGAACAAGAGCTATAAGCAAAAACAAAAGTAGTATCTGATAGGGCTCGTAAGGCTGCTCTGACATAGCCACCATATCCGAATATGCATCTGTAAGTCCAAACGCGCTCATAAGGAGCGAATTCAGATAGGATACGCCGAAATTGATTCCTATAGCACCCGGCACTAAAAGCCACGCGGCTCCCGAAGCCCTGAACTCAAGGTTCATAGGCTGAAGCAATCCTTTACGTTTCAAAAACCTCCTCAATATGAGCGCGGGAACTATAAAGGATGCAAGATATGTAATTATCTCGGTTATCTGAGAGAGAGTATAATACATCTCATAGGGCATAATGTTTTCCAAAAGCTCTACTATAGCGCTTGGAACTGCCATCACATTTATAAGCACTAAGAATATCAACAGGCAAATGCCCGTATAGTTCAAAACACTCCTGTATGCCCTCTCATCAGCATTCAGTTTTATATTATTTTTCATTTCCCCCAAAAGAAGCCTCATAAGAAGCTATCGACTCGGTTATTATCTTTATCGCCTCGTCGCGGTCAAAAAGCTCCTTAACCGCGGTCTGTTTGTTTTCAAGCTGCTTATATACCGTAAAAAAGTGCATCATTTCCGCGAAAATATGCTGCGGGAGCTCCTTGATAGATCTTATCTTATTATAGGACGGATCGGAACAAGGTACAGCTATTATCTTGTCGTCTATCGCTCCGTCGTCTATCATTCGCATAACGCCTATGGGAAATACGCGCACGAGCGTGAGCGGAAGTATCGACTCGTTGCAAAGCACGAGAACATCGAGAGGGTCGCCGTCATCCGCATAAGTCCTCGGGATAAACCCGTAGTTTGCGGGATAGTGCGTTGAGGTGTAAAGTATGCGGTCAAGTCTGAGAAGTCCCGTATGCTTGTCAAGCTCATACTTACAGTTGCTACCCTTTGGGATCTCAATTACCGCGGAAAAATCCTCGGGTGTTATCACCTTAGGGTCAATATCGTGCCAAATGTTCATGGTATGCCTCCGTGTTTACTTTATATAGTCGAACTCAAAATCATACATCGATACGGTATCTCCGTCCTTACAGCCCTTTGCCTCAAGCGCATCAAAGACACCGCTCTTTTTAAGAACGTTCTGAAAGAAGTTAAGCGACTCGTAATCGTCGAAGTTGATCTGTCCCATAAGATTATAAAGCCACTCACCCTCTACTATATAGGTGTCGTTATATCTTCTTATCGTGGTCTGCTTTCCGTCAACAGTTATCTGGTCGGATATCTCCTCGGCATCATATATCTTGAGAGGTGGAAGCTCTTCAAGACGCTCTGCCACAAGCTTTATCATATCGTCAAGCCCCTCGCCTGTTGCGGCGGAAACGTACATCATCTCCCAGCCGTTCTCTGCAACAAAGCTCTCAAACGCCTCTGTATCGACCTCCGACCCCTCAAGCGCATCACACTTGTTGGCAAGGATTATCTGCGGACGTGTTGCAAGCTCAGGGCTGTAGCGCTCAAGCTCTGTGTTTATCATCTTGACGTCCTCGATAGGATCTCTGCCCTCAAAGCAGGATATATCTACCACGTGAAGGAGCAGACGGCATCTGTCAACGTGGCGCAAGAACTCGTGTCCAAGACCCGCTCCGTCAGCCGCACCCTCGATAAGTCCGGGGATATCCGCAGCCACAAATCCGCTCTCACCGCCCGTGGATACCACTCCGAGATTGGGCGAGAGGGTGGTAAAGTGGTAATCAGCTATCTTGGGCTTTGCCGAGCTTATTCTTGCGAGTATCGAGGATTTTCCAACGCTGGGATATCCTATAAGTCCAACGTCGGCAAGCATCTTGAGCTCGAGAATGACCTCTCTCTCCTCTCCCTTAGTTCCGTTTTTAGCAAACATAGGAACTTGGCGCGTGGGTGTGGCAAAGTGTCTGTTGCCCCAGCCGCCTCTGCCGCCCTTGCAGCAGATATAATCAGCTCCGTCGCCCTCGGTCATATCGTGAATTATCTTATTTGTTTCGGCATCTCTTATAAGCGTTCCGGGGGGCACGGTTATAACAAGGTCGTCCGCGGTCGCTCCGTGGAATTTTGCGCCTCCGCCGTTTCCACCGTTTCCCGCTATAAATTTATGCCTGTATTTGAAGGCGAGCAGAGTGTTAGTTCCCTTATCTATACGGAAGATTATATTTCCGCCGTTTCCGCCGTCTCCGCCGTCAGGCCCGCCGTGCGACACGTACTTCTCGCGTCTGAAGGACACCGCTCCGTTTCCGCCGTCGCCCGCCTTTATATATATTTTTACGTTATCTACAAACATCAGTTTTGATCCTTTCCTTTACAAAGACCGTATTTTTGAAATACCGAAATATAGTCCTTGAAATCCTTTATTTCTCCGTCAACAGCGACTTCCTCTGACACAGAAAATCCAAGTCCGTCGGGCACTACCGCCAATAATGCTCCCGCACCCGCTCGCCTTGCCGACTTGAACCCGCTTACCGCGTCCTCAAAGACGATACATTCACCGACCTCAAGACCTATGCGCCTTGCCGCCTCGATATAGAAATCGGGCTCGGGCTTGCCGCGAAGTGTTTTATCGTTATACACTATCTTCTCAAACGGCAGCCACCTGCCAAGCTCAAATTTATCGTAATAGAATTCAACGTTTTCTATTCCCGACCCTGTAGCGATATTGAAGGGTATGCCGTTTTGCACGAGCCAATCAAACATCTCGCAAACACCGTCGGCAAGCTTGAATATCTCGGGACGCTCAAGGCACATCTCTCTGTAATACGCCTCTTTTTCAAGTCCCATAGCATCTATTCTCTCTGCTCCGACGTCCCTACCCGCAATATCGGTGAAGATATCTGTATTCGTCCTTCCGAGTATCAATGCGGCTATCGCATCAGCATCTAAGACCTCAAGACCGTTCTTCTCAAAAAAGCGCTGAAACGCGAGGATATGCAGGTCGCTGTCGAAAAACAACGTGCCGTTGAAATCGAACAAAACGCCCTTTATCAATTTGCGTCCTCTCCCTTCATTCTTATAACCAGCCTTATGGGCGTACCCTTAAAGCCAAAGGTCTGACGCAAACAATTTTCAAGATATCTCTGATACGAGAAGTGGAAGAGCTCGGCATCGTTACAGAAGATAACGAACGTGGGGGGAGCTACGCTCACCTGTGTCATATAGTATATCTTCAGTCTCTTTCCCTTGTCGGACGGAGGCTGTACCTTCATAGTAGCCTCGGCAAGAACGTCGTTGAGCATTCCCGTGGATATTCTCATCATCGCCTGATTGTGAACGTAAACTATATGCTCATAAAGCGTGTTTATTCTCTGTCCCGTAAGCGCGGAAACGTAAACTATCGGCGCATAGGGCATATAAGAGAGCGCTGTTCTTATCTTCTCGTTATACTGATTTACGGTCTTGTTATCCTTCTCTATGCTGTCCCATTTGTTGACTACTATGATACACGCCTTGCCCGCCTCGTGCGCGATACCCGCGATCTTCTCGTCCTGCTCGGTAATACCCGTTGCGGCATCTATCATTATAAGACATACGTCGGCGCGGTCTACCGCCATGTGGGCTCTGAGAACGCTGTATTTTTCTATCTTATCGTTTACCTTTGAGCTTCTTCTGATACCCGCGGTATCTATAAAGGTAAACTTGCCAAACTCGTTTTCAAGCTGAGTATCTACCGCGTCTCTTGTCGTTCCCGCGATATTCGAAACGATAAGTCTTTCCGCTCCGAGCATCTTGTTGATTATAGAGGATTTTCCCGCGTTGGGCTTTCCGATGACAGCTACCTTTATGCTCTCGTCCTCTTCCTCGCTTTCATCCCAATCGTCAAGCGCGTCAACAACGGCATCGAGCAGATCTCCCGATCCGCTTCCGTGGATAGAGGATACCGCTATCGGCTCGCAATCAAAGCCGAGCTCATAGAACTCGTAAAATTCAAAAGGAAGCGCTCCGACGCTGTCGCACTTGTTGATACAGGGCACTATCGGCTTTCCGCTCTTCTGGAGCATAACGGCGATATCTCTGTCGTCTGCCGTAAGACCTGTACGAACGTCACACATAAATATTATAACGTCGGCGGTATCTATCGCAAGCTCTGCCTGAAAGCGCATCTGCTTGAGTATTATATCGTCGCTCTTAGGCTCTATTCCGCCCGTATCTATTACCACAAGGTGCTTTGTTCTCCACTCGGTTTCTCCGTATATACGGTCACGGGTAACTCCGGGGGTGTCCTCAACTATCGAGCGTCTTTCTCCTATAAGCTTATTAAAAAGCGTACTTTTTCCAACGTTAGGTCTGCCTACTATTGCTACTATAGGTTTTGCCATTTTATCATTCCTCACTTTCGGGGTGATATTTTCATATTCCAAGTATTGCCGAGATAAGCTCGTCGCCTCGGCTGTCTACCGCTATTACCTCTACACCGAGCACCTCAGCGAGCTCCTCGGGTGTCTTTCCGTCAAGAAACAGGTCTCCTTCGGAACGAAGCATAGCCGCGGGGATAAGAAGCGCATCTCCAAGCTCCCGACCCTTAAGCTGCTCCTCAAGGTCAGTTCCCGTCAGAAGTCCCGCAACGGTTATCTGCTCTCCGAAAAAGTTATTTTTTATGCGATATACCTTTATTTGAAGTCCCTTTACTCTGCTCTCTATCAGGGTGCAAAGTGAGCATAAATGCTCATACGCCGCATACCCCGTCACTACCGACACAGTTCGGGGAGCGGTAAATCTGTCTGTATATTCTCCAAGATATTCAAGCTCAGCGCTAAATTCGGTCTGGAGCTCGGTGAGCATTCCCACACCGTTTTCTATCTGAGCATACTCCTCGTAAAACGCGTCCTCGGGAAGCGGAATTCCTGCCTTTACGTAAAACTCATCGGCGGGATAGAAGAGGCGCGTCCCATACTTTTCAAAGCACTCGTCGCCAAAGGCATTGACCTGCGCTATGACCTCGGCGCACTCCTCGGACGAAAAGTTTTCAAGCTCATACAGCCCATCTCTGAACTTGGTAAGCCCCGCAGGGACTATCGACGTGCTCTGCATCGCGGGATACAGCTTTTCAAGATCTCGCATCGTTCTGTCAAGCTCCGCCCCGTCGTTAAGCCCTTTGCAAAGGACTATCTGGCAGCAAAGCTTTATTCCAGCCTCGGCAAGTCTGTCAAGGTAGGAAAGCACCTCTCCCGCTCTCTTGTTGTGCATCATCTTCACACGAAGCTCTGGATTTGTGGTATGCACCGACACGTTTATAGGCGAGATGTGCATCTCAATTATACGGTGGATATCCTTGTCGTGCAGATTGGTAAGTGTGATATAATTTCCGTGCAAAAAGGAAAGTCTTGAGTCGTCGTCCTTAAAATAGAGCGACTTTCTCAGCCCCTTTGGAAGCTGGTCTATAAAACAGAATACGCACTTATTCTCGCAGGAATGCTTCTTATCCATAAGCGGAGTTTCAAAGTCAAGCCCGATATCGTCATATTCTTTTTTCTTTATTTTGACCTCTATCGGCTCACCGTCACGCTCTATGCGCACGAATATCTCTTTTTCGGCAAGATAAAATCTGTAATCAAGCACGTCATTTATCTCTCTTCCGTTTATAGATATCAGGATATCTCCCGCGCGTATTCCCGCCTTTTTAGCTCTGCTTCTATCCAAGACCTGCGTAATTTTAACCATTTTCCTATCCTTTGCACACTTTCCCATTATATTATTATATCATTATATCACACCGCAAGGCATTTGTCAATTTATCTTTGCTATATTTCAAAGTTCAAGGTGCGGATTTGAGGTAATAAAAATGTGATCTCCCTCATAAAATTTACCGTAACGCTTATACGTAAATTTTTGAACCCAAAGGAGACCGAATATGAATACAGCCGATACTGCTTACGGTGCAAACCCCAGAAGATTTCAAATGCCGCTTTGTGAGCGGACCGTGACAACAGAGCTTTCAAACGACTACACTCTCCCCGACTATCAGCCCGAAATAAGAAGGATACTCCGCGTGGGTACATCAATCATTCCCCCCGCAAAATATATAGGCGGCTCAAACGCCGAGTTCAACGGAAATATCGACTACAATCTCCTTTACGTGGGAGCGGACGGCGCTCTCTATTCAGCGCCTCTGTCAGCGGAGTACGCCTTTTCAGCTCCACTTGAGCTCTCAAGCGAGTTTGACCTGAACGAGGGCGTTATCGTGCTTTGCGACAGTATGGACGAAAACGTGACGGTGCGCGTCAGCGCCCCCCGAAAGCTGAGTATAAAATGCCGCCTTGTTTCGCGCGTGAGGGCATACGGTATGATGCTCGCCGAGGAGCGATGCGTGGGAGAATGCAATCCTATGAGCATAGAGCGCTTTATGGGAGAGTGCCAAGTTAATAAGACTCTCGCAACCCTCGGAGATGTTATCGAGTGCTCGGACGAGGTGACCCTGAGCGACGAAGATCTTCGCGTAACAAGTGCCTCGGCAGATGCCATTATATCCGAGCTGACCCCCGAAGAGGGTTACCTGAACTGCCGCGGAGAAGCGACTCTTAAAATGATAGTATGCCGCGACAACGACCCTTCCGCGGCAGAAGTGATAACAAAAAAGCTCCCCTTCTCGGAGCAGCTTGAATTTGACGACCTCACACCCGATGCCACCTGCCGCGGCACGGCGCACGTTAGCGATATATCCGTGAGCGTTGAAGACGGAAGAATACTCTGCAATCTCTCTATAATACCCGAGCTTGTGGCGCATATCCAAACACCTATGAGCTATACGCGCGACCTTTATTCTACCGAAAAGCATTGCGAGGCGGCATACCGAGAATATATTCTGCCCCGCGTGAGCTGTGTATCGGGCGCTAACTTCTCACAGAGCGAACGCATTTCCCTCTCGGACACCACCATCAAGCAGGGTTCGAGAATAGTTGACGTCTGGTGTAAGCCTTTCCCCGAAAAAGCCGAGCTTGAGAGGGGCAAATGCTGCATAAGCGGACAGTGCAGATACACCTTCCTGCTTGAAAACGAGGGAGACTTTTCAACCGCCGAGCTTATGATACCTCTTAGATATGAATTTGACGGCTCAGAGTATCCCCCCGAAAGCTTTATGGCTGATATGGGCGTGATGTCCTGCCGCGCGAGAATTGACGGCGGTAACGTGGGCATCGACACAGAGCTATCCGTATGCGCCGATATCTACGGCAGCGAGAGGATAACCGCCCTCTCAGAGGTGCGCTTTGGCGAGAATGTAGCGCGTTGCGACGGAGATATAGTGATATGCTTCCCTTCTCCCGACGACACCGCCTGGTCGGTCTCAAAGAGATATTTCGTTCCCGTAAGCAAAATATCGGGCGTATCCTCACCTGACGACGCTCTCTCGGGGTATGTAGTGATTAATAAATAGTAGGATTAGGGGACACCTTTTAAGGAAATGGTCGGCAGTGCCGACAGCCAATCTTCGCAGAACTTCCCCTTAAATTGACTGACCCCACCCGATGGTGGGGTTTGTTTGTTATTTTTTCTTGAACCCCTTCCAAACCTTTTCAAACTATTTTTATCTATAGACGCTTTCTTTTGCTTGCTTTTCTTTCGCGGCAATAATTTTATGCAAATAAAAAGATTAAGGGTATGCCTCATCATTGAAGCATACCCTCGTGTTGCTTTCTTTTGCTTGCTTTTCTTTCGCGGCAATAATTTTATGCAAATAAAAAGATTAAGGGTATGCCTCATCATTGAAGCATACCCTCGTGTTGCTTTCTTTTGCTTACTTTTCTTTCGCGAAAGAAAAGTAAGGGACTATATACGCATTGCGCCAAGGAATATCTCAACGCCATATCCGCTCATTCCGCCGTTGACCGCAAGAGCAGAGATCACAAAGGCTGCCATGCCGATCAATATACCCAGCAATATAGCAACGACAAGCTCTGAGAATTTCAACAAGCGCAGATTTTTTCGGCTCATTCCCGCAAGACAATAGAAGCCAAACTCCTCTCGCCGTGTGCGTAGACTTTCGCAAAAGGTATTAACCATACCTATTAGGGAGAAGATCACAAACACCCCAATCAATACCTTTCCCGTATTGATATAACCTTTGATCGAACTAATGCGCTGTTCCATTAGGGCATCTATCGAGGAGATCGCGGCAAGCTCGGTCGAGGTGCTTTGCGAGAGATCCGCCAACAATTCAGAGGACGAAACCCCCTCTCTTCCCTCAACCAGAAGCATATTGTAGGGAATTCCGAGATCCTCACAGTTAATAGCAACGTAATTTATCCCTACCCTCACTATCTCGGCAACCGTAAGCTCATATTCCACGCCGTCAAGCTCCAGCGAAAAGCTATCTCCCACACTCAGGTCAAGCTTATGTGCAATTCCAATGCTGACTATTGCCTGATGCTCCTTCGGTTGCTCCTTTATCGAGAGCACCTCCCCATAAGCGGATAACTCGTCTGCCGAAATGATCATACCTATCTCACTTTGGTTCATATATGAGTGGTAGACAGAAGCCGCGCTCTCACACCCTGCCGTCTTTTCATAGCAGCTGTCGGTGGCATTGTAGACTATATAATCCGCATCAAAAACCTGCTCCCATCCGCGTATCCAACCTCGGGCACAAGAAAATACCAAACAGATAATTAATATAATACTCACTATCAAAGCAGAAAGTCTTGCGATATTGTGAAGCAGCTTTAACGAACAGATGTTTTTGAGCGCGTATCTGAAGGCTATCACCGCTTCCCTTTTATCGTTCTGCATTTTCTTATCTATCGCACGGGCGATAAGACGCAAAATTAGGGGCGTAGCCAAAAAGATCAGCAATATATTTGCCGCTATAACAACAGCGTAAAGCTTAATTTTCAGAGCCGCGGGGGATATATACAGCACGGCAAGCGCCGCCAGGATAAAGAGCAACAGCCATACCGCCCACCGAGCCTTTATTTCGGTTCGCGTTGTGCCGTTTCTCTTAATTCGCTTGTTTAATATCAAAAAGAATGTAGTTGTCAAAAGGCATATTCCAAAAATTATAAGCGCGCTTTTAACTACCGTGAGACTGTGGATCGAAGGCTCTGTATATCTCAGATCAACAAACACAGCTATCATTCTTGTTATCGGTATCGCCGCAAGCGCGCCAAGCGGAAGGGCAACTGCCCAATAGGCTATCACCTCGGCAAATTGCAGCATACCAAGTGCTTTTGGTGAAGCGCCCGAGTACGCCAATATAAGAGTTTCCTCCGCCCTCTCTTTTGCCAGAATATACAGACAGCAAAAAGCAATTACCGCGGAAAGCACGGCGGCAAACGCCACCGATACTTTTATGGCGACGTTAAGAGCTATGCTGTTAGAATTTCTCTCTTCAATATCACGCAGATCCTCAAAATTCTTCTGGGCAAACCGCTCGTCTGCCTTAAGCCGGGCAACGGCATCGGTCTGGGTCATTCCCTCGCAGTTGTCGATATTTACGTATATCTTTCCGCAGGGCTTGAAATCCTCACCTATCGCGGCAAACAGTAAGGAATTATCCGCAAAGGCGCGTACCACTCCGCTGATATCTACCATCACGTCGTAGAAACCCATAAAAGGATGCTCGGATATGCCCTCTATTCGATAGGTCTTCTCATATCCCATAGTTTCAACCGTCAGACTATCTCCGATAGAAAGTCCCATTTCTTCGGCAAAATCCGCGCTGATAAAGGCAACATCTTTGACAGATGCCTTCGTCACCTTTCCGTATTTCAAAAATTCAATGTCAAAGACATCGGATATCCGATCAAATTCGGTAGCAACAGCTATAGTAGTATCTCCCGTAGAGTCCAATATCAAGGGGAGCTCGTAAAGCCCCACCACCTTGGCGGACTCTCCAAGCGCGTTGGCAACGTCGTCCGCAAACAAAAACCTCGACTCGGACGAATTTCCCACGCTCACCATCAGGCTCGCGTTGCCGTATTTAAGCTCCTGACTTGCTTTTACGTCGTCGTCTATCATATCTTCAATCGTAAAAGCAAAAATGGTGGTCGCTATCGACAACGCAAGCGTCAATATAAGGATCATCGGTTGTAACGGTTTTTTACCGATGCTCCTTGTAAGATGTTTTAAAATAAGCCTCATACGATCTTACCGTCTTTAAGATAGATAATTCGGTTTCCGTATTCGGCAACCGTTTTGCTGTGCGTCACCTGAACTATTGTCGTACCCATCTCGCGGTTGATCGAAACAAGCAGCTCCATAACCTTTTTTTCCATTTCGCTGTCAAGCGCCCCCGTCGGCTCGTCCAATATCAGGGTTTTGGGCATATAGAGCAAAGAACGCGCTATCGCCACTCGCTGACTCTGACCGCCCGAGAGCTGGTCGGGAAATTTATCAAACAAATGCGAAATTTCAAGTGACCTTGAAAGCTTGTCCAGATATCCGACAAGCTCACTCTCCCTTTTACCGCCCAAGGTGGCGGGCAAAAGCATATTATCCCTTACGCTGAGCGTGGGGATAAGGCGGTAGCTTTGAAAAACAAATCCAAGCGTACTGCTGCGGATCTGCGCCAAGCGACCCTCGCTCATTTTTGAGATATCCTCTCCGTCAAGCAGTACCGTACCCGCATCGGCATCGAGAAATCCGCCCAAGATGGAAAGCAGAGTGCTTTTTCCGCTTCCACTCTCTCCCATGATCGAGATGAACTCTCCGTCGGCAATATCGAGAGAAACTCCCAAAAGCACCTTTTCTCCATTATAACTTTTTTCAATCTTGGTTGCTTTGATCATAACCCACCTCGTATGACATAGCGGGACATATTCCCGCAATATAATCCACTAAATACTGATAAAAATCCTGTGTCCCGACCTTTGCGCGAAGCTGATCGAAGGACACGTGAGAAATACCGTTAAGATACTCCAAGTAATCCTCCCCGTACTCTGCTATTGCCAACTCCGAATAGCTATCATTCGCGAGAGAAACAGAGGTTACAGTTCTGAACAACTCCCAATTCTCTTGGTCAAAATGAGAAAAAGCAGATGCAATAAATTCTTCGCGCTTCCCCGCGCGAAGCAAGGCGATATCCTCTGCCTCACACCGCTCTATCATATCCACAAGCAGCTCGAGCGAGCCGTTCATGACCCCCGCGAGCTTGTCAATATCTCCGCTCTCATTTAAGATATCGTAAAGCTCGGCGCGATACGAGGAATTCTTTTGTTGCAAGCTATAGGAAAGCAGTAGTCTCCAACCCTTCTCGTCAATATCAATTTCCGAGAGCTCCAAGTGTCTTATCACCTCTAATACCTCAGCATCGGAAAATGCCGCCGATATCTGATCGGTATTTACCGAAAAGATCTCCGCCATAGCCGTGGCGCATCTCACAAGCGCCGAAAAATCCTCTCTTCCGATACTTTCTGTGAAAACAGCCTTTTCGTCAAGCAGAGCCTCTGCCTCTTCACGATACCACGGATAGCCATAATCCTCAAGCTTCTCTACAGCCCTCTCATATCGCGCGTCATAGATCAAAACGCAACAGTCATACATCATCAATGCCACGCGGTCAGCCCCAAAGACAACCGCCAGATCAAGATACAGCTCCCTTACCTTCTCACATTCGGTATTTTCCCCCGCGCGCAGAGCGAGCAGCTCATCAATTACTACCTGTCCGTTGTCAGCCAACAGCTTGATCGCCCCGCGGTATTGCTCCTCGGTCACGGGTTCAGATGCCGTGATATCGCAAATTCGGCTCGCATAATCGCGAAGTCTGTCCTCGACCTTCTCGGGCATCTTATCCACAACCGCCTGTCGGTAGGCATAAAGCACTAAGGAATATACCGTTTGCTCGGCGTATTCCAGGACCTCGGCACTATAGGGCGCGTCTTCTTCAATTTTTATTTCAAGCTCTTGCTCCTCGGGCACAGCCGTCTGACACGCCACAAACGAAAAGGCAGTCGTTGCTGCAATCAAAAGAAGAAGCAGTCTTTTATAAAAAATCTTCATATACATCAATCCTTGTAAAAATTCATAAAAGCGAATGGCGAATAGCAGAAGTCCTCTTCTGCCATTCGCCACTTTCTTTTATCCAAAACATACCCGTGAAATCCAACAGTATGCACACGCGGCGTATGATTTAGCAAAAGCCGACTGTTTTACCAACCGGCTTTTGCTTTGATTTTAATATTAAACTACCGTATTATCGGTCAAGCGACCTTCAGCTTGATTCCGCCGTCAAATTCAACGTAGCTGTCCATAGAGGTCATTAAATGCTCAAGATCGATATCTACGATCCATTCGCCCTCTGCACTCGTAATGGTCAAATCCATATCCAGGAGCATTTCAGCAAATACATCAACAGTCGTAGTCTGACCGTTTGTAACTACCTCGAAGGATCCATAAACATTTCCTTCACTGTCGGTAAGAATAGCGTTTATACCGTCATCGGTCAACTCATAGCCAAGAATGAATTCCATCTCTCCATATCCAACGGTAATGAAGTCCATACCGGTTTCGTTATCTACCCATTCATATCTTCCGTTGAATACCTCTACAAGCTCAGGCTCTTCTTCACCCATATAATAATAGGTATTGATTATAAGCCAAGCGCTTCTGATCGCGGTCATATCCTCTGTAAGCTCAAGGTTAAACTCAAGCATTGTGTTTTCGCCGTCGGTAATAGAAAGGGTAATTCCTGTATCGTAGCTGATCAATTCAATAGTTGCCATGATCTCATCATTCTGAGTGGTAACCATGCTGATCCTGTCCTCGGTTGCCGTGATAGTAACTACCGTAGTATCTACCGTAGTATCTGTAATTACCGTCAATTCAACCCCGTCTGCACCAAGATCTTCATACTCTATAGTAACAAGTGTAACGAATTCCTGAGTATAGGTTGGGGGTGTTGAAGGAGAGTGGGAAGCCTCGGAGCGAGATACATATCCTCTTATTTCAACGTTAGCCTGAGTAATGGTTCCGTTTACGGCAACGATAGTACAATCAAGCAGATCATTTTCATCGTCGCACAGATCCATCACGAGTGTAACGATAGTGTCACCGCCAACGTATTCCTCGGTAACCTCTACGCTACCTGTTGCGATTTCCTCGCCGTTTTCCTTTATAACAAGAGTTGCAGTGTTACCGTCGAATGTTACAGCATACTCAAATCCAATATCCGGCACTGCACATTCCATAGAAAGGATATTGCCGTTTGCATCAACAGTTACCTGTGCGGATACTGCTCCGTCCAGTCTGTCTATGGCTGCAGAAACGGTTTCGATAAAGCCTTCCTCAGCATCAAGGAACATCAAGGAAAGCACCTTATCTATCGATGTGGTTTCTATCATCTGAGCTGCGTCCTCAAAGTTTTTCTTGATAGTTGCGATATACTCTGCCTTTTCTGCATCCTCAATGCCGTAAAGCTCTGCCATGAGCTCTACCAGTGTCATATCGTAACGCTCTACGATCTCGCTTTCAATATTGAATTCCTCACCCATAGTGAAGTAAACGTAAAGGTCGATAAACGCATAAACGTCGCCGATCTCAACGCCTGTTCCGTCCGCAAAAGCAACCGCCGCGTTTGCGATCTCCTTTACGGTCTTGGTGGGCAGAGACTTGAGGAATGTTGCAAGCTCACCTGCAACGTCCTCGCCGAACACACCCTCAAGATACTCGGCAACTGTCTTATCCTCCATACCCTCAAGAAGCTTCTTAAGAGCCGCGGGATTTACACTGTAAACGGTATTGCCGTTAGCCTCTGTGGTCTCTACCACAGCCTCATCGGCAATCGCATTAAGAAGGTCGGCAACCTTCTGGGCGTACTCGGGAGATATTGTGGGAATTCCCTCAAGTGCAGAGGTCAATACCTTTTCTATAATAGGCATCAATTTCTCGCGCTCCTGCTCCAGATAAGCATACTTCAAAACGTCCTCGTAGTCGCCAATTCCAAGCAACTGACCAATAGCTCCGTAGATCGTCTCGGACAGATCAGCCTCAGTCTCTTCGTCGTTTATTTCGATCGAAACTACCTCACCGTTCACGTAAACGTAAACTTCAAGGTACTCTGCGTTTGCTTTATCCACAGTAACGTCCTTGCTGGAATCCAAGGTCGTGAGGGCTTTTTCTGCCATACCGACCTTGAGCTTCAGGTGTCCCTGAAGCGCCTCACCTGTTCCGTCGATATTAGCCTCAGCGATCTCGAAGAAAAGAGCGCCCTTAACGCCATTTTCATACTCGTTAGCTTCGGTAACGTAAACAAACTCCGAGCCCTCTGTCAGCTCAAGGGTAGCAGACATAGCGCCGATCACCTCGGCAAGCTTTTCCGATACCTTGGGGAGAGCCGCGCTCAGCGCGTTGATCTCAACTGTCTTTGTATCCTTACAAACCTTACATACGCTCTTTCTTGAGCCTGCTTCGGTAAGCGTGGGGTACTGGTAAGTGGTTTCATATATGTGGGCAACCATAGCTGTTTCACTATCGGTATAAGAATGTCCACACGCACAAGTGTGCTTTGTGTAACCCTTCTGTGTGCAGGTAGGAGCTACGACCTCATCAACATAGCTGTGCTGATGCTCTCCCTGCTGTCCCTGTTCGCCTTGCTGTCCCTGTTCGCCTTGCTGTCCCTGTTCTCCCTGCTGTTGCTGCTTGGGGTCTTCTTCGGGCGTATCAGAACAAGCGGTCAATCCAAATACCATTGCAAACAAGGTCAAAACGACCATGCACAATACTATTTTTCTTTTCATAGATCTCATTAGAAATACCTCCGTTGGTATAAATTTGGTATGCTCTAACTATACCACTTTTACCCTCTCTTGTCAAGACTTTCAAGTGGAAAACATAAAAGACAACGAATAAATTTTAAAGCAACGTGTCCTTTTTTCAACTTCTTTGAGGGGAGCGCGAGGGGAACTTTCTCGAAAGAAAGTTCCCCTCGCTTTGCACTTAGAAGACGCAGAGCCGTCCCCTGTCTTCCCGTGGGACACTTCTCTGTCTTCTTGCCTGAAGTTAATAAAATTTTTGGACACATCACTCGGATCTAACCGAAATGATGTGTCCAATTTTCTGTTTATTTTGTAGGGGTCATTCACGAATGACCCGCGGGCGATTCGTGAATCGCCCCTACGAAAGCCTTATAAATCAAAAATTACTTAGAAGCCTCTTCGATAGCAACTGCAACCGCAACGGTCATACCAACCATGGGGTTGTTACCTGCGCCGATGAGTCCCATCATCTCTACGTGAGCGGGAACAGAGGAAGAGCCTGCGAACTGAGCGTCGCCGTGCATTCTTCCGAGTGTATCGGTCATACCGTAGGAAGCAGGTCCTGCTGCCATGTTATCGGGGTGAAGTGTACGTCCTGTACCGCCGCCCGATGCAACCGAGAAGTACTTAACGCCGTTCTCGTTACACCACTTCTTGTATGTTCCTGCAACGGGGTGCTGGAATCTTGTGGGGTTGGTGGAGTTACCTGTGATAGAAACACCAACGTTCTCAAGGCGCATTATTGCAACACCCTCCGGAACGCTGTCAGAGCCATAGCACTTAACCTTTGCTCTGTCACCTGTGGAGTAAGCGGTCTCCTTAAGAACCTTTACTTCCTCGGTGTAGGGATCAAACTCGGTCTGAACGTATGTAAATCCGTTAATTCTGGATATGATCATAGCAGCATCCTTGCCAAGACCGTTGAGGATAACGCGAAGGGGCTTAACTCTTACCTTGTTAGCGTTAAGAGCTATCTTTATAGCGCCCTCAGCTGCCGCGAAGGACTCGTGACCAGCGAGGAAGCAGAAGCACTCTGTTTCTTCGGAGAGAAGCATTGCGCCAAGGTTTCCGTGTCCAAGACCAACCTTACGGTTCTCTGCAACAGAGCCGGGGATACAGAATGCCTGAAGTCCGATTCCGATAGCTGCCGCAGCGTCAGATGCCTTTGTGCAGCCCTTCTTTATAGCGATTGCCGCGCCTACTGTGTATGCCCACTTTGCATTCTCAAAGCAGATGGGCTGTGTTTCTTCTGTGATCTTATAAGGGTCTATTCCCTTTGCATCGCAGATCTCTTTGCATTCGTCGATAGAGGAAATGCCGTATTCCTTAAGAACCGCGAGGATCTTCGCCTCACGTCTTTCATAACCTTCAAAATGTGCCATTTATATTTCCTCCTTATTATTCCTTACGGGGATCGATGTACTTAACAGCGTCTGCAAATCTGCCGTATGTACCCTTAGCCTTCTCGTATGCCTCGTTAGGCTCCATGCCCTTCTTGATGAAGTCGGTCATCTTGCCAAGAGATACGAACTCGTAACCGATAACCTGGTTATCAGCGTCGAGTGCCATTCTTGTGCAGTATCCCTCTGTCATCTCGAGGTATCTTACACCCTTTGCCTTTGTACCGTACATAGTACCTACCATCGATCTCTCGCCCTTACCAAGGTCTTCCATACCTGCTCCGATAACAAGACCGCCCTCGGAGAATGCAGACTGGCTGCGGCCGTAAACGATCTGAAGGAAGAGCTCTCTCATTGCGGTGTTGATAGCATCGCAAACAAGGTCTGTGTTGAGAGCCTCAAGAAGGGTCTTTCCGGGGAGTATCTCTGCCGCCATAGCCGCGGAGTGAGTCATACCAGAACAACCGATAGTTTCAACGAGCGCCTCCTCAATGATACCGTTCTTAACGTTCAGCGAAAGCTTACAAGCTCCCTGCTGAGGTGCGCACCAGCCTACTCCGTGTGTGTACGCGGAAATATCGGTGATCTCTTTTGCCTGAACCCACTTGCCCTCCTCGGGAATGGGAGCGGGACCGTGGTCAGGTCCTTTTGCTACAACGCACATCTTCTGTACTTCTGCGCTCATAGCGTATTCGCAAGAAAATTCTTTGCTCATTTTATTTATCTCCTTTTTTGTTTTTTACAACGAATTATTTTACTATCTCGCCGTATACTACGCCGCCGGCGCAAGCCGCATTCGACTCGTCGGTATCTATGTGCATAGCAAGAGCAAAGCTATCCTTAACTCTTACAACAACGTCACCGAAGATGAGCGCACGGGGAGTTTCAAGCTTAACGTTAACGATCTGCTTATCCTCAACACCGATAGCTGCAGCGTCTGCGGGAGTCATATGTATGTGTCTCTTAGCAACGATAACACCCTCGTTCACAACAACAGAGCCGCAAGGACCTTCAAGTGTGCAGCCGGGAGCACCCGCTACGTCACCCGACTCGCGTACGGGAGGAACTATTCCTACTGTACGGGCATCGGTAAAGGAAAGCTCAACCTGATTCTCGGGACGCGTAGGTCCGAGAACGCTTGCCTTGATAGAGCCCTTAGGACCTACTACGGTTACCTTCTCCTCACATGCGAACTGACCGGGCTGGCTCAGATCCTTCTTGTTTGTGAGTGTGTGACCCTTTCCGAAGAGTATCTCTACAGCTTCGGCTGTGAGGTGCACGTGTCTTGCAGATGTTTCTACCAAAAACTTGTTAGACATATCAAAACCTCTCTTATAATAAAAATTAAAATTTTTGTCGGACAAACCTTAACTATTATAACACATTCTTTTGCTATTGTAAAGAATTAATTTCAACATTTATGCAAATAATATCTCAATAAAGACAAAAAACACACGGCGAGAGGATAATTATATGGATAACGAAAAGTCAAACGATAACAAGACTTCGGAAAGTGGCAGCGACGAACAATTTGAGGGGATAATAAAAAGCGGCTCTGTCACCGCACAAAATTCCCGCGAGAGCATACATTGTCTTTCGATAATAGGACAGATAGAGGGACATTACATTCTACCCGAATCTCAAAAAGCCACCAAATACGAGCATATAATCCCGCTTCTGGTAGCGCTTGAGGAAAACGACGAGATAGACGGACTTCTGATAGTTCTGAACACCATGGGAGGCGACGTTGAGGCGGGCCTTGCCATCGCCGAGATGATAGCCTCTATGACAAAGCCTACCGTATCCTTGGTGCTCGGCGGCGGACATTCGATAGGCGTTCCGCTTGCCACCTCGGCGAAACGCTCCTTCATAGTCCCCTCGGCGACTATGACCATACACCCCGTCCGCATAAACGGTCTTGTGGTGGGCGTTCCCCAGACCTTCAGGTATTTTGACGAGATGCAAAAGCGCATAGTAAAATTCATATGCGATCATTCAAGCGCGTCTATCGAAAAGGTGAACGAGCTGATGATGCGCCCTGACGAGATGGCGACCGACGTCGGCTCGATAATAGACGGCGACGAAGCCGTAAAATACGGCATAATAGATGCCGTCGGCGGTCTTTCCGACGCCCTCTCCGCCCTGCGCGAAATGATCTCCGAGAGCAAGGAGCAAAAAGACAGTTAAAGCAATATCAAATTTTTACGGCTCGTTTAAATTATTTAACCCCACCTGCACGGTGGGGTTATGATTAATTATAGGCTCGCCCTTTGAGAGAGGCTTGTAGGTAAAGCAAACTTTCTGTAGTCAGTAAATAGATTAAAAAGGTTTGGAGAGGGTTAAAGGAAGAACCTTTCCTTAAAAGGGTCGGCAGTGCCGACAGCCAATCTTCGGGGCAATTCACCCTTATTTGCTTACTCCCACCCGATGATGAAATAATGTGAAAGTTTTTGCGGGGGTCAAAGGGGGAACTTTTTTCAAAAAGTTCCCCCTTATTAATCATCAATTATCTTATTCCGTATCTTTCGATTATGTAATCCATATCCTTGTCGCCTCTGCCCGAAAGATTGATAAGCACAGAGCCCTTGCCCATTTCCTTAGCGAGCTTTATACCGTACGCAACAGCGTGCGAGCTCTCTATTGCGGGTATGATACCCTCAAGTCTTGAAAGCGTGAAGAAGGCGTCTATCGTGTCGTCGTCGTTAACAACGTCATATTTTACTCTTCCAAGGTCGTGCAGGAATGCGTGCTCGGGTCCCGAGGACGGATAGTCAAGTCCGCTCGCCACAGAATATACGGGCGCGGGATCGCCATTTTCGTCCTTGAGCATTATGCTGTTAAAGCCGTGCATGATTCCCTCTGTACCGTACTGGAGACTTGCCGCGTGATCTCCCATCGCAGTTCCGCGTCCGAGAGGCTCAACTCCGTATATATCAACGGGGTCGTTGAGAAATCCCGCGAAAAATCCTGCCGAGTTAGAGCCGCCGCCAACACAGGCAACTATCGCGTCGGGAAGCTCTCCCGTCATGCTCATAAACTGCTCTCTCGCCTCTATTCCCACAACGCTCTGGAAATCGCGCACCATCATCGGGAAGGGGTGAGGACCTACGACAGATCCTATGCAATAGATGCTGTTCTTATAGTCGTTCGCGTAAGCATCAAATGCCGCGTCTACCGCCTCTTTAAGTGTAGCAAGACCGTGTGTTACCTCAACAACGTTAGCTCCGAGTATCTTCATACGCGCAACGTTGGGCGCTTGCTTCTTGATATCCACAGAGCCCATATAAACGTCGCACTCAAGTCCGAAATACGCCGCCGCGGTAGCTATAGCAACACCGTGCTGACCTGCTCCCGTTTCGGCGATAAGCTTCTTCTTGCCCATATACTTAGCCAGAAGCGCCTCACCCATACAATGGTTGAGCTTATGAGCTCCCGTGTGGTTGAGGTCCTCTCTCTTTACGTAAAGCTGAACGTTGCCAAGCTTGCCCGAAAGTCTTTCAAGGTAGGATATAGGCGTAGGTCTGCCCTGAAACTCTCTTCTTATTCTGCGAAGCTCGCTTATAAATTTGCTTGATTTACAAATGGTAAAATAAGCCTCGGTTATCTCGTCCATAGCCTTTTGAAGATCATCGGAAACATAAGAACCGCCGTACTTTCCGAAATAGCCCTTCTCATCGGGATAATTTTTCAAATATGTATCAAAATCCACTCCGTTTAATTTCATAACAATACTCCTTTATTTATTTTAAGACAAATTATTTTCTAAAATCATTTTGTAGCGCTCCGCCATCGTTTTGACATTATAAACATCACAGTTCCTCCAAAGCGGCAGAGAAAACAAAAAATCCTGCCTCTGAAAATTCAGGGACAAGACTCGATAGATATCCTGCGGTACCACCCATTTTGGCGCAAGCGCCCACTCTGCATTGCACTATGATGCAACTGCGACAGATAACGGCATCGCCCCCGTCGGTAGCTACTCACCCAAATCGGCTTTCGTCCGCCCTCATAAGTCCATTCACCAACGTCACAGCACCGCCTTCACAGCATCGGCGGCTCTCTGAGCCTGTTAAACATCGGCTACTACTCTTAATCACAGGTTTTCATTATTGTCATTATACACTCGCCCCAAGTGTTTGTCAATAGTTTTCGGCAGAATTTATTCGCCGTATCTTTTTTTGGAGTTAAGTCCCACGTTATCAACGTAGACCTCGGGCACTCCCTTTTTCGGGAAATCGAGGATAGCCGCCTCATCGCCAAGCTTGAAGACCTGACTTGTACCTCTGAGCTTACCAAATCCCGTGCTTATATCAAATTCGCTACCATCTATAGTGACTATAGCCTTACCTCTGAGCATAGCATATACGAGCGATACGCTGTGCGCTCCGTCCTCAAGCTCCGCCGTCCAATTTATCTTCTTTGCCATACTTCCCTCCAATATATTTTTACTTCTTTATTTTATCACACTCCGATGCCCCTTGTCAATCACAAATACGCGCTAAAAAATATTGTTAATTTTGATAAACCTATTTTATTTACCGATAAAATGTGATATAATTCTTATGTCTGATATTGTCGTAAAAAATTAGGATGGTTAAATTTAATGAACAAAAAAGAAAAAGCAAAGAAGCTATTCAAGGATAAAGAACTCACCGAGGTAAAGCATTACCCCAAAAAGGTTTCGGCAATAGTACTGACCGCCTTTTCCGTGCTTTCCTGTATTCTTGCCGTTATAGGATTTATTTTCCTGAAAGCAAACTTTTCGGATACCGACGCATTCAAGGCTTTCGTTGACGAAAATTACATATTAAGCGTTTTCCTCCTGATATTTATATGCGCCGTTCAGGTCATAGTGGCGCTGATCCCGGGAGAGCTTGTTGAGATAGCCTCGGGCTATGCCTTCGGCGCTGTTCCCGGAGCTCTTATCTGCCTTGCGGGAATAACTCTCGGAAGTGTTATCGTGCTTACGATAGCCAGAAAATTCGGAAGACGCTTCGTTGAGTCGCTCTACCCCAGAGAAAAGCTTGAATCTTTACCCATTATAAACGACCCTAAAAAGAGAAACGTGTTCACTGCCCTGCTATTTCTGATCCCCGGAACACCTAAGGACCTTATAACCTACATTATCGGGCTCACCGAAATGAGCATACCGCTATACATACTTATATCCACTATAGCAAGGCTTCCTTCTATCATAATGTCCACCATAGGCGGGCACGCGCTTGGAAGCGACAAATTCACCTTTGCGCTTATAGCTTTCATAGTATCGGGGGTGATCAGCCTGTCTGGATATCTTGTATACACATTTGTAATTCAAAGAAAGAAGAATTCCGACAAAAAAGAACAATCGGGCAATTCTAACAATAATTAAACCTTGATTTTGAGCAACAAATACAAAAAAATCATCCAAGTTCACATAATGTTAACAATATATGTATGATTTGTTTTTAAATTGGTGTTAGAATATAGCCACAGAGAAGGTCGGTACATTTTTAAATGCGATCATTATTGAGTTTTATTGAAAGGACCGTTCAAAATGGCTTTTAAAGGTAATTACGAATACAAAATAGAGATAGATACCATGGAAGATGCTAAAAAAATCGTTGCTATCGCAGGCAGACTTCAGGGTAAGATCGTTCTTCGCAGCGGTTCAAAATTCTCTGTAAACGCAAAGAGTCTGCTCGGTGTGCTTCTTGCAAAGAAGCTCAACTGGAGCGATCTTAAGATCGTTATGGAGCAGGACCATTACAGCGAATTTGAAAAGTTTATCGCAGAATGATAATACATTCTATCATCTAAAAAAGTCGACTCTACGCCAAGCGTAGGGTCGACCTTTTTGTATTATAAAACACGCGGTGTTGGTAGGGGAGTGTCTTGGTGCTCCCGCAAATACAGCAATAAAAACGGGAGGAGCAAGCCCCTCCCCTACGATTTTTAGATAATAAAATTCAACATTCCATTAAAGATTTATTTCATCAATCAAGGTCGGTATAAAAGATTATCTCATCAGGGAAACACATTCCAAGCTTCTCTCGGGCTATCCTTATCTTGTAGTCATCGTCAAGAGGCATTTCCACAAGGTACTCAAGCTCCTCTATCTCCTCCTTGAGCTCTTCTATATAGGCTTCCTTTTCAGCCTTGTCTTCCATAGTCTTGTTATATTGCATCACGCTCCATATAAAAAACACCACGGAGAAAACGAACAGAAGCGCTATGAACGCCTTTATGAGCGATGCGGCAACGGTATTCTTGCCAATAAAGTATTTTTCAGACCCCATTTTCACATTCCTCCGAGCTACTCAATAAATCCTTTTTGCGCCAGAGCCAAAAGCTCCGCCCTTCTTTTTTTATTATAACTGATGATCTTCTTTTTTGCAATAGCATCGGAAATTTTTTTATAGCAATCAACTACCACCCGCTTCACAAACGAGAATATCCATATAAAAGGTCGGGAGATAATATAAACAGCTATACCGAATACCGCCCTGAGCAAAAAAACAATACCCTGCGAAAGAAATATAACCAACCTGCCAAGCGTAAAATAGTAGACCGCAAAGCCCGCCGCCACCGCCACGATAGTGTAGAGCCTGAGCTGTCCTCTGTTCAGATAATAATTCAGAATAGCCGTTCCGCACCCCATAAAGGCGAAAAGCAAGATATCCTGAATAAATATTATAGCCGAAAGCACTCCCCTTTTGAGTTTGCCTTCTTTTCTTTTATCCGCAAGCGCGCCGACAAAGGGCAGCTTCACAGAATAGAGCCGCTCAAAGCTGCGCGAGGGATATCTCACCCCCAAGATCGCTCTTGTTATCCTATTGACGTCGTTAAATGCTCCCGATACCATTCCAAACAAAAAGGAATAGACCAGCAGCAAAAACAGCATATACGGTGATATTTCCATTATTTGAGCAGCTTTCCAAAGAGCCCTTGTCTTTTGTTCTCATCGCTGTTACTGTAAAACACCGCGTCCACCTTGCCGTCAAGCGACACTATCCCCCGGTCTGTGTCAAGCACTCCTATCTTTATATCTCTTCCCTCCACCGTCATCTCTCCGCAGACGGTCGTGAGTATCACGCTCTGCTCGTCAAAGCTTACCACGTCCCGAACTCCCGTTATATCCATATGCTTACGCATATTAAGGCTTATATCGTGTATCTGTCCGTCTTTAACAGTATTCATAGTACCTCCAAAAACATATCCGCATATTCATCACTACAATGAATATGCGGATACACTCTTATTTATTCGATTATCTCATACATTGACGCGGCATCTGCCTTGGCAACGCTGTCCTTAACGCTTACCACCCTTACCTTGAGCTGCCTCTGACCGAAGCTTATCTCAAGAACGTCGCCCTCCTTGACGTCATAGGACGCCTTGGCAACCCTGCCGTTAACGCTTATATGCGCGGCATCGCAAGCATCGTTCGCAACCGTTCGCCTTTTTATTATTCTTGATACCTTGAGATATTTATCAAGCCTCATACGGCTCTCCTTTCATCAAAAACAAGAGGCGGCAAGCTATCTTGCCGCCTATGTTTCGCTTATTACTTTGCTTATTAGTTTATTGCGTCCTTAAGACCCTTACCTGCGGAGAAGGTGGGGCACTTGGAAGCTGCTATCTTTATGGTCTCGCCTGTTCTGGGGTTACGTCCGTCTCTTGCTGCTCTTTCCTTAGCCTCGAAAGTTCCAAATCCAACGAGCTGGATCTTCTCTCCTGCCTTAAGAGCCTCTGCAATAACCTCGGTCATTGCGTTAACTGCTGCTTCTGCGTCTTTCTTCTTGATATCTGCCTTAGCTGCGATCGCTTCGATAAACTGTGTCTTGTTCATGATTTTCATACCTTCCTTTACTTTATTTGTCGGAATTCGGTCCAACATAGATTTACATCAACAATTATACCATATAAATTAGTACATTTCAAGGGTTTTTTGACTATTTCTCCAAAAAATTTATAAAATTGATACTATTTTTGCTTGATTTGCTCCCAAATAGCATCAAGCTCTGCCATCTCCATAGAATTTATATCCTTTCCCTCGGATATTACCCTCTGCTCTATGCACTCAAATCGGTTTATAAACTTGTCGGTGGCACAGCCGAGCGCCTCCTCGGCGCTGATGCCGAGCTTACGGCATAGCGAGGTTATGGTGAGCAACAGATCTCCGATCTCCTCTTTTATATGCTCACTATCTCCCTGCTCAATAGCCTCGCTCACTTCAACCATCTCCTCGGCTACCTTGTCCATCACCGCAGATGCGTCGCCAAAATCAAAGCAAGACGCCTTCTTGCCGACCTTTGTGGCTCTCATAAGTGCGGGAAGCATCGGGGGGATAGAACGGAGCTTATCGGTCACCGTCCTTCTTTCCTTCTCGTCGCTCTTTATCTTCTCCCAATTTGAGAGCACCTCGGAAGTACCGTTCACCGATATATCTCCGAAAACGTGCGGATGGCGGTGTATGAGCTTAGCGCATATGTCATTCGCCACATCATTTATATCAAATCTTCCCTCCTCCTGCTCTATCCGCGTGTGAAATACCACCTGAAGCATAAGGTCGCCAAGCTCCTCGCGAAGCAGCTTGGGGTCTTCGGTATCTATCGCCTCTATCACCTCATAAGTCTCCTCTATAAGATCCTCTCTTATACTGCGGTGATCCTGCTCTCTGTCCCACGGACAGCCGTCCTCCGAGCGGAGTATTGTAACGATCTCTACAAGATCCTCAAAATCATACCTTCCCTTTGCCGCAAGTGCAGCGGCGCTTTCCTTTACCGTCATTTTTTCTTCCTTTCATAAGTCCTTTATTCTTTTGTTTTTAAAAGTCCTATTCTTTTTATCACAGCTATGATGCGCTCACCGAAGGGCATCATAAGTATATCCTCTTCACTCACCGCTCCAAACAGGAGCGTGAAAAGACCGTATACCGCCACAGCCGCTACCATAGCCGCCACGAAGGCTACCGACGTGCTTTCTATGAATGACAAAACCAAGCTGTATATTCCCAGCGATGCTATCATCATAACACAAGCCGCCGCGAACGGTCTTACGTATATCTTAAAAACTCCGTCACCCTCGGGCGCATATCTGCTTACGAAATACATATTGAGCGTTGTGACCGTGATATTGCAAAGCAGCGTACTTATCGGCGCGCCGTAAACGCCCACCGAGGGTATTCCTATCAGTATATAAGCGCTTACCACCTTGACCGCAGCACCTATTGCCATTGATATTATCGGCCTTGACGTTCTCATATACGACTGAAGTATCGCGTTCGTAGTAGTTATAAGCGAAGCGAAGAGTATCGATATTCCAAGCAGCGCAAGCAAGGGCGCGGCTGTGGATATCGCTTCTGCCTCGTCCCCAAAGAGCAGCTCCAAAATATTTCGCGAATACAGCGCAATTCCCATTGACGCGGGTATAGCAAAGAGCGCGGTTATTCGCAACGATGAGCTGACTATAGCCGCCTGTCCCTCGATCGATCCCCTCTCTATATGAGCCGAAAGCCTTGGAACGAGCGCAAGCGCCACAGGCGCTATGAGAGATGGGATAAGCCCGAACACAGGCACGGCAAGCGTGGTATACGAGCCGTAGACGGCGTTTGCCCCCGCGGTGCTGTATCCTATATCCTGAAGCCTTCTCATTATAAGCGCCATATCTATTATTCTCGTAACGCCGAGCACCGCCGAGCTGAGCGTTATAGGTATGGCTATCCTGAAAAGCTTTGCCGCTATCCTCTCTCGGTCGTCCTCGCAAGAGCTATCGGATATTATATCTTTATTTTTTCTGTTATGCAAAAGCTTGAGCGCAAGCAGATACAGCGCCGAGAGAAGCGTTCCCGCGCTGATGCCCACTATCGCGAGCGCCGCCGCAACGGGAATACCGTATCCCGCGTCAAGCGCTATGCGGGCGAAAAGGACTCCGAGTATAAGCTTGCCGAGCGCCTCTATGAGCTGTGAGATAGCCGTAGGTGACATTTTGCACAGCCCTTGAAAATATCCCCTTACCGCACTTGCGACACAAACGCAAAGCAGCGCGGGCGCTATAGCCGCTATAGACCACACCGCATCGGGATTTTCGATAAACGCCGACAGGCGCTCGGCAAATATCAGCATAAACGCCGTTCCCAAGCCGCCCAAAAGCGCAAACACCGTCATAGCCGTGCGGTATACCCTTGCCATTTTGAGATAGTTTTTATTCTCGGCGCACCCCGAAACGAGCATTGAGAGCGCCACGGGAAGTCCCGCGGTGGATATAACGCACAACAGCGCGTATATCTCATAAGCCGAATTAAAATATCCCATACCCTCAGCGCCCAAAAGCGCCATCATCGGTATCTTATATGCAAGTCCTATAAGCTTTACCGCAAAGGTAGATATCGAAAGCACCAAAACCCCCGACATAAATCCCTTGCCGCCATTTTCTCTATCTGCCGCTTCAGCGGAATTTCTCAATGCTCCCACCCCTTAAAACCTTGTTTTTTAATATTATTCAGTAAAAAAACAAAGTATTACTTTTATGTAGCTCGGGTAGGATATGTCAGCTATTAAACAAACTCCCTGTAAAGCGAATTCTCACTCAAAAGCTCTGTGGGTATCGGCTCGGCGTATCTTATAGTATCGAGTATTTCCTCTGCCTCGGCGCGGTAAAGGCTATCCTCTGCCATCTCGCCGAGCGCCGTCTCAAGATAGGGTCTGAGCATCCCTATCTCATACGCAAAGGTGGAATCTATGTTAAACAGACAGGAGTCGGCATAGGGGAATATGTGGTTTTCCTCATTCTCCCTCACGCTCTCCCATATCCTGAAGGTGAATTCAGCAGACGTGCTTCTGAAATTGCGGTCTCGCACTATCCTTCTCAACAATCTCAGCTCGTTCGGCTCAAGCACTCTATCCCCAAGGGATATCGCGCTTCGGGGAGAGATATACACACTGCAATATCCGTGTGCTCCTAAAAGCTCGGTGACCTCTGGGTATATCGCCTGTATCCCCTCAAAGATGAATATATCGTTCTCGCCGCACTCTATCTTTCTGTAGGACGTGCGAGCGCCGCTGTTAAAATCGAACACGGGACAGTAAAGCTCGCTCGAGCTGAATATATTCTCAACAAATTCAGAAAGCAGAGGCAGGTCTATAGTCTGCACGGAATCGTAATCTATTCCGTCCTCACCGCGCTCCTGCGACTTTTTTCTGAGTATCTCCTTGTCGTAATAAAAATCGTCTATTGATATTACGTTTACCCGTCTTCCCTGTTCTCTGAATTCGGATATTATCTTATTTGCCGCCGTTGTTTTTCCCGAACAGGTAGGACCACAAAGCGATATTACCCTCAGCTCCTCTATCTCTCCTATAGACCTTACGGTATCTCCAAGTCTTTTTTCAAATTCCTTTTCACACCCGTTAACGAAGCGCGCCATCTCGTCGCCGCCCTCAAAGCCGAGCGGTGCTTTTATTATCTTTCTCACCCCGTTCTCCTTTCTGAAAACAGAAGCCGACACAACAATACTGTCAATGTCGGTTTCTTTAATAGAATAATTATGACTATAACATATTATGCTCAGTATAGAATTTTATTGCCGCCGCTCTGAAGTCTTCACTTCTGTCCTCACTCAGATATTCATAAGGATACTTCTGGTTGAACAATCTCTCAATAGATTTACCGCTGACGTCGCTTCCCGTGTTATCGACAAGCTTAGTCACAGCTCCCGCCCCCGCGGCAAATATCGAGTGAAGCTCTTCCATCATATAGATATTGTAAAGTCCCTCGTGTCCTTCAAGCGAGAAGCCAACATTTTCATAGTTTCCCACCGTGTTTTTCTGTCTATACATATAATACGGCATATATCCGTTTTGTATCGCCTTTATCTGCGAATAGTCAACGCATTTTCCCGCATCGCCGCCGTGTATCGAATATATGTGCGAATTGTGGCGAAGTACGTCGGCAGATTTTTTGATGCAGAAGGTATGTACCGTGATGTTCTCGGGTCTGAGCTGCAAAATACTGTCGTATGACGAGGAGAACAGCTTGAAATTATCTCCCGGAAGTCCCGCGATAAGATCAACGTTGATAGTTTTTATTCCCGAATTTTTAGCTATATCATATGCTCTGAAGAAATCGTCAACGTTGTGGCTTCTTCCTATTCCGCAGAGAACGTCATCGCAAAGCGTCTGGGGATTTACACTAACTCTTGTAACCCCATATTCCTTTGCCACCGCAAATTTTTCAGCGGTGATAGTATCGGGTCTTCCCGCCTCAAGTGTAAACTCGGTAAGCTTGCTGACATCGGTAAGCGACGCTATCTTGCTGAGTAATTTTCGCAACTGCTCGGCATCAAGTATAGTGGGCGTTCCACCGCCTATATATACCGTTTTCACGTTGAGCCCAAGCTCGGAAATAACCTTGAAATTATTCTCTATATCGCACATAAGTCTTTCGAGATATTCGGGTATCAGGCTCAAAAGCTTCTTCGATGTATAGGAAACGAAGGAGCAGTAGGAGCATCTTGACGGACAGAAGGGTATAGATATATAAACGCTGCAATCCTTTGTTCCAACCTCCCCCGATATCCTCTTCTCGTTAAGCGCTACGTCAACGGCAAGCGTTGCCTTCTTCGGGATAACAAGGTAATCCGAGGTAAGTATCTTCTTAACTCTCGTCTTGCTCATGCCCGAGTTGAGCATCTCGGTAGCAACCTTTGAGGGGCGTACACCTATAAGCATACCCCAAGACGGACGGTAGCCCACAAGCTCACCTGCCGCCGCGAGTATAGCCGCGCCGACCGCTATCTTAAGTGTACGTTCCTCGCTTCTGTCCGCGCTGAACGCAACAGTCTTCTCGGCGCTTGAACGCTTATCCCCTATCGACAACTCCGCGATCGCGCAAATACCCTCATCTGTTTTATTTGTTTTAAGATAAAGAGATGGCGTGTCTGCTCTTTGCTCCGAGCTCTCCCCGAATTTTTCCCCCGGGAAGAAGATCATACAGAGCGTCTGCACATAATATTTATTTACCGGTGATTCAATTTTAATGTTCATTACGAACCTCCAGTTTGATTATTATATAGGGCATCGCCCCGTGGGTCAATATGTTCTGCTTTCCTGTGAAAAATTACTTTTTGCGGAGCATCTCGCTCTCCATAACTATCGTAACAGGTCCGTCGGCACACATATCGATGTTCATATGCGCTCCGAATTCTCCTGTTCCGACCTGTCCAAGCTCTGATTGAAGCAAGGACACAAAATACTCATAAAGCGCCTTAGCCGCATCAGGCTTTGCCGCCGACATATAATCGGGTCTGTTTCCCTTTTTATAATTCGCCAGAAGTGTGAAATTTGAAACCACCAGCGCCTCTCCCCCAATATCCTTCACAGAGAGATTCATCTTGTCGGCATCATCTGTGAAAACTCTCAGATTAACGACCTTGCGCGCGAGAAGCTCGGCGTCCTCTTTTGTATCTCCCTCGCCAACGCCAAGAAGCATCATCAGCCCCTTGCCGCAGCATCCTACACACTCACCGTCCACGCTTACAGACGCGCTGTTCACTCTTTGTATTACAAGCTTCATAGATTACACCCGCATCACGAAAATCCACGGCTCACGTCTATTACTCCGTCAAGGCTCTTAAGTCTTGACACTATCGAATGGTAATGAGCCACGTTCTTACAGCTTATCTTAAGGTTTACAGTAGAGCGGTCAGCCTGATTTTTAACGGTATTTATCTGAAGTATAAAGACCTTCATATCCGAAAGCGCCACTGTTATATCGGCGATTATTCCTATCCTGTCAACAACGAAGATCTTAAGCTGCGCCTCGTAGAAATCCGACGACGACTCGCTCTCGTTCTCCCAATGCGCCTCGACCCATCTGTCGCGGTTTTCGACAACCGTCATTCCGGTTATTACATTGGGACAATCCGATTTATGTATCGATATTCCGTATCCCTTGGTGATAAATCCTATAACGTCGTCGCCCGGCAGGGGGTTACAGCACTTAGCGAATTTAACAAGACAGCCGTCAGCTCCGTCAACAACGATACCGCTGTTCGACTTGAGATTTTTGGGCTTAACTGTCTTTATGCTCTCGACTGTAATATCAACACGAGGCACTTCGAGCTCGGGAGCTTTTACCGTCTTTTCAAACTCCTCTTTCATCTTAAGAGCGACCTTGGAGTATGTGATACCGCCGTATCCGAGGGTATTATAGAAGTCCTCGGCGCTCATAAAGCCGACCTTCTGACCAACTGTGGCTACTATCTCGTTCTTCTGTGCCTCGGTGTACTGTCTGCCGTATTTCTTGAATTCGGCATCTACCATCGTCTTACCAGCGATGATATTGTCGGCTCTCTTCTCCCTCTTGAACCAAGCGCGTATCTTGGTTCTCGCCTCACTCGTTTTTACGATATTGAGCCAATCGCGGCTCGGGCCCTTTGATGCGGACGAGGTGAGTATCTCAACTATCTCGCCGTTCTCGGGCACGGTATCTATCGGCACTATAGACCCGTTTATCTTCGCGCCTATCATCGAGTTACCAACACCCGAGTGTATAGCGTACGCGAAGTCGATGACCGTAGCTCCCTGCGGAAGCGCGATAACGTCACCGCGAGGAGTAAACACAAAGGTTTCGTCGTGGAAGATGTCGGTCTTGAGCGCGTTCATAAATTCGTCGGGATCTCTTGCATCGTCCTCGGTCTCAATAAGACGAGCTATCCATTCAAGCTTCTTGTCTATATCCTCCTTGGATCTCTCGCCCGACTTATATTTCCAATGCGCCGCCACACCGTATTCGGCAACATGGTGCATCTCCCAGGTTCTTATCTGAACCTCAAACGGGATACCCGCGCTTCCTATTACCGTGGTATGCAACGAGCGGTACATATTCGGCTTGGGCGTTGATATGTAGTCCTTAAATCTTCCGGGTATCGACTTGAACATCTCGTGGATAAGTCCAAGTGCGGTATAACATTCAAGCTCTGTATCAACTATGATACGAAGCGCGTAAAAATCGTATATCTCATCGAAGTTTTTATTCTGGTTATACATTTTACGGTATATACTGTAGACCGACTTTATACGTCCCTCAAGTGTAAAATGTATGCCGTTCTCCGCCATCTTCCCGGAGACGGTTCGCCTTATCTCCTCAATAAATCCTTGATTTTCTCCATATTTTTCTTCAATATAGTTCTGTATCTCCTCGTATCCGATAGGGTCGAGATACTTAAGTCCAAGATTTTCAAGCTCGTGCTTTATCTTCTGCATACCGAGTCGGTGCGCAAGGGGCGCATAGACCTGCATCGTTTCAAGCGCGGTTGACCTTCTCTTGGGATCGGGCTTCACTTCAAGCGTTCGCATATTGTGAAGTCTGTCGCAAAGCTTTATGAAGATAACTCTGACGTCCTTCGACATCGCAAGGAGCATCTTTCTGATATTCTCAATGTGCGCTTCCTCTTTATCCTCAATATTGAGCTGCACGAGCTTTGTAAGCCCGTCCACCAAAAGCGCGACCGTCTTGCCAAACTGCGACTCTATCTCCTTTAGGTCTGTCTTCTCCGAGCAGTCCTCAACGGTGTCGTGAAGGAGCGCCGCGCATATAGAATCGGTGTCAAGCTCAAGCCCCGCCACTATCTCCGCCACCGCCACGGGGTGCGAGATATACGGTTCTCCGCTCACGCGATACTGTCCCTCGTGAAGCTTTTTAGCATATTCATAGGCACGGACGACCATATCGGTATCATATCGTTTGCCCGTTGCCGATAAAATATCAAGAAGTCTTTTGATATCGTTTTGACCTTCTCCGATCATATCTTTCCTTTCCGCCAAAAGCGCCTTACCTAGCCCTGTCTGAGCACCTGCTCTTTAGCTTTTTAAGTATTGACGATTTCTCTATGCTGGTCTTAGCCGAACTGAAGAATATCTCAAAGCGGAAGATATCCTCTCCTATCTCTTCGACCGCGCATATCCTCAGCTCATTCATTATCCTTAGTATATATTTGAGCTTTATGTAATTTATGCTCTGCTCATCGCCCGAGTTTACAAGCTTGATGAGCGTCCTCATATCGATGATATCATTTCCCGAACGGAACTCTCTGCGAAGCACGGTATATACCGCCGCAAAATCATCTCTTGTGGGTATTACATTCTCCTCGGGATCGTATATAGCGCCCTCGCTTATCTGGGCATAACGACGCTTACTGTTGTCAAGCTTCTTGGTATAGCTTTCCGACAGCCTTGCGTCCTGTATTATCATCTGAACAGACTTTATGCCCTTGTATTCATTGACGTCAAGATTGAACAAAACGTCTATCTTGTCCGCCACCTCAAAGCCAAGCTTTGAGGGCGAGTTGCCGAAATACATTCCGCAAACAGACTTTCCATCCTTCTCAAGTATAAGCTTTGTATGCTTTCCGCCGCTGAGCTGCATAATCCTCTGCACCCTCATATCCCTTGCGATAAAGAGGGGCGTGGGATTTCCAACCCCGAACGGCTCAAGTCTGAGCAGCTCCTCCGCAAGTCCGAGTGTGAGATGCTCCATCTGAAGCTCACAATCGGCATCTATCTTTATCTTGAAAAGCTCCTCGGTGAGGTTCTGCTCGGCATATTCGTTTATTCTGCGTCTGAATTCATCGACGTTGCCTCTTCTTATGGTAAGTCCCGCCGCAAGCTCGTGCCCGCCGAATTTTTCAAGCACGTCCTCGCAATAGCTGAGCGCTCCCACAAGGTTCATTCCCTTAATGCTTCTGCCCGAGCCCTTTCCGTTATCCATATCGTGGGGCTCTCCTATAACAGATCCCTTGAAGGATATAAGTATCGAGGGGAGTCCGTATTTCTCGGTTATTCTTGAGGATACTATACCGATTATTCCCTGCTGCCACTCGTCGTGCTCAAGAACTATAACGCTGTTCTTATCCCTGTCGGGGTCGTTCTCTATCATTTCATAAGCCTGCTCGGCTATCTTATTCTCTTCTATCTGTCTTTGCTTGTTTATCTCGCAAAGCTGCTCGGCGTACTCTCTGGCACACTCTCTGTCCTCTTCAAGCAAAAGATTTACCGCGATTATAGAATCGCTTATTCTTCCCGCCGCGTTTATTCTCGGCGCTATGCCAAAGCCTATAAATCCTGAGGATACCTTTCTCTTTTTCTGAGAGCTCTTGCCGTCACGTCCGCCCGAATTTATGGCATCGATAAGCGCTTCAAGTCCACGGCGCTTGGTATTCTCAAGCAATTTCAGACCCATACTCACGATAAGTCTGTTTTCATCGGTTATCGGCATAACGTCGGCTATAGTTCCTATAGCGGCAAGGTCGGCATATTCTTTGCATATCCTTCCCACACCCGCAAGCACCGACTCACCTCTGGCACGGCACAAGGTCATCTCATAAGCGCATATCAGCTTGAATACAACTCCCACTCCCGCAAGGTCGCAAAAAGGATATCTGCTGTCCTGTCTGTGGGGATTTACCACAGCGCAAGCCTTTGGCAGCTCGCTTCTGCACTCGTGGTGGTCTGTTACCACAACGTCAACACCGAGGGCCTTCGCATAAAGCACCTCCTCGGTAGCCGTAACTCCCGTATCAACAGTTATAATCAGCTTAACCCCCGCCTCGGCGAGCTGTTCGACCGCGGCAGAGGATACACCGTATCCCTCTCCGTCACGAGTGGGTATCTTTATTATGACATCCGCCCCAAGCGAGGTCAGATAAAGATATAGCATACTTACAGAGGTAACTCCGTCAACGTCGTAATCTCCGTAAATACATATCTTCTCGCCATTCTCCACCGCGCTGGCTATTCTCGCAACGGCGGTGTCCATATCGTTAAGAAGGAAGGGATCGTGAAAATCGTTGGTTTCAAATCTCAAAAATCTCTGCGCTTCGTCAGGTGTTGAAAACCCTCTGTTTCGCAAAAGCACCGCAAATATATCCGAGCAGTTGAGAGCTTGCGCAACAAAAGACACCTCGCGGTCAAGCTGGGCGTTTCCAAATATGTATTTTTCAGACCACGTCTTTTCTCTCTTCGTACTGCTCATTTCTATATATGCCTTCCTGATTTATCTTTTACTCTTTATATGGCGCAAAGCGCTTCATAAGCGCAAGTGCCGAGCGAAGTCCGTCAACAGCCGCGCTCGTTATTCCGCCCGCGTATCCCGCGCCCTCTCCCGAGGGATAGACAAGGCTGTGTCCCACAGCGCTCATCTCTTCGTTCCTGAGTATTCTGACGGGCGCTGACGTCCTGCTCTCAACTCCCGTTATCACCGCATCCCTCGCCGCAAATCCTTCTATCTTGCGCTCAAAGGACGCAAATCCGCGTCTGAGGCCGTCACTTATATACTCGGGGAATATCTCGTCCACTCTTGTGATTTTTACTTTTCCGTCTCTGTAGCTTGGCATTATCCTGCGAGGCTCGTTCTTACAAGCTCCGTCCATAAAGTCTCCAAGCGTTTGCGCGGGGGCAAAATAATTCTCTCCGCCCGCCCTGAAAGCAAGTCTTTCAAGCTTTCTCTGAAATTCTATCGCGCCCATAGGAGTAGCGCCGTAATCCTCTTTGTTTACCGACACGGCAACCGCAGAATTAGAATTAAGTCCGTCACGCGCGTAATTGCTCATTCCGTTGACCACCACGCCTCCGTCCTCGGAAGCTCCCGCCACGACCTGTCCGCCGGGGCACATACAGAAGGTATAGACCCCTCTGTCCGCCGTGGTGTCCGAAAGGTGATATTCCGCCGCGCCAAGCCGAGGATCTCCCGCCCTGTCGCCGTAAAGCGCCCTGTCTATATCGGCTCTCAGGTGCTCTATTCGCACTCCCACCGAAAACGCCTTGGCATCTATCATATATCCGCTATCAAGCAGCATACGGTAGGTATCCCTTGCGCTGTGACCCGGGGCTAATACCATCGCCGAGCAAGGTATCTCACCCTTTGTGGTCAGCGCACTCAGCGTGCCGTCCTTGTTTTCTCTTATGCCGTCAAGACGGCATCTGTATATGACCTCTCCGCCAGTCTTCTCTATATAGGCGAGTATACCGTCCACGACCTTTACCAAAAGATCAGTACCTATATGCGGCTTAGCGGCGGTGATTATCTCTTCGGGCGCGCCAAAATCGCAAAGTCGGCGCAAAACGTAGGATATCTTGGGATCGTTTATCCTCGTCATAAGCTTTCCGTCCGAAAAAGTTCCCGCTCCGCCCGCGCCAAACTGAATATTGGACTCGGTATCAAGCACTCCGTTGTCTATGAAATTCCGATTTATCTCACACCTCTTGGCAACGCAGTCGCCCCTATCGATGATTATGGGGGCGTATCCGTTCTCGGCAAGTATCAGCGCAGCAAAAAGCCCCGCGGGACCCATTCCTACCACAAGAGGTCGGCGGCTCATCCTTTCCTCTCCGAATATCGGCTCTATCCCTTCTTTGGATATCGCCTTTATCCTTCGCGCCGCAAGTCTTGCTTCGTCGGCGCGTATGGGCTCGTCCGCCTCGGCTATTACCGAATAAACGAACTTTATCTCACTCTTTTTGCGCGCGTCTATACTCTTTTTATAAACACGAAAACGAAGCCGTGCAGGGTTTATCCCTGCACGCTTCATTTCCGACGCAGCTATTTTAAACGCCTCGGACTCGTGTGAGTCGATATCAAGACTTATACCCGAGATGAGTAATCCCCGGAAATCCCTGCGCTCATTGTTGCCCATTTCTACCTTCAACCTTTACCACAAAGTTCTCGGGTGTTACCGTTATATAGAGCAACGAAAGCTCTCTTTTATCTTTGTCATATATTCTGACTTCGTTTGAAGAGATATTTTCACCATCATCGTAATTACCGTACGGTATTACTACTCTGGCAGAGTCTATCTTTTCCACGTAGGTCTTAGGACCTACAACGGTTATGCTCTCCTGCTTTTCAACAGACAGCTTATAGTTCTCCTCTTCGTCACAGTAAGCTCCGAAATCCTCGATCTTCTTTTCTAACATTTCATCAGCATAAACGGTGACCGTCTTCGGCTCGGTGGCTATAACACTAACGGTTGACGATGGTGTTTCAACGTTAACGCTGAGCACCGCCATACCCTTTTCATCTATATTGGAAAGGTCGATATAAGCTCTGAATTCCTTCTCTGTGTACTTCTGTACGTCAGCCTTAGTTCCCTGTATAGTAATACTTACCTGCTCCTCGGGCAGACCGAAAACACTAAGCCCCTTTTCATCCAGAAGGTCGATCTCGTTTATGACCTCGATATCTATACTAAAGGTCTTTGTATAGTTGCTGTTCTGGGTGTTCATAGCATATATCCATATAAAGAATGCCGCCAGAACGCAAAGAGCAAACGCTAATATATTAAGTTTTCCGTTCTTTTTTACAACGTAAGAGCCATCGCCGCTTACCTTGTTTTGGGATCTATCTTTCTTCATAAAAATCTCCGTATACTTAATACTTGTTTTTCTTCCGAACCAACGTATTACTGTTTGTTTGCCTTACGGCGGTGCTTCTTGAGGACCTCAGGCTGATGAGGCGCAACAAGCAGACTGTTAAGCTCCTGCTTGAGTGTTGTGTAGTTGAAGTTTCTCTTAAGATTTCCGTCGCACGCAAGGGATATCGTTCCCGTTTCCTCGGAGACCACTATAACCACAGCATCGCTTATCTCGGTGATACCGATAGCCGCTCTGTGGCGTGTTCCAAGGTCCTTATCTATATCGTCGTTTGTGGAGAGCGGCAAAAAGCAGCCCGCGGCGTGAACTCTGCCATCTCTGATTATCGTAGCTCCGTCGTGAAGCGGGGCTTTATCAAAGAATATATTTCTGAGCACGAAGGGCGATATTATAGAATCGACCATAACTCCCGATTTTATGTACTCGCCAAGCTTTGTGGAACGCTCTATAACGATAAGCGCTCCGACCTTATCTCTTGAGAGATCACTCGCCGACTGACATATAGCGTCTATCTCGGCGTTGAGCGAAGCAAGCTTGCCCGACGATTCCACCGCTATATTTTTCAGTCCCGTGAACGACGTTCCGCCCACCTTTTCAAGCGCAGCTCTCAGCTCAGGCTGGAACACTATAAGTATGGCAATGAATCCCACCTGATAGAAGTTTTCAAAAATCAGCTTCAAGGCATACATATTGAATATCGAGCTGAGGAAAAACAGCACGGCTATAACCACAAGTCCCCACGCAAGCTTTCCCGCGCGTCTGTCGCGTATAAAGCTATACAGGTAATACAAAATCAACGAAAGTATGAGGATATCAAGAATATCGGTAACGCGTATATCTTTGACGGTATCAAGGACATACTGCTCAAATGCTGAGGCAAAAAAATTCAATATCTCTCCCATATCTTTCTCCTTTCCCGATAAAAATCTACGCCCAAGCTACGCTCGGTGCTTTTAAGTACACATACCTTCCTACATTATAACACACCTTTTCTTCATTTTCAAGTTTTTTTACTCAATACCTTAAATTTATTTTTACGAAAATTTTTAACGTATTCCTTGAAATACTTCCCAAAGTGTGGTATAATAATGTTTAAATATTATCTAATTCATCTTTGTGGAGGTATTATGACTAATTTTTGGATACTGCTTGCCATAGCCGTATATATGGTTGCTATGGTTTATATTGGAGTTCTGTTCTCAAAGAAGAACGGTTCGTCCGATGACTTCTATCTCGGTGCCAGAAAGCTCGGTCCTTGGGTGACCGCGATGAGCGCCGAGGCTTCGGATATGTCGAGCTGGCTTCTTATGGGTCTGCCCGGTCTTGCGCTTGCGGCAGGTATCGCAGAGGTCTTCTGGACGGCGCTCGGCCTTTTCCTCGGTACTTACGTAAACTGGCTCATAGTTGCCAAACGACTTCGCGTTTACTCTGAAAAAACAAGCTCTTCAACAATTCCCGACTTCTTTGCCAACAGATTTAGGGACAAGAGCGGACTTCTGGTTGCTATCGCGGCTATAATCATAATAATGTTCTTCGTTCCCTATACAGGATCGGGTTTTGCCGCTATCGGTAAGCTTATGAACAGCCTTTTCGGTATGGATTATCACCTTGCTATGATACTTGGAGCTATTATTATAGCGGCATACACCATTATCGGCGGATTTTTGGCGGCAAGTACCACCGACCTTATACAGAGTATCATTATGACTATGTCTTTGGTGGTAGTTGTAGTCTTCGGTCTTTCTAATGCGGGCGGCATCGCAAACGTTGGAAATATCGTCGGAGAGCTTCCGGGATACATAAGCCTTACGTCAGCCTACTCGCCCTCGGGTGCTACAAACTTCGGATTCCTCGCTATCGTTTCTACCCTCGCCTGGGGTCTTGGATACTTCGGTATGCCCCATATCCTTCTGCGATTTATGGCTATCGACGACAAGAACAAGCTCAAGCAGTCCAGACGTATCGCTACAGTTTGGGTCTTCGTATCTATGGCTATCGCGATCTTCATAGGTGTTGTAGGTTATGTTCTTGTAAATAACGGTGTCCTTACGCTTACCGACCCCGAAAGAATAATCATAGAGATAGCTAAGCTCTTCGCTCAGAACAGCTGGTTCACCGCTATCGTTGCGGGACTTATCATCTCGGGAATACTCGCTTCGATAATGTCCACCGCAGACTCTCAGATGCTTGCGGCATCCTCGAGCGCCTCGGAAAACATAATCAAGCGCTTCTTCTTCAAGAATATGTCACAGAAGGCATCTATAAACGTTGCGCGTATCACGGTTGCTGTAGTTTCCGTGCTCGGCGTTGTCTTCGCTTGGAATCCCAACAGCTCGGTATTTGAGATAGTTTCCTTCGCGTGGGCAGGATTCGGAGCGGCGTTCGGTCCTATCGTCCTCTTTGCTCTCTTCTGGAAGCGCACAAACAAGTTCGGCGCGTTTGCGGGTATCCTCGCGGGCGGTGCTTCGGTGCTCCTTTGGAAATTCGTAGTTGCTCCATTCGGAGTAAAGAACGGTCTCGACTTCCTTAACATCTACGAGCTTCTCCCCGCATTCATCATCAGCTCTCTTGCTATAGTGATAGTCAGCCTTCTCACAAAGGCACCCGAGCAGGAGATAATCGACGAGTTCAACGAAGTAAAGAACGACAAATAATATAAAGACAACAAAACAGCCTTTCCCGACCGAAAGGCTGTTTTTAGTCAATACTCTATTCATCAAAAAACGACCTAAGAGGAGATACCATGAAAAACATTTGTGTGATAACAGGCGCGTCAAGCGGAATAGGAAAGGAATTTTTCAAATCTCTTGTGCGCGACAAGGACTTCGGGTTTGACGAGTTTTGGGTAATAGCGAGAAGCAAGGAGCGCCTTGACGCACTTGCCGAGATGTGTGACATTCCCGTAAGAGCTATATCGCTTGACCTCTCGAAGGATGAAGCATACGACACCTACAAGGCTCTGCTTGACGAGGAAAAGCCGAACATATCCCTGCTCGTAAACTGCTCGGGCTACGGAAAATTCGAGTCTACCGAAAAGGTGGGCTATGACGCGAGTATGAATATGATAGACCTCAACGTAAAGGGCACGGTGGCTATGGATATGCTCTCTCTTGAGCATATGAGAAAGGGCGGCGGAATAATAAATATCGCGTCTGTGGCGGCATACCAGCCTATACCCTACATCAACGTATACGGCGCTACAAAATCCTTTGTGCTCAACTTCACAAGGGCGCTTTCTATGGAAGCGCGGCAGAGGGGTATCCGCGTTATGGCGGTATGTCCTTTCTGGACAAAGACCGAATTTTTCGACAGAGCTGTAAACAACGAAGCCGACCCCGTTGTTAAAAAATACGTTGCTATGTACGACCCAAAGCAGATAGTAAAAAGGGCGCTTGGCGACTACAAAAAAGGAAAAGGCGTTTCGCTCTTCGGAACGATGACAAAGCTTCAGCTCCTTGCGGTCAAGGTTTTACCCGCATCTATCGTAATGAGGATATGGATGACACAGCAAAAGCTTTGGAAGAGAAAATAATATTTTTATATAAGCCTTCCTCCGGGAGGAAGGGGGACCGCATAGCGGTGGAAGGAGCCCGCGTAACTTTACACTTTTGCTAACTTCATTATACCGCACTCTCCCTCAGTCGCTTTGCGACAGCTCCCTCCCGGAGGGAGCCTTCCTGTGCTCTTTCTTCTGCCTATATAAACAAAATTCCCACAAACCGTTTCATTGGTATGTGGGAATTTTTGTTACTGTGTTTTCTACGTTAAGAAACAACCGAGAAAATCAAACTGTCTTTTTTATTTACTTCTTTTTTGCCTTAGCCTTCACGTTCTTTTTGATTCGTCTGAGGTCACGGAGCATACGGAAGGTATCCTTTATCACGTTGACCTTCGACTCTCTGTGGTTTATTATCTTAACGGGCATCTCGGTTATCTTGTAGCCAAGAATATCCGCCCACATTATAGCCTCAAAGTCAAACGCAAATCCGTTGACCTCGCATCTGGAGAATATATCCTTTGCCGCCTTGTTTGAAAACGCCTTGCAGCCGCACTGCGAGTCGGAAAGCTTAAATCCGCCCACAAGGCAGAGCACCTTTATGTAGACCTTGGACATTATCTTGCGGAGAAGCGTATAGCCCTCGTATCCGTCCTTGTTGAGGTTTCTCGAGCCCGTGACTATCTGTGTGTCGGGATTGCCCTCAAAAATGTCATATACTCTCTTTATAACGTCCGTGCCGTACGCGAGGTCTGCATCGGTGAACATTATAACGTCGCCCTCTGCCTCGAGTATTCCGTGTCTTACCGCCGCGCCCTTTCCGCGGTTTCCGCCGTATCCGCTGACCTTTATATTCTTAAGTCCGAGCGAATTCACTATATCGGCGCTGTCGTCCTTAGAGCCGTCGTCAAAGAATATGACCTCATAATCCTCAAAATTCTCGCTCATATACTTGTCCACGCAAAGAGCCGTATCCTTTATTATACTGCTCTCATTGTACATAGGAATAACGAGAGATATCTTCATAGCTTCAGATCTCCTTTTTATATATCGCAATAATTATATCGACCTCTGTGGTCAGCTCCTCAACTCCGAGGAGCTTGTTTTTATCCTCAGGCGAGGTTCTCCAATAGTAGGGTGTCATAGAAAAGAGCGCCATTATCTGCGCCGAGCCCCGAAGAGTGAGGTCAAAGCGCACTCTTCTCTCTTCTACGAGCTTCATAGAGCGCGGCATATCGGCGCGCTCCTCGTTCTCATAAACTGTATCATATATCTGCCGCTTGAGCCCCATAAGATGCTCACGCCCCGCGTACGCCACGGCAAGTATTCCGCCATCTTTAAGCAAACGGCAATATTCTTCCTCGGCACACGGCGCGAAAATATTGATAACAGCATCGGCGCTCTTGTCCCGAAGCGGCATAGCGTACACACTTCCTACTCCGAAAAAGGTATTTGATAACCCCTTTCGCCTCGCTCTTTTAGCCGCCTGTGCAACCCCGTCCTTAGAGAGGTCAAATCCGATAACGTCAAAGCTATTCTCTGCCGCGCGGCAGGAATAATAGCCCTCTCCGCAACCCGCGTCTACAACAAGACCGCCGCCCAGAAGAAAGTCGCAAAGGATCTTATTCACGGCATCGGACACAGGCTCGTACGCTCCCGACTCCAAAAACTCGGTGCGCGAACGAACCGCCTGCTTTGAATCCCCGCCGCCGTGATGGGCGGTGGCAAGATTGACATACCCGTCAGCCGAAAAGTCAAAGCAATGCCGCCTCGGTGCTGAGCAGAGCAGACTCTTGCCGTTATCCGAGCAACCGAGAGGCGCGCCGCAGCACGGGCAGACCAGCGCATCAAGTATTCTATTGTCTATCCGTTGCGCCATAGTCCACCCCTCAAAAACAAACTATTTCTATTATACACCTTTTTTCGTCATTTTCAAGTGTTTTACAAAAAGACTAAAATTTTATAATTTCACACGATGTCGGAGAGGCGTTCCACACACTCGTCCTTTTTCTTTTCTACCGTCCTTACCTTTTTGGCTATTATCTTTCCCTTTTTCTCTATCTGTCCGAGCTTCTTTTTCATAACCTTTGATTTACTCTTAAATGACTTTTTGCACTTTTTACTTGCTTTTTTGGCTATCCTCACCGTTTTAAGTATCATTTCAAGTCCTCCGCAACACTTTCTCTCTTAATTATAACCTATCCCCTCAAATATTTCTACACTATTTTTAAATTTCCATATCTTTTTATTGTGTATATAAAAGTGTTGTTTTTTTTATAAGTATTTGTTATAATTAGTGTAGTACTGATTTTAGGGGGAGAGGCTATGATACGATTTATATACGGCGCTTCGGGATACGGAAAGACCCATACTGTTATAAATATGCTCAAAGAGGATGCCGCACGCGGTATCCACTCCTTTCTTATCGTTCCCGAGCAGCAGGCTGTGTCAAGTGAGCGCGAGATGCTCTGTGCCCTCCCTACGTCCGCACAGCTCAACCTTGAGATACTCAACTTCTCACGTCTTTATAACCGAGTTTGCCGTGAATACGGCGGTCTGCAATACGACTATATAACAAAGCCCGCAAAGCATCTGCTTATGTGGCAAAATCTGCGTGAGCTATCTCCTATGCTTGAGCACTACTCAGAGCTCTCGGCAAACGACCCCTCTCTTACCGACGTTATGCTCTCGGCAGTAGGTGAATTCAAGGCAAATATGATATCCCCGCTCTCGCTTGAGCGCGCCGCCGAAAAGATAGAGTCGGATAAGACGTTTTCAGCAAAGCTCAGAGATATCTCTCTCATATATTCAGCCTACAACGCCGCGGTGTCCGAGCGCTTCAGCGACTCGGCAGACGACATATCAAAGCTCTGCGATATACTTAAAAAGCAGGATTTCTTCCGCGGCTGTAACGTATACATAGATTCCTTCACCTCATTCACCTCAGCCGAGCACGCGGTGATAGACAGAATTTTTGAGGGCGCGGCTAATACGACTGTCTGCATTCCCCTGCCCTCGCCCGGATATGAGGCGATAGACACGGCAAGTATCTCGCTCTCCGAGCGAAAGCTCATCAAGAATGCCGAAAAGCGCGGCGGAGCTACCCCCATAATATTGACCGAAAACCACCGCGCAGGCTCTGCCGCACTGGCTCACCTTTCGAGCAACATCTGGAATTTGAAGAACACCGAGGGCACTTCTCTTAACACCCCCGACGACGGCTCTGTTATACTTGAGGTCTGCGATGACGCCTATGCCGAGGCAGAGGCGGCGGCAAGACACACCCTTGAGCTTATGCGCCGTGGTGTTCGTTGCCGCGACATAGTGGTGATTATGCGGGATGCCGAAGCTTACCGAGGTATAATCGAACCCGCATTTGCAAAAAACGGTATCCCCTTCTTCTTTTCGGAGAAGAGCGACCTGTGCTCCAAGTCTGCTGTAAAATTCATTCTGAGCGCACTCAAAATAAAGAGCCGAGGCTGGCAGAGCGCAGACGTTATATCGCACGTGAAGACCGCGCTTTATCCGATACCCGAGACCGATACCGATATGTTTGAGAGCTATGTGAAGACCTGGAATATCAAGGGTAAGCGCTTCTTGGAAGAATATTGGACTATGAACCCCGACGGCTACGCGGGGGATATAAGTGAGCGCGGAAAGCGTATACTCAACGCCGCAAACGCCCTCCGAGCCGAGCTTCAGCAAAGGCTTATCCCTCTTTTTGCAAGGCTTGAGGCGGCGGAATACGTGCCCGAGATGTGCCGCGCGGTATACGATTACCTCGTTGACTGCAATATCGAAGAGGCACTTAATAAAATATCCCAAAACTGTGCCGAGGAAGGAAACGTAAAGGAAGCGGAAGAATACGCGGCTCTTTACCGCGTTATTCTTGATGCTTTGGCGCTTATAGCGCGTACTCTGCCCGAGGTAAGCATGAGCACCGACGAGTTTGCGAAGGCGCTCAAGCTCGTATTTGATATGACCGAGATAGGAACTATCCCCACGTCTGTTGACGAGGTGGTGATAGGCTCGGCTTCAATGATACGCGCGAACAACCCGAGGTGCGTTCTCGCGCTCGGTCTTTGCGAGGGAGAATTCCCCAAAAATATTTCCGACACGGGCATACTCAACTCCCCCGAGCGCACGCTTCTGAAGGGACTTGGCATCGAGCTTTCGGGCGATGCCGACACAAAATCCTCAGACGAGCTTATGTTCGTATCAAAGACCTTTGCCCTGCCCTCGGAAAAGCTTATACTCCTCACCCCGCGCACAGAGGTGGGCGGACGCTCAAAGCTCCCTTCTCTCCCCTTTGAACGCGCTAAAAAGCTGCTTCCAAACGTTAAGGAGCATCGCTTTATCGCATCGGATATGCGCTATATCGTGGGCTCTGCCGAGGGCTCGGCTGACTATATCTTCTCGACCCCCGACACCGACACGCTCCGCCGCTCGCTCTCGGAGAGAGAAGAGCTGTCCTATGTTAAGGAGCTTTCAAGACCCGATATATCTATATCCGAGTGCAAGATATCCCCCGAAAAACTGAAGGACGTATTTCCCCGGAAAATGCGCCTGAGCCAATCCAAACTTGAGAGATACGTCAGATGCGGCTTTTGCTATTACTGCTCGGATATTCTGAAGCTCAGAAACGAGGAGAAGGCGGCGTTCCGTTCGCTTGAGGTGGGAAACTTTATCCACTTTATACTTGAAAATCTGATACGCGCGGTGGTGGACGCGAACGGCGTTCTGCCCGACCTTACCGACGAAAAGCTGAGCGATCTGGCAGAGGACACGGTAAAGCGCTATATCGAATACGTTTGTCCCGAATACGAGAGAAACGCCGGACGCTTTATCCACCTCTACCGAAGACTTAAAAATCTCTCCTTGCTTCTTGCAAAAAACATTATAGAGGAATTTTCACGCTCGGAGTTCCGTCCCGAGTTTTTCGAGCTTCCTATAAAAGACAACCCCCACGCCGTGCCTCCGCTTGAATTTATCCTCAAGGACGGAAGCAGCGTTTCGATTAGCGGCGTTGTTGACCGTGTTGACCTGCTCAGAAAGGACGGAAAGATATACGTACGTGTTGTCGATTATAAAACGGGAACTAAAAACTTCTCTATCGACGACCTTGAGCTTGGGCTCAACACCCAGATGCTCATATACCTCTTCTCTCTGTGCTCGGCGAATGCAAGGCGTGTTCTGCGCGCCGATGCCGAAACCGAGGTCGTGGGTACGGGAGTGGTATATCTCTCGTCAAATATCCCCACAGTCGAGCTTGAGGATTACACCGACCCCGACGAGGTACTGTCCAAGGCGCGCGGCGCGTTTGACAGAAGCGGTCTTCTTCTTGATGATGAGGATATTCTCCTTTCGATGAACTGCGACCTCTCGCCCGATTTTCTCGCGGGTGTGAAGAAGGATAAAAAGGGTATGCTTTCGGGAAAATCTCTTACAAGCTCCGAAAGATTTGCAGAAATACAAGCTCAGATAGAGGAAATAATAATCTCTATCGCTCAGAAGATGAAGGACGGCGCGGCTGACGCCTCTCCGCTCATACATCACAACTCCTCTCCCTGCGACTACTGCCAAATGAAGCCGATATGCAGGAGAACCGAAAAATAATTGCGCCGCACAGCGTGCGGCAGAAAGGATAGATATGGAAAGAAAGTGGACAGAGGCGCAGAACGCCGCCATAGATGTGCGCGGAAAAGACCTGCTCATATCCGCCGCCGCGGGCTCGGGAAAAACGGCCACTCTTACCGAGCGAATAATACGTTCTCTGCTCGACGAAGATGATCCTGCGGATATCTCAAAGCTTTTGGTGGTGACCTTCACACGCGCCGCTGCCGCAGAACTCCGTCAGAGGATATCCGACGCGCTCACAAAGGCTCTTGCCGCAAATCCCGCAAACCGACATCTCTCCGAACAGCTCATAAAGATAGGAAACGCGAAGATATGCACGATAGACTCCTTCTATCTCGACCTTTTGCGCGAGAATTTTTCTGCTCTGGGTCTGCCGCCGTCATTCAGGATAGCCGACACCGCCCAGACCGAGCTGCTCTCGCTTGATATAATGAGCGACACGGTAAACCGCTTCTACGACAGCGATACCGAGGGATTTTCTCTCTTTTCCGAGTCCTTCGTAAATATACGGAACGCCTCTCAGCTTCCTCACATACTGCTCAATCTGTATTCTCACGTTTCCTCATATCCCGAGGGAATAGAGTTTATAAAGAAATGCGCCGAGGACAGCCGCACCTCGGCAGAGGGTGACTTTTTTGAGAGCTCTTATGGAAAAATACTCTGCCGTAACACCTCTGACAACGTGAAATATTTTATCTCGGCGCTCTCCGATGCCGTTGAGGCTATATCGACAGACGAGCTTCTCTCGGAGTATTATCTTCCCTCTTTCGCTTACGACCTGACCTTCTGCCGCGACCTTCTGGAGATACTTAGCACGGGCGGCTACGCAAGATCCCGCGCACATCTTCTTTCCTACGCGCCGATAAAATTGCGCTCTCTTCCAAAAGGAACAGCATCCGAGCTATCGACCTCAATCAAGGACAGAAGAACGAAGATAACCAATGAAATAAGGAAAATTGGAGAAAAATCCTTTGGGCTCACGCCCGACAATATATCAAAAGCCCTTAAACAGACCGCCGATATCACCCTGACCCTTTATAACCTTATGTCCGAGTTTGAGAAAAAGCTCGGCGAGGAAAAGCTGCAACGCGGTATATGCGATTTTGGCGATATAAGAAGATATGCGCTCCGCCTTCTGGTCGCTCCCGACGGCTCACCCACCGACAGCGCTCGGGCAATATCCGAGCGCTATTCCGAGATATACATAGACGAATATCAGGACGTTGACCGAGTTCAGGATATGATATTCAAGGCGATATCAAAGGGCAACAACCGCTTTATGGTTGGTGACATAAAGCAGAGCATCTACGGCTTCCGCGGCGCTGAGCCGCACGTTTTCGCCTCCTACCGAACAAGCTTTCCCATTCACGGAAGCGAGGCGGCACAGAGTGCCGAAAACGAAGCCATCTTTATGTCCAACAACTTCAGATGCGACGAAAACGTGATAAGATTCACCAACGCCGTTTGCTCCTATCTCTTCGGCATCTGCGCCGAAAATATAGGATACACAAAAGAGGACGACCTCGTTTTCTCAAAGATACCACCCTCCGAGGATTATATCTCACCTAAGGTAGAAATGAGTATAATCGTCCCCCCCGAGGACGGGGAGAGCTTATACGTAAGCAACGCCGAGAACAACAGAGCGGCTGAGGCAAGGTATATAGTTTCAAAAATAGCCGAGTTGATGAAGTACGAAAAGAAGGCCGACGGCTCGCCGATAACTCCATCGGATATAGCCGTGCTCTTCCGCTCCAAGTCGATGAAAAACGCGCTGAAGCAGGCGCTTGACGAGGCGGGAATGGCGTACAGCGGAGCTGAGGACGACAGATATTTTGAGAACCCCGACGTTCTCTTGATGCTCTCGCTTCTCAACGTTATCGACAATCCCCACAGAGATATCTATCTCGCGGGGGCGCTGCGCTCACCCATCTTTGATTTCTCTGCCGAGGAGCTTATAGATATACGCGGCGCGGCGGATATCTCGCACTCTCTGTTTGAAGCGCTTGAGGAATACTCAAAGCTTGAGGACGATACCGCGCACAAATGCCGCAGATTTATCTCGGTCCTCTCAAAATGGAGATTTTTGACCCATTCCCTGCCCGTGGATAAGCTTATAAAGAGGATATATTCCTCGGCGGAATTTTTGGCTTCGGGGCTTGTGGTATCACAAAATCTGCTCTTGCTTTACGAATACGCAAGGCATTTTGAGTCGGGCTCGTTCCGCGGTCTTTATGACTTCATAGAATACATAAACACACTCATAGCAGAGGGCAAAAAGTTCGACACCGCCTCGTCAGAGGGGGGCGAGAACGCCATCTCGCTGATGACCATACACCACTCAAAGGGTCTTGAATTCCCCGTCTGCTTCCTTTGCGGCACTTCGGGAGAATTCAACCGAGAGGATTTTAAGGACTCGCTTCTCTTTGAATATTCGGCGGGAATTGCCATGAAGCTCCCCGACGGAACGGGATTTGCGAGAATAAACACCCCTATGCGCGAGGCTGTGGCATCAAAGATAATCACATCTCAGCTCGAAGAGGAGATGCGAGTGCTTTACGTTGCTATGACCCGAGCAAGGGAGCGCCTTTATATAACGGCGTCAACCTCAAAGACCCCCGAAAAGCTTATCGCAGACGCGCAGACCGCAAGGGCGTATTCGGGAAGATACGTTCTTATGCGGTGCAAATCATATCTTGAATGGATACTGCTCTCGCTCTCGGGCGTAGAGCATACCGAGGTATACGATATCGAGTTCCTTCCCGCCGACACTGTATATGCCACCGTATCGTCGGGCGCTCTGCCCGAAAGTACCGAGCCGCGCGGCGAGGTCGACGAAGAGCTTTATGCACGTCTGCGTGAAAAATTTGGATTTGAATATCCGTATGCACGTCACTCAAAGCTTCCCGCGAAGCTGTCGGTATCACGGCTCTATCCCGATATGCTCGACGAGAACGAGGACGGTGTGTCGCTGTTTGAAAATGAGAAAAAGACCGACGTTCCCGACATACTGCTGAACGTAGACAGGCAAAAGCTAAGCGCCACCGAAAGAGGTACGGCGACCCACCTCTTTATGCAGTTCTGCGATTTTGAACGGCTTTCGCGCACAGGCGTGCGCGAGGAGCTCTCACGTCTTATTGAGGAGAGATTCCTACCAGCATCTGCCGAAGAGCAGGTATTTTTGGAGGAACTTGAAGCCTTCTGCTCAAGTGAGCTTTTTAGCAAGATACTCGGCGCAAAGCAGATATGGCGAGAGCAACGCTTCAATATACTTCTGCCGCCCTCTATGTTCTCTTCCGACGAAGATCTGATAGCCTCGCTCGGAGATGAAATGCTTGCGGTTCAGGGAGTTATCGACCTTATCGTTATGAACGGGGACGGAAGTCTTGAGCTTTACGATTATAAGACCGACCGTCTTAGCCGTGCCGAACGTTCGAGTGATGAGCTTCTGGGGCAAAAGATGAAAACTCTTCATTCCGAGCAGCTCTCATATTACAAGACCGCCGTTGAACGCCTTTTTGATAAAAAGTGCGATACAGTCGCAATATATTCGACCCACGCCGCCAAAACGGTGGTGTTATAAAAAAATGCGGGAGTAACAAACTCCCGCATTTTTCATTTAAATTCTCAAAACGGTATTGACAGACAGATTTAGCTATGGTATAATACAGATAGTACAGATAATACAGTTTTGAAAGGAGGATATATGGCTCTTCAATTTCTCGGAAAACAAGATGTTTATCTTGAAATAGCAAATAAGTTTGAGAATTACATTTTAAACGGTCTTTATAAAGCCGGTGACAAACTGCCCTCGGTAAGAACCGTTGCCGCAGAGCTCGGTGTAAATCCCAACACGGTTGCCAAAGCTTACTCTGTATTAGAAGAAAGATCGTTTATAAGAGCTCTGCCCAAAAAAGGCGCTTTCGTCATTTACGGTGAGGAATCTCCGAATCCTTCACCAATAGATGCGCGTCCTGTTTTGATCGAGCTCAGGGATAGCGGAATGTCATACGAAGACGTTATGTCACAGGTAAAGGAGGTATTTGGTAAATATGATTAAAATTTCAGCTCTTTCTCACGGCCTTGGCGGGAAGGAAGTTTTAAAAGACGTAAACCTTAGTGTTCCCGAGGGAACTATTATGGGCATCGTGGGTGTAAACGGTGCGGGTAAATCCACCCTTCTCAGACTCCTTTCGGGCGTATATTTCGCCGACGAGGGAAAAATTGAGATCGACGGCGCTTCGGTCGAAAAAGAAAAGACCCGCAAAAATATATTTTTCCTTCCCGACGATCCGTATTTCACGCATACAACAACTATAAAAAGTATTCTGTCTATGTATATGCCTCACTATAACATAGATATGGACAGATATAACCGTCTTATGGAGCTATTCTCGCTGGACGATAAAGCTCCTATCCGAAACTTCTCAAAGGGTATGCGCCGTCAGGCGTATATAGCGATAGCTCTGGCTATCCGCCCCAAATATCTATTCCTTGACGAATCCTTTGACGGACTTGACCCGCTCGCGCGCTGTACCGTCAGAGATGAGCTTGCCGCTATGGCAGACGAACACGGCTCTACTATCATTATTTCAAGCCATTCCCTTAACGAGCTTGAAAGCTTTTGCGACAAATATGCCGTTATAGATAATAAGAGTATAAGCAGTTCGGGGGATATTTCCGAGCGTATCAATAAGTACTGCAAATTTATGCTTGGATTTGCTAACGGATTTTCCGAGGAAATATTCGGCTCTCTCCCCGTAATTTCGATAAAATCGAGCGGTAAATTCGTAAACGCGGTTTTTGACGGAGAAGCATCCGAGATAGAAAAAATATTACTTGGTCTGTCGCCCACGGTCATTGAACAACTACCCATAGACTTTGAGGAGATATTTATCAACGAGGTATCAAAGGAGGCAAAGAAATGACGAGCTTCAAAAAATATTTTCTTTATCATTTCAGATCAACATTTTTGCGTTTTGCGATAATCGCCATTTTATGTGCCCTTCTGACATTGGTATCCGTATGGTACACGTATGGAAATAATTATGAGTATTATTCTTCAGAAAATCTCTCTATACTTCAAACCATAGCCATAATAATATCTACAATAATACCGATACTTGAGTTTTTACCCTTTAAAAACAAGCGCAATATGGACACTGTGCTCTTTCTGCCTTTGGAGCGCAGAAAAATGGCGGCAATACATTTCGCCAACGGATTTCTTCATACGGTCCTTGTAAATCTTGTCTGCTTTATAGTTGCCTTTTTCGTTTTGTCGAGCCATTCGTACCCGTTTTATACTTGGAATTTGTTTTTACTTTTCGCGTTCACTATATTCGGGTGTCTTATCATATATGCAGCTACAGCCTTTATATTTGAGCGCGCGAATACAACAGCAGACGGCATAATATGGCTGATATTTTACGCCTTTATAGGACTCGCCGTATTTTACGCCGCAGAAGACTTATATGGAAACATGATCGATGAAGTTGTCTATTCCGACAGTACCGATCTTATAGTTGGCGGCTGTTTATCGCCCTACTTCATTCTATCCTCTCTATGGTATACGGTAAAGGCGAGATTGATACCCGGCTTTACTTTTGTGACAAAAGGAAACTCGGTAACACTCACCCGCGATATGGAGTCGGCAACCATATATAAATCCGACATTACAGGCATTGTTTTGTGGTCGGTCATCACTCCCTTGCTTATCTTCGGTCTGATATGGCTTTTCAAAAACAAACGCGCCGAGAACATCGGCTCAATTTCCTCTTCTCCCTTTGGATACAAGGTGCTCCTTCCCCTGCTTGCTGTGTCATACCTCTGTTCTTACACGGATATAGAAACATATGTTATAATGCTGATAGTAATGGTAACAGGATACATAATCTATCGGAGAGGACTTCGCTTTAAACCGATCGACTATATATCTATCGCGTTGGGCTTGATCCTACCTTCAATTCTGGTATCTATATCACAAAGCATTTAAGCCCCCGCCAAACCGTTGCTTTTAAAAACAAATACCGCCGAGAGCGACCCAAAGGTCACTTTCGGCGGTGTTTTTATTTACAAGGTTACACCTTGCGGCGTTTGAAGTATATAAGCGTTCCCGCGCAAAGTATTGCAAACGGAATGAGAAGTATCATTACCACGCCGAGCCACATGACCATATTCGACGAGGCTGTGAGTGTTCCCTCGCCCATAGGTACTCCGTCCATAGTTGCAAACTCGGAAACGAACTCTCTGTTCGCCCAATAAAAGCTGAAAAACGGAAGCGCTATGGCATCGGAATCGGCGTCTGACTTATTAAAAGCGTCCGCTCCCGTGAGCCAGACTATACCCGTTGTACCATTTTCGGTCTCCTCCTCAACAACAACGCCAACCGTGTAAGCTCCCTTATTATCGGCGCTTTCGGTATACGCCTTGTCGGTGGTGCTCAAAATAGCGCTGACAAGCTGTGAGTCGCGAAGCTCACCCGAAGGCTTCAGGGTTATCGGATTTGCATTGAGAAGCTTTACGCTGTCGGTATAACCCTGAGCAAGGGCAAACACATCATGCGTAAAATTCATCACCGTTTCTATTTCGTGCGGGTCGGGCTGAGCGGTCTGCTCGCACTCTTCCTCCTGAGTCTCTTCTTCCTGAGTCTCTTCCTCGCTCACCTCTTTATCCTCGGATATGAGTATATCCTGTACCGTTGCGCCGTAGTAATCCATTATAGACATCAGGTTCTTCATAGAGGCGTTTTCGGCATCGGTGAGTAAAAGCATTCTTCCGCCGTCTTTAAGATAGTCGATTATGATCTTAGCCTCGGCTTCTGTGTAGTCCTCGGAGGGTGAGTTGATAACGATACACCCCGCATCCTCGGGAATACCTGCTGAAGTCGTTATATCGTGCGCCTCTGCATTATATCCGTATTGAGCAAGGAAGGACGCGAAATTTCCTCCGCTCACGCTGTCCTCTCCCCTTCCCGTAATAAAGTAGGCGTGGGGTATGAATTTTTGAATTACATAATCAATTCCAAGCGAGAAGAGCATCTCACCGCGGAAATAAACCCTGGTATTATACGCCAGCTCGTTATAATATTCGGCATACGCCTCGGACGAGCCAAAATAATTGAGATAATAGCTGTAATCACTTGCCGATATCTCACCGAACTGTTGGCTGTAATAGTAATAGAAGTTTGAGGGGTCTATGGGGTAAGAGCGCTTTTCGCTCTTTACTATCACAGTATAAGCCGATATCTCTGCACTTGTCTGGTATCCGAGCCCCGCGAGAAAATCGGGGTTTTCTACGGTATCGACCCTCTCAAGCTTTATGTGCTTTGAGCTTGCGGCATATCTTTTTATAAATTCCTCAAGACCCTTATCGCTTCCGTCGGCATTGAGCACGTAAAGAGTGATATCCTCTTCAAGACCCTCAATAAATTTCCCGGTCTGATCGGAGAGCGCGTAGCGGCGCGAGGGTGTTATATCTATACTTGAAAATCTGCTCGGCAAAAAGAGTGACGCGATATTCAAAGCTATGAGCAAGAGGGCGAGTACAAGTGAGAGTGTACCCAGCAAAAAGCCCTTGCCGATGGTATTCTTCTTTTTTTCCATACTGTCCTCCTTTATACGTAACGCTTTTTCTCAAAGGAACGAACCGTGAGAAAAACGAATACTGCCGCTATTGAGATATAGTAAAGCAGGGCTCTGATATCAAACAGACCGTACATAAGGCTGTCGGTGCTTCCAAACATTGAAGCGTAGGAAAGCAGACCCGCAAAGAAGCTGCCGCTCGGTAGCGCCGCCGAGAGTATATTCAGAGCATAGAGCGCTACGACCACACCGTAGCTTACGCAAAAGGATACGAGTGCGCTCTTGCTGACGGCGGAGATGAACATACCCAGCGCCAGAAGTGCCGCTCCAAACGCGAAGAAATCTGCCAAGGCAAGATAAGCCGAGAGCATATTGACCTCGCCAAACAAGCCTACAACGGGCGGCAGGATAGCCATAAACGCCACAGGGAGCGCGAAGACGGCAAGCAACGCCGCGTATTTCCCAAGCACCGCCTGCGCCGAGGTGATGGGCAAGGAATAAAGCAGACGGTCAGCTCCGCTCTGTCTATCCGCAAGGATACTGCGCGCCGTTATAACAGGCACAAGCAGAGCCAGCACCGGCATCATACTCGCCACCGAGTATACGAGCGATGAGCTCATATAGAAAAAGTTATACATCATAACGAATATTCCCACAAAGCAGAGGAATATAGAGATAAATATAAATCCCGTCATATTGTTAAAATACGACCTGAGCTCACGTTTGAATATAGCCTTCATTCTCTATCTTCCTTTCCTGTGTTCTCCTTGATGCTGCATATCTTAAGATACACCTCGTCAAGTGTGAGCGACTCTGTGTCCATCGCAAGTATCGGACAGCCCGACTCTGCCAGGGCATTGAAAACGTCATCGCGTATATCGGTATCCGAGCTGTGCTCTATCTTAAGAGATATAACCCCGTTTTCCTTTGAGGATACGATACATTCGAGTATGCCCTCTACCTTCTCAAGAGCACTTACGATCTTCTCCTCGTCTCCCCTTGCCGTTATGCGAAGCGCTGTGGTTGCTCTGAGCTTTTCCTCAAGCTCCTCCACGCTTCCCTGAGCTATGATCTCTGCGCCCGATATGATAGTTATATCGTGGCAAAGTCCCTTGAGCCAAGTGAGCTTGCGGGAGCAGATAACGATAGTTTTTATTTCGCCAAGCTTTGCTATAAGCTCACGCATATTTTGCGCGTCGGCAGCGCCAAGCCCCGCTGTGGGCTCGTCGAGCAATATGATATCGGGATTTCCGAGCATAGCCTGAGCCATAGCAAGTTTTTTTCTGTTAGACTTCGAGAGCTTTTTTATCATAGCTCCCGAAGCCTCTCCGATACCCACTAAATCAATAACGCTCTCCACGTTTCGGTAAAGCTTCTCTCCCAACACACCCTTTGCATCGCCAACGAAAACGAGATACTCATAGGGTGTCATATCCTCGTAAAGCGGGGGGATCTGAGGCATATATCCGATCTTTTTCTTAGCCTTTATCGGCTCTTTCGATATATCCACGCCGTTTATGATAACACTTCCCTCGTCGGCAAGCTTACAGCCGCTCAGAATATCGAGCAGGGTGGTCTTTCCCGCCCCCGCAGGGCCGAGTATCGCGTGTATTCCACCATCTGAAAGCTCAAACGACAAGTCGCTGAGCGCCTTCGTCTCTCCAAAAGTCTTAAAAAGCCCTTTTATCTCTATCAAAGCGATATCCTCCAAATAAAATTTCTCAATATACCCTTATTTTACCTTAAAACTATGTACACTTTTTGAATTATTTATTATTTTTTTATGATATAAAGTCATACCACAAAGATTATACCACCGAACCTACAAAAGTCAATAGACAGATAAAATATATTATTTTTTATATATTATAATAAAGGCGCGATTGACAAAATATTTTTAGTATGTTATAATTTAATGAGTTTAATTTTATCGAACCCGAAAGGATGTATAAAAAATGTGCGCACAGCTTTTATCAACAAAACCATATAAAGGAACAAGAGATTTCTACCCCGCGGATATGAAGCTCCGTAACTGGTTCTTCGGAAAGATACGCTCGGTGCTTGAGATCTCCGCCTTCGAGGAATATAACGGCCCTATGCTCGAATCTCTCGAGATGTATATCGCTAAGAGCGGCGAGGAGATTGCAAACGAGCAGACCTATAACTTTACCGACAGAGGCGGAAGACGCCTTGCCGTAAGACCCGAGATGACGCCTACCGTTGCGCGTCTTGTGGCAGGTAAGATAAACGAGCTGAACTTCCCCCTCAAATGGTTCTCTATCCCCAACCTTTACAGATATGAAAATCCCCAGAGAGGACGTCTTCGCGAGCATTGGCAGGTAAACGTTGATATCTTCGGCTGCGACTCATACGAGGCAGACCTTGAGGTGATATCCACCGCTATCTCTTTGCTAAAGGTGTTTAATGCTGACTCCTCTATGTTCAAGGTGCATATAAACAACCGCCGCTTCTTCAACGACGTTATCGCCGCTATTGCGGGTACTGACGCCGAGGGAAGCCGCAAGGTATCAAAGGTCATCGACCGCAAAAACAAGGTAACTCGCGAGGCTTATGAGAAAGACCTTATCGCACTTGGACTTGATGCTGACAAGATAGCGCAGATAGACGCGCTCTACACTATGAGTGTTATCGAGGCGGCGGCGCTCTGCCCCGACTCAAAGGGTGCGCAGGAGCTCATCGACCTCTTTGAGGCGCTCGGGGCTCTCGGTCTTGACGAATACTGCGTATTCGACTTCGGTATAATCAGAGGTCTTGACTATTATACGGGTACGGTATTTGAGGTGCTTGACACCGCTCCCGAAAACAACCGCGCTATGTTCGGCGGCGGCAGATACGACAACCTTGTGGGGCTCTTCGTTAAGAATACCAACGTGTCGGGTGTCGGATTTGGATTCGGCGACGTTACACTCGAGAACTTTCTCAACACACACGGACTTATCCCCGACATATACTCCGAGGGTGTCAAGGTCCTCGTTACAAAATTCGACGACGTTCCCTACTCGGAATACACCAGCATCGTTTCGCGTCTGCGCGAGGCAAACGTCAACAGCTCTATCTATATAGGCTCTAAGAAGTTCGGAAAGCAGATAGAGTACGCCGTTAAGGGCAACTACAGCCACGTGGTCATTATGGGTACGAGTGAGCTTGAAGCGGGTATGGTCAAGATAAAAGACCTCAGCTCTCGCGAGGAAAGCTCGATAGCGATAGACAAGCTCACCGAGTTTTTCGCAAGTATATGACCTCGGATATTCAAAAAGAGGAGCTTTGGGTCCTCTGCTTCGGTGACAGCGCCGAGTTCGCAAGAGATTTTTTCGCTATAGACGGCATCACGACCGTATGCGAATATTCGGACAATACCCTTATCGGTATGGCAAGTATGATACCCACAGCTTCGGACAGCGCTCTGCGCGGTGATTACGTATACGGCGTATGCGTTCACCCCGACCACAGGGGTCAGGGCGTATTCAGAAAGCTTATGGAGCGCTGTGAGCAAATTGCGCTGAATAACGGTGATGACTTTATTTGTCTCATCCCCGCGACCGAGGCTCTTGTGGAGAGCTATTCAAAAATGGGGTATTCTATATCCGTTGCTCTGTGCGACAGCGCATCTGTCAGCACCGAAAAGTTGAGCGTGAGCTGTGAGGGCTTCCGACGCTTTGTAGCCACCGATGAAGACACCTCGCCCGCGGTGAGCTTTGGACTTATGAAGCCGCTTGGCAACAAGGTCACCGAGGATATGAGCTTTTCCTTTTCGGAGCGCATGGGCGAAATATGATAAAAAGAGGTAAAACCATGATATACTTTTTTCTTGCCTCAGGATTTGAGGAGATAGAGGCGCTCTGCCCTCTCGATATTTTAAGACGCGCGGGAATAGACACCGTGACGGTTGGCATCGGCGCTAAGGAGATAACGGGAGCTCACGGCATTACCGTTACCGCCGATATGACCGATGCCGAGTTTTCCGACGCTTCTCCCGAGCTCGTCTTTCTTCCCGGCGGAATGCCCGGTACACTTAACTTGAACGCAAGTGACACAGTAAAGAAAGCTGTGCTTGATGCCTACAACAACGGCGCTTATATCGCGGCTATCTGCGCCGCTCCTATGATACTCGGTCAGATGGGACTTCTCAAGGGTCGCCGCGCTACCTGCTATCCCGGATTTGAGGACAAGCTGATAGGCGCTTCGGTATCTCCCGAAAAGGTGGTAGCCGATGGAAGGATACTCACCGCAAAGGGTATGGGCGCGGCTCTTGATTTCGGTCTTCTCATAGTTGAGAAGCTGATAAACAAGCAAAAGGCTGACGAGCTTCGCCATTCCGTTATCGCCGACTGATATGCGAGCAAACACAAAGGAACAAAAAAATGCCCTCAGGGCAGAATTCAAGCTTATGCGCGCCGCTATCGAGCCCGATAAAAAGGCAGAGCTTGACGCGGCGGTATGTGAGCAGATAATATCCCTCGCGTCATTTCGCTTTGCCGACACCGTCCTTATCTATTATCCCGTAAAGGGAGAGATAGATATAACGCCGATAGCACTTGAGGCGCTGACGCGAGGTAAACGTGTGGCTTATCCCGTGTGTGAGCCAGAGAGCTGTACTATGACCTACAGATACGTGACCTCGCTTGACGAGCTCTGTGTGGGAAGCTATTCTATACCCGAGCCGACCGCCGACGCCCCTATATTTGAGGGAGAGGAAAGCTCGCTTTGTATAGTCCCTGCCCTCGCCTTTGACAAGGAAGGCTTCAGGCTTGGATACGGAAAGGGATATTACGACAGATTTTTAAAGACCTTCAAGGGCAATTCTCTTGGAGCGGTCTACTCTGATTTTCTCAGGGACGCTCTGCCGCGCGGATATTATGACCGCGCCGTGGACATAATAGTAACTGAAAGGGGGAGCATAATAACAGATGCGCGTAAAGGAAAAAAACAACGCTAAGACCGCGCCGTCCTCGGACGAAAAAAGAATAGTGCTGCAGCCAACAGTCGTTGTACTTGCCACCTATATTTTGCTCCTGCTCTCAAAAATAATAGACCTTACCCTCATAAACAGAGATAACGAATATATGAGCGTGGTCATTTTGCAGATGATGATATTTCTCATTCCCGCGGCGGTATGGTGTCGCTTCAGCGGAGAGAGATATATTCGCTCACTCAGAATACGCCCCATAAAGGCAAATTCGGTTCTTATCATCATAGCCGCGGCGCTCCTTATGACGTCGGGCGGTATTCTGCTGAGCCTCTTGTTTGGCGGACTTGAAAGCCTTTCGGCAAATTTTTCGCTCTATAACACATTTGTATCAAAGGACGACGGAACAGCTCCCATAAAGCTTTATCTGATCCTTGCTTACGCGGTTCTCCCCGCCATCGGTGAGGAATTCGTTTACAGAGGAATACTCTGTCACGAATATGAGAAGGGCGGTGTTATGCGCGCGATAGCGCTGAGCTCCCTCTTCTTCGCGCTCCTGCACTTTGATGTCAAGAATCTTCCCGTATATCTCTTCGCGGGGGCGATACTTGCCATCACGATGTACGCCACGCGCTCACTTCTCGGAGCGGTCATCGCGCACTTCCTCTACAACCTTTTCGGTCTGTTCGGTCAGCCGTATATAAATACCTTTTACAATATCACGGGAAGCACAGAATTCTTCGTGTTCATTCTCGGCTTTGTATTTCTCGGCTCTGCCGCCCTCTTCTGCGGAGAGGCATCAAGGCTCTACCGAATATACCTTGCAAGGTCGTATCCATCAAGCTACCGCACCCCCGAGATAAAAGGCTTTGAAAACATAAGAAATTCATATATTGAGGTGCTGACAAAGCCCTCGGCTATCGCCTGCTACGCTCTTTACATAGTAACTGTTATAGTTGTTTTGATAAGGAGTTAAGGTGAATTATGCAAAGTGAAAACGCAAACAGCGGAACTATCCAACTGACAAACGCGCAAAGATACAGGCGCATCTGCTCGGTGATAATTCCGCTGTTGTTTTTATCCCTCTTTCTTGCCGCGCTTATCATATCGGCGGCTAATGATATATACGCCTTTGTAAAACCGCAAAAATCGGCTACGATAACACTAAGCGAGGGAGAGAGCGCATATAGCCTTGCGGAACTTCTCTCGGATAGGGGCATTATCGGAAATCCGCTCGCCTTTACACTCTACGCAAAGCTAAAGGGGGTAGAGGGGGATATATCGGCGTTTTCGGGTCAGCTTGAGCTTGATGCCTCAATGAGCTACCGAGAAATTCTAAAATATTTTTCATAACGTGAATAAAATGGCGCAAACCGTTCAATCATCAAATATACAACATTTTTAAAGGAGACGTTATGAAAAATCTACTCACTATCACTGTTTGTCTTGCAGTTATCCTTATTTTTATCGGACTTATGCCCGTCCACGGAGAGAACGAGATATACGACAGCGTCCTGCGACTTCACGTTCTTGCAAATTCCGACAGCGAGGAAGACCAAGCACTGAAGCTTAGGGTACGCGACGCGATTCTTGCCAGCTCAGCCGAGATATTTGAAGGGTGTAGCACAAAAGAGAAAGCCATAGAAAAGATAAATTCCGCTATCCCCGCGCTCACACAGACCGCAAAAAACACCATATCAGAGGCGGGATATGATTACACCGTCAGAATAGAGCTTAGCGAGGAAGAATACCCCACAAGAAATTACGAATCCTTCTGTTTCCCGTCAGGAAGCTATACCTCTCTTCGTGTGCTTATAGGCGAGGCTGAGGGACAGAATTGGTGGTGTGTTCTCTTCCCCCCGCTCTGTCTTTCCGCCGCTACAGAAAAGAGCGCTGCCGAGGACGCCTTCATATCGGTAGGGCTCACCGAGGGACAGTACAAGGTGATAACCGAAACCGACTCCCCCACCTACGAGGTGCGCTTCAAGGTGCTTGAAACCATCGAAGGGCTTTTGGGGAAATAAGTTCAGATTGATGATATGAAAATATAGCACGTTTACAAAATTACGGCACTTGCAAATAGTTGCTTTGCAAAAACACCCCGACAGGTTTTAGGTCTGTCGGGGTGTTTTTATAGAGACATAAATTTTTCTTTTTTGTCAAGCACTTTTTGCCTTTCTTTTTCATTCAATTTGGTGAATTTTATAAGTGTTTTGTTTACTTTTCTACGAGATGTTAGCTTTTTGATTCGCCCCACTTGAATGGGATAAGTAAAAATCAAGTGTAATCCAAAGTCTAAGCATACAAGCTTCTTCGCAGAAGAAATAACCTCTTTTCTATTTATCGCGAACGCATTAGAACATTCGAAAAGAACACCGCGGCAAGATACTTCAAAAAACATATATGCCATAGGTATAAACTCAAACAAATCGAATTTATCAAACGTTCCAAAAACATTTTCTTGACCGGATACGTATATAACATCATTTTCTTTTATTCCTGATATGATATATGTACATCCCACACGAAGAAGCATTTTATCAAGCATAGAACACAACGCATTTCCAACCTTTTGTGCAAGCTTATCTTTCCAATTTTGAATTTCCATATTCGAGGAAGCGAATTGGTAGTCAACCATTTTAGGAACAAGAGTCAACTCAAAGCTACTACTTTCAATATCTATTTCAAGCAAATCAGATTGTTTGTCTTGCAAATTGACAGTATAATTTTTACTTCCAAATAGATCTTTAATTATGACCTCACAATTATACAAACTGTTAGAAATAATCAACGATACTTTCACTGTTTGATCCTTTCCGATTTATCACTAATTTCGCTTTTGTATTACAAATGCGTCGGGCGAAGCCCATACCCTCTATCCTTCTGAATACAATTCATCGTAGTGCCAACGAATGGGATTTTCGTGAATGTATTTTATATGTTCTTCGTAATCTTGTTTATTTCGAATAACGTGATCATAAAAGCCCCGTTGCCAAATATTTTCTCCATATTCTTTATTGCAGAATCTTTTGAATGTAGATACAAAATGCGATATCGCAGAAGTCTGTCTTGTAGGGGTCGACGTCCTCGGCGACCCGTTGTCACGCAAAAGCAACATAATATGAATATGATTTGGCATAACAACATATTGGTCTATGGTTATATTACCGTAAAATTCATTGAATTTATTTATGTATCTATCCGCTACAATTCCATACGGCAGTAATTCCACGTTATTCGGGTCGCCGAGGACGTCGACCCCTACAATTCGAGAAAGTATTCTTCGTCTGTTTTCCGTGCATATCGTTATGAAATATGCACCCGATGTACCGTAATCAAAATTCTTTAATCGTGTCGATTTTCTTTGAGATAATTTCTTTTGTTTATCCATTCACATCACCAAATACATTATAACACAAATCGGCAGAGAAAACAATATCTCTGCCGAAATCTGTAAACATCCTTATGAAAAGAAAGCAACATCAAGTACCATTTGTTTTATTTTATTCTGAACTTTTTTCTTAATCTAAAAACATAGAGCGAAATGAGTCTTGTGAGCGCGATGTCGTATATGACAAATGTTCCGTTCGCAAGAAGGAAGAATACCGCCTCAAATATCTCAAGCCCCTCCACTCCGTAATAGAGGAAATATTTTGACATCATCATAAGCAATACAAGGCATACGTTGAAGACCGCTTCCTTTATCACCCATTGCCACGCTCTGCTTCTGAGATGCTCTATTTTTTCCTTTATAATAGGATAAAATCCCAAAAACAGCAGGTACATCACCGCAGGGAACTTGTTTGGCAAAAGCACGGTCGATAGTATTCCCGTTACGAAGAATATCGCCCAAGGCGCTGCCCCGCCGTATTCTATCACGGCGAATATAACGAACAGAGATGCTATGACCGCCATTGAGATATCCAAGACCTCAACAAGTGAGCCAAGGTAAAGCACCACTACTCCGAGCGCGCTGAGCATAGCGCATATCGCAAGCTTTTTTGTCCTTTCGCTTCTTTCATTCAGATTCATAATCTTCCCTCGCTATCAGCAGCAGGATATAAGATCTCCGCCGCAGCATTCGCAGCAACAGTCGGCGCAAAGAAGTCCGGAGCATATATCACAGCCTGAGCAACCGCCCGTTGTGGTGTTGTAACCTCTGCCGTATCCGTTGGCTCTTCTCTGAAGCTCCTGCTGAGCCGCGTAATATTCCTGATTGTAGGGATCCATAGAACAAGCTATATCGAAAAATCTCTGCGCGTCAACGTAATGTCCGCGTCTGAGCATAACGTAACCCTTGAGGAAATTCCATTCTGCATCTCTGTCCTGCGGGTCTACCTCTGTGAGTATCCTGTCCGCCTCGTCAAGATGTCCGCTGTTTATCATTCTTCTTATCTGCGAATATTTGGGATTGCCCGTTGAGGATTCGTTTCTCGCGTATCCGCCCGCGCCGTAAGCCCCGCCTCTTTGATAGGACGAGCCCGCCGCGCGCATCTTCTGTATCTCCTCGTATGCCGCGTTTATCTCCTTCATCTTCTCACTCGCAAGGTCGGCAAGATCGCTATCCCTATACTTATCGGGATGATATTTACGCGCCAGCTCTCTGTACGCTTTTTTTATCTCTTCGTCCGAGGCGTTTGATGATACGCCAAGCACCTTATAAGGATCGTTCATATCTGTTCAAATTGTCCTTTCTGCGGCAATTATGCTTCTTTTTTATTCTTCTCGCATTTATCCTTCGCCAACACCGATTCAACTGTGCGCGGCATTCCAAGATAAAACACGTTTGATATTATATTTTCAAGGCTCTTATTCTCGCCAAATTCGATAAGATCAAAGGCCTTCTCGGTGTCGCAAAGCTCGTTTTTAAGAGCGTCTGCGATAAGTCCCCTCTCCCGCTCGTCTATATCTCTGCCATACATAAGCGCGAACGGATTATATCTTCTCTTGAGAATATCCTCCGCGAGGTCGTCAAGCGCGTCGGTTATGTAGACCCAACGCCCCAGATGATAACCGATATTCTTAGCTATCTTTGCGCGATCCGCTTCAAATCCGTGCTCGGCTATTGCCGCCAATATCTCACCAAAGATATCGGCAGGAGTGTCAACACTCGCCTCCCCCGAAGCCTCAAACGATGATAGCTCTTTAAGCTTTTCGGATATCAAGCTGTCAAGCGCACCAAGTCCGCCCTTTTTGATAGCTTTTCGGCGCATAGGAGAAACAAACGGACGCGCAAGCAAAGCGGTAAATTTTTTCACCCCGCGCTCGTCGTCGATATCGTCACAGAGCTTATGATAGCTAAGCAGTGCCGCGGCATACGCGCAATATTCAAGCTGAGGATTTTGCTTCATCATTCTTCTCTTACGAAGTGGGTGTGCGATACATCTCTTTTTGTCAAAGCTCACCTGCTCACCCGCAAGAGCAAGTCTTATGAGGGCTAAAAAGGTAAAATCATAGCTCAGGGTAAATCTTGAGCACTGACCCGTACACTTTCCCATAGAGCGGCAAAGTCCGCAATAAGCGGCGCGGTAATATTCGTGATCAGCCACCTTCAGCTCGGGCGTATAGGTTTTCACATATCCAAACATAGTCAGCCTCTCACAAAAAACAATTTCTCATACTAATATGATAACTCTTTATTATTATCAATAAAACACTTATTTGTAAACATTTTTCATTTTGAGTTCTTTTTCTGTGGTTTCTTTGTCTTTTTAGCCGCCGAAAAACCGAAATATCCCAGCTTTTTGCCAAGCTCGAAGTATTCGCCGTGCGCAAAAGCGGCAAGACCCGCGCGGTCAAGGTGAAGCTTGCCCTTAGCGTCCACAAGATCCTCGTCAACGTCCACCGCAACGATATCCGCCATAAACATGTGGTGTGAGCCAAGCTCGACGATATCGGTTACCTTGCACTCAAGAGAAAGCGGGCTCTGCGCTATAAGCGGACAGGACACCTCGCTGCCCTGCTCCTTCTCAAATCCACACTTTTCAAACTTATCGACCTTTGCCCCCGTGTATATACCGCAGTAGTCCGCCTTTTTTATAAGGTCAGCCGTGGTGAGATTTATCACAAACTCGCCGCTCTCCTTTATGAGATCATAGGAATATCTGCTCGGACGGACAGAGATATATGTCTTGGGCGGAACGGTATTTATTATTCCCGTCCACGCGACGGTTATTATATTCGACTTCTCCATAGTTCCGCAGCTCACCATAACGGGCGGTACGGGAGCTATCAGCGCGCCTCCGCGCCATTTTATCTTTACCATTACTGTCTACCTCTCTGAATACCTATTATATCGCGTATAGCCTCGCCTGCGGCAATAAATCCCGCAACGGGCGGCACGAAGGAAATACTTGCAGGTGTTGCCTTTCCACCCTGAGCTGTCACCGATTTTATCGGTTCTTCCTTAGAATAAACGACCTTAAGATGTGTGACGCCCCTCTGCTTTAATTCTCGGCGCATAACCCGCGCGAGCGGACACACCGTGGTCTTTGCGAGATCCTCTACCGTAAGCGCTGTAGGGTCGAGCTTGTTACCCGTTCCCATACAGCTTATCATAGGCACACCCGCCGCCTTTGCCCTCAGCGCAAGCTCTATCTTCGCCGTAACGGTATCTATCGCGTCTATTATATAGTCATACCCCGAGAGGTCGAACTCAACGTCGGGCATAAAAAATATCGGGAAAACTCTGACGTTTATATCGGGAGATATATCTCTGAGCCTCTGCGCGACCGCCTCTGCCTTGAGCTGTCCCAAAGTAGAATCAAGCGCGCAGAGCTGACGGTTTATATTGGTGACGTTTACCGTATCATTGTCGATAAGGTCTATATTTCCTACCCCGCCGCGCGCGAGCGCCTCAGCCGCGGCGCTTCCCACGCCGCCGACACCGAACAAGGCGACCTTCGCCCCGCGAAGGCGTTCCAGCGCCTCGTCACCGATAAGCATTCTTTCTCTTTCAAATCTCTCGTCCATTTTAAGCCTCATACCGTTTTATCTGCGAACCGCATTTCATAATATTAAATATTTTACCACACATCAAAGAAAAAATCAAGTTTTCTCACTCTCTTCTTAACTCTATTTGCAATATTTCCTTCAAATTGGTTTATTTTGCATCTATAAACACTATAATAAGTGATATACACAGAGGGGGAATTGCAGGGTGATAGGTAATATCTTTAAAAACAATAAAAAGAAAATAGCAGACCTTCTTATGAGCATCTGCGCGACCGCCGTTTTTAACATGGTAATTCAGTTTGCCATCTACCCTCTGCTTGAGGGCGGTATGGGCTCGGAGCAGTTCGGTATCGCCCTCTCTGTGCTTTCGGTGGTCGCTATACTTTCGGGAACGGTCGGCTCTGCCGCCAACTATTCGAGAATGGTGACTACAACAAAAAAAGACATCGCATACACGAACGGCGACTATAACCTGATAGTGCTGACGCTATCCCTTATGTGCGCTATCGGGGGGGTCTTCTATCTCAGATACGTAGGCATCTCATCTGCCCTGCCTACCCTGCTTTTCGTTTTTCTTATAATTCTCAGCTCGCTCAGATATTATTGCGACGCGGAGTACAAGATACGCGGCGACTTTCTGCGCTATATGCTCTTTTATATAGCCGTGTCGCTTGGATACATTATCGGCATATTTATCTACAGCTTCACCGACCAGTGGATGTTTACATTTATTATCGGAGAGGCGTTCAGCGTCCTGTTTGTGCTGATATGGGGTACTACCTTCAGAAAAAATGCCCTGATCCCCTCAAAAAATTTTTCTCTGGTGTGCGGGAGTATGGGCTTTTTGCTCCTCTCAACCCTTATAGACAACCTCACCCTCAACGCCGACAGGCTTCTTTTGATGCTCTTCGTGAGCGGAGATGCCGTATCCATATACTATATAGCCTCGCTTCTCGGCAAGGTGATAGCTATGCTCAGCGTACCGCTGAATTCGCTTATAATAAGCTATCTTATAAAATACAAGGGTACTCTCACTAAAAAGCTCTGGGGTATCGCGTCTGCCGCCGCGCTTGCTCTCGGCGCGGCGGGATTTGCCGTATGCGCCGTGATCTCTCCGTTTATTCTGGGTATACTTTACCCCGACCCTCATATACAGTCCTCTATATCTCCGTATATCACCCCTGCCATACTCGGACAGGTGTTCTATTTTGTTTCTGGAATACTTCTTGTGATATTGCTTCGCTTCCGCGGAGAGAGAAAACAGTTTTTCTTCAACGCCGCGTATGCGCTCGAATTCTTTATAATAGTCATAATCTCAACGGCGGCTCACGGACTTCGCGGCTTCGTTTATTCCTCTCTCGCCGCTAACGCTATCCGTTTTGTTGCCGTAATGATATGGGGATTTATCCCGCCACAGAGAAAAATCTCAAAAAAGCGTCGTTATATTGGCAGATGACCTTACACCATCTTAGAATATGAACAAAAAGTAAATTATTGTCTTTTAACCTAAAGCGCTCTTGAATTTTCTCCGTCAAAATGTTATAATTTACAGAAGCAGTTCCCTATAGTGAGGTAATCCATATGACATATAATAAACCTAATCCCGAGTCGGGAGATTTCAACCTTTTGTTTAATTCCGCTAAGGAGGCGTACACTCTCCCCTCAACCGCCTTTGACAGCTACAAAATAAAAAGAGGTCTGCGTGATAAAGACGGCACAGGCGTTACCGCAGGTGTTACCAGGATAGGTAACGCCCACGGATACGTTATAAGCGAGGGAGAAAAAACCCCCGTTGACGGTAAGCTTGAGTACAGAGGATACGATATGACACAGCTTATCGAGGGCTTTGTTGCCGAGGACAGATACGGCTTTGAGGAGTGCATCTACCTTCTTTTGTTCGGCAAGCTGCCAACGAAATACGAGCTTGATAATTTCTGTCAGATACTCTCAAGCCGCCGTCACCTTCCCCACCGCTTTACACAGGACGTCCTCGTAAACGTCCCCTCTACGTCTATTATGAATAAGATGGCTATCGGCGTTCTTTCTCTGTATTCCTACGACGAAAATCCCGACGGCACGAGCTTCGAGAATATGCTAAGACAGTGCGTTGATATAATCGCAAAGCTTCCGATAATCGCGGCGCAGTCCTACGCTATATACCGCAGCGCTTACTTTGGAAAGAGCCTTAACCTTCACATGGCGCACGACGATATCGGCACGGCTCAGAACTTTCTCCGTATCCTCCGTTCCAACAAGCAGTTTACCGAAGAGGAAGCAAAGCTTCTCGACCTTTGTATGGTAATTCAGGCCGAGCACGGAGGCGGTAACAACTCCACCTTCTCCTGCCGTGTGCTTTCCTCCTCGGGTACAGATACATACTCGGCTATAAGCGCGGCTATCGGCTCGCTCAAGGGTCCGCTTCACGGTGGGGCTAATATTAAGGTTCAGGAGATGTTCGACTGCATAAAGGCGAATATCAAGGACACCAAGGACGATGAGGAGGTAACCGCATTTCTCACCAAGATACTCAACAAGGAGGCGGGCGACGGCAAGGGACTTATATACGGTATGGGTCACGCGGTATATACCAAGTCCGACCCCAGAGCGCTGGTGCTTAAGAAATACGCGCAAAAGCTCGCTATCGACAAGGGCTACGGAGATGATTTCCAGCTGCTTGAGTCTATCGAGAGAATAACTCCCGGCCTCTTCAATTCCTTCAAGGGTACAGACCGCGTTATCTGCGCTAACGTTGATCTCTATTCGGGTCTTGTTTACAGAATGCTCGGCATTCCCACCGAGATGTACACTCCCCTGTTCGCCATCTCTCGCGTAGCGGGCTGGTGCGCTCACAGAATTGAGGAATTTGAGACCTCCAAGAAGATAATCCGCCCGGGATACAAGGCTATCATGCACCCTACAGACTACGTTCCGCTGAGTGAGAGAAACTAATAAAACATAAAAATGCTTACGGCAAAATATTTGCCGTAAGCATTTTGTTTTTATTGGGATTTAGTCTTTCTTTTTCGAGAATTTTGCTCTGAAGCCCGACGAGCAGAAAAAGCCCGCAAGCATAATCACAGCGAAAACTATAAGGTAGAAGAGCACGGGGAAGGAAAATTCGCCGTTTGCCTTCGCCGTGTTATACGGAGTAATGCCGTGAGCGTATACCGCCGCGAACACCATGAAGGCACAGGCTACTATCGACAGTATCGGAAGGACAAATCTCTTTACGACACCAAGCTCCTTCTCCTTCTTCATCCACATAATAAACATAGGTATATAGATAGCGTAGATAGTAACTATGGGAAGCTCGGAGGAATCAAAGTTGAAAAAACCGAACCAACCGCCGTCGGGCGAGAGGTTAGCTCCATAGAAATAGAGCAGCCAAGCCGCGCACACGAAAAGTCCCCATACAGCCGAGTTTGTGGTCATATTGGTGGATTTATCTACCTGAGAGAACATCTCGGGCTTAGGTCCTTCGTCGCGGTCTGCTATAGCATACATACCGCGAGTGGTTGCGAGCATAAGACCGTTAAGTGTTCCAAGGCAGGAAATAACGATACAAATGCTAAGGAACGTGCCGCCGATACCGCCAAAGATATTTCCGAAAGCAACGGTAGCTCCCTCGGTCATAAGGACCTCATTAGTAGCTCCGCCCGCAACTCCTATATAGTAGAGGATATAAGCTAGGGTAACGATAAACGAGCCTAAAACAAGCGCTATAGGAAGATTCTTCTTGGGGTTCTTAAGCTCGGCATTTATCGAGGTAGCAACTATCCAGCCCTCGTATGCAAATACCGAAGCGATAATAGCCGCAAAGAGTCCGCTGCCCATTGTTCCGCCAACAGCCTCTGTAACGACCGTGGTGAAGTTCTGTGTAAGAACTCCGTTAGTAAGACCGACCACAGAGCCTACCACCGCCATAAGCGCGATAGGAATAAGCTTTATAACTGTAGCTCCGATCTGGAATTTACCCGCTATCTTGGGAGAGAGCGCGTTGATAGCATAAGAGAAAACGAGGAAGAAGCCCGCAAGCACCATTGTGCGAGGACCTGTGATATCCCAACCGAGGATAACGCCGAAATATCTTGCAGATACCCAAGCGAGAACCGAGGTCATAGCGGGATAATAGATATTTACCATAAACCACGCCAGATAATAAGCGTACTTTTTACCGCAGGTCGCCTCTGCGTAGTCAACTACTCCGCTGACTCGCTCATATTTTGTGGACATAACCGCAAACTGAGCAGAGCAGATTATCATAATAAGACCCGTGATAGCCCAAGCTGCGATGCCGAGAGGCATATTGCCGCCGGTAGCGACGAGCACGTTCTGAGCCTTGAAGAAGACTCCCGAACCGATAACAGTTCCCACCACCATACAGATAGCGGTAAGAAGACCGTATTTTCTTGTCAATTTTTCCATAATTATTCTCCGTCCTTTATTTTATATATCTGAAATTGGATATATTAATTACATTTTACCTCAAAGCAACTATTTTGTCAAGAAAATTTATATAGCCACCTTTGATAAGGTGGCTATATGATCTATAATTATCTGACAACGATATTAACTATCTTATTGGGAACTGCTATTTCCTTAACTATCGTCTTGCCCTCGATGGCCGCGGCAACTCTTTCGTCTGCCTTAGCGAGAGCTATGGCGTCGTCCTTCGGGCAGTTAAGCGGTATCGTGATAGTAGCCTTAAGCTTACCGTTGACCTGAACAGCTATCTCAACACTTGAATCGACCGTCTTCGCCTCGTCGTATTCGGGCCACTTAGCAAGCGAGCAGAAGCCCTTCTCGCCAAGCTGCTCCCAAAGCTCCTCACAGATATGAGGCGCGATAGGACAGAGCAGACGTACAAGCGCCTTGAACTCGTCTACAGTCAGCCTTCCGACCTCAAAGATATCGTTGAGAAGTCCCATCATAGCTGCTATCGCCGTGTTGAACTTAAGATCCTCGATATCGTTTGAGACCTTCTTGATGGTCTTGTTGATAGCCACCTCAAGCTCGGGCGTAACTCCGCTTCCCTTTGCTATGGTGGAAAGGTCAACGAAGCGGTCTATAAATCTCTTACAGCCCTTCATACTCGAATCCGACCAGGGAGCGGCGCTTCCGTAGTCACCCATAAAGAGGACGTAAGTACGGAGAACGTCAGCACCGTATGTGTCAACAACGTCGTTGGGGTCTATTACGTTTCCACGCGACTTACTCATCTTCTCTCCGTCAGGACCGAGGATAAGTCCCTGAGCCGTTCTCTTAGCGTAGGGCTCTTCACCGGGAACTATTCCGAGGTCATAGAGGAACTTGTGCCAGAAGCGGGAATATATCATATGTCTTGTAACGTGCTCCATACCGCCGTTGTACCAGTCAACAGGCATCCAGTAGTCCATTTTTGCGCGGTCCGCGACGCCCGTGGAGCACTTGGGATCGATATAGCGCAGGAAGTACCAGGACGAGCCTGCCCACTGGGGCATAGTGTCGGTCTCTCTCTTTGCATCCATACCGCACTTGGGACACTTGCAGTTTACGAAGGACTCTATCTTCGCCAGAGGACTTTCTCCGCCCTCACCGGGCGCGAATTCCTTGACCTCGGGAAGGCGAAGGGGAAGCTCCTCATAGGGTACGGGAACAAGTCCGCACCTTTCGCAGTGAACTATCGGTATCGGCTCTCCCCAGTATCTCTGACGGTTGAACGCCCAGTCCTTCATCTTATACTGAACGCCCTCTTCTCCGATTCCCTTCTCACCAAGGAAGTCGAGCATCTTCGCTATAGCATCCTTCTTGTTTTCGATACCGTCAAGGAAGCCGGAGTTTATCATCTCTCCGTCACCCGCGTAAGCGCCCTCGCCGATATCTCCGCCCTTTATTACCTGAATGATGTCGATACCAAACTTCTTAGCGAAGTCATAGTCTCTGTCGTCGTGCGCGGGAACTGCCATTATAGCGCCCGTTCCGTAGCCCATCATTACGTAGTCGGCAATAAATATCGGTATCTCTTTTCCGTTAACGGGATTTATAGCCGAAAGTCCGTCTATCTTAACTCCCGTCTTTTCCTTAACGAGCTGAGTTCTCTCAAACTCGGTCTTCTTAGCGCACTCCTCGCGGTATGCCTTGAGCGCGTCCATATTGTTTATCTTGTCCGCGAGCTTCTCGATTATCGGATGCTCGGGAGCGATTACCATAAATGTAACTCCGAAGAGTGTGTCGCATCTCGTTGTATATATGCGCAGCTGCTCGTCAGTTCCCGCGAGCTTGAAGTTCACGAATGCTCCTGTTGACTTTCCTATCCAGTTGACCTGCTGCTGCTTTACGTTGGGTAAGTAATCTACCTTTTCAAGTCCCTCGAGGAGCTTGTCCGCATACTTTGTGATGCGGAGATACCAAACGTCCTTGGACTTCTGAATTATGTCGCTGTGGCAGATATCGCACTTTCCGCCCTGTGAGTCCTCGTTCGAGAGAACGACCTTACAGGAGGGACAGTAATTTACAAGCGCGGTATCTCTATATGCCATTCCGTTCTCAAACAGCTTGAGGAATATATACTGTGTCCAGCGATAGTACTCCTCCTCTGTGGTATCGATAACTCTGCTCCAGTCGAAGGAAAATCCTACTCTCTTGAGCTGAGAGGTGAACTTTTCGATATTTCTGTCGGTAACCACTCTGGGGTGAACACCCGTCTTTATCGCGGTGTTCTCGGTAGGCAGACCGTAAGCGTCAAAGCCTATGGGGAAAAGGACGTTGTATCCCTGCATCCTTCTCTTTCTCGAAACCACCTCAAGTCCCGAATACGCCTTTATATGACCGACGTGCATTCCCGATCCCGAGGGATAGGGGAACTCAACAAGTCCGTAAAACTTCGGCTTGTCGGAAAGATCCTGCGCCTCAAAAACGTGCGCGTCCTCCCAACGCTTCTGCCATTTATTTTCGATCTCCAAAAAGTTATACTTCATTTTTATCTCCAAACCTTTCTCGCCTGAATTAGTCCTCTGAGGACACAGAGGTCGTCTGGGAATCCCCATAGAGCTTATCAAGATTATAGAACTCTCTTGCCTCTCTGCTGAACACGTGAACTATAACGTTGCTGTAGTCCATCAGTATCCAGGAGTTATTATCTCTGCCCTCTATATTGTAAGGCTCAACGCCTCTTTCTCTGAGCTTATATTCCACCTCGCCCACAAGCGCCTTTACCTGTGTGTTTGAGTTACCCGTGCAAAGCACGAAATACTCGGCGATAACCGTCTTTTCCTCGACGTGGATTATCTTTATATCTCTTCCCTTTTTTGCGTCAAGCGCCTCGGCTATAGCCTTTGAAATTTCAAAAGCGGTTGCCCCCTCAAGCGAGCAGATCTCCTTTACAGCTTCTTCCTTCATTGTCTGTTCCTTTCAAATAATACTACAATATTATATTCTAACCGATATCGCGCGTTTTGTCAATATCAATCACCTTTTTTGTATCTCTATGCCGTTTTGTATTACGTCCGACACTGTTAACGGATATATCTCGATATCAGAATCGTATATCCTCACAAAATCATCAGAGCTCGGGTCAACGAATATCCCCCCTCTGTCAAACTCTCCCGCTTGCGCGCCGAAATACTTAGAAAATACCTTCTCTGCCGCGCTCTTTGATATAACGTAATACCAAGCTCCCGACTCACCCGCGCGGATATCCTCCCCGGGGAGAGTGAGCATATTGATATTTTCAAGCTCTATATCAAACACCGTAAGCGCTATCTCGGTCATCTCAAAAAGCGACATATCGGTCTTTATATCTCCAAAAACCGAGGTTATCAGCTTGAGAAGTGTTGACGGAGTCATAGATTCATACGCCTTCTCGATAAACGCCGCCATAAACATTTTCTGTGCGTCTATCCTTCCAAGGTCGCCCCTGACGTATCCCGAGCGATATCTGATAAATTTCTCAGCCGCCTCTCCGTCAAGCGTCTGCTTACCCGCCTTGAACTTGATATTAAGCCCCTGATAGGGGTCGCTGTATTCCATATCGAACGGCAGCTCTATCTCGACGCCGCCAACAGAGTCGACCAGCTTCACCACCACGTCAAGGTCAAAAACAACGTAGCCGTCTATCTTGATATTCGCCGCGTCCGAAATAAGTCTGCACAGCTTATCTGCTCCGCCAAGCGCCGACACAGCGCCGTTGAGCTTTTTATATGACTTATCGGTATATCTCGCGTAGGTATCTCTCGGTATCTGCAGCACAGCAGCGCTCTTGCTATCGGTGTCGATAGACACCAGCATTATAACGTCGGTGAGCCCCGACGCTCTATCCTTACCCAAAAGCAAAAAGGTCTTTCTGTCACCACTCTCGGTCTGCCTTGGTGAGCTGACCGGCTCACCCTCAACAGGATCGGTCGCTCTGTCGGCTATCACCGACACAACGAGTATGACCGCCGCCACAAGCGCCGCCACAGCGGTACATATTATAGTTATCTTTTTTGCCTTTGTTTTTTTCTTCATTATTCAAGCTCTCCATACCTAATTTACATATCAAATTCAATATGTAGAGCCCGAAGGCCGCCCTATCGGCTTCTCTTCAGCCGTCCAAAGACAAGCTCGTTTCTTGCGTCCATAGTATCAGGACTTATTATTTTTCCGCTATCCAGCAGAGCGCTTATCGTCATATCGTATGAAATTATCAGGGTATCGCCAAGATGCTCTGTCTTTTCTTTCTCTGTCATCGCCTCGATATCCTTGCCAAAGAAATATTCTCTTAGCTTCACACAATCCTCAAATGTGCGGGACATATCTATATAGTCGGCAAGGTATATCAGCTTCTCGCAAAGCGTCATACCTCCCCTTCCCGTAGTGTGCCATCTCACACAGCTCTTTATTTCATCAACATCATACTCGGGCATCTCTTTCTCTATCTTCACCGCGGCGCTCATAGCGTGGAGCGTTTTGGGTGCGCTAAGATCGTATTCGCTAAGCGCCATTCCGCCCGACTTGCAAATACTGAGATGCTCCTCAAACGAGCATTCCTTGGTTATATCGTGCAGCAGCGCCGCCGCGCGGAGAACGCCCGACTTCTCGGGCGCGTACAAATCCGCAAGTCGCGCCGCCATTTTTTCGACCTCTATAGTATGCCTGAATCTCTTCTCTGACATACGTCCGCTCTCACGATCTTTCTCTAACGCCTGTCTGAGCGCGTTAAGCATATCCTCGCTTACAATTACTCGCTCACTCATAGAGTCTGTTCTCCTTTATATATTCGGCAACTGCGGGCGGAACGATACGGGAAATATCTTTTCCTTCTTTTACCGCAGCTCGGATCTCGGTAGAGGATACCTCTATCGGATCTGTAAGTATGCGTCTGAACATTACCCCGTGCTTGTTATAATACTCGGTTATCTTCTCTATTATACGGTTCTCGATCATCTTATCCCTCTCTCTGCGAACGTATGCGGGATAACACATCTTCAGTATATCCTCATATCTGAACCAAGTGTCAAAGCTAAGCACCATATCGCTTCCGCATAGCAAAAACAATTTCTTGTCCTCACCCGAAAGCTCCCTCAGGGTATCGTAGGTGTAGCTCCTACCCCCTCGCTTTATCTCCATATCCGAGATTATCACGCCGTCAATATCCTTGAAGGCGAGCTCACACATACGAAGTCTTCTCCGGGGGGAATCCGAGCTGTCTATTTCCTTGTGAGGCGGCAGATAGGTGGGGATTATATAAAGATAATCAAGCTTCATCTGCTCCATAAAAGCCTTTGCCGCCACAACGTGTCCGTTGTGAACGGGGGCAAAGGTCCCTCCGTATATTCCCACACGAGTCTTACCGTCAAACATATCTGCACCTCAAACAAGTCTTAAAGCTCTATTCTCTTATTTTTTTCCGATTCTCTGTAGAGTATTATCTTTCTGCCGATCACTCCCGCGACCTCAGCGCCGGTTGCCGCACTGATCTCGTCTGCTGCCTCTCTGGGGGTGTATCCGCAATTCTCAAGCACCGAAAGCTTGATAAGCTCTCTTGCCTCAAGCGCGTCGGATACCGTCTTTATAAGATTTTCTCCAACTCCGCCCTTGCCTATCTGCATTATGGTAGGCTCTTTGTTTGCGAGCGAGCGGAGATATGCTCTCTGCTTTGATGTTATCATTTTTTACCTTTCTTCCTTCAGCTTTGCCGCCAATTTTCTTATGGCGTCGCTGCGATGTGATACTTTATTCTTTTCCTCGGCGCTAAGCTCGCCAAAGGTCTTATCAAGGGGCGGATAATAGAAGAGCGGGTCATATCCGAATCCACCGCCTCCGCGGTATTCGCAAAGTATCTCTCCCTCTGCCGTTCCCCTGACGCATATCTCTCTGCCATCCTCGGGAAAAACGCAGGCGATGGCGCATACGAAGCGTCCGCTCCTGTCTGCCGCTCCCTTGAGATTTTCGAGCAGGAGCGCGTTGTTTGCGCTGTCGTCACCGTGCGCTCCCGCGTATCTTGCCGAATATATGCCGGGCGCTCCGTCAAGCGCGTCTACCTCAAGACCCGAATCGTCGCCCACGCCGATATATCCCGACGAAGCCGCGCACCTTGCCTTGATAAGCGCGTTTTCCGAAAAACTGCTTCCGTTTTCGTCTATCTCCCCGTATATGCCGACGTCGTCGAGCGAGAGTATCTCGATATCCTCTATATACTCCCCGAGCAACGCCTGGAGCTCGGATATCTTATGCTTATTTCTTGATGCAAGAACTATCTTCATATTCCCTCCGTCAGTCAAAAAGCGCGTCAACGAACTCAGAAGCAACAAACTCCTGCATATCGTCTATCTTCTCTCCGACACCGATAAACTTGACGGGTATATCAAGCTCTCTCTTTATGGAAAGCACTATACCGCCCTTTGCCGTTCCGTCGAGCTTGTTGAGGACAAGTCCGCTTATCTCGGCGGAATTTCTGAACTCCTTAGCCTGAAGGATAGCGTTCTGTCCCGTTGTGGCGTCGAGCACCAAAAGATTTTCACGCGACGCATCGGGAAGCTCTCTCTCAATAACTCTGTTTATCTTTGAGAGCTCGTTCATAAGGTTCTTCTTGTTGTGAAGTCTGCCCGCGGTGTCTATTATAAGCACGTCAGCCTTTTTGCTCTTGGCGTATCCTATGGCGTCGTATACCACCGCGGCGGGGTCGCTTCCCTCGCTCTGCTTGACTATATCAGCCCCCGAGCGCTCACACCAGACCGCAAGCTGGTCGATAGCCGCCGCGCGGAAAGTGTCTGCCGCCGCAACAACTACCTTCTTGCCCTGTTTTATAAGTCTGTTGGATATCTTTCCTATCGACGTCGTCTTTCCCGCGCCGTTTACTCCTATAACGAGCACGACCGAGGGAGCGGTGTCGAGCGCGAGCGGCTCGCCCTCTCCTATCATATCCGAAAGTATTCCCTTGAGCGCATCAACGACCTGCTCTTTTTCCTTAAGCCTGCCGTCCTTTATCTGCTCACGCAGCTCATCGATTATCTCCTCGGTAGCTCCAACGCCCACGTCAGCGCAGATAAGCAGCTCCTCAAGCTCCTCAAGAAGCTCCTCGTCTACTCTGACAAATGCCTTGAGCACGTCGTCTATCTGTCCGAATATCGCATTTTTTGTCTTTGAAAGCCCAGCCTTCAGCTTATCCAAAAATGCCATCCCATTCTTCTCCTTTTTTCTTTGAAATATCGCCTATATCAAGCTCAAGCACCTTTGAGATACCTCTCTCGGGCATGGTAACGCCATAGAGCCTGTTTGCCGCTTCCATAGTTCCGCGGCGGTGAGTTATCAGCACGAACTGCGTTCCGCTCGAATACCTCTTTATGTACTCGGCAAATCTCGCAACGTTTACCTCGTCAAGCGCCGCCTCTATCTCGTCCAGAATACAGAAGGGGGTGGGGTTGACCTGAAGTATCGCAAAGAAGAGCGCTATAGCGACAAACGCCTGCTCTCCGCCCGAAAGCTGAACAAGGTTCTTGATTATCTTTCCGGGGGGCGCCGCCTTTATCTCTATTCCACTTTCAAGCACGTTGTCGGGATCGCTGAGCGAAAGCTCTGCCGAGCCGCCGCCGAAGAGCTCGGCGAAAACGCGGTTGAAGTTTTCGTTTATCTGATTGAACGAGGATACGAACGCCGTCTTCATCTCGCCCTCAAGCTTGCCTATAATGTCAAGCAGGTCGTCGCGCGATGCGGTAAGGTCCTTTATCTGTTCGTCCATGTAATCGTAGCGAGCCTTTATCTCTTTATACTTGCTCACGGCGTCAAGGTCAACGTTGCCTATTGCTCTGAGCTTGTTGCGGCATTCTGTCTGCTTTGCCGCCGCCTCGTGACGGCTCTGCGCGTCGATAGCGGGGTATCCGAGCATTACCGCCTCGCTTCTTGTCAGCTCATAGTCGTCCCAAAGTCTTGACGCGAGCTTATCCTGCTCATCTCTTAGATTTGAGAGCTTGTTCTCAAGCTTTGAATAATCTCTGTATATCAGCTCCTTCTGCGACATCTTCTCTCGCATCTTGGAGTTGACCTCGTTGAGCTTGCGCTCAAACTCAAAGCCGCCCTCTTCTATCTTAGCTCTCTCTGCGTTAAGCCTTGCAAGGTTCTTCTCGCCCTCTTCAAAAGCGCTTCTGTTGGCGCTCTGCGAGAGCTCATATTCGGATATCTTCGCCTCAAACTCGGCTATTCTCGCCTCGAGCGCCTCTATCTGAGAGGCAAACTCGCCGATATGCGTCTGCGACATCTGCATCATCGAGTTTTCGGTCTCTATATCCTTCTGTATCTCGCTCAGCGATATAAAGATCGCCGTCATTCTCTCCTCGGCCTCGCTCTTTTGGTCAAGCGCCGCCGAGCGCTCGATATCCTTTGCCTCTCTCACAGCGCTGATCTCCGCTATCCGAGCCAAGAGCTCCTGCTCTTTTTTGCCAAGCTCTTCGATATCCTCATCGTAGCGAGCCTTCATTCTGTCAAGCTCCTCAAAGTCGGCGCGGAGCTTTTCGATAAGCGTGTCGTTTGCCGAAAGCTTTGCCGAGAGCTGTTCAACTCTCGCATTCTCCGACCCCTGCATTACCTGAAGAATTCTCTTCTTCTCCTCGGCAGACGACCTATCGTCCTCAAGCTCGGAGATCTCGCCCGATACAGCCGAGAGCTTCTTCTCGTAGGACTTGATAGCTCCCTCTATTTCGCCAAGCTCTGCCTCCAGCCTCTTTATCTCACCCGCGCGTCCGAGGATATTTCCCTTCTGCTTGACAGCACCGCCCGTGAAAGAGCCTCCCACGTTTATCTGCTGTCCGTCAAGTGTGACCGCCTTTACTCTGTATCCAAGGCTCTTTGCCATAGCCGTGGCGTTATCTATATTGTCAAATATCAACGTGCGTCCCAGAAGCCCCGAAACCACCTCGGAGAACTTCTTGTCGCATACCACCAGCTCGTCTGCCGTGGCTATGTATCCCGCAAAGCCCGAAGCATCTCTCATCTCCGCCGTGGGCTTCTGCGCTCTCATTGAGCTGAGCGGGAAGAAGGTCGCGCGGCCCGCCTCTGCTTTTCTAAGTGCAAACATCGCCGCCTTTGCAACGCTCTCGTCCTCAACCACTATATGCTGAAGATTTGCGCCGAGCGCCGTTTCTATCGCCGTTACAAATCTATCCTCAACGCTTATGACCTTACTGAGCGGCCCGTATATCCTGCCGCACTTAAGTCCGTTTCTGTCGGTTATTCTCCCCTCGGAGTACTGCTTCATAACAAAGCGCACACTTCCCGAGTATCCCTCGAACTGCTGTTCCATAACTCGGAAGTTCTCTATTCTCTGAAGTGCCGAATCACGGCGAAGCTTTGCGGTGGACAACGCCTCGTTATCCCCATCTCTCTGTGTGTAAAGCGCCGCAAGCTTATCCGATATGCCAACTATATCCCCATCAGCCCCGTCTATCGCGCTCTGGTATTCGTCAGCGCTTCTCTTGGCGTTCTCAAGCTGAGCGCCGATATCCGCCGACACCTTTTGGTATTCCGATATACTCTCCAAAAGAGATGTGTTTCTGTCGCTTCCCGAAGCTCTCGCGTTTTCAAGCACCGACATACGTACCTTCACGTCGACCGCCTCAGCGTCAAGCACTCTTATATCCTCAAGTGCTCTTGCTATGCTGAACTCCAGCTCCTGTGCGGCGGCATCGCTCTGCTTCTGCTCCTCGCACACCTTTTCGTATTCTGTATTTTTCTGTGCAAGGCTCTCTTCAAACTGAGTGATCCTCTGCGCTCTCTGTTCGGCCGCGAGGTTTTCGCTCTCGATAGATTTTCTTGCCGACGCGGCATTGCCCTCTGCCTCGGCTATCATCTCTTTAGTATGAAGTATATTTGCCTCGGTAACTCTGTATTCGCTATCAAGCGCGTGATTGTCCGCGGTTTGCGTGCGTATGTCTGTGAGAAGCTTTTCGGAGGCGAGCTTGTTCGACTGCGAAGCCTCGAAAAGTCTTTCATTCTGAGCCTCGTAGGTCTTTATCGCATCCTCAGCCGTCTGTAAGTCAAACTGCGCGTGTTTAAAGCTCTCCTCGGTCTTTGATATATCAGCGCGGAGCTTTTCGGTGTCATAGAGCCAAAGCTGAACGTCCACCATCTTTTTGGTGTCGAGCAGCTCGAGCGCCCTCTTTGCCTTCTCCGCCTCCTTTTCAAGCGGACCTACCTGAGACGCCACCTCGGTAAAGACGTCGTTTATACGCGTCATATTCTCCTCGGTAGCCTTCAGCTTTCTCTCGGTGTCGCTCTTCTTAAGACGGTACTTCGCAATTCCCGAAGCGTCCTCAAAAATGCTTCTTCTCTCGTCGCTCTTTCTCGAAATTATCTCAGCTATCTTACCCTGACCGATTATCGAATAACCGTCACGTCCGATACCCGTGTTCATAAAGAGCTCGTATATATCTCTAAGACGAACGGCGCGGCGGTTTATAAAGTACTCACTCTCTCCCGCGCGATAGTAACGTCTTGTTACGGTTACCTCGTCATAGGGGCAGTCAAGCCTGCCTATCATTCCCGTGTTGTCAAAGGTGACCGACACCTCGGCATATCCCATAGGCTTACGGCTGTCCGCTCCCCCGAAGATGATATCCTCCATCTTTGTTCCGCGGATACTCTTTGAGGACACCTCTCCCAGAACCCATCTCATAGCGTCGGAGATATTAGATTTTCCGCTTCCGTTCGGTCCTACTATAACGGTAGATCCTCCCTCAAAGGTCAGCTTGGTCTTATCGGGGAAGGACTTAAATCCCTGCAATTCAAGCGATTTCAGATACACTTCGTTTCTCCCTTCGGATTTTTATCAAGAATATACATCTAATATAATATTATAACCTATAATTTCACTTTTTTCAAGGATTTTTATCTTATTAAACCCATATTTTTCACATATTCTTATCTTATTTCTCTTATTTTGTCCCGCTATCTTCGAGGTGCTGCCCTTCGCACCGAATATAGTGAGATTTTTGCCCCTGTATTCCCCGCTCTCGCTGAGCTTTTTGCATATCCGCTGATAGTAAAGCTCACCCATCGCAAGCTCTCCCACCGCACTGTGATTAGCGCCGCCAAAGACCTCGCTCTCGTCGGCAAGATTTTCCGAGGCGCAGAGTCCCACTCTTATACATCTCACGCCGCAAGTGTCAAATATCTCGAGGACGTTTTTTGTCCTTATCACCGCGTCCTCGTCCGAAAGAGGAGTGTATCCGCCCTCTCTTGCCATATCGCAGAGCTCTGTGCCGTAAAAGACTACCGTGGGGTATATCCTTGCCGCGTCAGCGCCCATCTCGCATATCCTCTTGGCGGTGTATATCTCGCTCTCGGGAGTTGATGCGGGCAGACCTATCATCATCTGTCCCACAAGCTCAAAGCCGTATTCCTTTATAAGAGCGCAAGCATTTTCCGCCGCAGATGCCGTATGACCTCGCTTACTTACCCTTAGCACCTCGTCGTCCATACTCTGAAGTCCAAGCTCGACAGCGCTCACTCCGTGAGCCTTGAGTATCTCAAGGCGTTCTCTGTCTATGTAATCGGGGCGTGTGGAAAGCCTTATTCCGCTTACCCTGCCGTCATCAATATACCTCTTGCCAAGCTTTAAAAGATATAGCATAAGCTCTCTGTCTATCCCCGTAAAAGAGCCGCCGAAAAAGGCTATCTCCTTAACGGTATCGGCGTCAAGCGTTGCAAGTGCGCTCTCTATCTGCCCCTCGACATCGCTCACCTCAAAGCTCTGTCTGCCCGATATCGAGCGCTGATTGCAGAAAACACAGTTGTTGGGACACCCCAGATGCGGTATAAAAACAGGAATATTCGCGTGTTTTTTCATCGTTCACCTCAAAAAAATCAAGGGCTGCTTCATTAAGATGCAGAAATTTTATTCTGCGCTGAATGAATCAGCCCCAATATATTACTCTATTTCTCCAAAGAGCTCAAGCGCCTCTTTTGCCGCATTCTGCTCCGCCTCGCGCTTGGTCCTTCCTTTTCCTTTTCCGATCACATTTGAATTGAGCCTTGCCTCGACCTCGAAAGTCTTGTTGTGGTCGGGCCCATACTCCCTGACCGTCACGTATTCCAAAAAATCCCCCTCAGCCTGCTGTATGAGCTGCTGAAGCTCGGTCTTATGGTCGCTGTGCGCTCCGCGCGCGCCAAGGCGCTCAAGCTCTGCCTTGATGAGCGGAAGCAAAAATACGCTTACAGTTTCCTTGCCCTTCTCGCCCGCGTCGAGATACACAGCCGCAAGCAGCGCCTCAAAGGCATTCTCAAGTATCGACTGACGCTCTCTGCCGCAGTTCTTTTCCTCGCCGTTGCCAAGGTAAAGATAATCTCCAAGACCTATTTTCTTGGCATAAGACGCAAGAGCGCTGGATTGTACCACCGCCGCTCTGAGCTTTGTGAGCTCGCCCTCGGCAAGCTCGCCGTGAAGCGAATACAAGTATTCGCTGACTATGATAGAGAGCACCGAATCTCCCAAAAATTCAAGTCTCTCGTTGCACTTCACGCTCTGCTTCCTTGCCCTGAGCTCGTTTGCATACGACGAGTGTGTAAGCGCCTCAACGAGTATGCTTTTGTTATTAAAGGTATATCCTATAGCTCTCTCAAGTCCCTCTATAGCCAAAGGAAACATATCTTTTATCTCCATCCGTTTTATTTTAATTATTCTCCGAGCTTTCCTGCTCCCCAGCCGCCTTTTTCTTCGACTCCGCAAGCGCCTTGACCGCCGCCGATATATCGTCGCTCATACCTGTTCTCGCGCAGAATATCGCCTGTCGCAGCGCGTTCTTAAACGCCTTTTCCTTAGACGAGCCGTGAGACTTTATAACAGGCTTTGCTACACCTAAGATAGGCGCTCCGCCGTACTCTGAAGCATCAAATTTCTTCTTGATACCGCCAAGCTCCTTTTTCAGAAGCAGAGCCGCTATCTTGGTCTTTATATTGGTATAGAAGAGCTCCTTCATAGTAAGAAGCATCATTTTTCCCATACCCTCTATGCCCTTGAGCAATATATTTCCCGTATATCCGTCGGTAACGAGAACGTCACACTTGTTGCCCATTACCATATTTCCCTCAACATTGCCAACGAAATTGATAGACTCGCACTCCGAAAGAAGCTTATACGCCTCCAGTTGAAGCGCCGTTCCCTTGCACTCCTCGCTTCCGTTGTTGAGAAGCCCCACTCTGGGCGACTCAACGCCGTGTATCGCCCTCATATATGCCGTTCCCATCACCGCGAACTGCTCAAGATAGCTTGCGTCAACGGTTATATTCGCTCCCGCGTCAAGCAAAAGCACGGGCGGATCCATAGGAAGAAGCGCGCCTATCGCCGTTCTGCGAACACCCGCGGCGCGTTTTACTATAAGCGATGCCCCCGTAAAAAGCGCACCCGTGTTTCCCGCGCTCACAAAGGCATCTCCCTCGCCCGCGGCAAGAGCCTTGAGGCCCTTTATCATTGAGGCGTCGGGCCTTGAGCGTACCGCCGTGATAGGGTCATCCTCCATCTTTATAACATCGGACGCGTGTATTATCCCAAAGCGGCTGATATCAAGCCCATTCTCTTTTGATACCTCATTTATTACCTCGGTATCTCCAACTAGGGTGTATTCAACGTCTGCGTTCTCAGCAGCAGAAGCGCAAACTCCCTTTATAAGCTCAAGCGGAGCGTTATCTCCGCTCATAACGTCAACTATTATTCTCATATCGGCACTGCGTCCTTTCTTGTCACTCATAAAAGAGCTGACAACTCAATTTCAAAAGCGGTATTCAAGCCTGATGGCGTCAACCGCATCAAGCGCTCTCTTTGCAAACGCCTCGTATTTTACGCGTTTGCCGCCCTTCACTCTCTGCGCCAAGGGCTCTATTATTCCGAAATTAGCATTCATAGGCACGAACGAAGCCCCCGTCCCCTCCGACACGTAATGCGCCATTGCGCCGAGCATCGTAACTCTCGGGAAGACTATCTCGCTCTCGCCAAGCGCCGCCCTTGCCGCGTTAAGTCCCGCAACAAAGCCCGAGCCTGCCGACTCGATATATCCCTCAACACCCGTCATCTGACCCGCAAAATAAACGTTGGGTCTTTCTCTCATAGCGTAAGTAGGAGAAAGCATATCGGGAGAATTGAGATAAGTATTTCTATGCATAACTCCGTATCTGAGGAATTCGGCGTTCTCAAGTCCGGGTATCATAGAGAATACTCTCTTCTGCTCGGGGAAGGCAAGGTGGGTCTGAAATCCCACGAGGTTATACATACTTCCCTGCGCGTTCTCTCGTCTTAGCTGAACCACAGCATAGGACTCCGTGCCCGTTCTCGGGTCTACAAGTCCCACAGGCTTCAGCGGTCCGAAGAGTAGCGTGTCGTGTCCGCGCTTCGCCATTACCTCAACGGGCATACAGCCCTCAAATACCTTCAGGTCCTTCTGCTCTTCTTTGTCAAAATCCTTCAGCTCTGCCTCACGCGCGCTGATAAGTGCTTCCCAAAATGCGTCGTACTGTTCGCGTGTCATAGGACAATTTATATAATCCGCATCGCCCTTGTCGTATCTTGATGCAAAGAACGCCACGTCCATATTTATACTTTCAAAATCAACTATCGGAGCAGCCGCGTCAAAGAAATGAAGTCCCTTACAGCCAAGCGTATCCGATATGTACTTTGCCATTTTATCCGAGGTAAGAGGGCCTGTGGCTATAACAGATATGCCGTCCTCCGACACTCCGTCTGCCTCTGCCTCTATAACCTCTATCATAGGTGAGCTTTTTATCTTCTCGGTTATATACGCCGAAAAAAGCCCTCTGTCGACCGCGAGCGCCGAACCCGCGGGAACTCTGGTTGCGTCTGCCGCGCTCATTATCAGCGAGCCGTATCTGCGAAGCTCTTCTTTAAGAAGTCCCACAGCATTCGTAACGCTGTACGAGCGCAGAGAATTAGAGCATACCAGCTCAGCAAAATCGGGAGAATGATGAGCGGGAGTATATTTTTGCGGCTTCATCTCAAAAAGCCTTACCTTAACACCCATACGCGCCGCCTGCCAAGCCGCCTCGCAGCCCGCAAGTCCCGCGCCGTATATATCTATACACTTCTCGCTCATCTCACTCCGCCTTTCTTTTAATCCTCTACAGGCTTCTTAAAGCCGCACGCCTTGTTGTGGCAGACCAGAACCGACTGTCCCTTCTTGCGGTAGAGTATCTCTCCGCACTGAGGGCACTTTTCGGCTACAGGCATATCCCACGATGAAAAATCGCACTTGGGATATTTTTCACAGCTATAGAATACCGTCTTGTTTCTTCCTGTTTTCATAACTATCTTAGAGCCGCACTTAGGACACGGAACTCCGATATCCTTGGTCTTCTGCTTGGTAAAATCGCACGCGGGATAACGTACGCAAGCAAAGAACGGCCCGTATTTTCCCATTCTCTGAACAACGTCAGAGCCGCACTTTTCGCACTTGAAGTCGGCGATCACCGTCTTCTTTTCCTCCGCTCCCTCGCTCTGTGCCTTGGTCGTGGGGGGAGTCAGCTTTTTAGTGTTCTTACACTGAGGATATTTGGGACACGCCGCAAACTTTCCGAATCTTCCGTTCTTAACTATCATTCTGCTTCCGCATTTTTCACAGATGATATCGGTCTCCTCGGCGGGTATATCTATCTCGGCGTCCTTGAGCGCTTCCTCGGCGCTCGAAAGCTCCTTCTCAAACTTCTTCCAAAATCCCCCGAGAACACCCTCCATAGTGTTCTTTCCAAGCTCTATTCCATCAAGCTCAACCTCCATCTTAGCCGTAAACTTGTAGTTTACGATATCGGGGAAGCTCTGCTTCATAAGCTTGTTCGTCAGCTCTCCTATGGGTGTGGGGACGAGGGTCTTTCCCTCTCTCTTTACGTAATTACGCGCTATTATAGTGGTGATTATCGTAGTATAGGTACTCGGACGTCCGATACCCTGCTCCTCGAGGAACTTGACCAGAGATGCCTCGGTATAGCGTGGGGGCGGATCGGAGAAGTGCCTTGCAGGGTCAACTCCCTTTTGCTGGAGTGTCTGTCCGACCTTGAGTGAGGGGAGCTTGATATCCTTCTGCTCACAGACCTCGTCTGCGCTCACTCTCTTGGAATCGTCCTCGCTCTCCTCGTAAAGAGCCATATATCCGGGGAACTCAACGCTATATCCGCTCGTACGGAAGATATATCCGCCGCAAGCGAAGTCGGCTGTAACAGTTCCGAGTGTTGCCGACTCCATCTGGCTGGCAACGAATCTATCCCAGATAAGCTTATAGAGCTTGAACTGGTCTGTTGTAAGGTATTTCTTTATCTTAGCGGGCTCGATATCCACTCTTGAAGGACGTATAGCCTCGTGCGCGTCCTGAGAGCCCGCGCGAGAGCGGTAAACTCTGGGAGATGCGGGGCAGTAATTGCTGCCGTAACGGCTCTCTATATACTCCTTAGCGGCGCTCTGCGCGTATGACGAAACTCTGAGAGAGTCGGTACGCATATAGGTGATAAGACCCTGTACTCCGCCGTTCTCGCTTCCGATATTGATACCCTCGTAAAGCTCCTGAGCGATCCTCATTATCTTCTGAGATTGGAATCCGAGCTTTCTCGAAGCCTCCTGCTGCATAGTTGAGGTAGTGAAGGGCGCTGCGGGTGACTTGCGGCGCTTTGCGCGCTTTACCGAGCTGACACTAAAGGCGTTGCTGTTTACAGCGTTTACGACCTTCATCGCATCTTCCTCGGAGGAAAGCTTCATCTTTCCGTCCTCGTTTCCGTAGAAACGCGCGGAAAATACCTTTCCGTCCTCACCCTCAAGCAAAACGTCGACAGTCCAGTATTCAACGGGAACAAAGTCGCGTATCTCCTCTTCTCTCTCAACGATTATCCTTGTCGCAACAGACTGCACACGTCCCGCAGAAAGTCCGCTTCTCACGTTCTTCCAAAGGAAGGGAGAAAGCTTATATCCAACTATTCTGTCGAGTATTCTTCTCGCCTGCTGAGCATTGACAAGGTCCATATCTATCTGTCTTGGCTCTTTTATAGCCGCCTTCACCGCGCTCTTGGTTATCTCGTTGAAGGTTATTCTCATAGTCTTCTCAAGCGGTATTCCAAGAGTTGTGGCAAGATGCCAGGATATTGCCTCTCCCTCGCGGTCAGGGTCGGTCGCAAGGAATACTTTGGTGGCGTTTTTCGCCTCTTTTTTGATATCCTTTATCAGATCTCCCTTGCCTCTTATGTTTATATAGTGCGCCTCAAAATTGTTCTCTATATCAACGCCAAGGGTGCTTTTGGGAAGATCTCTCACATGTCCCTTTGAAGCGATGACCTTATAGTTTGAACCAAGGTAGCCCTTGATCGTAGACGCCTTTGAAGGCGACTCCACTATTACAAGATTAGACATTTATACGTTTTCCTTTCTATATACAACGGACATGGTCCGACTTATTCAAATTCACTGTTTTATATAAGTACCGCCGGGTACAGAGCGTATCGCTCCGTTTATCTCAAGCATACTAAGCGCCGTTACCGCCTCTGATATGCCTATTCCCCACGACACGACCTCGTCTATCGACACTGCGCGCCCCTCGGGCATCATACCGAAGACCCTCACCGTAAGCTCGTCGAGCCCCGCGAGTTTATCCGCTATAGCACCGATATCCTCTTTTTTATCCTCGCTTTTTTGCACAGCTGTGTCGGGCTCGGACAAAGCTTTCTTCTCTGCCTTCGGCTTCGCTTTTTGCTTTTTGTCCTCATTATCTCCGTAAATATCCTTGAGCTTTACCCCATACCTTTTGACAAAGCGCAGCTCAAAGTCGGAATACTTCTTTGAACGGTTCAGCTCTCCCATATCGAGCTTGTCGTAATACAAAAGCGAATAGCGATCGAGAATATCCTCTGCCGAAAGCGCCACGTTCACTCCGCTCCTTATCAGCTCGTTAGGCCCGTCGGAGTTGCTCTCGTTTATCTTGCCGGGCATCGCAAACACGTCTCTTCCCTGTTTCGTAGCGTATTTTGCGGTTATCAAAGAGCCGCTCGACAGATTGCCCTCAACAACAAGCACAGCCTGTGAAAGTCCGCTTATTATCCTGTTTCTCTTTGGAAAATTTGATGCGTACGGAGGCGTGGAGGGCGGATACTCGGTTATAACAGCTCCCTGATGCTTTATGCAGGTGTAAAGCTTTTTGTTTTCGGGTGGATAGACTATATCTATTCCGCTGCCCAATACCGCAACAGTACTACCCCTTGCCTCAAGCGCTCCGCAAGCCGCCATCGAGTCGACACCGCTTGCCATTCCGCTGATGATACACGCTCCACCCGATGCCAATTCATAAGATATTTTATACGCCATCTGCGCTCCGTATGCACTCAGCTCTCTCATTCCGACCACTCCGACACAAAGCCTTCTGTTAAGGTCGGGAAGCTCTCCGAGGCAGTATAAAAGCACAGGCGGATTTTCAATATTCCTGAGCCTTTCGGGATAACGCCTGTCCGCGTAGGTTATTATATCCACGTCATTCTTCCTGCAGTACTTCAGTATCGAATACGCGCTCTCAAGGGATTTTTGTGTCAGCTTTAATTTGAGCGCTCTGCCGATAAAATTGAAGGCATCTATCTCCTCGCTCTCAAGCCTGTATATCTCAAACGGATCGGGAATTCTGCTTATAAGTCTTGGAAAATCCTTGGACTCTATACCGCACTTCTCGGCAAGCCATATCCAGTATAAAATGTCGTCCTTCAGCATATCCCTACTCCTCTTAGTTTCTGTTTGATCTATACATCTCCCACATCAATATCAACGATGCGCCCGCCGCATTAAGCGACTCACTTCCCTCTTCCATGGGAATTATAACACTTCCGTTACACGCGTCGATGACCGCCGCAGAGAGTCCGTGCCCTTCATTTCCTATGACAAAGCAATCGTCAGGCAGAAGGTCAAATTCTCCAAGTACGTCGGCATTATCTCTGAGCGCCGCCGCAAAAACCCTTCTTCCGTTTTCTCTCAGTCGCTCTATATAATCGGGCATAAGCTCAGCGGGTACGCTGTCCACAAAAATGTGGAAAACTCCCCCCATAGATGCCCTTACCGTCTTAGAATTATACAAGTCGGCGCAGTCCGAGCTTATAACCACTCGCTTAACTCCAAGCGCCGCCGCGCTCCTTATGATAGTTCCCAGATTTCCGGGATCTCTTATAGCTTCAAGAAGTAATACCCTCTCATTGGCACTGGGCATATCTGCTTTTTCTATTGTAACAATTTTATTGAATTTGTCAATATATTTTGCAACGGTTATTATACCCTCGGGAGCTCTCTCCTCGCTCATCTTGTCGAAAACAGAGTCGCAAACGTATCTTATCTTGTCCGCGCCTATCTCGCAAAGCTCGGATGATATCCTGCTCTCGACCGTCTTTGCCGCGCTCTCTTTTATATATACGCCCTCGATCTGCACGCGATTGGCGACCGCCTCGCAAAAAAGCTTTATCCCGTCAAAACGGAAAAGCGAGGTCTTTTCCCTCTCTTTTTTGTCGCAAAGAGCGCAAACTCTCTTCACCGCGGGATTTTGCCTTGAGGTTATTACCTCTTTTTCATTCATCATCTCAATCTCCATAAATACAGTAAAACCCGGCAAAAACCGGGTTTTACAGCTCTGATTAAAGAGCAGCTTTTGACTTTTCTACGAGCACTGCAAAAGCTTCCTTATCGGATACTGCGAGCTCTGCAAGCATCTTACGGTTGAGGTCGATACCTGCAAGCTTGAGTCCGTGCATAAAGGTGGAATAGTTCATTCCGTTTGCCTTTGCCTGTGCGGAAATACGAGTTATCCAAAGCTTGCGGAAATCTCTCTTCTTCATCTTTCTTCCAGCGAAAGCATAGTTTCCGCTCTTCATTACGGCCTGCTTAGCCATCTTGAAATGCTTAGATTTTGCGCCCCAATATCCCTTGGCAGCCTTAAGAACTTTCTTTCTTCTCTTGCGCGTCATTATAGCGCCTTTAATTCTTGCCATTTTCTATTTCCTCCTCTGTCGTTCCGAATTATTTCTGGATAAGTGTTCTGATGTTTGCCGTCATAGAATCGCTGAGAATTGCACCGCTTCTGAGGTGTCTCTTTCTCTTTGCGGTCTTAAGACCGGTGTTGTGTCTGTGATGGCAGTGACCCATTTTTACTTTACCGGATCCGGTAACAGAAAATCTTTTAGCCGATGCCTTATGTGTCTTGATCTTTCCCATTTTTATATTCTCCTTTTAGATTATCGTTGGGCGTCTTCGCCGATATATCATAAAAATCCGCGGTCTCCCGCTCTTTGTTATGAACAAAAATCAGTTAGATTTAAACTTGAGAGGTGTTATCACCATACTCATAAATCTTCCGTCGAGCACAGGTGCTTTGTCAACGTGTCCAAGCTCCGAGCAAGCCTCGCGGAACTTTGCCATTATCTCCTGACCGATAGATACGTGACTCATCTCTCGGCCCTTAAAGCGCATTACGACCTTCACCTTGTTTCCGTCCGTTAAGAACTTCTTGGCGTGTCTGAGCTTAGTTTCAAAGTCGTGTGTGTCTATTCTGCACGACAGCTGTATCTCCTTAAGCTCTATGATCTGCTGCTTCTTCTTGGCTTCCTTTTCCTTCTTATCTCTCTCAAAGCGATATTTTCCGTAGTCCATTATACGGCACACGGGCGGAACTGCCTGAGGCGCCATAAGAACAAGGTCATATCCCTGATCATAAGCAGCGTTCAAAGCGGCATCTATAGGCATAACTCCAATCGTTTCTCCGTCAGCACCTATAACTCTGACCTCTTTTGCCTTGATGTCTTCATTGATTGTCATTTCTTTTGCGCTAATGTTAAATACACCCCCATCATAGCCGCGCAGGCGGCATAAAGATTGACCCTTTCGGGCAAATTTGCAAACAAAAAAGCGGGAAGACAGTTCTCCCGCACAAACAATCCCGCCCTTATAGGCGAGGCTTGAATATCTACCATGCGCGCCTTTGCGGCAAGGTGAGAACGGAGAACGTCCTACTTTGTTGTCTTTGGTATTTTACCATACCCAAAACGATTTGTCAATAGTTTTTTTAATTTTTTATTTTATTTCTTGCAAAACACACCGAGAGCCCTTTTTACGGCTCTCGGTGTATACTGTATTACTTGATCTTTTCGAGATAATCGTCCATTACCAGCGCGGGTATCTCAAAGCGCTTTATCTTTCTGGACGTGTTCTTGGGAAATTCTTCATTTCTTATAAGGATTACGTCTATACGCTTGTAGGTCTGAACGATGCCGTTGACCTCGCCGATTATCCTGTTTATCTCGGCTTCGACAAGACGCGCCGAATTCTCAGTGCCAAAATTCTCCTTGACGTACTCAGCATCGGGATATACCGCCGCCACTATATCGTAATCGTTCTTCTTTTCATTCATTATTCCAAGCACTACCGCCTCGGATACGATGTCGTTGCGGCAGATATAAGACTCAAGCTCCTCGGGGAAAACGTTCTTTCCGTTGGAACGAACTATAACGTTCTTCTTTCTTCCCGTGATTATCAAAAATCCGCGCTCGTCTATATATCCGATATCCCCCGTGTGAAGCCAGCCGTTCTTCTTTACCTCTGCCGTGAGGTCGGGACGCCCATAATATCCAAGCATAACGTTATCTCCGCGGTAGCATATCTCTCCCGTGCCGTCTTCCTGTTTGTCTATTATCTTAAGCTCTCCGCCCGGAAGCACAAGTCCCGCCGAACGGTCACAGAAATAGCTGTCGTGATTGACCGCCGCAAGAGGCGCTGACTCGGTAAGTCCGTAACCCTGAATTATCTTTACGCCAAAATCGCGCATACCTGCTACGACCTCAGGATCAATAGGCGCGCCGCCCGATACAAGAAGTTCAAGTCTGCCGCCGAACGACTCGTGTATCTCGGCAAAAAACTTCCTCTTTATCGCCATTCTCGCAGAATAGGGCTTCACCTTGTTAGTAGCCGCAATGATAGTTTTTACCTTGCCCTCGATACCCTTTTTTCTGATGTTTGACCATATCTTTTTATACATAGTTTCTATCAGAAGCGGTACGCAAAGCATCTTGGTGGGGCGTATCTCCTTCATGTTTCGCATGATATAGCGTATTCCCTCAGAGAACGCCACAGAAGCTCCCTTTGACATCGGATACAAAAATCCGCAGGTGCATTCATATACGTGATGAAGAGGAAGAACTGAAAGTGCCGTGTCCTCGGGTGTTACGTGAACCATACGCGCAAGGTTCTCGATAGTACAGCAGATATTTCTCTGCGAGAGCATAACTCCCTTTGATACTCCCGTTGTTCCCGAAGTAAATATAAGAGAGCAAAGGCTGTCTATATCTATCGATCTGTCAAAATAATCTGTGTTTCCGCCATCGATAAGCGCCTTTCCGTCGAATATATGATTGTGAAGCTCGTCAAATGCTATGCGCTCAACAGAAGCATCAAGCTCGGAGAGCTTAGCCTCGTATTTGCGCGAGTAGAGCACCAGCGATGCCTCAGAGATATTTGCTATATTGGCTATCTCCTGCGCGGGTATCTCCTTGTCTACGGGAACTACCGTGCCAAGTCCGCACACCACCGTCATATATGAAACACACCAATCATAGGAATTTTCACCTATAACGATAACTCTTTTTCCCGCAAATCCCTTTGCGAAAAGCGCCGTTCCGAGCGCGTCTACATCGGACTTGAAACGGTTGTAGGTAAAGGGCTTATATTTTCCGTCGACCTTTTGATAGAAGGCTACCTCGCCGCCGTAAAGCTCGGCGCTTCTCGTTATCATCTCTCTGAGATCGTGTATTTTCTCTGTTTTGTATAACTTGTACTGTGCCATATTTTTCCGCCTTTCGGTGTTTTTTGAGTTGGGTCATTATATCATTATTATATCAACATTTTATGAATTATAAGTAAATATTTTTGTTTTTGGGGAATACACAAGGGAGAACCTTTTAAGGAAAGGTTCTCCCTTGACCCTCTCCAAACCTTTTTACACTATTTTTATCTACAGTGATATTGTCTTGCTAAATGGTGCGGGTCGTCGAGGGCGCCGACCCCTACCGATTATAAATATCGTTTTCTACACCTCGGTGAACTCAAATTGTAATGTCTGTGGTAGGGGTCGGCGCCCTCGACGACCCTTGTACAAACAGTATAATTTAAACCTCATCACTATAGTTAAAATAGTTTAAAAAGGTTTGGAAGGGGTTTAAGGGGACACCTTTCCTTAAAAGGTGTCCCCTTGTTCCTATCTCTCCACTAACTTCAAATACTCATCATAAGTACAGATAATCTTCAAGGTAGCCAGAAGGGCATTTGAGGTCATACCCTTTGGAAGACCGAGCTGCAGAGCTATCTCGTCGCGTCGGCGCGCGCTGTCCTCTTTTCCCATAAGGCCGTCGGCATAAAGGTCTGTCTTTGAGAGAGGGTTTTCAAGAAACGCCGTATAGGCATTTTCGTCCTCGTAAGGCTTTAGAATGTCGTAGAGAATGTTATCCTCTATTCCCTCGACACCCAGCGTTCCCTCGGCGGAGTACTCGCTCTTTCTCTTTTCCTTTCCCTTTATCTGCGGGATATAAAGCTGTATCAGCCTTTCCTTGGACACAGCCGAGGACAGATGCGACCGAATGAGCTTTCCCGCGCCGTCACTGTCCGTGAGCACAATGATAGGGCTCTTTTCCGAAAGCTTACGAATAAGCGCCAGCTTTTCGTTCTTCTTGAATATTCCAAAGCCGTCGGTGGCGATTATCCTCGCCTCGCATATATTCGACAGCTTTATCTTGTCATATTTTCCCTCCACGATTATCGTGTAGGGTATCCTTAGCTTTTCCATTCCCTCACCCGTCATCTTATCAAAAAGTATGCGATAACCGCAACACCGAGAATTATTCTGTAAACGCCAAAGAGCGCAAAGCTGTGCTTCTTAACGAAGTCCATCAAAAATCTTATCACAAAGAGAGATACCGCAAATGCCGAAGCACTTGCCACTATCAGCACTATCCACGCAAGAGCGGGGACACTTACTCCGCTCTCGGCAACGTAGTCGAAAAATCCCAGCGCCTTTATCAGACTTCCGCCCGCCATCGCGGGAATACCCATAAAGAATGAAAATTCCGCAGCAGCCGAGCGAGATATTCCCATAGTTCTCGCGCCGAGGATAGTTGAACCCGAGCGTGACGTTCCCGGCACTATCGAAAGCGCCTGAAAACCGCCCATAAGGAGCGCATCACGATAGGATATATCCTCTGCCCTGTCAACTCTCACCGCCCTCTTGTCCTGCCATTTTTCAACGACGATAAAGAGCACACCGTAAAATATAAGCGCCGTGGCGACCACCGCCCAGTTATATATCCAACCGTCGATATCCCTGCCCGTAGCCTTCTCAAGCAGCTTATCACCGACGATACCAATAAGAGCCGCGGGGATACTTGCCACCGCAATTTTGAACCACAGCGTCCAGGTGTCGCGCCTCTCGGCTTTGCTCTTTGAGAGGGCAAAGGGATTGAGCTTTCCGAAGAAGATCACCACGACAGCCATTATAGCTCCGAGCTGTATCACGACCTCGAACATACTCATATATTCCTCGGCGAATACCGCTCCAAGCTCGGGCGCGACCTCAAGTCGCAAAAGCTCGTCAAGCAGTATAAGATGCCCCGTTGAGCTTACGGGAAGCCACTCTGTTATTCCCTCGACGATACCGAAAAATACCGCCTTAAGCAACTCAATTATCACAGCAACCTCCCATTTTTCATATTATTCCTTGCCCGAGCGCATAATGTCGCCCACCGACACCTCGAAGGGCACTCTCACGTAAAAGAGCATAGCGGGGTGCGGAGCGGCTTCTAGCGCCTCTCCCTTCTCACCGTATATCTCGCCCACCTTAAATCCCTTGCCAATACAACGGGGGGAGATTATCTCGGCGCTGTCCCCAACGCTCACCTTGTTTCTCTGGATAAATTTATATACCCTTCCGCCCTCGTTCTCATATTCGATACCCAGGGGCAGCTCATTTGGATTATATTCCACAGCGGTCGCGAAATATGCTTTCTCGCGGATATACCCTGTATTTGACGCGGTCTGCGCGTTCTCTATCGGCTTGTCAAGATAATATCCCGTGGCGTATTCTCTGTGCGAAACGCTGTCAAGCTCGTTGAGTATCCTCGTATCAAAGACGTAAGTATCGGGGTCGGCAAGATATGCGTCTATCGCCATACGGTAGGCATTAGTTACCACCGCCGTATAGTAAGCGCTCTTCATTCTTCCCTCTATCTTGAAGGAGTCGATACCCGCCGCTATAAGCTCGGGCACGATGTGTACCGTGCACATATCCTTTGAGGACATTATAAAGCTTCCAAGCTCGTTCTCCTCGATAGGATATGGCTCTTCGGGGCGCTTTTCCTCTATTATCTTATAGTTCCATCTACAGGGCTGAGTACACGCCCCTCTGTTGGCATCTCTGCCCGTCAGACTGTTAGAGAGCAGACATCTTCCGCTATAGGATACACACATAGAGCCGTGAACGAACGCCTCAAGCTCTACCTCGGGCGGAAGACCGTCTCTTATTGCCTTTATCTCGTCAAGAGAGAGCTCCCTCGCAAGGACAAGACGCTTAGCACCGAGAGATGCGTAAGCGCGAGCCGCCTCGGGACTGACTATACTCGCCTGAGTGGATATATGTATCTCGGCATCGGGAATTATCTCCTTTATGGTGCTGAGCACGCCAAGGTCAGCCACGATAAAGGCGTCCATTCCCGCAGCCACTATATTCTTAAGATAGCTTCGCAGACGCGGATACTCGTGCGTATGCGGCATAGTATTCACCGTCAGGTAAAGCTTTTTACCTCTTTCGTGCACGTATTCTGTCGCTGCAAAAAGCTCCTCGTCGGTAAAATTATCGGCGGCGGAGCGCATACCAAAGCAGTTTCCCGCAAGATAAACGGCATCAGCGCCATAGAGCAGAGCCGCTCTCAGCTTTTCAAAATTCCCCGCAGGGGAAAGAAGTTCAGGCATATTTTCACCTTCCTAAAACGATAACTCAAATTTTTGTTTCTATATATTCTATGAGGTCTGCTATGACCCCTTCGTTATTCTCGCAAAGACAAAGATCGCATATCGCCTTTATCTCGTCAAGCGCGTTTGCGGGACAGACCGCAACGTCCGCCATCTTAAGCATCTCAAGGTCGTTACCGTAATCCCCCACCGCATAAAGCACTCTTTTCTTTCCGTCCTCGCTCACCATATCACGAAGCTCGGAGAGCATACCCGCCTTGGATACTCCAAAGGGCTGTACCTCAAGCAAGGTCGGCTCTGAATAGCACAGATTGAATTTATTCGGGAAGCGCTCGGCTATCTCGTCCTTGACCCGTGCAAGTACATCGGGCTTATCCCTGAGAGTGAGCTTATGGAATTTTTCGCCTCTCCACTTTTCCCGCTCCACGATAAAGGTAGGGCCTATCTTAAGCTCCATTTCCCCCTTGATAAAACGGTTTTCGGGTTGAAACGTGATTATTCCGTCACGCCCAACTCCTCTGAAGGCAACGCTCGGATATCTCGCATAAACAAAATCGGTCACATCGGCTATGAGGTCGCTGTCGGCAAAATGCTCCTCTATCGCCCTGCCCTCGACGATATCGTAAAGGCACATTCCGTTACAGCTCACCATCGGACAGTTCACATAGCTCGGCGCGTTCGGCGCGCAAGAGAGCACGTGGGGATATATCCTACCTGTTGAAAAGGTAAAAAGCCCACCGTTTTCGGTAAAATATCTTATCTTCTCAATATTTCTTGCGACCTCGCCGCGCTCGGACGAAAAGAAAGTTCCGTCAAGGTCGCTCGCTATCATAATCTTCTCAAATTTTTTCATATATCAGCAGTATTCTTTTCTCAGTTTTTCAAGCACGGCGGTAAAATTCTCGGGAAACTCCACCTTGAATATCATATCCTCGTGTGTCGAGGGGTGTTCTAAATGAAGCTCTGCCGCAAAAAGGCTCTGTCCCTTTATTATCGCGCGGTTCTTTGCCTCAAAATCAGTTCCCGCGCCACCATAGACCGTATCGCCAAGCAGGGGGTGTCCTATACTCGCCATATGAACTCTTATCTGGTGCGTCCTTCCCGTTTCAAGCTCACATCTGACGAGGGTAAACCGCCCAAATCGCTCGACAACGCTCCAATGTGTGACCGCCTCTCTCGCGCTCCTTCCGTTCTCCCTTATTACCGCCATCTTCTTTCTGTCGGTGGGGTGTCTTCCTATCGGGGCGTTGACAGTTCCGCTATCCTCTCTGAGATTTCCTATCACTATCGCGTAATATATACGGCTGACCTTATGCTCCTTTATCCTTGACGCGAGGAAAAGATGCGCGTCGTCATTCTTTGCCGACACTATAAGTCCCGCCGTGTCCTTGTCTATTCTATGCACGATACCGGGGCGTATCACGCCGCCGATACCCGAAAGACTTCCCTTACAGTGATAGAGCAGCGCGTTCACAAGCGTACCCGAGATGTTTCCGGGCGCGGGGTGGACTACCATTCCCACGGGCTTGTTTACAACGATTATATCGCTGTCCTCATATACAACGTCAAGCGGTATATCCTCTGCTACCGCCTCACAGCTCTCGGGCTCGGGGATACTCACGCTTATTCTCTCTCCACCGCGAAGCTTATAATTCTTTTGCGTGACGCTATCTCCAACGAGAACGTTTCCGCTCTCAATAAGCTTCACCGCCGCCGAGCGGGTCAGACCGCACTTGTCGGCTACAAAGCTGTCAAGCCTTTGTCCCGCGTCCGACTGCTCTGCAAAAAGCTCGGTCACCTCGGTAAGCTCTTCCTCGCCCAAAGTCTTTTCAAGCTCATTCATCGTCATTCTCCTCGGCATCTGCGCACTTTGCCGCCTGTGCTGCCTTATATTCCTTCACTATATCCATCAAAAGATAAAGCACAAGCAATCCCGCGCCCACACAAACGAAGGAGTCAGCTATATTGAACACCCACATCCAAAGGCTTGGGAATGCGCAAAAATCAAGAAAATCTATAACGTATCCAAGCGCCACTCTGTCTATCATATTTCCGATGCCGCCGCCTATTATCATAGAAAGCGATATACAAGCGAGCTTGCTCTCGGGTCTGAATCTCCAAAGGTAAAACAACATAGCGGCAATGCCGAGCGTTGACAGCACCATAAATATCCAGCGGTGCTCGTCGAACATACCAAACGCCGCGCCCCTGTTCTCAACGTATGTAAATCTGAACACTCCGTCTATGATAACGAAGGGCTCTTCTCTGCTCAAAAATTCCGACACCAAAAGCTTAGAGCCCTGGTCAAGCGCAACGGCAGAGATTATTATCAATATCCATATCCACACTTTTTATTTCCTCACAGCCTATATATATTTGTCCGCGTCAAGTCTGAGCCTTCCTCGGCGTGTTTGCTCCGACACAGAATTTATCCTGAATTTTCCGTACCCTCTCACAGAAACGGTACAGGGTGCGCTCACCGCCCTGTCGGGGCGTTCCTCACACTCAAAATCGACCTCTACAAGCCCCGCGCTCACCGCCGCCGACGCCTTGTCCCTTGAAAGCGAGCAGAGTGCCGCCACGATGCAATCTATTCTCGGCGACGCAACTGTATCCGAGATATGCGCAAACTCGCGAAGCGGCGAAAAGTCCTTCCCTATCTCGGCATATCCAACCTTAACGGCATCATTTCCCACTCTCTTCAGCTCAGAGAGGATAAACTCGGCGATAACGCTGTCGCAAAAGATTATCGCCTGCTGCCTTTCGGCATCGGTGAAAACTATATCTCCAAGCACCTCTCGCTCAATTCCAAGCGCCAGGAGCGAGCCGAGGTAATCTCTATGCGTCAGCTTTTTATATCCGCTTCCGCGCACCGAGATGGAGGCGATAGCCTTTTTATCCTCAAAGGGCTCTATCTCCTCGTAAGAGCTTACCTCCCCCACATAATCGGGAAGTATATATATCCTACGCCGCTCCGCGCCCTCGTATCCGCCGTAAGCAAAGCAACGCCCCGACATACCCATCGCGGCAAGATGCGACGCCACAAAATGCTGTTCGCGCGGCGAGATAAAGCAACTCACGCCAAGCTCTCCGCGCTCGGCGCGCCTGCAAATATCGTCGATCCGCGCGAACAAGATATCAAATTCGTTTTTTATCATATTTTAACTCAAAAACAGACTTATAAGCGATATAAGAAGGTAGGTTATCATAAAAGAGAAATCTATAGGCGTACCCTGAAGCCAATTCATTCTCTGAAAAAGCGCTCTCACGGGGTACACGAACGGCTCTGTTACGGCGTAAAGAAAATCCATAAACTTATTTCCGCCCATCATAAACCACGAAAGGATAGCTCTGAGCGTCATAGCCGTTTGAAGAGCCATCAGAAATATGATCACAATGTGCTTAAGAAGTTCTATTAAAATATCCAAAAAATTTTCCTCCCTACGCTATATACCTCAATATAAAAACAAGCGACACCACAGGTTTGGTGCGGTGTAGCCTGTAATTATTATTATTCGTTAGAGCCTACCATAGCCTCTATATTGCTTACGTCGACATTTTTCGGCGCAACGACTATAGTGGTCTTTCCAACCTTGGTCATTATTCCGCCAAGAACGTGAACTGCTCCGGAGAGGTAGTCAAGAAGTCTTATAGCGCTCTCACGGCTAAGCCCCTCAATATTGAGCAGAACGGTGTTTCCGTTCATAAGGAAATCTGCTATCTCGGCTGAATTGCTGTATCCCTTGGGATTAACTATCTTAAGTGCAACAGGGTTTGCGCTGAAGGACGCGCTGGGAGCTTCGGGAGCGTCGAAATTACTCATAGTAAATCCGTCATCCTCAACCGCCTCGGTATCGCCGTCCTCAAATCCGCCGTAGTATTCTTCCTCACCGGAAAAATCGTCAAATGCGTTATCGTTGGCTTTGCGTGTGAATTTTATTTTCATAATACCCTCCGAAATTTATGTAATTTTATTTTTCAAACAATCTTCTTCCGACCCTCACGATATCAGCCCCCTCAAGGATCGCCTCCTCGAAGCTTTCGCTCATACCCATCGAAATTAAGGGTCTACTTATATTATGCAATTTTTTTGTCCAAATGTCAAGGACAAGTTTATAAGTTTTGCAAAAATATTTACAATAATCCTCTTTTTTCTCACATTTAGGCGCCATCGTCATAAATCCGCATAGCTCTAAAGAATCAAAGCGCGAAAGCTCCAGACAGAACGCCTCGACTTCCTGCGGCATCACCCCGCTTTTATTCTCCTCTTCTCCGCTGTTTATCTCGACCAACACCTTCATTTTTATGCCGTGCTTTTTCGCCTGCTTGTCTATCTGCTCGGCAAGCTTTATGCTGTCAAGCGAGTGTATCATCGACACCTTATCTATTATATACTTGACCTTGTTGGTCTGCAATTTTCCTATAAAATGTATATCAAGTCCCTCGCTCTTTATAAGCTCATATCGCTCAAGCAGCTGCTGGACTCTATTCTCTCCCACGTTATTTATACCCAGCTTTTCGTGGATATATTTTATCTCTCCCACATCGGCGCTTTTTATCGCCGCCAGAAGCATAACGTCATTTTCTCTGCCCGCCGCCGCGCACGCCGCATCTATTTTGGCGCGAACCTCGGCAACGTTTCGCTCAAGGTAAGAATACTCCATCTCTCAGTCAACTATCCTTCCGTCAAACAAATTCTTTCCGTTCAGTATGAGATTATCGTTACTTTGAAGATAAACGTGCTCTCCGTCGTCCTCAACTCCGTCGCGCACGGTATAATAATCTCTCGTTTCGTATATGACCTCTATTTTTCTCTCAAGTACTACGCTTCCCCTGAGGATATACACGTAAAACTCTCCGCCCGACTTGTGTACAGCCGTTTTCGGAACGCTTATTCCCGTAACGCTCTGCACCGCCACGCTCACACTCTGCGACCTTGTGAAGTCAAATCCCGCGGGCACTCTGTCGCAATTAAATACAAGCAGAAATTGAGATCCCTCCTGAGATATCCTTTGTAGTGTCAGGGGTATTTTCATCTCCCCGCCACCGTTAAAATCGATCTGGTAGACCTCGCCCTCTTTGAAATAGGTAGCGTCCTTCTCTTCAAGAACGGTAACAAAACGCCATTCGGCGCTCTCGGTCGTCTTTCCTATCGCGTATCCGCCCGCATTTGAAGACACGGGGTCTGAGGTGGTCAGCTTACTGTATTTCTCACAGGTCAGCCCGTCCGCCGCATCATAGGTGAATTTTCCCTCGTAGCCGTCCACATCTGCATAAAAATATCCTGTTTTGTTGGAAATTATGCGCTCGGTATTTCCACCCGCCGTGCTCATCTGCTCTCGTGTTTCGTAAAGCTTTTTAAGGGTTTCGGGAACAGGCGAGCTTTCATTTGTAAGCACACTCACCTTGGCAAGCTCGGCCGTCATAGCGTCGATATCCGAGGATATCCCCCTCGCATCTCCGCTTGCAAGCTTTTTTATTATCGAGGTGTAATCCTTCACCGCCTCGTCGTTTATGCTCGGAAGCGCCGAGAGGGTCACGTCACTTCCCCTGCTCTCTTCAAGTATAGCTATCTTTTCGTCTATAGCCTCTATAGTGCCGCCCGCGTTGCTCCCCTGCTCATAGACCACCGCTATCTCGTCGCCAATACCAAGCCTCACGCCGTTCTTAGCGATATAGTCCACAGCTCCGCCGTAGCTTGAGCGTATGAGCTCCTCGTCGCGGAAAATATGCCCCTCAAACTCTATCACCGTTTCCTCGGTGGCGCTTCTTACCACTACCGTGGTAAGCTCCTCGTCAAAAAGGCTTATCATGTGAAATACCGTGTAGGAAAGCACGGCGATACATATTATAGCCACAGCTATGCGCTGAGCAATACTTCTTGTTTCTCTCACGGTATGCCGTCCTCCTTTCACACTCTACAGCTTGTACTTATTTTACCACAGCCGACCTCTCAAAAAAAGAGCTCCTCTGCAGAATTTACAATCTCTTTAAAACTTTTCATTCCCTGGGGGCTGTCCGCGTCTATCCATTCGACATACTCCCTCGCCCTGAACCACGTCAGTTGTCGTTTCGCGTATTTTCTCGTAGCCGTTTTGAGCAGCTCTATGCACTCCTCAAAGCTCATCTGCCCCTTGAAATATCCAAGAAGCTCCTTATATCCTATCGCCTGGGACGCCGTGGTGTTGCTCTCGAACACGCCCTCTTGCATCAGCATACGTGTTTCCTCCTCAAGTCCATCGGCTATCATAATATCCACTCTGTCGTCTATGCGTTTGCGAAGTATATTTCTGTCGTTATATCTTAGCGCTATGACCGTGGAGTCGTATTTTGAGGGGACTTCGAGCGAGAGCCTGTCAAGCTCGGATTTTTTCTGTCCGCTCGTTCTGTATATCTCTATAGCGCGTATAACTCTTTTGACGTTGTTAGGGTGTATAGCCTCGGCACTTTCGGGATCTATCCGTCTTAACTCCTCAAAGAGCGCCTCCTTGCCGTGTTTCTCAGCAAAGGCAAAAAGCTCCTCACGCAAAGCAAGGTCTGGACTGCTCTCGTCCGAGAAATCCGACGAGCGCAGAAGCGCGTCAAGATAAAGCCCCGTGCCGCCGCAAACGATAGGCAGCTTTCCCCTTGCCGCCACGTCCTCTATGGCGCGTGCCGCGTCCTTTATGTATTCGGCGCAGGAGTAACTCTCGCTCGGCTCGGCAACGTCTATCATGTGATGCCGTATGAGCGCCCGCTCTTCCTTTGTCGGCTTTGCTGTACCGATATCCATTCTTTTGTAGACCTGCATAGAGTCGCAGGAGATTATCTCTCCGTTATGACGCGCCGCAAGCTCAAGAGCCAGGGCGCTCTTTCCGCTAGCCGTAGCTCCCGCCACAGCAAGTATCTTTATTTTATCTGACATATCTTAAACCTTTTATTAACCTTAATTGCACTCGTTTCTCGTAGGGGCGATTCACGAATCGCTCGCGGGTCATTCGTGAATGACCCCTACGGTATAGGTTTTCTTCTATTCTATAAACATCGCGTCTACGATGTTGATGCTATATAAGAAACTTACCGATTGGTAAGATTGCACAAACCAATCGGTAAACCTCAGAATAAGTCACTATGCGTACCTGTTCGAGCCAAAAATAAAATCAACTGATCTCCGTCTATCTGATATACAAGCAACCAATCAGGCTGAATATGACATTCTCGATAACCCCCGTAATCACCGGTAAGCAAGTGGTCACGATATTTTGCTTCAAGTGTTTCACCGTTTGCAAGAGCAGTAATAACCTTCTTTATTTTATCAAGATCATATCCGCGTTTTTGCGCTAATTTCAAATCCTTTTTGAATTGATTGGATGGGACGATCTCATACTTCACCTAAAATGTCCTCCATCATATCGTCTACGTTGTCATACTTCTTGTACTTTTCGGGAAAACGGAACATTTCCTGTGCTTCTTTCATCGCATCAAGAGTTATCTTGTTAGGGACTTCTCTCGTAATAGAAAACGGAATCCCACCCTCATAAAGCATCTGCTTCAAAAAAATATTAACTGCAGTAGATAGATCCATTCCAAGATCGGCAAGCATTATCTGTGCTTTGGCTTTGGTTTCAGCATCAATGCTGATGTTTGTAGACACCTTAGACATAATATCAACTCCTTTCGATAACAGTATATCATATTATATCCACTTTGTCAACATATTATATGACATTTTTCACACACATCTTATGTTTATGCGCATTTTATGTTTGATTTTCAATATATAAACATCGCATCTCCGAAGGAGAAAAATCTGTATTTTTCCTCAACCGCCGTCCTGTAGGCTTCCATTACGTTATCTCTGTTGTAAAATGCCGAAACGAGCATAAGCAGAGTGCTCTCGGGAAGATGGAAATTGGTTATCAGGGCGTCGACCGCCTTGAATTTGTAGCCGGGATAGATAAATATGCCCGTATTTCCCGACATAGCCTCTACCCTTCCGTCATCGGTCGAGGCGCTCTCAAGCGTTCTGCAGGACGTTGTTCCAACGCAGATAACTCTTCCGCCCGCCGCGCGAGCCGCATTGATAATATCCGCGCTCTCTTTTGATACCGAGAAAAACTCGGTGTGCATCACGTGCTCGTCTATCTTGTCCACCTTAACGGGACGAAACGTTCCAAGCCCCACGTGGAGCATTACTCTGGCAATCTTCACTCCCTTGGCGCATATCCTATCTATAAGCTCCTCGGTAAAGTGAAGTCCCGCTGTGGGCGCTGCCGCCGAGCCTTCCTCTCTGGCATAGACCGTCTGGTATCTCGACTTGTCCTCAAGGCGTTCGGTGATATAGGGCGGCAGGGGCATAAGTCCTATTTCGTGAAGTATATCGTAAATATTCTTTCCGCCGCTCTTGTCATACTCAAACCTGATTATTCTGTTTCCCTCTTCGAGTATCTCAACTATCTCTCCGCGAAGCAGACCGCCGCCGAAAACAAGTCTTGAGCCGACCTTTGCCCTTTTACCCGGCTTGACGAGCGTTTCCCACGAATCAAGCTCCTTCTGCTTAAGTAAAAGCAGCTCTATGGACGCCTCTTCTCTACCCTCTACGTGACCGTAAAGTCTTGCGGGAATGACCTTTGAATCGTTTATAACGAGCACGTCCCCCTCGTTCAGATAGTCTATGATATCGTGGAAGACCTTGTGGTCTATCGTACCGCTCTTTCTGTCAAGCACCATAAGCCTTGACGCGTCACGCACCTCTGCGGGATGCTGAGCTATAAGCTCTTCGGGCAGATCGTAATAAAAATCCGAGGTCGAAAGCTCGGTATGTATCCTCTCGTTTCTGATTATCACTTTAAATACTCCGTAAAAAAATTTATAATTATGCTTGACATATCCGACAAGGTATGCTATCATTATGTCATTGACAGAGGTGCGTTCTGCAACTGCCGTCGCGCAAGGTCCCGCAACCGCTTGAGTCCGACTGCGAGTGCAAGACGCCGAAGTCATACCGCGTCGGGCGCGGTATGTGCTGGTCCGTTTGGTTAATAGCTGTCGGATTGTCATCGAATGATGGAGAGCTGTCTGTTATTGAGATATAGTATGCATATGCATATATTATATTACAATCACAGCCGGTTTTCAACCGGTTTTTCGTTTTTTATAACATAATTTCAATGAAAGGCAAGTAATACTTATGAGCAAACTCAAAAAATCTATCTTCACAGGAGCGGCTACCGCTATCATCACCCCCTTTAAGAACGGAGTAGTTGATTACGATAGCTTTGGAAAAATAATCGAAGCGCAGATCTCGGGCGGTATCGACGCTATCGTAGTTGCGGGAACTACAGGTGAGGCTGCTACCCTTACCCACGAGGAGCACTGCGAGTGCATAAAGTACGTTGTAGAAAAGGTTGAGGGCAGAGTCCCCGTTATCGCGGGAACAGGCTCTAACGACACCGCATACGGTATCGAGCTTTCTCAGTACGCCTGCGAGGTAGGCGCTGACGCGCTCCTTCTCGTTACCCCCTACTATAACAAGGCTACCCCCAAGGGACTTATCAAAAACTTCCTCGAAACAGCCGACAAGACCGATAAGCCGATAATCCTTTACAACGTTCCCTCGAGAACAGGCTGTAATATATCTCTGCCCGTTTACAAGGAGCTTGCTAAGCACGAGAGGATTGTGGCTGTTAAGGAAGCTTCGGGAAATATCAGCGCTATCGCAGAGCTTATAGCTGAGTGCGGAGATAGCTATGATATCTACTCGGGCAACGACGACCAGATAGTTCCGATAATGTCGCTCGGCGGAAAGGGCGTTATATCGGTGCTCTCCAACGTTCTTCCCAGGGAAACTCACGATATGTGCGTAAACTGCCTTGAGGGCAGATATTCCGACGCCGCAAAGATGCAGCTTGATTATCTTAAGCTTATAAACGCTCTCTTCTGCGAGGTCAACCCCATTCCCGTCAAGACGGCTATGGCTGAGCTTGGAATGTGCGATATTGAGATGAGATTGCCCCTTTGCGAGATGGACGACGCTAACAAGCAAAAGCTCCTCTCTGCTATGAAGGCTTATAATCTTCTTTAATACGGACGTTCCAGATAAAGAAAGGATTTAAAAAAATGATAAACGTTATTCTCTGCGGCTGCGGAGGAAGAATGGGCAAGGCAGTGACCGAAGCCGCGGCTCTCGGAAATAAAATAAGGATAGTTGCGGGAGTTGATATAAACGCCGCATCAGTCGGCGCTGTTTGCAGCTTTCCCGTATATCAGTCGATAAGCGAATTTCCCGGAAAAGCTGACGTGATAATAGACTTCTCGCATCACAGCGCTCTTCCCTCTCTTGCCGAATACGCGGCGAAAACATCAACGGCGCTCGTGATCGCTACAACGGGTCATTCCGAGGAAGAAACCGCGCTTATGCAGGAAACGGCAAAAAAAGTTCCCGTATTCTTCTCAAGAAATATGTCGATAGGAATAAATCTTCTTATCGAGCTCTGCCGCCGTGCTTCGAGAGCGCTCGGTGAGGATTTTGATATTGAGATAATCGAGAAGCACCACAACAAAAAGCTCGATGCTCCCAGCGGAACGGCGCTTATGATAGCAGAGTCACTTGCGGACGAGCGAGAAGAAACCGAATTCGTTTATGACAGACATTCGGTAAGAGCGCAGAGAAAGCCCTCGGAGATAGGCATACACGCCGTCAGAGGCGGAACTATCGTGGGTGAGCACGAGGTGATATTTGCGGGTAACAACGAGATAATCACCCTATCGCACAGCGCGACCTCAAGAGAGATATTCGCGAACGGCGCGCTCAAGGCGGCGGCATTTATCGCCGACAAGTCCCCCGCTATGTACAATATGTCGGATATAATCAACAGTATTTAAAGATAAAAGCAAGGTCAATGCAAACTACATTGACCTTGCTTTTGTATTATAACCCGAAGATCCCCCCCGTTTTTATACGGGGCGATTACTATATTAAATTATTTTTTAGATATCGTAATGGTAACTGAACCTACCTGAACGAATTCTTCGTTACCCGAATATTCTCCGCTGAGAGTTAGATAAGTAGAATCTGTGGGAGCGTTTTCGTAAATAGTGCCCACCGCGCTGTCAAGCGTAAAGGCCGATTTGCTTCCAAATGAGCCATTGATATTCGTATATCCGCTTTCCTGAGCATAGCTGAATGCCGCTTTTATACCAACATTTGAGTGGTTAGTGACCGATATCTTGTTAGTGCCGCCCTCGCATACCCAAGCTCCCTCGCCTGCTTCATATTGATGCGAGTCGGCGTTCCAGTTGCTATTAAGATTGGCTTCATAGGTGAACTCCATACTTCCGAAGCTCAAGTCCACGCTGTAGGTATCGGGAGCGATCTCGCCTACCGAATAATTAGCTTTAACGGGCAAGGTTTGATCCTTAATGGAAGACTGTATTGGCGCAGTTGCTGTATACTCTGTGGTTATTGGAGTAGGAGTGGTAACAATCATCTTTGTTACATAATTGGACTTAAGAGTTCCAAGGTTTACTGTATCTGTAAGGTCCATAACCTCTGCTCTCTCTGCGTGTCTTGTACATATACAGCTATCACCTGCGGGGCAGTATATATTGTGCATTGCGGGCTCTTCACCGAACACAACGAAGTTCATAAATCTATATTTGGCAAAATAGTTTGTACCGTCCAAATCGTATGTGCTTATAATATCGGTTGGAGTGTCTGTCCAATTACCGTACGCATCATTACCATTAAGGCTGTTGAACTTAGCACTGTTAACTATGTTAGAAAGTGCTGTAGTGCCGATGTATTCAAAAGGATCGGGTGTTGTTCCTTTTGCATAATATCCGAAGTAATCAATAGAATCAACTTCAAATACTCTCTTCATAGCCTCCTTGAGGATCTTAATTTCAAAATGTGTAGCAATGACCTTGCCACCCTCGAATATCTTGGAAGCCTTACCCTGGGCTTCGTCTTCGTTTTCCTCGTTGAAGCCCTCAACGTCCTGGAAGTCTTTTTCGACGAGAGTGAGCTCTGCTGTGTCCATATCGCTGCCGAACTCAAACTGAAACTCGTAAACGTATTCGGATGCGGCGAGATCTGTCTTAACGTCCGCTCTGCCGTTCATACGGATAGTACATGACTTGAGGTCAACGTTGTATGTGAGTGCGAAGTATACATAGTCAGCATCGTGCGCTACGTACTCGGTAACGACCTGACCGTCTTTAAAACAGTTTGCGCTGAAGTAGTTTGCATGGTCATATATCTTTGAGTTTGTGTACTCATCTGCTTTAACTTCACCGTCGATAACGGGAAGTGAGTCATAGTCGAACTGTGCGGTTGCAAATGTTGAAATAACGGCGGTGGGAATCATCATTGCCAAGCAAAGAATGATTGCAATAAACTTTTTCATTTTAAAAATCTCCTTTTTAGGTTGTAGTCTCGGGGAAAATTAATAAAAAAATCGTTCATTATAGATTAACTTTCTCGAATTTTAGTTGAAATTTAACCAACTAACTAAAATTATACCACATTCTTAACAGAATTTCAATATTTTGGATAAAAATGTTAAAGTTATTCAGTACGCCAATAAACAGGAATATGGCAAACCTTCGCCTTCGGCATCTTTGCTTTACAGCTCCTGTTAAAAAGCTTATTGAAAATAAGAAAATATACAATCAAACCGCCATCTTAACCGAAATTAAGATGGCGGTTTTCAGCCTAAAATATTAAAGCGATCTTATCGAATCGACAGGCTTCTTCTTAGCCGCATTCCAAACTGGAAGGAATGTTGCCAGAACAGCCGTCAACATCGCAACGCCCACGATAACGAGCAGCGATGCTATTCCGAATACGAATATCGATGCGCCAAGCGCCGAGCCGATCTCCTTGTTGAGTATCTGACAGAGCGCCACGCTTCCTCCGGTCGATATTACCACACATATAAGCGCGATAACGAAGGACTCGGAGAAGAATATCTTGAACACGTCAAGGCTTCTCGCTCCGACCGCTCTGAGTATTCCGATCTCTCTGCGCTTCTGCGAGATAGATACCGAAATAAAGTTGGAGAAGAGCAATATAGCGAATACCGCCAGAACAAGTCCTACGTAGAGGAATACCTTGGAGAAGGACTGTACCATCTCGTCAACCGTCCTCAGAGTATCTATGTAGCTTCCGTAAAGACCTATCTTAGTTCCGTCCTCGGAAAATTCCACGTTGTTGTATACCTGCCAGAGATAATCTGTCTGCGTGCTTGACTTGTCATAGGGAACGTAAAGTCTGGTATAGAGCGCACCCGCTTCTTCTTTATAATTTGTCTGTATTTCGTAGTAATCCGAGCCCTGCTTCTGGAGCTCGTTGTAGGTCTGCACGTTCGAATCACTCAGATATGCATAATTGCTCATATCGTCGTTCAAAAGAGCAATACCTACCACTCTGAATCTCTTCTGCTCGGAGAGAGGCATCATCTCTCTGCTCATCGGTGCGAAGTTTACGCTGAGATCCTTAAGTATAGCTTTTACGGTTTCATCAGCCAAAAGCTCTTCGGCAAGCGCCTTTATCTCGGAGCTGCTCAGCTGGATCTCTTCGCCGTTACCGTCCTTGTCCGAAACGAACTTCCTGCCGTTCGAGAGCATATTGCACTTTTCGACAATCTCGTTAGCTTTCGAGATCTGAGCTTCCATCTTTTCAATATTTTCCTCAAGCTGTTCTATCTGAGAAGAAATATAGGAAATATCATAATTCTCCAGCTCCCAGCTCAGGTCTATATATTCCGAAATATCCTCATAATCGTCAGGCCATTCCATTCTGATCTGCTCAAGCCTTGATTGGATCTCGTTAACACGGTTTTGCTGATACGTATAATCCTCCAGCTCCCAGCGCATTTGATCCAACTGCTCGGATTCGTTGTTATTCCAAAGCTCGTTTGAGATATATGAGAATACCGCAGAGCTTCCAATCACTATATCATTCTCACCAAGACTGTTGTTACCGTTTATCCAAAGCACCTTATCCGCCGACAGAGAGGATATATTTCTGTAGTACACCTGGTTGCTTCCGCCATTGTCTATATCGCCCGAGAAGGATATACCGCCCATGTTGTCGCTACCCCTAAAAGAGTATCTGTCGAAGCGGTCAGCAAAGTCACCTATAGCCGACTCGGAAACGGCAAGTATAAGCTGAAGCCCGCTGTCAAGCTCGTTCTCAAAATTATATTCAAGTCTCATATCTCTTTCGACAGAGCTATCCTTGAGAACGTCATATTTGCTGTCTATCTCGCCGCTTTCAAATACGCCCGTTATCTTATAGCTTGTGCCGTTGATAAGAATAGTCTTACCGATAACGTCATTGGGAGAATTGAAGGATATCTCACTTCCCTTCTCGTCTGTGGTTTTGCACTCGCAAAGCATCTGCGCCACATAGCTCGATACAGCTATCTCATTTGAAGCCGTGGGGTAGCTTCCCTTCATAGTCTGTCTTATCGACGACGTTTGGGGGATATACGCCACGCTGCCAAATTCGCTTATCCAATAACTCGAATTGTTCTGGCGAAGGCTCACCGACATTCCGTTAACTCTGATAGTACCGAAGCTGCCCTGTCCAAACACCTCCTCAAGCTCTTTTATATCCTTGCTTGAAAATTTAGCCGTGGATATCTCCTCATAGCTGTATTCAAGTTTACCGTTGCTATAATAGGAAGAGGTGAGGGTATATATCTTATCAAATACAACGTGATCGTGGTTCGAGTCAACAAGCGTCTGCTTGAACATTCCCTCATTGTCGTAGAATGTGAGCGTTGAGAGAACGCCAAAGAGAACGAAGGATACGACACACAAAAGAATAGTGAAGAACAAACGTATAGGCTTTGTTTTGAGCCCCGAAACACCTATTTTAAAGGCGTGTCTTACGGGGAGCTTAGAGCCGATAAATTTGCTCTCCTCGGCGGTATAGCTGCGAAGCTTCTGCCTACCCTCGTCGGTATCCTTGAATACCTCCTTAGCTCCGTCCTCGGTTATTCTGTTGACCTTCTTGAAATTCTTTACGTCCTTGTCGCCGCCCGCGATTATAACGTCGCCCTCGGACTTGCGAAGGAACTTCTTTATCTGCTCGAAATCCTCGTCGCTCAGCTCCTTGCCCTTCTTAACGCAAAGCACCTCGTCCACAACGTTGACGTTCTCACTGATAGCCTGCTGCTTTTCCTGTGTTTTGGTAACGTCGGAGAGCACCTTTCCGTCCTTGAGCTCGATTATACGATCGGCATAAAGCTCGGCAAATTCTCTGTCGTGCGATACGACGATGACAAGCTTATCCTCAGAGAGTTTTTTGAGCGTATCGAATACCTGCTTACCCGTAGCCGAGTCAAGCGCGCCCGTAGGCTCATCCGCCATAATTATCTCGGGCGACTTTATAAGCGCTCTGGCAATAGCGATCCTCTGCTTCTGACCGCCCGAAAGGGTGTTGGGCTTGCGCTTTGCATAGCCCACGAGGTCGACCTGCTCAAGCAGCTCGGCTATCGCCTTTTTATCCTTGGGCTTTCCCTGAAGCTCGAGAGCGAGGGCTATGTTGTCCTCAACGGTAAACTCGTTAAGGATGTTGTATTCCTGAAATATAAATCCCACGAAGGTGTTGCGGTAGCTGTCGAAATCGCTCTGGCTGAAATCCTTACTGCTTCTGCCCTTAACGATGACCTCACCGCCGCTTGGAGAATCAAGTCCTCCGCAGACGTTAAGCAGAGTCGACTTACCGCTTCCGCTCTTACCGAGCAGGAAGACCATTCCCTTCTCGGGGAATTTAAGCGACACACCGTCAAGCGCGTGTGTATCCACTCCGTTTTTGGTTTTTGACTTGTATATTTTTGATAGACCTTTTACCTCTAACATAGGATATACCTCCATATAAAAATCAAGGCGATCAAACGGGCTCGGTAGGCACACGCCTATGAAGTCCATTGACCGCTTTTTCTTGCTGACATTATATCAAATTTTAATTTCTCTGTCAATAATTCTATAAAATTTTTTAGTTAGGATGACGTTATTCTATATATAGCCTTCCTCCGGGAGGAAGGGGGACCGCATAGCGGTGGAAGGAGCCTGCGCAACTTTAAATTTAGATTAATTTTATTGTAACGCGCTCTCCTTCCGTCACTCCTTCGTCGTGCCACCTTCCTCCCGGAGGAAGGCTTTTTTATTGTGTAGACATATAAAACGCAGGACGGCTAATTCCGTCCTGCGATCTTATATTTACTTTTTCATCATTTCAAGCACTGCCGCAAGTATCCTCTTCTCGGCTTCGTCCACGTTTGGCGCTTCAAGTGAGCAGCCTGCCGCGCGGACGTGTCCGCCGCCGCCAAATCTTACGCAGACGGCAGAGACGTCAAAATCACAGTTAGAGCGCATAGACACCCTGAAAAAGGGCTTATCCTCGGGCTGTCTGACCGCAAACGCCACCTCGACCCCCGCAAGAGAGCGCGGTATATCTATTATAGATTCAAGATTTTCGTTTGAAAGCGCGAGTGAAAATTTAGATGAATATGGGAATGTAACAGCCGCTATCCTTCCCTTTTCATAGACCGCAAGTCGCCTTGCCGCCTCTCCCTCAGCCTTGAGCTGCTTGAGGGTTTTGGACTCAAAAAGCCTGTGGTTGATATCCGCCGCGTCAACTCCCGCCGCCACAAGCTCCGAGGCATATATATGTGTCTGCGGTGTGACGTTTGAATACTTGAAACAGCCTGTATCCGAGCTTATCGCCGTGTAGATACAGCTGTAAACTCTTGGCGGTATGAAGGCTATCTTCCCTTTTTCAAGCAACCATTTCGCTATGTCCATTATTATCTCGGCTGTGGCAGATGCCTCGGGACGGATATAATTATCGGCATACACCGTACCCGAGCCGTGATGGTCTATCATTATGTCGATATCCTTGCGAAGCCTTTCAAAAATCCTTCCAAGCTGAGAGGGAGATGCCGAATCAACGCTTATCGCCCTCTCGTGACCGAGAAGCATATCGTCATCAAGCACCGTGCCCCCCTGAACGTCCTCGCTCATAAAGCTCAAGCGCTCGGGAACTTCATCGTCACAAGCGCAGATAGCGAATATACCCATACAGCCAAGCAGATCCTTGAGCGCGAAGGCAGAGCCTATCGCGTCGGCATCGGGTCTTGCGTGATAGACTATAAGCGTCTTTTTATTCTCGCAAAGCTTCTCACAAAGCTCGTCAAAGCTTAATTTTTTAAAATCCATATACTTGACCTCTTTAATTCTCAGAGTTGTCGCTATCCTCGACCTCATCGCTCTCCTCGGATATCTCTATACCCGAAAGTATCTTCGAGATATGAGCGCCGTAAGCTATAGAATTATCCTCGTGGAAGGAAAGCTCGGGGGTCATTCTCAGATTCATTCTGCGCGCGAGCTGACCTCTTATAAATCCCGCCGAGGATTTGAGTCCCTTGCCTATCTCCTTCTTATCTCCCGACAATACCGAGTAGTAGACCTTAGCGAATTTGAGGTCGGGGGTCGCCTCAACTCCCGTAACGCTCACAAAAGCTCCGCTTACTCTGGGGTCTTTGACCTCGCGCAATATCGCCGCGATCTCCTTTTGCATCTCGTCGTTTATTCTTCCCTGTCTGTATTTAGCCATAATTTTATCTCCGTGCCCTCTGGGCGTTTATATTCTTAGATTAGTATAACACATTTATTTTCTAAAATCAACACCCTATCAAATACAAATAAGATTGAGATCCCACGCGGGGATATATCTGTATCTGCGAAGATAAAGTCTGTAATTGGGATTCAACTCGTGAACGAGCTGCACAAGCGCGAAAAGATCCTCGCTTCTGTGGTATACCGACACCAAAAGCTTTGGTGAATATTTCCCTATAGTCTGCCGTGAGCCGAGAAGCGCCTCTCTCTCCGAGCCCTCGACGTCATACTTAATATAATCGACCTTGCCTTGCACCGCAGCGTCAAGCGAAGTTCCTCTTATCCCCACGCTCTTGGCGGTATGCGACACGTTCGAGTTTCTGTTTCCTCCCGCGTCAAACTCAAGGAGCTCCTCTCCCTCCCACGCCGCCGCGTTGAGCGGCTCGACCGAAAATCTTTCCTCCTGCTCGGCGTAAAGCGAGAGCTTCTTGAAATTTCTCCTGTCGGGTTCAAAGGCTATCACCCTCTCGAGGCTCGGCGCGTACGCGGCAAGCTCCCTGACGGTATCGCCGTTATAAGCGCCAAGATCGGCGGCGACTTTTATATCCTCGGCTCCGAGCAGCTCACGGTAGACCTCGTCCTTCTCGTTGACCGCCGCTTCAAGGCAGTCTATCCTTCCCGTCAGCTTATACGCCACGGTGTTCTCAAATATCCGCCTCGATTCATCATCAGCGAGCATACCGTAAGCCTCTTCAAAAAGCTCCTTATTTTTCAGATAAAACTCCATATCAAAGAGATTTTCCCCGAACACGGGCACATCGGGCGCGTAAAGCTCACATTCCGATGCGATACGCAAAATATTTTCTATCACGTCCCCAAGCGACGAGGCGAACGAGAGCAGAACGATAATATTTTCCGCTCCGTATTTCTCCTTGACCTCCGAGTAGGACAGTACCCTTTTGCCGTGAAACGAGTGGCCGCGCACAAAGCCGTCGCTTGCAAAGAAATCGCAGACCTCTATTCGCTTTTTCTCGCATACCGCAAGTATCTTGTCCGCCCCGTTACCCATGCCGTACATAACTATCTTCTTTTCACTGTCGGCAAGATATGTCCATATGTCTGTGTCTATTTTCAAATTCATAATGTCACCTTGACTTTTATTTTGTGTTGTGTTAAAATTTATCTATTAGATTATATCATAAACAAAAGGAGATTTCAATATGGACTGCATTTTCTGCAAAATAATCAAGGGCGAGATTCCCTCAAAAAAGGCGTATGAGGATAGCTATTGCTACGCTTTTCACGATATAAATCCCCAAGCGCCCACTCATATCCTGGTAGTTCCCAAGGAGCATATCTGCTGCACCGATATGATAAACGCAGAAAACAGCGTATACGTGGCTAAGATATTTGAAGCTATACCGAAAATAGCGGCAGAGGCAGGACTTAAGAACGGATACAGAGTTATCACAAACTGCGGTGACGATGCTTGTCAGACAGTAAAGCACCTTCACTTTCACATAATGGGCGGACGCAAGCTACCCGAGAATATGGGCTGATATGGGACCCGGATTTTGGGGCGGTCCCCCCGGAGCTTCGGACAAGCTCAAGAAAAAAGTCCCACCGCCAAAATCTGTAAAGGATCTGCCAAGATTTCTAAAGGATCTTCTCGGTGGGTTCTTCACGAGGCTCTCGTATATCTTCGGTCTGGTATGGGAAACCGGAAAATGGATACTCATATCGCTTATGGTCATCGCTCTGTTCAAGGGCTTTTTGCCCGTTATAGGCTCTATCATATCAAAGGATATCCTCAATGAGCTGCAGAGTGTGATATCCAACCGCGTTGCCGCAGAGCTCAGCGGAACGGCTTACACCGCCGTGTTCTGGGGCTCTATGGTGATGTTTTTGCTGATATTCTACTTTGCCTACAGAATACTCAATCAGCTTGTGTCGCGCATCAACAGTGCGGTCATAAGAATTGCAGGCGAGAAGGTCGTAAGGCAGGTAAAGGTAAAGATAATGCAAAAGGCAAAGGAAGTGGATCTCGCTTCCTTTGATATGCCCGAGTTTTATGAGCGTCTTGAGAACGCAGACAGAGAGGCGGGCGTAAGACCCATAGGAGTTCTCTCCTCTACCTTTGACACGATAAGTACGCTTATAAGCCTTGTAAGCTATATCATAATTCTCGCCACAGCGCCCGATATGTGGTGGATGGCGATAGTTATGCTATTGGTGTCCGTGCCGTCGGCTATAATCAATTTCTCCTACAGAAGAAAAAATTTCAGATATATGCGCCATCGCTCCAAGGACAGAAGACAGATGAATTATTACTCCTCGCTTATGGTAAACAAGGATATGGTGAAGGAGATAAGAATGTTCGGTCTGTCCGACGAGCTTATCGGAAGATACGAAAATGTCTTCGAGGGATACTACAAGGGGCTCAGAGGGCTTATCTTAAAGGAAAATATTTTCCAGATAATAACCTCTCTCGTGGCATCTGTCGTTAACTGCATATTCTTCGCCATCATCGCGATAAAGGTCTTTGATGGCGGAATACAGATAGGCGACTATTCGCTCTATACAGGCGCGCTCACCTCTATCGCCACCACAGTTACAACACTTATCAGCATCTCGGCGAGTGTATACGAGGGCACTCTCTTCATAGACAACCTTATACTGTTTATGAACGAGCGTCCGACCGTTGTTCCAAAGACCGACACCCCCGAGAGGGTGCAAGTCGGTATCCCCCACAGCATTGAGTTTGTAAATGTAAGCTTCTCCTATCCCGAAACGAACAGAAAGGTGCTTGACAACATAAACCTTACTATCCGCCCCGGCGAAACCCTTGTCCTGGTCGGACTCAACGGCGCGGGTAAGACAACTCTGCTCAAGCTACTGACAAGACTTTACGACCCGACCGAGGGCTATATACTTCTTGACGGCAAGGATATCCGAGAATACGATGTCAAGGAGCTTTACAGCATCTTCGGCATCATCTTTCAGGATTTCGGAAAGTACGCCGTTTCGGTGTCCGAGAATATCTCATTCGGAGATATCAGCTCCCCGCCCGACGAGGAGCGCATAAAGAGATCGGCGCTTCAGGCTAACGCCGACGACTATATCTCTAAGCTCCCCGCAGGATATGATACAGCTCTTATGAAGTATTTTGAGGTCGACGGAATAGAGCTTTCTATAGGTCAGTGGCAGAAGCTTTCTATCGCGCGAGCCTTCTACAGCAATTCGGATATAATCATTCTTGACGAGCCTACCGCATCTCTTGATGCGATCGCAGAGCAGGAAATATTCGATCAGTTCGACCGTCTGCGCGAGGGCAAAACAACAATATTCGTTTCTCATAGGCTCTCGAGCGCCACTATCGCCTCAAAGATAGTTGTTTTGGAATACGGAAGGATAGTCGAAGAGGGCGACCATAAAACCCTTATGGCTAAAAAGGGCAAATATTATGAGCTCTTCTCAACTCAGGCAAAGAGATATATAGAGGATAATTCAGATAAGGACAAATGCACCAATAATATCAACTAAAAGCCTGTCTTTGTGGGTATATACGTATAAAATATCAAAAATAGATTGACAAAACGGTAAAATATAAATATAATATTGAAAGGCACACTTATTTTGCCATCAATATTCTTTTGGAGAGTTAATATGATAAAAGTAGTTAAATTTGGCGGAAGCTCACTCGCAGATGCCGAGCATTTCAGACAGGTTGCAAGCATAATCAAGGCAGACCCCGCGCGCAAATACGTCGTTCCCTCTGCCCCCGGTAAGCGCTTCAAGGAGGACACAAAGGTAACAGATATGCTTTATAACTGTTACAATATGGTCAAGAAGCAGGAGAACATCGACGAGTACTATAAGCAGATAGTTGCAAGATATAACGGAATAATCGAGGAGCTTGGAATTGATTTCGATATCAGCGGCGAGCTCGAATACATAAAGAACGCGCTCCAGCACCGCTCGGGACGCGACTTTGCGGCAAGCCGCGGAGAGTATCTCAACGGTCTTATACTCGCGAAATATCTCAAATACGACTTCATCGACGCCGAAAACGTTATATTCTTCAAGGAAAACGGTTCTTTCGACGAGGAGCTTACAAACAAGGTCATGTCACAGGAGCTTCTCAAGCATAAGCATGCCGTTATCCCCGGATTTTACGGCGTTATGCCCAACGGAACTATCAAGACCTTCTCAAGAGGCGGTTCTGATATAACAGGTTCTATAGTTGCACGTGCGGCAAACGCCGACCTCTACGAGAACTGGACAGACGTTTCGGGCTTTATGATGGCAGACCCGAGAATAGTTGAAAACCCCTGCGCTATCAACACCATAACCTACCGTGAGCTCCGTGAGCTTTCCTACATGGGCGCTACCGTTCTTCACGAGGACGCTATATTCCCCGTAAGATACGCGAATATCCCGATAAACATCAAAAACACCAACGCTCCCGAGGATGCGGGAACTATGATAGTTGCAAGCAGCACCGAGTATGATACCGAAAAGGTCATAACGGGTATTGCGGGTAAGAAGGGCTTCTCGGTAATCACTATCGAAAAGGATATGATGAACGCCGAGATAGGCTTTGGAAGAAAGGTTCTTGAGGTCCTTGAGGACAACGAGATATCCTTCGAGCACCTTCCCTCGGGAATAGACAATATGAGTATCGTTCTTTCCACCTCTTCTATCGAGGACCGCAAGGAAAAGCTGCTCAATACACTTGCAAGAAACGTGAAGGCAGACTCGGTCGTAGTTGAGGACGGACTTGCACTTATCGCTATCGTCGGACGCGGAATGGTCAAGGCAAAGGGTACAGCGGCAAGAGTATTTGACTCTATATCCAACGCGGGAATAAACATCAAGATGATAGACCAGGGCTCAAGCGAGATATCTATTATCGTCGGCATCGAGGAGCACGACTTCGAAAAGGCTCTCGCCGCTATATACGAGGAATTTGTAAAATAGATATAAATAAGATCACCCGAACACATTTTACGTGTTCGGGTGATTTGTTTTTTAAAGTTTCAATAGCTCCATAACCTCTCCGAGGTCATTATAGACGGGATATCCGCATTTGAGAAGTGTGGCTTTTGACTGATGCCCCTGTGCCACAAGTATGCAATCCGCGCACACCGCCCTTGCTACCTGAGCGTCGTGCTCGGTGTCACCGATAAACAGCGGCTTGATATCCTTTTGCTTTCTCAGCCATTCTATCGCGATATCCTTTTTCGAATAGGCGTGGATATTGTCAAGTCCGAGCACAGCATCAAAATACCCGCTTATCCCAAGCTCCTCTATCTGCCCCAAAAGCATATTTCGCTCGGTCGCCGAGAGCAATACCTGAGGAATATTTTTCTCTTTAAAATATTCGAGAAGCTCAAGCGCGTTCGGACAAAGAGTTGAGCTCTTGCTGTTTTCATTATAAAGCTCCACCCATATCGGCGCTAACACCTCATAGGGCTCACTCTCGAAATCAAATCCCAGATCCCGATAATAATTTATTATCGGAAACTTGAATACCTCTCGGTACTCATCTTTATTCGAAATCGTACTAAGACCTCTCTCGCAGAGCATCTTGTTTACCGATGCGATACCCGCATCAACGTCGTCAAACAACGTTCCGTTAAAATCCCAAATTATATGTGTATATTTCATAACCCCAAATCAAATGGAGCTGTTCACACCGGGACGATGGAACAGCTCCATTATATTAGCTCTCAGTTCTGTTAATAGTTATACCTTGAAGCTTCAACCACTCCTGATAGGAATATGCCAAGCTACCCGAATCATCGGTCAACAGTCTTGCCGTATTGTAAGCGGTCTCGCTGCCGGGATTGTTATAGAAATTATAAAGCTCTTCCATCATCGCATCAAATTCGGCTACGGTTGAGCACTCAAGTATAAGCTTCTTGAGTTCTGCAGACTCTTCTCTGAGATCTGCCATAAGCTCCTTATCAACATCCGTAGGCACGTAACCTGCGTCTATAAGCGTCTTTATATCTCTGTTCTGAGCCTTCTGATATTCGCGGATATTGGGAAGATCTCCCTTGAGATTATATTTCTGAATATTCTCAGCGGTCTCTCCCTCTATATCAAGAGGATAAGCGAGGATAACGTTACCCGTCTTGTTCTCATCCATTACGTAGTTGTAATTGAGGCGGTTTGCCATCTTGTATACAACACCGTCAACCGTCTTTTCAACGACCTCATAGTTCTCTCCCTCTATTCCGTAAAGGAGAAGGTTGCGGAAATCGGCGTTGGTATTAAGATAGTTGATTATCTGCATACTTCTGTTAGCGCTGCTGGTCATATATCCAACTGCAAAGCCGTGCTCAAATACGTCTCCTGTTTCAGCAACAGGTCTTTCAACCACTACCATTTCATACTCATCGGAGTACTGCTCGATCATCTCTGCCGCGTCACCCTTAACATATCCAACCGCAAAGGGGAGATTGTTGGGGTTATCGCAATAGCCCAGCTCCTTGTAGCTGATAAGGGTTCTTACCTGGCTTCTGAAACCGTTAGCCAAGCCGCCATCCATCGTTACGGCAAGGGTATGCTCGTAGTACTTGTTTCCTTCAAGCTGAGTGCTTCCCAATATCGAGAAATCATGGGAAAGATCGTTATTTTCGTCAAGACCGAGATAGTAGATTCCAACGGTATCTATGTCACCCGTCTTGGACTCAAGCGGAACGTAGTTTGCAGCCTCGTAGGTCTTTACCTCTTTCATAAAGTCCTGAAGCGACTGGCTGGTGAGATTTTCGAACTCATCCTTGCTGCGTCCGTACTTTGTGAGAAGATCCTTATTCAAAAGGAGATATGTGTATTCTCCAACCGTTCTGTTATTCGGGATTATGTAGGTCTCAGCCTCTTCGGTAGCCTTCTTTGCTATGCTGAGGAACTCGGGTGCGATATAGTGGTAGAGTGATTTTGCAACACCCGAAAGCTGGTCGTCAACACTCTTGATATATCTGCCGGTATTATATCTCTTAAAGTTCTCGTATCCGCCAACGTAGAATATATCCACCTGGTAATCGGTAACTCCGGGATACTTAAGAGTACTTACACCGTACTCATTGACCTCTGTTTCTTCCTCGGTAGTTTGCGAAGGATCGGTAGTTGTCTGGGAGGTGACCTCACCTCTCTTTATCGCCTCCTTCAGCGCCTTCGCAGCATCTTCAGCTGCCTTTTTAGCATCCTTTGTTTCCTTGAATGCCTTATCGAGAGCATCGTAGTACTGCTCCTCAGTGAAATAGCGCAGAACTATTCTCGTCTTAAACTTAGACTTGGTTATCTTATTAACAGCCTCCTCTATCTTATCCGCCTGATCCTTGCTGACCTCCTCCTCGGACATAAGGTACATAGTCAAGGTCATAGCAGACTCGGAAGCTTCTTCTGCAATATCGTCCATCTCTTCCTCGTCGGTCTGTGCGGAGCAGCCCGTGAAAGCAACAGAAAGCACCATAAGCAAACCAAGAAGAAGACACAACAGTCTTTTACTCATTTTTTCCTCCTAAGAATATTGTTTCAAGACACAGTTATCACCGTAGTAATACTGTATTATTTTACACCAAAAGTAATCAAATGTCAAGTGATTTTTTTGTAAACAAACAGTATACAAACAAACACATACCCGATTATACGTTAATACACCCAATCCCCTATATGAGTTTTGTTACGTATTGACGTTTTTTTCTACTTTTATGCCAAATAATGTCAAATATTTTTGTTAGTTCCGTACACAGAGATCAATCAAGGAATCCGCGCAGATGTCTTGCTCTGCTGGGATGGCGGAGCTTTCTGAGCGCCTTTGCCTCGATCTGTCTTATACGCTCACGCGTGATGTCGAATTCCTTTCCGACTTCCTCAAGAGTTCTCGTTCTTCCGTCGTAAAGACCGAAGCGGAGCTTTATAACGTGCTCCTCTCTGGGAGTAAGCGTGTGAAGCTCTCTCTCTATTACCTCTCTGAGGATAGTTGCAGATGCCGAATCGGCGGGAGCGGGCGTGTCATCATCGGGAATAAAGTCGCCAAGGTGGCTGTCCTCTTCCTCGCCTATAGGCGTTTCAAGCGACACGGGGTCCTGCGCGATCTTCATTATCTCTCTTACCTTCTCGGCGCTCATTCCCATCTTTTCTCCAAGTTCGTCGGCTGTCGCCTCGCGTCCGAGCTCCTGAAGCATCTGACGGGTATATCTTGACACCTTGTGTATAGTTTCGACCATATGAACGGGAATTCTTATAGTTCTCGCCTGATCCGCGATAGCTCTGGTTATAGCCTGTCTTATCCACCAGGTAGCATAGGTAGAGAATTTGTATCCCTTCTTGTAGTCGAACTTATCGACCGCCTTCATAAGTCCGAGGTTACCCTCCTGGATAAGGTCAAGGAAGAACATTCCCTTGCCCACATATCTCTTTGCGATACTTACGACAAGACGAAGGTTCGCTTCAACCAGCTCATTCTTTGCTCTTTCTCTCTCTCCCTCGTCCTCGGCAGTCGCCATTATCTCGGCAAGCTCCCTCTCTCTCTCGGCGCTCAGAAGCGGAACTCGTCCTATCTCCTTGAGGTACATACGAACGGGGTCGTCTATCGCCAAGCCCTCTTGCTCGAGCATACGCTCCATATTTTCGCCCGCGCCAAAGGACTCGACCTCACTCTCGATCTCGTTTATCTCGTTTGCCGACATATCTCCGGGAAGCGTGATGCCGTTATCCTCAAGAGTTTCATAAAGCTTGTCGATACGGTCCATATCGTAATCGAGCTCCTCAAGCATCTCATCAAGGTCATTTGCCGAAAGTGCGCCCTTTTTGCCCTTTTCGATAAGCTCGTTCATGTCTATCTTCTTTTCGGGCTTGGACTCCTTGTGCTCGGAGGTATCTGTTTCCACCTCTTCGATTTCTTCCTCAATCAGTTCTTTTGTGTTGTTCTCTGCCATTTTATCATTCCTTTTCGTATGTATTTATTGATTATTTTTTTCTTTTTCCTTTTGAAGCCTTCCGCGCTTGGCATTCAGTATAAAGCTTATATCGTCTTTGTTTGCGTCAAGCAGCTTTTCTTCCTTCAGATTTCTCACGTACTCATCAAGCACCTCTCTGCCGTTTCGGCTGTACTTGCGGCGGTCCTGCTCGATCTGCTCAAGCTTTCCCATCTCGTCAAGTCCGAAATACTGTCCGAGCATAGCCTTTGAAAATCCGTACTCACTCACCTCAAGGGCGCAGATGACCTCGAAAACTCTTCTGCCGAAATCGGTGGAAAAGTCCTCGGCGCTAACTCCCGCATCTCCCGAAGCGACCACGGCTCTTAGATCGTCGAATATCAGCATCATACCGATAAGCGCCTCCTCTGCGGCATTCGCGCGTATATGCTTCGCCGCATCGCGGTTGACTCTGTTGTCAAGATTTTTTGCCGACATCATCGCCTCACGCGATTGCTTTTGCGCCGCCTCGTAGCGCATTTTCTTTCTTATACGCTCAACGTCCGAGAGCAGAACCTCTCTTGAAAGTCCAAGCTGCTTTGAGGCGGACAGGATATATATTTCCCTCTCGACCCCCGAATAATACGCGGCAATTATCCTGCATATCTCGTCAGCCGCCTTGATTTTCTCCTCGGCTAAGGAAATTTTGTATTTCGATATCACCTTGTCCATCTTGAAATCGAATCCGCTCTTGCTCTCGTTTATAACGTTCTTGAACGCCGCCGTGCCGTATTTCTTGATAAACTCGTCAGGGTCTTTCGCCCCCTCAAGCTTTAGCACACGAACGTCCACTCCCGCCTCGCCAAGCAGACGCATCGCCTTATCGGCGGCGGTCTGCCCCGCGTTATCCGAGTCGTAGGTTATCACCACTTTTTTGGTGTACTTCGCAAATATCCTCGCCTGATCCGCCGTTATCGCCGTTCCGAGCGTTGCCACCGCATTTTCAAATCCCGCGGCGTGCAGAGCGATAACGTCCATATACCCTTCGCAGAGTATCATCTGCTCCTCGGCGTGATTTTTCGCAAAGTTGAGCGCAAAAAGATGTCTGCTCTTCTTGAACGCGGGGGTATCCGACGTATTCAGATATTTCGGCTTCGAGTCGTCCATAACTCTTCCGCCGAACGCCACGATATTTCCCGTCGTATCTATTATAGGAAAGATAACCCTGTTTCTGAAGTAATCGTAGGTCTTTCCGCTGTTGCGGCTCTTTCCGCAAAGAAATCCCGTGACCAGCTCCTCGTCGGTATATCCGAGCGAGTGCATATGGTTGGTGAGCATCCACGCGTTGTTTGGCGAAAATCCTATGCCAAAGCGCTTTATCGTCGTCATACTCAGGCGTCTTTCCTCGGTAAGATATCGCATCGCCTCAGCGCCGTATTTGGGGTCGAACAAGCAATCCCTGAAAAATCTCGCCGCCGCAAGGTTCATCTCGTATATCCGCTTTCGGGATACCGTCCGCTCGCCGCCCTGCGACTCGTCCTCAGGTATCGTTATCCCCGCGCGCTGCGCTAAAAAGCGCAGGGCATCGGCATAGTCAAGATTTTCCGAGCGCATTATAAAGGTTATAACGTCGCCGCCCGCGCCGCAACCGAAGCAATAAAAGCTCTTGGTGGCGGGAAAAACGGTAAAGGACGGCGTTTTTTCGCTGTGAAACGGACAAAGTCCGTTGAGATTAGAGCCCGCGCGCTTCAGCGTCACGTATGAGGATATCACCTGCTCTATATCGTTTCTGTAAACTATCTCGTCTATTATCTCTCTTGGTATCATCAATGCGAGCCCCTCCAAACCTTAGGTATATACAGGTCGGAGTAGACCTCGATGGCGTATCTGTCTGTCATTCCCGCTACGAAGTCGCAGACACTTCGCTCAAGCCCCTCTCTCTCACAGTTGTTTCTGTAGAATTCGGGCATACGGTCAACGTGACCGACGTAAAACTCAAACAGCCTTATGAGCATCTCCTTCGCCTTGCCCTCCTCGGACTTGGCTACGGGATTTCTGTATACCCGCTCAAAGAGGAATGCCCTGAGCGCCGTCATAGCCTTTGCGACCTCGTCCTCCATAGTTATCTCGTTCTTATCGGTACTTGCCTTTATTATAGATGTAACCAAAGAATTTATTCTCTGGGAATGTCCGTCGCCGAGAACATCGCGTATCCACTGGGGAATATCCTCGATAACGAGTATCCCCGCGCGACAAGCGTCGTCGATATCGTGATTTATGTATGCTATCCTGTCGGCGTACTTTACAATTACTCCCTCAAGGGTAGACGCCATAGAATCACCCGTGTGATTAACTATACCGTCCCTGACCTCCCAAGTAAGGTTAAGTCCCTCTCCGTTGTTTTCAAGCTTTTCGACAACGCGCAAGCTCTGACGGTAATGAGTAAATTCGGGGTCGTAGCACTGCTGCATAGCGAACTCTCCCGCGTGTCCGAACGGGGTGTGACCGATATCGTGTCCCATAGCCACCGCCTCGGTGAGATCCTCGTTAAGGCGCAGGGCGCGGGCGATGATCCTCGCTATCTGTGTGACCTCAAGGGTATGTGTCATTCTTGTGCGGTAGTGGTCGCCCACGGGTGCGAGAAATACCTGAGTTTTGTTCATCAGCCGTCTGAAGGACTGCGAATGGATTATCTTATCCCTGTCGCGCTGAAATTCTGTTCTGTTGTCACAGGGAACGTAAGGCAGGTCGCGTCCGCGCGTATTCGAGGTCAAAAAAGCATATTGCGAGAGGTTTTCTTTTTCTCTCTCAATGAACAATTCTCTTATGCAGTTGCCCATATCCATTCCCTCCTAAGCACAAAAATATCAGTATATAAACTAATATACTTATTTTTTTCGGAATATACTTTTTTTTGACAACATTTTTCTGTTTTTGTATACATGCACAAATTTCGCTATCGTTTTTTGTGCTTATCGCGACACAAAAAAGCCTTCTCCTGTGTGAGAAGGTGGCACGGTGTAAGCCGTGACGGATGAGGAGTTCTTTGGCTTAGGAAACACCTCATCCACCACTCCGTGGTCCCCCTTTCCTCGCTGGGGAAGGCTTTTTAAGAAAATCGTATCCTCTATCAGGAGGAACGAACAAAGGCGGGGTCTCCCCCGCCTTTTGAAATCAGCTTTTATTTTATGAATTTGCTTTGATGATCTTTACAATTACCTGACCTATCTCGGTTTCAGCGGCATTTTCCGAACCAAATTCGCCGCTGAGCTCAAGGTAAGCATCTACGGTAGATCTATCCGCACTCGCCCCCTCTGCTGTTCCAACAAGACGTGCGACCGCATTGTCAAAAGCACCCGTTACACCCTCAAATTCTGCTTCCTTCTTATATATAAAGGATGCGAGAATAGCAAAATTCGAGTCATTAACAACGGTGATCTTGTTATCATCTTCATCACATACCCAGCTTCTTATAGGGTCATAATCGTGGGTCTGGGGATTCCATTCACCCTCGATATTATCAATATAATCGAAGGACATAGAACCAAAGGATATCTCCAGACTAAAAACGCCGGGGGTCTCACTGTTGTCCAGCGCGCTGGGAACGTAGTTGCTCGCGAGCACGCTCAAACACGTCAGGTCGCTAAGATCAAGCTTTTGCGTTGGATCCGAGGGAGTGCTTCCGTCCGAAGAAGCATAACTGTTATGAACTTCAGGCTCCTCATAACCGAACATAATGAAATTGAAAAGTCGATAATACTGGAGATACAGGCTTGCCGTTGTTCCATAGGACTGCGCCATAACCTCGGTTGCCTTTGTACTGCCATTCGCCTTCCAACCTAATGTGGTAACACCGTTCAACTGAGCAGCATTAGTGGCATCTCCGCTACCCAAATTTCCGTTGGCAACCGCAACTCCAAGTGCATAATAACCTATAAAGTCTGCGGCATCAACTTCAAAAACTCTTCTCATTGCGCTTCTGGATATTTTGAGTTCAAGTGTAGTGCTGACTATCGTCTCGCCTTCCTTGTTCTTTTTGGCTATGCCCTCGTATTCGCTCTCTGCAAATACATGATCTGCATCAAAATCCCCTCTTGAGCCCACCACGCTTTTCTCATCAACACTTGCAAGTCCTTCCGCCTTAAAATGATAGACATATTCCGCCTGAAGCATATCTGTTCTCGCAGTTGATTTTCCGTTCATACGGACATCTATAGAGGACATATTTGTGTTGTACACAATTGCAAAGTATATGTACTCGGCATCATACGCTGCGTACTCTGTAAGGGTTACCCCCGTTACTTTTGTACTGAATTTTTCAGTGGCATAGAGTTTTGAAGTTGAGTACTCTTCGCCTTCAACAACGCCGTCAATAACGGGCGGCGCTTTTCTTCCTGATACAACGTATGTGCTTGTCGCGGCAAATCTGCCAACGTCGGTATAGTCCAGAACAGTCGCTCTTTCAACGCCCTCAGGCGACTTACTTCCAACAGGGCCGTACCACGCCTTTGCCGCGGGTTCTTCATAGAAACAGATAAATCTAAGCGTTTTATAGCCCGCATTCAGATAATGAACATCATTTTCTTCGCTGCCTAAATAGTAGGCGCAAAGCTCGCTGAACTTAGAAAATCCTGAGGTCGACTGGCTCACTTTTACAGCTCTTGAGCAAAGGTCAACTTTTTCAGCGTCTATAGGTCTGTAAATAATTCTGTAGCCTATAAACTCAACAGAATCGACCTTACATACGTCCTTTATAGCTTCCTTCGATATCTTTATCTCAATAGTGATATTCTCGAACACATCACCGCTCTTGTTTCTTTTTGCAATAGACTCGTATTCGCCCGATCTGTAAGCTCTCATTTCGGTTCCGTCGGTATCCGTGTTGTTGCCGTCTATTCCCGCAGCGCCTCTCACAGATCCCTCGGTCTCATCGCTCTCCTGGAGATCAAACGAAAAACAAGTGGTAGCGCTCTCCTTGTGCTCGCTCATAGTTGCCGCGGCCTGGGCTCTTCCCGTCATATAAAAATCGGTACTTGAAATATCCTGAGAAATAACAAAGGCAACGTATATATTTTCCTCATCCTCAGAGGCATACTCAGTAATACTCTCTCCTTCTGCAGGTACACAGTTCGCCGCAAAATCCGGGTGTTTATTGGCTGCGGGCGTAGTTCCTGTCGCGGCATCGGTGTTATCAAACACCCTTTCGCTTATATATTCTCCCACGCCAACAACACCGTCGATAACAGGGGATTGGGTAGATCCCTCATCCTCAACGGCATAGGTAAACAAAGTAAGCGCAGAGAGAAGCATTGCCACACAAAGCAACATAGAAACAATTTTTTTCATGATTGTGGTTCTCCTTAACGATCATCGAAGAATTTGCATACTTCTGATAATATACTATTATATCACACCTGTTCTTTAAATGTGTACAAAATTGAGCACACTTTGTATAAAATTCTTTCCTCTTTTGCCTTATTTGCATATATACTTACAAATCGCAAACTGTATTATTGTGCATTATCACCAACAAATGTTTCCGAAAGCCTACACCTTTGCAGCCTTGGGTATAATAGTGTCAAAACAAGGTATGCTAATGTCAGAGGTGAATCCTATGACAAGTGAAAGATCCCAAAACAAAACGAAAATAAGCTCCCCCGAGCGCGTGTCCTCCTATCCCGCGCTCAAAAGAGCTCTTGATATATTTTTTTCCTATATCCTTTTGTGCGCCGCATATCTCCCTATGCTCTTCATCGCGGTGGCAATAAAGCTGACCTCACCAGGAAAGGTTATTTTTAAACAGATACGGGTGGGCAAGGATGGCAGAAATTTCGTATGCTACAAGTTCAGAACTATGCGCGAGGACGCCCCGAAAAATATGCCCACCTCCCGCTTTTCCGACGCTGAACGATATATCACGCCCGTAGGGCGTTTTCTGCGCCGAACCAGCCTTGACGAGCTTCCTCAGCTCTTCAATGTGATATGCGGAGATATGAGCCTCGTGGGCCCGCGTCCGCTTATTCCCGAGGAGAGCGATATCCACCAAAAGAGAAACGAGCTTGGTGTATATTCTATCCGCCCGGGCATCACGGGACTTGCGCAAACACACGGCAGAGATATGATCAGCGACGACGAAAAACTGCTCTATGATGCCGAATACACAAAAAATCTCTCTCTTTGGCATGATATAAAAATACTCTTTTTAACCCTTATCAAGGTATTTATGGCAGAAGGAATAAAGGATGCCGCGAAGCAGCGCTCCGAGCATCCTTAAATCTCTCTTATTTCATTTCCGAGAGCAGCGAGATAAGCCTTTCGTCATACGATATCTTTATCGCTACCGCTTCCCCGCACTCGTTGGCAAGGATACAGCAATACTGCGAGGGCGACATATCCACGCGGTAATCAAAGCTCTTTCTTCCCTTCTTCAGTGCGGCAAGACGCTCTCCCTCGCCCTTTTTCAAAGCCTCAACACTCTCTATGCCCGATACAGAGATCCTGCATACCGTTATGCGGGATCTTATTTTTATCTCGGTAACGGTAAAGTCATACCCGCCCTCGTCTGTGCGGACTATGGCATAGGAATACGAGCTGAATATATATCTTCCCATAATAACGAGCCCAAAAGCGATAAGCCCCACCGACAAAAGCTGCACCAACGAGCGCAGCGGCAGCCCCGGCAAAGTGGAGATATACATAGCTATCACGGCAACTATAAATAATATCGCCGCAAGATTGCGCGCGGTAGAGTCCTTCTTCTTTGGAAAAACCTCGTACATTGATATTCCCTCCCTAAAAAAGAGTAATGTGATAAAAAAGCCTTGAAATTCGAAGGCGTCCGTGCTATAATGAAGTATTATAATTATACCACAAGGAGATACGATGTCAAGAGTAACTAAAAGCTTTAAGATCGCCGGATGGCTGATAAAATTCCTTTTCACCCTTATGGTCGCATTCGTTTGCGGCTTTCTGATGTGGAGAATTTTTTCCTCGGGCGACCCAAAATCAATGAAAGCGCTCTCGGTGAATGACAGTATATACAGCGCGTACGAGCAGTCCGACGAAGAGCTTTATATCTTCCGTCAGGAACAGAATTCCACAACTCGCGCAGACCATAACGCGGGGTATTTTTCGGTGACGAGCGCCGTATTTATCCCCGAAGCAAACCAAATACAGGTGGTGCTTCGCTACAACAACAGCACGATCAGAAATCTTGTGAGCGACAAGTCGCTCTCCGAAACTCCCGAAAGGTCGGACGATCTGTTTGACGTTAGCCTTTTCTTCTCGGTGGACCTTACTCCCGAAAACAAGGAGGATAACGCCACGATCTCCGAGTCGGGAACGAGAACATTCAGATGCTCGTCCACTCTTGTCGGAAAGGAAGAAACCACCCTTTACAACTACAGAAAATTCGTTTTTGACCTTGATAGCGTGGGCGAGGATCTTGCAGAGCTTCTGAACACAGACACGCTTCTCGCCGTATATGCAGACGTATATTACGTAGAGGAGATGGATCTCGATAAAGAGGCGTACGGAACTCTCTGCCTTTACGATTACATAACCAAAAAGGAAACGGTAAAGCTGACAAGGAGCGACAGAGCTCAGATAGAAGCTTGGAAGGCCGATGATTGATATGAAAGATATGTCGAAAAATGCAATTTTTCCTCCAAAAAGAATAGCCGCAATACACGATCTGTCCTGTTTTGGACGCTGTGCGCTTACCGTGGTGATTCCCGCGCTCTCCTCTATGGGATATCAGGTGATACCCGTTCCAACGGCAATGCTTTCAAGCCACACGGGCGGTTTTGACGATATGCACTTTGAGGATCTTACCGATTTTATGAATAAGACCGCCGAACATTTTGACCGTCTTGACATAAAATTTGACGCGATATACACAGGCTTTCTTGGAAGTGAAGAACAGATCGACGTTGTGTTGAATTTTATAAAAAGATTTTCGAGCAAGGACACTCTCATTTTCGTAGATCCCGTTATGGGTGACGACGGTGTTCTCTACTCGACATACAACGATATCCTCCGCGAGAGAATGAAGGAGCTCTGCTCGGTGGCGCACGTGATAACCCCCAATCTTACCGAAGCCTGCTTCCTTTCGGATACCCCCTATCGCGACACCTCGGATATGACCGAAGAAGAAGCCTTTGCTTTTGCCAACGATATGAGAGTCAAGCTCTCGGCGCTCGGAGGGGCAAAAACAGTTATTACGGGAATACCCCACAAGGGCGGTATGTTCGGCACTTACAGCCACACCGAGGATAGCCATTCAAACGGATATATGTACAGCGTAGAGCGTGTACGCCGCTCTTATCCGGGCACGGGCGACCTTTTCGCTTCGGTGCTTCTCGGCTGTATGCTGCAAGGGGACGAGCTCAGCTCGGCTATCCGATTCGCCTCCGACTATATAAGAAACGTTATGAGCTATTCGGCAAATTTTGACACTCCCGAGCGAGAGGGCGTAGCCTTTGAGCCTTTGCTTGGAGAGCTTGTCGGTCATAAGCGGAGCTGACTATGGAGATAAAAAGATTTACAAAAAACGATAACGGCTTTATCTGCCGTCATTGCGGCAAAGAGGTCAAACCGCTTGGCTACACCTCAAGAGATCATTGCCCATTCTGCCTGTGGTCTATACATATAGACATAAATCCGGGAGATCGTGCGAATGAATGTCTTGGCGACCTTGTTCCGATAAAAGCCGAGCCCGACCCGAAAAAGGGATACGTTATAACCTACCGCTGTAATAAGTGCGGAGAGATACACAGAAACCGCGCGGCGCACGAGGCAAAGGTCCAGCCCGACAACATAAACCTCATAATAAAGCTGACGTCAGCGGAAATATAAAAAACGTCACTATATAATCAGTAAAAAGGACAGTGTTTACTATATTCTATGATTTTAAATAATACTATTCAGCACCTTCCGAGGGCATCTGTAGAAGATATTCGCACCATTTGTGACGATATATATCTGGTAGATGCTATGGACGGCTTCAGGATCATAGCGAGTCGCGTGAGCTCACACAAAAGCGCTCCAAAAGATTCATTATTTGATATATTGAGCATCGAGGCAAGAAGCGACCTTCGCATCTATCTTCTCTCATACGAGCAAAAGCCTCTGCTTCTGCCGACCGATCTTGGCAGTGCCCTTATAAACCCCTTTATGTTTTCTTCCACCCGTCTTCTCACCGTCAGCTTCATAAACGGAGAGCGAGGAACTGAGCTTTTTGATTTAGCCTTAGCGGGTAAGATAGAAGGAGTAGAGCTACCGACATCAAAATACAAGCACAATTCCGCGCCAAGACAAAGAAGCCGGATGGTTTCCGAATTCAACAATGTGTTGAAAACTACAACCGAGCTTTTCTCATCTGCGCGTATATATCCTATCACAGCATCAAACGCCGAGAACAAGTTAATGGCAACCGTGCTTAATATCGCTGAATTTGTGGGTTGTCCTATAACCTTAACTTCTATAGGAAGTGCGCGTCCAAACGATTGGTTCGACGAAAAGGCTTTCTGCGGATTTTTGATATCCACTCTCTGCTTAGCAAGAGAAAAGAGCAAGCTTCGCAAAGCCGAGGTGCGGCTTTCATCCTGTAAAGACGGCGCGACCGCAGAGGTCCGCTTTGAAGCCCTTGAGTACATAAACGCCACCCGTCAAAACGAAACGGCTTTCTTTTACGACTATGCCGACAGAAACTATATGATATTTGAACACTTTTCGACCGAGGATTCCTTCAGCGTAAAATTCTGCCCCTCACGAAAGGATTGGTCATATATCGAGCTCAAATCCGACCAAAAATTCAAATGGGACGAATAACAAAAAAAATACGGCTCACGATTATCCATCGCGAGCCGTTCCTTTTTCATTTATTATTTATACCAATCATCATCAAGGTTATACTCAATCTTGACTACAGCTCCATCCCTCAATGAAAATATAACACTCTTGTATCCTGAGTTATACACTATTTTTGTATCAGTAAAATCACTATAGGCTTTTCCATAAGCATTTATAACATCTTCCTTGTTAGCTCCAACCCCTATTCCTTCTGGAGTAACTATCGCATCTGATGAAATCCTTATTTTATCTATTGTCTTTTTAACTTTTGCATCTACTATGTTAATTTCTAAAAAATCAAGATAGGTATATTTGGTAACTTCTCCTACTCCCCCGCACATTCCTTGTGGATCCTCAGAATTTGGTGAACCAAGCGCTTTGAGCACACTCTCGGCATCAGCACCAAGAGATATTTTCACCCCCTTGTATTCAACGTAATAGTTTACCGAGCTATTCTCACTCGACGAACCGCCCTTATCGTCATCGGGCTCTTCTTTCTTCTTATCATCACAAGCCACGAAGGCAAAAGCCATAACAAGGCAGAGCAGCAAAGCCAAAAACTTCTTCATTTTATTTTCCTCCGTTATTTCTTTCATAATAATATTTTTCAAGACGGACATCCCACGCCTCGCTCAAAGCAGTGTCCGCGCGTCTGTCGGGAAGCGAGAACTCATCCGCAAGTATCGCACCGAAATATTCGGTAAACTTTTCAGCGCCGTAGACGTTCAGATGTGCGCCCTTATCATAGGTATCGGTATTCCAATCTATTCCTATCTCTTTTTCAAGCGGAATGAAGTTGTAATATTTGAGATCATATTTATCGGCGTATTCGACCACCTGTGTCTCCCACTCATCGTGCCACCAATATCTCCACAGGTTTGTCGGCGCTTTCATAAGAATGAATTCTATTCCGTTATCCTCACATTTCTCACGCATCATATCGAGATACTTTATCGCGTTCTCTGAAAAGATATAATCATCTTCAGAAAAGCCCTCGGAAAAATCTGTCCTCGGAACTATGCCCGTCTGCATAAGATATCCGTTGTGTGACACCTTTGGCGTTTCAAAAGCGTATTTAAGATCGTCTGCCGTAAGCGCGGTTATCCTCGAATGAAATCTCAGAAGCGGAAACACGTACTCAACAAAGCTCTCTTCCTCGGTCATCGAGGCGTTTATAGCTCCCACCTTTGAGGACGACCATTTCATTCCGTCGATAGTCATTCGGTTGTATTCCTCGCGCTGAGGCTCACCGTATTTGAGCGCCATAACGTTATAGACAACAGCCTTCGGCTTTTCATATCTGAGGGTATCCTCAAGCAGATAATAGGACTGCCAGACAAGCTGTTGCGCACTTCCGCGCACGTAAGAATTTATGCCGTATTTTTCCCACAGCACCGCGGGGACTATACTTTCATAGACCTCGCAGTCACCTATAAACAGTACGTCGTGACCGCCCGCCTCGGCATAATATTCTCCGACGAGCGCCCCCTCCTTGTTGTCGGTGTACTTAGGAATAACGAGCGCCCCAAGGAAGGTCAGCAGAACGCATATGACGAGAATTGCCGACACAGCCACAAATATTCTTTTTTTCAATGCGTTCCCACCTCCATTTAGAATTGGTTATAGATAAATTGACTTGCATCGTATCCGACACTGTAAGCGCCGAACATTATTATAAGAATAAAAAGTGTTCCGAACAAAGACCAAGACAGCACAGGGCGGTCGTAAAGCCTTTCTCTGACACTCACGTCCTTACCCGCGCGGCTGACCGCAAACATCAAAGCGCAGCCAAGTCCAACTATTATGTAATCGGAAAGTCCAAGACCGAGCGACAGAAGTCCCTCTCCAAGAACAGAGGGGAGATCAAATTCGGTAAACATACTTCCCCACATACTAAAGGTCATCGGCACGTTCCTGTAGCAGTCAAGCGAACGGATAAGTCCCATCAAAAGAAAGGTTCTGATCGACATAAACGCCCCATACGTCGAGGACGCGTGAAGCTTTGGAAATCTATGCTCGAATTTTGAATAGAGCGGTTCAAGCTCCTGAGATACAAGTATCACAAGGCAGTTGAGAAGTCCCCAAACGATAAAATTCCAACCCGCGCCGTGCCAGAGTCCTGTCAAGAACCAGGTCACAATTGTAGCAAGATATACAGGTATCCTCTTTCCTATCTTCTTGCCAAACCACGCGCGGCTCTTTTTGGATATCGCAAGCATCGGTCGGCTGACCGAAATGGGATAGAAAACGTAATCGGTAAACCACGAGCCCATCGTGATATGCCAACGGTTCCAATACTCCTTCGTGGAGCGTGAGGAAAACGGCCGCTTGAAGTTTTCGGCAAGCTTTATGCCAAGCGCCTCTGCTATACCTATCGTGATATCTATACCGCCCGTAAAGTCGGCGTATATCTGTATCGAATAAAGTATTATGAGCAGAAAAACGTAAGCTCCCCTGAACTCCTCAGGGCTCTCTATCATAGTGTTCACGGCGACCAGAACTCGGTCGGCGATGACGAGCTTTTTGAAATATCCCCAGAGTATCCTCTGAGCTCCGTATGTAAAATTGCGTCTCTCAAAACGGTGCGGCTCGGTGAGCTGAGGCGCGAGATCCGACGCCCTCGATATCGGTCCTTGTATGAGCTGTGGGAAGAAGGACACGAAAAGCGCGAGCTTGAAGGGATTTTTTATCGCCTCTGCCTTTTGCCTGTATACGTCGATGAGATATCCCATCGTCTGGAAGGTGTAAAATGAAATTCCAAGCGGGAGTATCAGCGACGGTATGCTAAGCGTGCTCTCCACGCCAAAGCCGTGGAGCATAGAATTGACGTTAACGATGGCAAACGCCGTATATTTAAGCACAGCAAGAACGCCAAAATTCAGAAGCAGACCAAGACACAGTATCCAAAATCTGCGCTTTTTGCACTTGTTCTTAAAAGCCTTTCTCTCGTCCTTACTAAGCATATCTCCCACCTCGGCAAGATAGCTCTTTTCTCTGTTGCTCACCCTCTCCATAAGGCGTGTTACAACAAACGAGGTAACGGTTGTAAAGAGTATAAACGCAAGATACTCCACGCCCGCGAGCGCGTAAAAAGCGTAGCTCGATACGAGCAGGACTATCCATTGTGTTTTTTTAGGGAGAAGATAATACGCTAAAAAGACGAGCGCTAAAAACGCAAGAAACTCGTATGACGTAAAAAGCATATTATATCCTCCCTTCAATAAATATCAATCGTTCTAAAAATCAAGCTTCGTCAAGCTTTTGTATGAGCTCCCACAGAGCCGCCGCCGAATTGAAGTTTTCGGGTACTATCTCCTCGGGGGGAATCCTCACGTCAAACTCGGAATCTATCTCTGTGACCAGCGTCACGATGTCGAGCGAATCGAGTATGCCGTCGTCAACAAGGGCATTCTCACTCTCAAAATCCACGTCGTCGTGAAGCTCATTCAGTATCTCTATCAGCTTTTCCATATCATTCTCCGTTTTTATCTATCAATTTTTTCGGCGCGCTCGCGAAGTCCCTTGCGGTCTATCTTTCCGTTGTCGGTAAGCGGCATGACCTCAAGTCTTTCGAAAACGGCGGGTATCATATATCTCGGCAGCACAGCAGCTATAGTGCGCTGAAGCTCAGTACTCTCAATATCTCCAACATAAAAGAGCACTATACGTTTTCTTTCCCTGTCATAAGTACAGCAAGCACGCGCCACTCTATCCTCACCAAGCGCGGCGGCTTCTATATCACCAAGCTCTATGCGATGTCCCATATGCTTTATCTGAGAATCTCTTCGCGTTACGAATACAAGCTCTCCGTGCTCGTTCCTCCTGCCTATATCCCCCGTTCTGTAAACAAGCTCGGGATATACCTTATTGAGCGGATTTTGCACAAACGCCTCGGCAGTTCTCTCGGGAGAGGCGTAATATCCCATAGTAACACAAGTTCCTCTGATACATATCTCGCCCTCGTCTGCCTCTCTGCCCTCGTCGTCGATAAGCATTATATCGGTGTTGTCAAAGGGTCGGCCTATCGGTATAGGCTCGTCCTCTCTGAGCTCTCTGTCGGCATACCAATAGCAGGACATTCCGGTTGCCTCGGTAGGGCCGTAAAGATTGAAAAATCTTGCCTCGGGCAGATTTTCTCTCCATATAGCATAGTCCTTCTTCGGGAAGACCTCGCTTCCGAAGGCTACAGTCGTAAGGTGCTCAGGGCGGCAGACAGAAAACGCGCCAAGCGTTGATATCTGCACCAGCGCCGACACCACCCAGCATATAGTATTTATCCTGTAGGTATTAAGGTATTCCACGAGCTTTACGGGGAACATAAAGAGCGATTTAGGTATAAAATAGGTAGTTGCCCCAAGCTTCAACGTGGGCATTATCTCCTTCAGGGGCGCATCGAAATAGAGGGGCGTTTGGTTTCCGAACACCGTCTGTTCGGAAAACCCGAGTGCCGAGCAGAGCGCCTCGGTATAGTCTATCACCGAGCGGTGACACGCCACGACCCCCTTGGGTACTCCCGTCGAGCCCGACGTGAATACGACGTAGATCGGGTCGGTATCTATCTGGCGCGAGCGCACAGCGCCGAGCGCCGAGCGGTCTATATCCGCTTCCGATATATCCTCGTATCGAAGAAGGTGCTCTACCTCAAAGGCAGACGCCTTCTTGTAATTTTTCTCGTCGGATATCATTATCCTTGCCGACACACTCTCGAGTATGGTCTTCACTCTTTGCGGCGGCAACGACGGGTCTATGCAAACGTAAAAGCAAGAGGAATATATAACCCCGAAAAATGCCGCCATCGTCTTCGGGTGCTTGTCCATAAAGACCGCCACCGCCTCGCGGCGCGCGCCGATACGGCAAAGTGCGCTACCCACAGAGAGCGAGGAATTATGAAGCTCAGCGAAGCTCATATCTTCCTTTCCGTTCGAGAAAGCCAACTTTTGCGGCACTATCGCGGCTGTATGTTCAAGGTATTCAAGTATATTTTTTCTCATCGCCAGCTATACTCCGTATTTATAGTCGTGTTCGATGCCTCGGGATATCCCGCGTGGTCAAAGGTCAAAAATCCGACCTTTACCTTGGTATTGTAATCTTCAAGCTGTGCTTCGGTAAACAGACAGCCGCTTCCCGTTCTGTGCGGCACTTTCAGTCTTGTGGCATCGTAATAATACCATCTCGGCGCGCTTTCCGTTCCTATATTGACCATATTCCAGAAATGCGTTCCGCTCTGTGTGGTCACTCCCGCAGAGCGCTGGATATCGAGATTTTCTATTCCAAAATACTCAAAGAATGCCTTTGACAGAGCAAAGTAGGAATAACAGTCGCCCGAGCCCCTTTGCATTGTGTAGTAAGCCTCGCGTATCCAATCCGAGCGGTCTGTGTTGGATTCGTCGGTAAACTTCACGTTTGCCTCAGCACCCGAAAGCGCGGGGCTGTTGACGTATTTGAATATCCTCTTGACCTGCTCCTCTTTTGACATATTCTTGTTTATGCCGAGCTGTGATGCAAGCTTGCCAATCTCGTTCATAACCATCTCGCGGGTTATCTTCTCGGCAAGGATATTTACCGTCAACTCATAGGTCGAGGAATTCCCCGCCTTGTCGGTCGCCTTGTAGTATACGCGGTAACTTCCCGCCACGTCAAGCTTTACCTCCGAGGAATCGACCTCTACGCTCACCTCGCCAAAGCAGTTATCCACAGCCTCTACCACCTTGCGGTAGGCTATTCCCTCTCCGAGATATCCCGACACCGATGCCGTGGCAGGCCCGTTGAAGGTGGGCGCTTGGGTGTCAACAATGACAGTCATCTTGGTCTTGTAATTTTTGCTGTTTCCAAGGCTGTCGGAAAGCTCGAGCAAGACCTCGTACTCGCCAAGCTCGGACGCGCTGACAGAGTTCTTGAACTTCGCCTTCACCTCTGACGCGTCCTCGACGTCGGCAAAAAAGTCTATCGCCGCGGGATAGGGCCCCGTCTGATTGACACAAAGCTCCAAAAGCCGAGCACGGGGGGCGGTGGTATCTTCAACGGTGAGCAGCACTCTGAACCTTCTGCCGCCGTCAACTATGTATATCGTGTATTCACCGGGAACGTTAAACTCTCCGTCCTCGTCGCCGAAATCGTATTCAGCTCCCGCGCGTCCCGATAGCTTTGCGGCGCTTGGCAGCTCCTCACCCGCCTCAAGGGTATATTCGATCTTCATTCCGAGTATATCAACAAAAAGCGCTACCGCAAGCACCACCATCAAAAAGGCAAGCGCGCACGCCGTTATCTTAACACAGAGGGTCATTTTTTTGATATTTTCATTGACAGCTTTGCGAAAACCGCCAAGATAAGCGTTGTTCTTCAAATCAAAATCCTCCTTGGTAATATCTATCCTAAAATCGCAACATAGCAATAAGTAAACACAAAGATATTATAACATTTTCCCTCTCTCTTTGTCAACGAATAAATATATAATTTAAATATATTTTTATAATTTCATATACCTCCGCAAAATAAGCAAAAACCCCACCGCAGGTGGGGTTTTATGACCAAATTTATCTACTTGTATTATTGAATCTGCGAAACGAGAGCATCCATCGCTACGGTAAGCTCACGCAATCTTGTTTGGACAAGCGCCTGTGTGGTTGCGTAGCTGTTGTTTGCACTTCGGGCAAGGTCAAGCTTTTCTTTGAATTCTGCCCACGACTCGCTCGTATAATTGGATTGCTTAAGCGCCGCCGCCTCATTGATCTTGGCTTGGAGCGCGCTCTTGTCTACCGCTCTCTTCTGGATAATGTTTTGGATACCAGAGTTTGCGGCTACGTTATAATACCTTTCTGTGGATATCCAAGTTCCTGTGTCAAAGGAGTCGTTATCATTTCCTCCCACGTATCCAACACATTGAGCTTTTCCCTTGTACATCTCACCGAGCTGATACCATTCGGAATCGGCAGAATCCTTTGTAAATACGACAGCGTATATAGGGTCTACATATTGATAGGTATCAAAGGTCTCATCGTTTATTGTTACAGTGGTCAGATAAAGGGTCATTTCACAGCCCGAGTAGGTAGCCCCACCCTGAGTGGGAATGGTATATGAACCACCCGTATTTACATTGTTATCAATGTTTTCCATCTTTACGATCAGTGTGGTATTGACGTCAACACCGTCGATGTTTATCATCAGTATATTGTTGAATATCTTGTCCAACGCCGCGGTGTCGGTATGCGCCGAGCCCGCCACGTTTCCTATATACGATACGTGCCAGTCCTTGCCGTTGTACTTTGCCTGCATCGCATCGTAAAGCTCTGTGTAGGTGCTTTCGGTGTTCAGTATTTTGGTGAACTGGTTGAGAGCATCGCTTATTATCTGGTCGGACTCAGTGTCCTGGATATCGGAAATGGGAGTAATAAAGTTAAATTTCAGTACGCTGTTAAGCTTCTCACCGCCGCTTGCAATACTTGCGGAATCGGAATAAGTAAACTTAACGTAGAAATCTAAGGTTTCTCCGGGCGCTATCGCCGTTCTTTTCCTGAGAGGAAGCGTGCAGGCCTCGTCGCGGCAGACCGCAAAAACTATATCCTCGTTGCTGTATGTTGAGTCATTTATTCCCGACTGACGTGTGGTCGCACTGTATCCGTATTCCTTAGAGGTGTTGTTTTTAACCGTTATCTTGAGTATAGAATACGACGAGCTCGATTCTCCCAGCGACACGGTACTGTTCAATACAGTTACCGAGTGAGCGTTGACCTTGATATTATCGCCTGCAATATGCTCGGTCGAATATATATACACACAGTTAAGCTCTGCCACCTCAACGCTTCCGCCGACCGTCAGCTCGTCGGAAAGCGCCGCAAATCCAACAAAACCAAAAGCGGCCGTAAGGATCAACGCCAATACAAACAACAGCATTTTTACAGCTGGATCTTTCATATGCGCTCTCCTTTCGGCCGTTTGGGTCTTAATTTTCTGTATCTTCTGTAAGCTCCTGCTCAAGCTCAATGTTAAGGTCTTCAACCTTGATCTCAAAGATATAAAGGAACTTTGAGGCGGTAGGTATCATAAAGGTCGTGCAGGTGCGGTCCTCATTCTCATACATGAGAATGGGCATCTGGATAGTGTCGCGTATCTCGAGCATCTCGCGGAAGCTTTCTACTGCGAGAAGCTGATATCCCTCTGTGTCAAAGGGCGTTACTATCTTCTGTATATACGAGCGATAGCTTGAAACTACACTCTTTACTTTTCTTGAATAATCTATATGCTTATCTCTTGTAAGTATGGTGAATACAGCGATAGCAGCCACGGCTACAGCGTCGAGTGACGCGATGATTATAGATGCTATCTTAAATCCGTTCTTTGCGCTCGTGTTGTTTGCAAGTATCTTTTGCTCACCCGTGGCAATGGTGGTGGAAACCGAAGGCTTGAGAGTTTTTGCGTTGAGCGGTACTTTTAACTCAACAACATACTGTCCCGAGCTGTCGTCAGCAAAGCTCTCGCTCGTTCCAAGCACATCCACGAACATTCTCACACAGAGCTTCTGCTCAACGTTAGTAAGTCCGTAAACGCCTACAAATTTTGCCGCAAGCTCCTCGTATGAGTTATAGTCTATGTTAACGCGCTCACGGATAGCAAGGCCGTTTCCGTGGGTAGTTACGGCTTTTTCGGGAAGAAGTATAAAGGACGGGTCATAGATATTAGCTCCCGTGTCCTTATCGGAAACTATCACCTGTGCTTCTATGCGATAGGAATACTTAAAATTGACGTCAGACGTGTCGAGCACAAGATCGTAAGAAAAATCGCCCGTCATTCTGTCAATAAGCTCAGAAACGTACGCGTGCTCGCCGTTCAGATACTCCTGCTCGTAGAACTCGTTGTCCGCGAGGTAGGCTCTGTAGAGCGCGTTACCGCTCTCGGAGTAGTACACGTATGTGCTTTTATTCATTTTTATGTAGGTCAAAGACGTTATGAGCAGAGCTACTGTGAGAACACATATGGCTATAGCCTGTATCAAAATAAGCAGTTTTCTCTTTTTTTGATATGTATCTCGCTGTAGCTTTTCAAATTCAGACACAAACGTCCCCCCTTTCAGCTTTTATTGAATAGCATACGTACCCATAAGGAAGGGTAACCGATATACTTTATTTTCGTAACAGTTACGCCGATAACGCTATCGGCAGTTATGTACCCGGGATCGACGCCCTCGTTGGCATCGCCCTTGGTATAGTATTTTGTCACACCGTCAACGCGTTCGATATCCACGACACGGTGTATATAAGTTGTGTTATTCTTTTCAAAAACCAATATCTGATCTTTGTTTATTATCTGTCCGTCGTATTGCTCGTAGATTATAGCGTCCCCTTTGCATATCTCGTTTTCCATACTCTCAGAGCCGACCAGCATAAGACCGAAACGGAATTTGCAGGATAGCAGAGCCATAAAACTTGTGAGTATGGCAATAAGCAGAACAGACGCGCACACACTAAGCAAGGTCTTCCGCTTTGAGGTCGTGAAATTTCTTTTTGCGTATAGTCTATATATCAGAAGGAATACCAGAATATACACAAGCGGACGAAGGAAAGCCATCATAGCCGCAGGCATATCGGGCTTTATCGGGATAATATACGGGTATATCAGCATGATGCCCCTGTAAATAGCGGGCGGGAACATGCCGTATCGCGAGGAAAGATGGTGGTATAAGATATTTGCCGCAAACGATGGTATCATTATCATTGAAACAAGCTCAATGAAACTGCCAAAGCTCAAAGCCGTTCCGCTTTTGTAAAGCACCGCCGCATCCAACGCAACGAAGACAAAATAGAAGATAATGTCGGTTATCTTATTCTTCTGCGCGAGGATCACGCTGCGTATCAGCTCCGAGGAAAACACTATGACGGTAAACGGCAAAATGTATTTCCACAAAAACAGCGGAACGATCAGGTTCTTGACGAATCCAAAGCTAAGACCCGTAAGATAATAGGCGGTTATTACTATTATCGCTATCGCCGACATAAGCAGTGACACCTGCCGTTTTTGGACGGCAAGTATACTCCTTTTTTTGACCTTGAAGAAGGTCAGCGCCGCAAACAGCGAGCATACTACCGCAAATGCAATATTGCTTGCGGTGTCGTTTGAAATAAAGCAGACAAGGAGAAGAGCGCACACGAAAAGCGCAGAAATGACGTACAATATCTTCTTATCGCTGTTCATCTTCTCCTCCTTGTCTGCTACTGTCTCCGGGTATTAGAGAATCTTACGGTGTAGTGGGTGTGGTGTATGTTGCGGAGAGCGCAAAGGAAAAGTCATCCTTGGTAAAGGTTTCATCACCTGTAGCATCATCATTGAGAGTGATAACGATCTTTACGAAAGCACTTCCCTTTGCAGGGACGACAACGGAATCTCCATAATTTCCGTTCTCAGCATCGCAGAAAGAAATTGTGCCGTTGGTAATACCTGCGTCGCCGGTTGTGGTATTACTTGCCGCAGAAACGGTTGCGGTATACTCAGCGCTGTCGTTCTTTACTTTTGCAATAACTGTGAGCTTGTCGCCCTCAAGACCGAGAACGCCTGCGTCAACAGAAACGTGAAGCTCATCCTTTACGTCTCCGTCTATGTCTCTCACTGTAACGGTAACACCGTCGGTATCGGCGGCGGGGGAGGGGGTTGTTGTGCCTACAGCACCGGTTACGGGGTCTTTGGCATTCAAAGTAACCTTTATATTTGCCAGAGTGTCGTCAAAGTAGACGTCGCTGTTAAAGGCATCGTTTGCTTTGCTATTGTTAATCTTTACAGAAGATGATACAAGAAGGTTATCTACAAATGTTGCATAACCGACCACGCCAAGGCAGAGCGCCGAGACGAGAATGATAGAAATGATAACAAATTTTCTGTTTTTCATAATTTCCTCCTAAATACAAAAGAGATTATATCCTTACGATTCTGAGCCGACACTGACGAAAAGTAGAGATATTTATTTTATTTTACCAAAAATTTAATGACTTGTCAATAGATTTCCTTATTTTGTATATTCAAAATACAATCCGTCGTTCTTAAATATCGGGCAAAGACACTTCGTAAAAATCGGAGCGGTTCTTCCTATGCAAAGTATCGTATATAGGATATCAAAAATCAGAGGTGTCACGCTCTTCAAAACGGAACACCCCTGTCACATATCAAATTTTCTTAAATTTCTTAACTATCCCGAATATCGGATGCTCTCCCTTTGCCATAGGCTCGAACAAAAGCAGAGCAATACGGAAGGCAAAATACAGAAATACGAAGACGAGCACCGCCTGCGCGGCGACCGTCAGCTTCTCTGCGGCAATTATATATATGCTGTACACCAAAATCGGCAGAGCGCATATAGCGTCGATAAAATAAATATCCCTGAGCAAGATACTGATGACCACGGTAGCCAAAACTATCAGCGAAAGTGTGAGGATCAGCTTGTGCTCACCGTTTCTCGCACCCTTAAGTATCGCCTCTCCGTATATCGCCAGCTCATTGGCTTCGTCAACGCTCAGCTTAAGAAGGGACGTTGCCTTGTAATACAAGAAAGCTCCCCCCGCAAACACAGCTCCGCCGAGGATATTGACACACAGAAAAGCGCGTCTTTTTTCGTCATCGCGGTCAAGATAAAGAGAGTGGACGAGATTTCCAAGGCAGTGCACCGCCGCCATAATAAGATAGAGCATCGGGCGCTCTCTCAACAGCTCCTTCCAGAGCATAAGGCATACCCAGCCGAGAGGCAAGAGGGACACCGCAAAGCTTACATACGGCATACGCTCAAACACGCGCCCCGCGATAAGCGACACGCCAAACAGTATTATCATCAGCACGTAGGCTCGGTTGTCGGACTGAAGCTCTCTATCAAGAAAGGCCTTCACCTTGTCGGTCATTCCCTGGACGTCCTTGGGGTTAAAGGTCATAAACTCCCCAAGCATATATATGAGTGCGCTGAATATTGCAAACCCCGCGCAAAAATCTGTAAATCGTTTAAAATAACTCATACTTCCTCGCGTTTTCCTTTTATCGGATATTACTCTCATTATACAATACTCCCTCTCTTATTTCAAGAGCAATTTAACTTTATTTTTACAAAATTACGCTTGTCGCGGACAGACAGGTGTGATATAATGGTTGATATAAGTTTTCAAGGAGTTGTTTATGAAAAACGATAATAAAGAAATCAAAAAAGTGAGCAAGAGCACTATCGCCCTGCTTATAATTCTTATCATATCAGCCGCGGTCGTGCTTTTGACATACCGGGTGCTTATGAATTACCCCTTTTTCAACATAGTTATGTGGGTGTATATGGCTATTGAGGCGGTCTTTGTCCTCACCTACGTCATATATAACCGCGGATTTTCGCGCAAGGGCGTTACTCGGGATATGCTCCCCGACGATTGGAGCGACGAAAAAAAAGAAGAATTTATAGAAGACGGCAAGCGCAGACTCCACGCCTCGCGATGGATGTTAGTTGTGATACTCGCATTTATGTTCACCTTTGCCGTTGATATCCTTGAACTCTTCGTATTCCCCACCGTGCTTGGCTGGTTCTCGGCATGATGGGATATAGAATAGTAGCTCTGTATTCGGGCTCTCGCGGCAATTCGGTATTCGTTGAGGCGGGAGATACGAGAATACTTATAGATGCGGGCAAGAACGCGAGAGCGCTCTGCCACGCCCTCACACAGATAGGCTCGGATATAGAAAAAATACAGGCGATATTTATCACACACGAGCACTGCGACCACATCTCGGCGCTTGAGGTGATAAGCAAACGGCACTCGATACCGATACACGTGACCGAGCAGAGCGCGAAAAAATTCGACCGCGAGCCGAGCGCGTTTATACATAAAAATCTTGTAAGACACGAAAGCCCCGAATATGAGTTTCGCGTGGGAGATATACTCGTAAGCTCGTTCAGAACTCCGCACGACAGCGCGATGAGCGTGGGCTACAGACTTGATATAGACACGGCTGACGGAGTGCGCTCTGTCGGTATTGCCACCGACATCGGATACGTCACGCGCGGCATCTGCCACTCCCTTGAGGGGTGTGAGAGCGTTGTGCTTGAATCGAACCACGACGAGGATATGCTGAGAGAGGGCCCCTACCCCTACGAGCTGAAGCTTCGTATACTTTCAAACAAAGGACATCTTTCAAACAGGGCGAGCGCCGCCTTCGGCGCGCATCTTGCCGCGCACGGAACTCGCGCGTTTATGCTCGCGCATCTGAGCGAGGAGAACAACACGCCCGACACGGCTTATGACGAATTTATCTCGGCTATCGCAGACGACACCGTATCGGTGTCGGTGGCAAGCGCCGATATCCCGACAGAGATGAAAATGTAAGGAGATATAAAATGCTCTGTGTAAAAATAATATCGGTAGGTACTCTCAAAGAGCCCTACCTGAGAGATGCCGCCGCGGAATATTCAAAGCGCCTCTCTTCTTATTGCAGATTGAATATGGTACAGCTCAAGGAAGTAAAGCTGCCCGACTCCCCCTCACAAAAGGAGATAGCGGCGGCGCTTGACGACGAAGCAAAGATGATACTCTCCGAGCTCTCTCCGCGCGCCTATAAGATAGCTATGTGCGTTGAGGGAAAGCAGCTATCCTCGGAGACTCTGGCTAAAAAGCTTGACAGCATCAGCGCCGAGCATAGCGAGATATGCCTTGTTATCGGAAGCTCTCACGGACTTTCTGACAAAGTGAAATCGGCGTGTGATATGAGGCTGTCTGTATCCGAGCTGACCTTCCCTCACCAGCTTCTCCGTATAATGCTTCTCGAAGCGATATACCGCGCGTTCAATATAAACGCGGGAACAAAATATCATAAATGAGAGAATATATGAAAAAAGAAAAATATATTTTTGATGCCGATACCCTATCACATATAGCCGACCTCGCAAGGCTCGATATCTCAGGCGAGGAAGCCGAGCTTATGCTCCCCCAGATGAGGGAGATAATAGGCTTTGCCGCGGAGATATGCGGTGTCGAAAGCTCGGATATGCAAGACGGCAGAGTGGCAGAGCGCGCAGAGCTTCTCAGAGAGGATATACCCGAAAAAAGCTTTTCGCGCGAGGCGCTTATGAGCGCGGCGAAATATACTGACGGCGAGTATTTCTTAGTTCCCGACGCGCTTGAGAACGGAGGGGCGAAACAATGAGCGAATTACTGAAAAGAGGGCTTGTCGAACACGCCGAGGCGCTTGAGAAAAAGGAATATTCCTCGCATGAGCTGGTCGAAGCCTATCTTTCAAGAATAGAAAAAAGAGCCGATATGGGCACTTTTATAACGGTAGACCGCGAAAACGCCCTGAAAAACGCTCTTGATGCAGACCAAAGACGCGCGACGGGCAAAGCTCTCGGGCGCTTTGACGGCATACCGATAGCCCTAAAGGACAATATCTGCACCGAGGGACTTCGCACCACCTGCGCCTCAAAAATGCTCTGTGACTATACCCCGCCCTATAACGCGACGGTCATATCCCGACTTCGCCGTGCGGGGCTTATCCTTTTGGGCAAAACGAATATGGACGAGTTTTCTATGGGCTCGTCAACCGAGAGCTCGGCATTCGGAGCGACAAAAAATCCACGCGACCCGTTAAGGGTTGCGGGCGGAAGCTCGGGCGGCTCAGCCGCGGCTGTGGCAGACTGCCAAGCGCCGATAGCGCTCGGCTCGGACACGGGCGGCTCTGTAAGACAGCCGTCTGCTTTTTGCGGCTGTGTTGGAATGAAGCCGACCTACGGCAGAGTATCGCGCTACGGTCTTGTGGCTTTTTCTCCCTCGATAGAGCAGATAGGCCCTATCACAAAAAATATACGCGACAACGCCGAGCTGCTCAGTATTATTTCGGGTCACGACAAGATGGACTCGACCACGCTCAGGTGTGAGCGCGAAGACTTTTCGGCAGATATCGGCAAGGATATAAAAGGCGTGAGGATAGGTCTGCCGAAGGAGCTTTTTGAGCTTGATATGTCGGACACTGTGCGCGAGGGTGTTATGGGCGCGGCAGAGATATACAGGCAGAGGGGAGCGGCGATAAAGACGGTAAGTCTGCCCTCACTCAGATACGCCCTCTCTGCTTACTATATAATCTCTGCCGCCGAGGCGTCCTCAAACCTCGCGCGATTTGACGGCATAAGATACGGCCACCGCGCCGAGGATATAGAAAATATAGACGAGCTTTTCCGCCGCTCTCGCTCCGAGGGCTTTGGCGATGAGGTCAAGCGCCGCATAATGCTTGGCACTTTCGTGCTCTCGGCGGGACACCGCGACGAATTTTACCGACGCGCACTCTCTGTAAAAGAGCTTGTGAGGAAGGATTTTGATGCCGCATTTTGCGAGTGCGATGTCATTCTCTGTCCCGTAGCGCCCACCGTCGCGCCAAAGCTCGGCGAGAAGCGCTCCCCCACGGAGATATATAGGACCGATGCCTTTTGTGTCCCCGCAAGCATCGCGGGGCTGCCCGCTCTCTCTATACCCTCGGGACTTGGAGAGAACTCAATGCCCGTGGGAGTACAGCTTATCGCCCCCGCCCTTTCGGAAGCTCTGCTCTACCGTGTAGGCGCGGCGCTTGAAGCGAGGAAGGAGGGCGTATGATATACGAAAAATATGAAATGGCGGTCGGTCTTGAGGTCCATATCGAGCTTTCGACCGCAACGAAAATTTTCTGCTCCTGCCCCGTATCCTTCGGCGCGCCGCCTAACAGCGCTTGCTGCCCCGTTTGTATGGGTCTGCCGGGAAGTCTTCCCACACTTAACAAAAAGGCGGTCGAATACGCCGTTATGGCAGGACTTGCAACAAATTGCCATATATCCGAGTGCTCGGGCTTTGACAGAAAAAATTATTTTTATCCCGACCTTCCAAAGGCGTATCAGATAACACAGTACTACACCCCCCTGTGCCGTGACGGATATCTTGACATCGACACCGAGGACGGAGAGAGGCGCATCGGCATCACTCGCATACACCTCGAAGAGGACGCGGGAAAGCTTATCCACGACAAGGGATGCGGAACTATGATAGACCTCAACAGATGCGGAGTGCCGCTTATCGAGATAGTTTCCTCGCCCGATATACACTCCCCCGCAGAGGTCAAGGCATACCTCAAAAAGCTTCGCGCCGTTATACTTTACACGGGCATATCCGATTGCAAAATGAACGAGGGCTCGCTCAGATGCGACGTGAATATATCGGTCAGCCGCAAGGGAGATACCACGCTTGGAACAAGGTGCGAGATAAAAAATCTCAACTCCTTCAATTTTGCCGCAAAGGCGGTGGAATACGAATTTCGCCGTCAGGCAGAGGCGCTTGAGCGCGGAGATACCGTCATATCCGAAACGAGAAGATTTGACCCGCACACGGGCAAGACCTACACTATGCGCGTAAAGGAGAGCGGCGAGGATTACAGATATTTCCCCGAGCCCGACCTGCCGCCGCTTGAGGTCAGCTCCGAAATAATAGAGGCAATAAGACAGTCCTTGCCAAAGCTCCCCGATGAGCGAAAAAGGCAATATATAAGCGACTATTCCCTCTCTGCTTATGACGCGTCTGTCATTACCGCAGATAAGGATATGTCGGATTATTTTGAAGCCGCAGCAGCTCACACGCGCCACCCAAAAATACTTGCGAATATAATGATATCCGAGCTTTTGGCGCTCTCGGCGGAAGCGGAAAGCTTTGAGTGCCCGATATCGCCCTCAAACCTTGCATCTCTTGCCGAGCTTGTCGGCGCGGGAGAGATAAACAGCTCGGTGGCAAAGAAGCTTTTGCGCCGCCTTTGGGAGCGTGACGAAGACCCGAGGGAGATAGTCAAGCGCGAAGGGCTTGAGCAGATACGCGATGCCGCTATTTTGCAAAAATACGCCGAGGAAGCGATAGCGCAAAATCCGCGCGCGGCAGAGGATTACCGCGCAGGCAAGCGCCACGCCGCAAAGGCTGTCGTTGGCAAGGTAATGGCGCTCACACAAGGCAGAGCCGACCCCGTTCTGCTTACCGAAATAGTTGAAAAAGCTCTGTCATAAACCTCTCAAAAGCACAATCAATCAAATATAAAAAGCGGAGTGAAAATCACTCCGCTTTTTATGTTAAAAACTAATGTAACACCTTTTCCGTAATATCGGTTAGCAATGTAAGTTCATCCAAAATATCTTCCGCGCTCTCATATATTTCTGAACTGAAAACACAATTCAAAGTATAATCAAAAGTAACCTCTTCTACGCAAAAATAGACAGCAGTTGTGTTAGGAAGACTAAAAAGTATAATGCGGTAGGAATAATTACAAGGCGAATAAACTTTTACTACATTACCCGGCATCAAAGGGGTTGTTTCGATAATGCTTTTTCGTATAGAATAATCCAATTTTTGTTGATTTGTATTATTTTTTCTCGATTTTATAGCAAAGTAAAAGATTACAACGATTAATATAAGCTCTGTAACAGAAAAAATATTCATAACGAACCAATCGTGTTTGCTAAATTCATGAAACCCTTTTGAATCTGTAAGAAACGCTGCAACAAAAACACCAATGAACATCAATGATATACCTGAACAAACTAAAATAATGTTTCTCTCCTGAGCAGATTTTAGCTTGTTTAGTTTTTTTATAAGAATATCCGGCTTTTCTGTTGTTTCAAATTTAATATCTTTGCCATTGTACATATTATCACCGCCTTGCTTAATTATGCAGCAAACAATACACTATTTACCTGAAATCACGCGTCAAAAACACCAAGTATTATAATACCCACAAAGGCGATCAAGATAGAGATGTAGTGCTTTACGCTGAGCTTTTCCTTGAGGAATATTCTGCTCCAAAGAACAGAGAGCGCACAGTATGCCGAGATTATCGCAGCCGCCGCGCCCATATGCTCCTCGTTTCCGATGGCGTATATGTACGCAAGCTGACCCGCGGTCTCACAGACAGCTCCAATAAGCTTGGGGACTTCTCTGGGCACAGAGGGCTTTTCTCTCTTTATGCCAAGCACGTATATTGCCGCAACAACACCCATAGCAAGGAAGGTGAGCTCATACGCTACGTTTGCAACGTCCTCGTTCATACCCTCAAGTATTATCGAGTCGGCAACAGTGCCCGCCGCGTCTATCAGGCAGTAAAGAAGCGGAAGGATAAGCGCTATCCAGCTCTTTGTGTATTTGACGTTTGCCTTTTCCTGTCGCAAAAGTCTATGCTCGTCGCTCTCGCTCATCTCGGAGAATCCGAGCGCAACAACACCGATACCAACGAGTATAACACCTATCCATACAGGCGTTTCGGGAGCTTCGCGCAAGAAGATGAAGCAAAACAGAGCCGCAAGCGCGCCCGACGCGTTACATATCGGCGAGGACACCGAAAGCTCTATATAGCGAAGCGCGATATAACCCATCACCATCGAGCCTATATAGAGTATCGACGCGGGCAGATAAGCGATGATATCGTTAAAGGTTATCGCAACACCGCCGATAAATATCTCATACGCCGCGTGAAGTCCCATAACAAGACCGACCGCCATTACCATCTTCCAATGGCTGTTTTTGTCGTCGGGCTTTGAGCCTATCTTACTGAAAAGGTCAGATCCGCTCCAGCAAACGAGAGCGATAATAGCAAGTACGAACCACATTATTCTTTTTCCTCCGTGTTTTCATTTTTTTCCGAGTTCTCTACCCTGCGAAAGAGATTGGCCGCCATATCGTTGACAAGCTCGGGAGTAGAGATTATAAGTCCGTTTGATATATCTCCAAGCACGAGAAGCGAATCTCCCGCCTTTATAGAAAAGAGCTCCCTTGCCTCTTTGGGTATTACTATTTGTCCCTTTTCGCCCACCTTGACCGTGCCGAAAATGTATTTGCCCTTTGGCAGACCGAGCAGATGTTTTCCTCTTGGCATAATATACCTCCTTGTCATACTTTTCCTACAAGTAGGAATATTTTACTACAAAAACCGCCTCCCGTCAAGCAGTTTTGACAAATTTTTATAGAAAATAAAAACGGGAGGCGAAACGCCTCCCCTACCCTTTTTAGGGTAATGTTCGTATTCTGTTTGATTTTACAAGCTGCCCATTTCAATCCGCAACATACTCCATAATATCCTCAATACTACAATCGAGAGCGGCGCACAATTTGTTCAATGTTCTCGTTTCAATATTCTCATTTGCCCTGAGCCTGCGAACGGTCTTGCTGTCTATACCACATCTTTCGCGCAGCACATACGTGCTGACACCCTTTTTCTCCATAGTTATCCACAATCTATCAAAAACAATCATTTTTATAACCTCCTCTTGACATTTATTATTATGGGGGTTATAATCTAATTTATTAAGGGGATATAATCCCCATACATAGAATTTAGAGGTAAAAAAATATGGAATTGTGGGAAGAAATGCTTTATTGTACTTTAAATAGAAAACTCAAAATACGCATTTCAAAATCATTAAAGCTTGAAGAATTACTTGAAAAAGAGTGCTATAAAGCCCTGAAGAAGATAAAAGAAATCATAGAAGACGATAGTTTAAGTGATAAAGAATGTTTTATGCAAATAGAGGAAATCGTATGTGTGTTTGAAAGGCTTGGTAGTGGTGGCGGCGGTAGACACGATTTTGGGTGATAGCGATTAGATTGATTTTTTATGATTGTAAAAATGGACAGTCGAGGATGCCTGTCCTTTTTACAAACAATACAAATCAATCTCACTACTATAGCGAATTTATGCCCTATATGAGCCTTCCTCCGGGAGGAAGGGGGACCGCATAGCGGTGGAAGGAGCCTGCGTGATTTAAACTTTATTCTCTCGCACTCTCCCTCAGTCGCCTATGGCGACAGCTCCCTCCCGGAGGGAGCCTTATAAAAAGCCTTCCCCAGTGGGGGAAGGTGGCACGCGAAGCGTGACGGATGAGGTGTTCCTATTTTAAAACTAACTCCTCATCCACCACTCCGTGGTCCCCCTTCTCCCACAGGAGAAGGCTTTTTTGTAATGGTGAGTTATACTATCAAGTGCAACAGTAAATAAAAAATTGAAGCCCATATAAATCCATGGTATAATTGTAATAACCACAAAACAAAAACCAAGGAGGGTTTATATGAGCTACCACCATTTTACCAT
>SVUJ01000014.1 GCA_015063305.1 Oscillospiraceae bacterium | reverse complement strand
AATAGCCCTCCTAATCTTTGATTCAAACGTTCAGCTGTAGGTTTGTGATATCATTATAGCATACAGTTGTGAATTTGTCTTGACAGAAAACGCTGAATTAAAAAAGCGCACCTGCTTTATCGCAGGTACGCCAAGGGGGAACTTTTTGAAAAAAGTTCCCCCTTGACCCCTTCAAAAACTTTCACACTATTTCTAACTACAGACAGTTTGTATTGCTAAATGGTGTGGGGCGCCGAGGCTCTCGTTGCGACTCGGTCACGCTCGCGTTCTGACACCGCACTGTGGTGTCATTCATTGCGCTCACGCCGCTTCGCTACGTCGACCCCTACAGGTTAACTAATATTTAACGTGCAATCTGTTACAGTGTGATTTACCACAACAGATATTTAAAATTGTAGGGGGCGACGTCCTCGACGCCCCGAGAAATAAACAGATAAGCAAAACATAAATTAGAAAACTAAACTTCACCTAAAATCGTAGGGTGGGGGCTTGCTCACGCCGAATTTAGGGGCGTGCATTGCACGTCCGCGGACGATTCGTGAATCGCCCCTACGAATAAAATTACAGACAGATTGTATTATTAAAAGAGCCTCCCTTGTGTAAAGGGGGGGGTGCGGCTTACCGTGACGGAGGGATTGTAAATAGAACATTAAAACAAGACAATCCCTCACCCGCTATCGCGGGAGCTCCCTTTACACAAGGGAGCCTCTAACAAAACAAAACCTCACTGTCACGGTGAGATTGAACAAACAAAAAACGCCAAGGTGGGGAAAAACAACAACTTAAATAACAATATTTTCAATAAAATAATACCTAAGTGGGGGAAATGTGTCGATTTTTGCGAATTTTGCGGAATTTCGCAATGCCAACAAAAAGAGCTATCGAGAAGCATATCAAGGTAAGAATATCAAGGCGGTCAAATGTGGTTTTTGTGAGGAAAATGGCGGTCGGCTCGGCGTTGAAGATCATATCCTTTGCAAAAAACGCGAGATATGATTTCATCAGAAGCGCGCACAAAACGCCTTGAAGGAATTTTGCTTTGAAATATGATTTAAATGAGATATCTCTGCCCGAGCAAATGCTCATTATCTGAAAATGCACCGACAGTCCCGACCAACCCGCGCAGAATGCGGCGAGTATCGCGCCCTGCTCGGTGGGGGAAACGGCGGCGGATCTCGCCACTCCGCTCGTCATTTCAAAAAATCCGAATATAAGAGCATTTGTGTTGGGGGACATCTCGAAGCTGCTTAGTGCTGAAGATAGAGTTCCTATAAATACGGTAAAGAAAACCACGAATGCAGATATCTTTATAAGGCTGAACGCCGAGGCGGATACCGCCTCGGTAAAGTTTAAAGTGGTGAATTTTCCCACGGAAGAAAAAGAAATATTCTCACAATTCTTATCAAGTGGGGAGAAAGTGTCGCTTTTGTGTGAAAACAGGCGGGATTTTAGATTGAAAATGATTCCTGTCAGGATCGCCGAGAGAAGAGTGATGAGATATAGCGCGATGCCGTATTTACGAGAGCCGAAAAGCGATATTCCTACCGCGCTTATCAAAAATGCCGAGCTTGGACTGTTGCAAAAGCAGAGCAGACGCTCAAGCTCGGCCTTTGATATCCTACGCGCGTCGTAGACAGATAGCGCCGAACGCGCTCCTGTGGGAAAACCGCAGAGCATACCGAGTATCACCGAGCAACCACTCTCTCCGCTCACTCCGAACAAAAGGCGTGTCGGCTTTTGTAATAGTCTTGCGATAAAGGATACCGCACCACAGCTTACCACTATATCCGAGAGCACCATAAAGGGAAAGAGCGAGGGGATAACGCTTTTTGTACAGAGAGAAAGGCCTTCGGCGGCGTATTTTATCGCTATATCCGAGTTTCTTATGATAAGCGCCAGAGAAAACAGGCTCATAAAGGAGAAGATGAGCTGTCCCGCGCTTGGTAATGACCGAGCGCGTTTGGTGGCTTTTCTTCCGACGTTTTCTTCTTTGGTCATTTGTCCGCTCCTTGGTACATAAATATTTGATAGAACTAATAAATATCTATTCCGCCCGTGTTTGATTATTCCGAGCGCGCGGCTTTTTTGGGGGGATAATATGAAAGAAAGAGATGAAAACCGAGAAACGCTCAGGGAGAGGATATGCCGAGGGCTTGACATAGAGCCCGACGTCTTTCCACACGAGGGAATGGTGGAGATACGCGGCAGAAGCTCGATGACGGTGCGCGGCTGCGGGCGCATACTTGTCTACAGACCCGACGAAATACGGCTTGAAATGGGAGCATCCGAGATAACGGTGTGGGGAGAAAAGCTGGTTTGTACCTCATATTATTTGGGGGCAGTGGGGATTGAAGGACGAATAAAGGCTATAAATTTCGGCGAGGTGGGGAAATGATAGAAAAAACTCTGAGGTCTGCGTTCGGCTATAAGATACTCTCCTGCACACGGGAGAATTCGGCAAAAATAATGAATATCTGTATGCAATACGGATATATTTACAGAGATGCGCGGTTTGAGGGCGAGGAATTTATTTTCACCTCTCCTCTGCGAGATGCGAGAAGATTGCGAAAAAGGTGCGCTGAGCGGGGTATCGATATCCGCGAGGTGGGGGACAGGGGCGGTCCTGCGGTGGCGTTTCGCTACCGACATAGGTACGGAGTGGGGGTTGGAGTGCTTGTTTTTGCGCTTATCCTCTTTTTATCAAGCCGTGTGGTATGGGATATAAGGATCGACGGCAACAAGCGCCTCGGCGAGAGCGAGGTGAGGGAGCAGCTCGCGCTTTGCGGTCTGCACGTGGGGGATATTATCAGCCAAATCGACGCCGATTCTATCGAAAACAGGGTGATAGTCTATTCCGACGACATCTCCTGGATATCTGTGAACCTTATCGGCACGGTGGCGCAGGTCGAAATAAGGGAGAGCGAGGTGGTGGAGGAGCGCGAGGAATACGCCGCCTCGAATATAGTCGCGGCAAGAGATGGGCAGATAGAGCTTTTTGAGAATGTGCGCGGCAATATCCTTCTTGACATAGGCGCAGAGGTGCGCGAGGGCGACCTTATCGTGAGCGGAGTGTATGGATCTGAGGACGAGGGACTGCGCTATACCGCCGCGCGCGGACGGGTGCTGGCACGTACCGAGCGGGATATTGAGGTCGAAATACCCCTTGTTTACGATAAAAAAGTCTATACGGGCAGAGTTTTTTGCGAAAAATACCTTGTTTTTTTTGAAAAAGAGATAAAAATTTACCGAAACAGTAGAAATTTATGTGACACTTGTGATACAATAGATACGGTAGAATATCTCGATATACTCTCGGCGGGAGAGCTTCCCGTGGGGATACGTACGGTAAAGCACTTTGAATATACCTACGAGAGCGCCGAGCGCTCGGCACAGGACGCGGAAAAGCTTGCGGAGTATAAGCTCGAAAGGCTTTTATCCGAGCTTTCGCAAAGCGCCGAGCTGCTTGGGAAAAGCACTCTTTGCGAGAGTACCGACACGGCGTACGTGATAAAGTGCCGCGTTCGGCTTATCGAGGATATTGCAAGGATAAAAGAAATTCAGATAGACGGTATGCCATAGTCGGGGGCGTTTTGCCCCCTATAACGGAGGTGCGAATGGAGCAGAAAACTGTAACGATTGAAAATACCGAGATCACGGCGAGAATATTCGGAAGCTTCGATGTGAACGTGCGAATGATAGAGAACGCCTTCGGCGTTCAGATATACAATCGCTCGGATGCCGACGGAGATGCCGTTATGATAAGCGGCGAGAGCGCGGCTTCGGTGGCGATGGCGGCGGATGCCGTAAAATATCTTGGGGATATGGCGAATTATCACGACACGCTCTCCGAGCAGCAGGTCGGATACGTTATAGATATGCTCAAGGACGGCAGAGAGAAGGAGCTCTCGGGTCTTGAGCACGATTGCATCTGCATTACCGCCAAGGGAAAGCCGATAAAGGCGAAGACGGTGGGGCAGAAGAATTACGTGGACGCTATAAAGAAGAACACCATCGTCTTCGGAGTTGGCCCTGCGGGAACAGGAAAGACTTTTCTGGCGGTTGCTATGGCGGTCAAGGCGCTTCGCGAGAAGCAGGTGAGCAGGATAATCCTCACCCGTCCCGCTATCGAGGCGGGAGAGAAGCTGGGATTTTTGCCCGGCGACCTTCAGAGCAAGATAGACCCCTATCTTCGTCCGCTTTACGACGCGCTCTTTGAGATGATGGGGGCGGAGAATTATCAGCGGCATATAGAAAAGGGCACTATCGAGATCGCACCCCTTGCCTATATGCGAGGAAGAACGCTTGACGACAGCTTCATAATTCTTGATGAGGCTCAGAACTCAACGCCCGAGCAGATGAAGATGTTTCTGACAAGACTTGGATTTAACTCAAAGGCGGTCATCACGGGTGACCTTACTCAGACCGACCTGCCCACGGGGCAGAAGAGCGGACTTGCGTCTGCCGTGAAAATACTCGAGGGGCTGGACGATATCGCGATACACAGCTTTACCGACCGCGACGTGGTAAGACACAAGCTCGTGCAAAGCATAATCCGCGCCTACGAGAAATACGAAAAGGAACGTGCAGAGCAAAGAGAGGCGCGGACATATAGAGCCGACAGATCTCCGAAAACTCAAAAATAGACTTTTCCACAGGAGAGAACACTATGAAAAACAGAGTAATGATATATTTTGAAAATTCACAGGACAAGCTTCCCGTCACCTATAAGATAAAGCGTCTGGTCAGGCTCTCGGTCGAGGCGGCGCTGGCTTACGAGGGGTATCGCAACAGCTGTGAGGTGTCGGTCAGCTTTACCGACGACGAGGGTATAAGAAGGCTCAACCGCAATTTCAGAAAGATAGACAGCGCCACCGACGTGCTGTCCTTCCCGCTGTTCGATTTTGACGGGGGCGAAGAGCCCGCGGTCGACGAGCTTGAAAATATGCTTGGCGATATAGTTATCTCGCTTGAGAGGGCAAAGCAGCAGGCGGAGGAGTTCGGACACAGCTTTGAGCGAGAGGTTGCATTCCTTTGCGTACACTCTATGCTCCACCTGCTCGGCTACGACCACGTGAACAGCGAGGACGAGGAGCTTGATATGCGCCGCCGTCAGACCGCCATCATGGAGATGCTCGGTCTTGCCGTTAAATGACCCTAAAGACTAAGATAAAAGAGGCAGAAAAATGAAAAAAACAGGATTTATAGCTATCGTCGGCAGACCTAACGTGGGGAAATCCACGCTTATGAACTCTATACTCGGAGAAAAGGTGGCGATAGTTTCAAACAAGCCGCAGACAACGAGAAACAGAATAATCGGAATACACACAAAGGGAGAAAATCAGTACGTATTTCTCGACACCCCCGGTATGCACAGTCCTAAAAATCAGCTCGGAGAATATATGGTGAGTGCCGCAAACAGCACTATGCAGGAGGCGGACGCAGTCATACTCGTGGTCGACACGGGCAAGGAGATAACCGCGGTCGAGGAGAACGTTATCGCTTATCTCAAAAAGTCGGGAATACCCGCGATACTCGCCCTCAACAAGATAGATATGTACCGCAAGGAGGATATCGCCCTCGCGCTCGCGAGGTACTCCGAGCGCCACAGTTTTCAGGCGTTCGTGCCGATAAGCGCAAGAAGCGGAAAGAACGTTTCTGAGCTGCTTGATGAGTGCGACAAGTTCCTTGGCGAGAGCGAGTGGTTCTTCCCTGAGGATATGGTGACCGACCAGCCCGAAAGACAGCTTGCGGCTGAGATAATCAGAGAAAAGATACTCAGAACCCTCAACAAAGAAGTGCCGCACGGAACTGCGGTGGTGATTGAAGAATTCAAGGACGAGAAAAAGCTTATCAGCATTCGCGCCGAGATCTTTTGCGAGAAGGCATCGCACAAGGGAATAATCGTGGGTAAGCAGGGTGCGTCGCTCAAGCTTATCGGAAGCTACGCGAGAGCCGACCTTGAAAAGCTCTTCGGCACGAAGGTCTACCTCAATCTTTGGGTAAAGGTAAAGGAAAATTGGCGCGACAGCGTTGGAATGGTTAGCAATTTCGGATATTCTGACAAGGAGTGAGCCCTTACTGATAGGGCTCGGTTTTAGAGGTGCGGACAACTGTTGACGGTCTTGTTCTGCGCGAGGCGGCTTCGGGAGAGAGCGATAAGCTCCTCACCGTCCTCACGGCGGAGCACGGAAGGATATTGATAAGTGCTAAGGGCGCGCGGAGCATGAAAAGCAAAAATCTCGCGCTGTGCAGTCTTTATACCTACGCAAACTTTGAATGCTATGAAAAAAACGGTATGAGGTGGCTTGCGGGCGGCTCGGTGAATAGGAGATTTTGTCCCGCGGGGACAGAGCTTGAGGCGCTGGCGCTGGCGGCGTACGTTGTGGATATCGCCGCCGAGATAAGCGGAGAAGGAGTAAACGCAGACGAGCTTTTGCGTGTGACGATGAACACCCTTTACGCGATAGAAAACAAGATAAAGCCGTATGATATGATAAAGGGAGCTTACGAGCTGTACGCCGCCTTTTCGTCGGGATTTACCCCCGACTTGTCCTCTTGCGGGAAGTGCGGAGCGACAAGGGCGGAAACTATGTATCTTGACGTTATGAACGGCTCTGTGATATGTTCCAAGTGTCTTGGCGAGAGCGCCAAGGGACAGACCGAGCTGCCCGAGACCGACGCGTATATGGCGAGGAATATCCTTTTCCCGATGAGCGAGGCGCTCGTCGCGGCGCTCGGATACATTATGACGGCGCAGCCGTCGCGTATGCTTGCCTTTGAGCTTAAGGAGGAGCGGGATATCGCCGACCTCTCGCGGCTTGGCGAGATATATTTGCAGAACCATCTTGAGCGGGGGTTCGACACATTGGAGTTTTATAAAAAGGTGAAGTGATCAAAGTATGACGCGGAGGATTCCCGTCGGATCGTATTATTAAAAAAGCCTCCCTTGTGTAAAGGGAGGTGGCGCGCGAAGCGTGACGGAGGGATTGTAAAAAAACAAATCAAAAACAATCCCTCACCCGCTATTGCGGGAGCTCCCTTTACACAAGGGAGCCTATAATAAAACCTCACCGTTGCGATGAGATTGAATTGTAATGATTATTTCTCGGGGCGTCGAAGACGTCGCCCCGTATAATAAACAAATAGGCATAACATAAAATAGAAAAACAGATGTGACCAAAATGGTAGGGGAGTGGCTTGCTCCTCCCGAGAAAAACCTACTCCTCATCCACCACTCCGTGGTCCCCCTTCCTCCCGGAGGAAGGCTATAACAAGGAAAACCTTACCAAAGGAATACAAACAATGAGCATAACACAAAAAACACTCACAACACTCGAATTTGATAAAATAAAAAATATGCTCGCGTCTGTCGCGGCGACCGAGGGAGCAAAGGAGCTTTCCCTCGCGCTTGAGCCGCATCAGAGGGTCGAGCTCGTTTTGCGTGAACAAAAGAGAACCACCGACGCGCGCAGACTTGCCGATGCCAAGGGTATGCCCTCTTTCGGCTCGGTCAAGGATATGAGCGCTATCTGTGACAGGGCGGGCAAGGGCGCAACTCTTACCCCCCGCGAGCTTCTCGACGCGGCGGCGGTGCTTCGCACCTCACGCTCACTCTGCGATTATATCCGCTCAAACAGAACATTCGACACCGTGCTTGACGAGATTTTCGGGCGACTTATGCCCAATAAGCACATAGAGGACAGGATAAGCCGCTCGATAATATCCGAGGATATGATAGCCGACGAGGCAAGCTCGGCGCTCGGTGACATCAGGCGAAAGATAAGGGGAGCTAACAATAAGATAAAGGAAACTCTCAAGGGGTATCTCAGCGGCTCTAACGCCAAGTATCTTCAGGAAAATATAGTCACTATGCGTAACGGACGTTACGTTGTTCCCGTGCGCGCCGAGTGCCGCAACGAGGTCAAGGGACTTATACACGACACCTCGTCCTCTGGCGCTACCGTTTTCGTTGAGCCGATGGCGGTGGTCGAGGCGAACAACGAGCTGAGAATGCTTGAGGCAAAGGAAGCATACGAGATAGAAAAGGTGCTTGGTGAGCTTTCGGCGGATATCAGCGGAATATCCGAGATATTGCTTCTCAATTACGCCAACATAACCGAGCTTGCGTTTATTTTTGCGAGGGCTGAGCTCTCCAGAAAGATGGACGCGCGAGAGCCCGAGATATGCGAGGAGAGGGTCATTTCTCTTCGCCGCGCAAGACACCCCCTTATAGACAAGAACTCCGTTGTGCCGATAAACGTGGCGCTCGGCGGTGAATACGATACGCTTATAATCACAGGCCCTAATACGGGCGGTAAGACGGTCACGCTCAAAACGCTCGGACTTTTCGCGCTTATGGCTCAGGCGGGGCTTCATATCCCTGCCGACGAGGGCTCGCGCCTTTGTATTTTCGAGCGCGTACTCGTTGACCTTGGTGATGAGCAGAGCATAGAGCAGTCGCTCTCTACCTTCTCGTCACATATGGTGAATATAGTTTCTATAGTAAAGGAAAGAAACGAGCGCTCGCTGGTTCTATTTGACGAGCTTGGCGCGGGAACGGACCCCGTTGAGGGCGCGGCACTTGCAGTTGCGGTGATAGAGAATATGAGAGAGGCGGGCGCGCTCTGCGCGGCGACCACTCACTATACAGAGCTCAAAGCTTACGCGCTCGACACCGAGGGAGTGCAGAACGCTTCCTGCGAGTTTGACGTTGAGACGCTCAGACCCACCTACAAGCTTCTTATAGGAACGCCCGGAAAGTCGAACGCCTTTGCGATATCGCAAAAGCTGGGGCTTCCCGAATATATAATATCGAGGGCAAGCTCGTACGTGAGCGAGGAGAACAAGCATTTTGAGAACGTGATAGGCGAGCTCGAGGCGGCGAGAAGCGAGATGGAGAGGGAGCTTGAGCGGGCGAGAGCGAGCCGCGAGGAATACGAGAGTTTTCGCGCCGAGGCTGAAAGACAGATAAACGAAAGGCTGTCCTCTGCCGAAAAGACGCTTGAAAACGCGAGAAGCCGCTCGCAGAATATGGTCGAGAGCGCGAAGGCTTCAAGCGAGTTTATTATGGCGCAGATGGACAAGCTCCGCCGCGAGAGGGAGTCGGAAAAGCTCGGAGAAGAGCTTGAACGCGCCCGCAAGGAGCTGCGTGAGCATCTGCGAGCGAATGAGGGTAAGTATAACCCCGTCACCGAGCGCAAGAGAGATGAAAAATACGTGCTTCCGAGGGCGCTCCGTCGCGGCGACGAGGTACTTATCGTGTCGCTTGGCAGAAAGGCGGTAGTGCTTGACGCTCCTGAGGGAGCGAACAAGGTCGAGGTACAGGCGGGAATAATAAAGACTAAGGTTTCGATAACCGACCTTGAGCTTATCCCCGACGAGGCTACGACCACCACCGCGCAGACCAAGAAGAATTCCTACAGAATGACGGTCAGCCGAGATTTCAGAGATGAGATAGATCTGCGTGGAAAGACGGGAGATGAGGCGTGGGGAGCCGTTGACAAATATTTCGACGAGGCGCAGCTCTCCGGATTTTCCACAGTCCGCCTTATTCACGGCAAGGGTACGGGGGCGCTGAAGAACGCGCTTTGGTCGTATCTGAAGCACGACAGCCGCGTTGCGAGCTTCCGTATAGGCAAATACGGCGAGGGAGATGGCGGAGTTACTATCGTCACGCTCAAGTGATCTAATCAAAATCGACAATATAAGACGCGAAAATACACAAAGTTTTATATTTTGTTCTTAAATCATAAAAATTTTTAAAAGTTATTGAAAAATAATATCGGTTTGTGTTATAATTACTCATATTAAAGAAATCAAGCATGGAGGATCATTATGAAGGAAAGAAACTTCGGTGAGCTTAGCGTAATAGGAATGAGGGGCTGCGAGGATTTCGCCGCTCAGGTTGACCACTATCTCAAGGAGTGGCGCCGCCACAGCGGAGAGGGAACATTCCTCGTTGACGTAGATTGCCCCAGATTCGGAACGGGAGAGGCAAAGGCGCTCCTTCACGAGTCGCTCAGAGGTCACGACCTCTACATCATCTGTGATATGTTCAATCACGGAGTTACATACAAGATGTACGGTCAGGAAGTTCCTATGAGCCCCGACGATCACTACGCTGACCTTAAGCGTATAATCGCCGCTAACGCAGGAAAGGCAAGAAGAGTGTCGGTTATAATGCCTATGCTCTACGAGGGAAGACAGCATAAGAGAACGGGCAGAGAGTCTCTCGACTGCGCTATAATGCTTCAGGAGCTCGTCAGTATCGGAGTTACCAACATAATCACCTTTGACGCGCACGACGCGCGCGTGCAGAACGCGATCCCGCTTGCGGGCTTTGACGACGTAAGACCTACCTACCAGATGATAAAGGCGCTCGTAAGAGCCGTGCCCGACATATCGCTGGACAAGGAAAATCTTATGATAATATCCCCCGACGAGGGAGCTATGGCTCGTTGTATGTACTTCTCCTCAGTGCTTGGTGTAGATATAGGTATGTTCTACAAGCGCCGTAACTACTCGGTAGTTGTGAACGGCAGAAACCCCATCGAGGCTCACGAGTACCTCGGAAGAGATCTTACGGGTATGGACGTTATCATAGTTGACGATATGATCTCCTCGGGAGAGTCGCTTATCGACGTTGCCGTACAGCTCAAGCAGAAGGGCGCGAAGAGAATATTCGCATTCACGACCTTCGGTCTGTTTACAGACGGATTTGATAAGTTCGACAAAGCATATGCTGATGGTATATTCGATAAGATATTCACATCGAACCTCGTATACCGCCGTCCCGGTCTGAACGAGAAGGAGTGGTACGTTGAGGTAAATATGTGCAAGTACGTGGCTTATATAATAGACACGCTCAACCACGACGAAACTATAAGCGGACTTCTCAATCCTGTTAAGAGAATCCAGAAGCTCCTTGAGAAGCATAAGAAAAAACAGCCTTCTCAGATGAAGATGGAATTTGAGGATTAATAGAATAGATAGATACCAAGGGGGAACTTTTTATAAAAAGTTCCCCCTTTGACCCCCTCAAAAACTTTCAAACTGTTTTTGGCTATAGTGATGAGGTTTAGGTTGTAATGTTTGTATCTCGGGGCGACGTCCTCGACGCCCCGCACCATTTAGCAATACAAACCCTCTATAACTAAAAATGCTTTGAAAAGGTTTGGAAGGGGTTTAAGGGGACACCTTTTCTCAAAAGGTGTCCCCTTGTCGCACATCCCTAAAACAACCAATAGATAAAGCCGTATATTGCGCCTGCGAGTGTTCCGTAGAGCAGGACGGGGCCTGCCACGGTAAATATCTTCGCGCCAACGCCGAGCACAAAGCCCTCGGCGCGGCTGTCGATCGCAGGCGACACCACAGAATTGGCAAATCCCGTGATCGGCACGAGCGTTCCCGCTCCCGCGTGCTTGGCTATCTTATCGAATACCCCCACGGCGGTCAGCGCGACCGCGATAAATATCAGTGTTACCGACACGAGCGTTCCCGCGCTCTCCTCGTCCATTTTACACACCTTGCCGTAGATATCCATAAGCCCTTGCGCGAAGGCGCAGATAGCACCGCCGAACAAAAACGCCTTTATGCAGTCCTTCAGCAAAGGTGATTTTGGCGCGTGCGCCTTGGCGTATTTTTTATATTGCTCCTTGTCTATATTCATATCCGTACCCCCGAAAATTATTTTTATATTAGTTTTTGCCTCACTCTGTTTTCCTATTCTATAAATTTTCACCACTTTCCAACCCCAAAAGCCGTCTTGTTTTTTTGATTATATTTCTATCCCTGTTGACTTTTTGTGGGCGGTATGTTAAAATCATAACAGTAAAACACACACTTTTGCTTGTAATTTACAGCATATTAAGCAAGGAGTAAAAATGAAAAAATTCGATATTTCCTCCATCGTTATATCAAAGCTGCGCGACGTATACTCGCTCAAGCTCAAAAAGCATACCTCCGCTAAGTCAAAGACAAACAGCTCCGCGCTTGTTATAAGACAGTCGGGCGTGTCGGTATACACCGTCGGCGGTAAGGAGTACACGGCAGACGCGGAGAATATACTTTTCCTTCCCGCAAACACCGAATACGAGCTTGACATTGAGAGATACGGAATATGTACCGTTATAGAGTTTGATGCCGAGGGACTTTGCGATAATATCGCGCCCCACTCATTCTATCTCCCCGAGAACAAGGAGATAGCAAAAAAGGCGCTGAACCTTGCTCACTTCTGGTCGCTCAAGGGCCCCGCTTATTACTCCAAGTGCCTTTCCGAGATATACGGCATCATCACGCGCATATCCGAGGAAAGCTCGTTCAACTCCACGCTTGCGGGCAAGTATGGGCTGATACACCGCTCGGTAAAATATATCGAAACCAATTACAGCGATCCCGACCTCTATACCCCCCAGCTCGCGCGTATGTCGGGGATTGGAGAGACCTACTACAGAAACATTTTCCTTGCGGTCTTCAACACACCGCCCACGAAGTATATACAGCAGTACAGAGTGGACAAGGCTAAGGAGCTGCTGGTCAACTCCGAGCTCTCGGTGGACGAGATAGCGGCGAAGGTGGGATTTGCGAATTCCTCTTACTTCTGCAAGGTCTTCAAGACCCTTTCGGGATATACTCCGTCGGAATTTGCCGCGCGCGGTAGGAAAATGGGGTAAAATAATTTAAAATAGTGTTTGACTATTTCACTAAAATATGGTATAATGTGTTTAACTGTGTTGGGCGTGAGCCTTTTTCATTAAAAATCTTACGGAGATAATGATATGAAAGCAATAATCAATACAAATATCGTAATGGCTGACCATATGATACCGAACGGCGCTATCGTTATGGACGGCGACAGGATAGTTGATTTCGGTAAAAATATAAAGGTAGGCGCGGCTGAGTGTATCGACGCGGGCGGACTTTTCACAGGCCCCGGTCTTATAGATATACATACTCACGCGGGAAACAATCAGTTCTTCTTTGAGAACCCCGTGGGCGCGGCTAAAGCTCTGCTCGAGAGCGGAGTTACAGACGTTCTCCCCACCCTCTATTTCGCTATGAACTCCGACCAGCTCATCGAGGCGGCGGGAGTTATACAGGCGGCTAAGGACAGCGGAGAAGCTCCCAACATTCTCGGTTTTTATATGGAAGCTCCTTATATGAACCCCAAGTTCGGCTGTGACAGAGAGAACAACCCCTGGAAGGGAGATATACGCCGCGAGGACTACAGCGCTCTGCTTGACGCTATCGGCGACAAGGTCTACGTTTGGGGCGTTGCTCCCGAAAGAGAAAATATAGAAATGTTTATGAAGGATGCAAGGCTTGTAAACCCGAAGGCTGTCTTCTCGGTTGCGCACAGCGAGGCTGATCCTTATCAGGTCCAAAGACTCAAGCCCTACGGACTGAAGCTCGCAACACACCACACAAACGCAACGGGAACGCTGAATAAGTATCCCGAGTGCCGCGGTGTCTGCGTTGACGAGGCGGTTTGGTATAACGACGAGATATACGCCGAGCTTATATGCGACAGAGTGGGTATCCACGTTGACCCGTATATGCTCCGTCTTGTTAAAAAGATAAAGGGAGAGGATAAGATAATCCTTATCTCGGACGCTTATGTGAGTGACGGACCCGTGCCCCCCGGATACGAGGAGGCGACCGACATCGGATTTGACAACTCGGGAGAGATCGCGGGCTCTAAGATGCTGCTCTCGGGCGCGTGCCGCAATATGATCTACCACACGGGCAGCTCGCTTTGCCAGATATTCAAGTACGCCTCGATAAACCCCGCGAAAATGCTTGGTCTTGAGGACAGAGGAGAGATCGGGATCGGAAAGGTCGCCAACCTTATCGTGACCGACGCGCTCTTCGACGTCAAGCACGTATTCTTAAAAGGAAATCAAATCAAATAAGATTTGAATATAGAAAATTAAAAAATTTAAGATAAGGAGAAAAAACAATGAACAAATTTATCACTGATCCCGCAACGAAATTTGATTTCCAGCCTCATGATTTTGTTCCCTTCAAGGACAAAAAGGTATGTGAATACGTTCGTAGCCTCAGCGGCAAGGATCTTGAGAAGAGAGAAGCTTGGTGGCACCCCGAGTTCGAGGTAAAGGTTATGATGAACCCCCACCCCGTTCTCATCTCCACACTTTTCACACGTCTTAAGGAAGCAAGCGAAGCGGGAAGAAGCTTCACAATGATCCTCGGTAACCCCGAGCCCGATACCTACATTCCTCTCGCTCAGCTCATCAACTACTTCAAGGTAGACTGCTCTAAGGTACATATCGTAGCAGAGGACGAGTGGGCTGACCAGGACGGTAACATCGCTCCTATCACCTACGAGGCAGGCTTTGCTCATTCTATGATCAAGTACCTCTACAACCAGATCGACGAGAAGCTCCGTATGCCTATGGAGAACGTTCACTTCCCCACAAACGCAAACATCAAGGATTACTCCAAGATCATCGACGATATAACCGAGGGAACAGGCGCTGATATCGCGTCCACATCTCCCGGATGGGCAGGCCACATGGCATTCGTTGATCCTATTCCCGAGTTCATCGGAAGCGGTGACATCGAGGAGTGGCTCAACCAGCCCGCTCAGATCGTTAAGCTCCACCCCATGACCATTATGCAGAACTCCCTTAACGGTACGTTCGGTCAGTCGGGTGACATAGCAAACGTTCCTCCCTGCGCAGCAACCATTGGTCCTCTCGACGTAATGCGCGCTAAGGAGAGAATAGAGGTTCACGCACTCGCAACCTGCGGTACATTCTCCTCTTGGCAGAGAATGACCTCTCGTCTTTGCACACACGGACCTATCACACCCTACCTCCCCAGCTCTATGCTTCAGACAAAGAAGACTCAGGTCTACATCAGCGAAGAGCTCGCAGCTCCGTTTGAGTGCTGGGAAAAGGTTGGATATTAATTCAATAGTTAGTTTTATAAACAAGGGAGAACCTTTTAAGGAAAGGTTCTCCCTTGACCCTCTCCAAACCTTTTTACACTATTTTTCTAAAAGCCTTCTCCTGTGGGAGAAGGGGGACCGCGTTAGCGGTGGATGAGGAGTTAGTTTGTGTTTTTAAAACACCTCATCCGTCACTCCTTCGTCGTGCCACCTTCTCCCACTGGAGAAGGCTTATATAAAGCAAAACTCTACCATCGGCGGGTAAAACCCGCGGTAGGGCGTGGGCTTGCTCCCGCCGAAATGTAGGGGCGACCATCGGTCGTCCGCAAAATAACTAAAACCCCACCATCGGGGTGGGGTTAAACAATTAAGGCGAACAAAAATAAAGCCTCCCTTGTGTAAAGGGAGGTGGCACGGCAACGCCGTGACGGAGGGATTGTAAATAGAATTTTAAAACAAAAACAATCCCTCACCCGCTATCGCGGGAGCTCCCTTTACACAAGGGAGCCTATGATAGGTAAAACTTCACCATTGGAGCGGGATAAATGACTAAGGTGAATTACCCCGAAGTGTTACCGCAGGTTTTACCCACCCCCACCATCGGGTGGGGTTGATCAATTAAGGTGAACTTCTCCGAGCTATTGCCGCGGGTCATACCCGCTTGCCCGCGGGGGCTCCCCGCTGGCTGTCGGGACTCCCGACCGGCACTGCCGACGGAATGTTAAAAAATACTGAATTCTCTTGACAATCGGGGGTGTTTATGGTAAAATATCTCCAAATCGAAATGAATTAAATGAAAGGGGTTCTTTTATGAAAAAATCTATGAGAATTCTTCTCTGTGTTCTGTCTTTGCTCTTGGTAGTCGTCCTTGCTGTGGCTTGTGACAAGACGCCCGATGAGCCGGATACCACTACAGAGGCAACCACACAGTCCGCTCCCAACTGCGATGCGGGACACACCTATGAGGTGTCCGAGGTCATCAAGCAGGCGACCTGCGTTGAGGCGGGAAAGCAGAAGCTTAAATGCTCGGTATGCGGCGACCAAAAGGAAGAAGACATAGCTGCAACCGGTGTTCATACACCCAAGAGCGATTGGGAGGTAGTTCTCGCGGCAACCTGCGCTCAGGACGGAAAACAGGTTAAGAAGTGTTCTGTCTGCGATGCTCAGCTTGAAGAGCAGACCATAGCTGCAACAGGCAACCACGTAAAGGGCGAGAGATGGGAGACCGTTCTCGTTGCAACCGCAACCGCTGAGGGAAGAAGAGCTCAGAGATGTACCGGTTGCGGACTTGAAATGGCAACCAAGTCGGTGACAGCTTTGGGCAAGGAAGTAACCGTCAATGCGGGATCGACCACCACAACCGTTAATCTTGCTTCACACACCGCGGTTTATGACGGTGCTGTAAAAACCAAGCTCTTTTCCGCAACGGTAAATGATCTTGCAAACCTCATTTCCTCGGGCGTAACGGTAACTACGATTCGTAACACCCCTGTGGAAAACGCGGTATCTACAGAAATACTTATCGGTGAGACAGACCGCCCCGAGTCGGCTGCGGCTCTGGCTCTTGTAAACGGCAACGGATTTGCTATAACCGTGAGCGGAAACAAGATCGCGATAGTCGGAACTACACCGGCAGAGACTATATACGGAGTGAACTATTTCATTAACAATTATCTCTCCGGCGCGTCTGCAACACTTCCCACCTCTGTAGTTGGAAGCACCACGGCAGAGGAGGTGCTTTCAAGCAACTCGTTCGGCCATACTCTCGTCTTCAGCGATAAACTCGACAACGATAAAGGTTCCGACTCGTCAAAAGATGCACGCGACTATAACTGTATCGCTGCCGACAACCTTGCGAACGGCTTTGCTACCCAGTCAGGACTTAACGTTTCTGTCTTCACCAAGAAGTCCGATGCAAACAGCGTTGCCGATAAGGAGATACTTATCGGAGAGGTTGACAGACTTGAGTTTATGACATTCCTCAGAACTCTTGACGCTAACGAATACGGAATAATGGTCAAGGACGGCAAGGTAATGCTTGCGGCTTGGAACACCAAGGGCATGGAGACCTGCGTGGCTGAATTTGAAAAGCTCCTCAAGGACATAAAGACTACCTCGGGCGGAGCGAAATATTGGAATATTCCCGACGGCTTCTATGCAAAGGGCGTTGTAAGCAACGACTGGATAGTTGACTTCCCGCGTCCCGACGAGGCACAGAATATAGACTTCACAAGATCTATCGACGCTAATAACGGTTCCTTGCAGTTCCTCTACACGGGAAGCGGAGTAAATGCAACAGCATTTGAGGCGTACTGCCAGAAGCTCACCGCTGCGGGATACACGATGGTAACCACAAACACAATAGAGAACAGCATCTTCCGCCTTTACGTAAACGAGGCAAAGGGCACGGTTCTCAACGTGGCGTATAACGATTACAAGTATGCCGCTGACTACTTCTCAGAGGAGAAAAAGGCAGAAACAGGAAAGCTCTACGTTGAATACGAAAAGAGTATCAGAGTGACCTCCTCGCCCATAGATTCGATAGTGACCCCCTCGGGCTCTTTGATAAACAAGGACACCAATTACGTCAAGGTTGCGGATTCTACCATGTCCTCGGTCGGACTTGAGGCGAATCTCGTTGGTATGTGCTACATCATAAGACTTGAGGACGGAAGCTTTATAGTTTATGACGGCGGCAACTCGGGCGCTTACTCAAAGATATGGAGTATTCTTATAGAGCTCCATACACAGGCTTACGGCTCTGCTCCCTCGGCTTCGAATCCCATCCGTGTTTCGGCTTGGATAATAACTCACTCTCACACAGACCACTTCGCCGCGTTCAGTAAATTCCTCACTGAGTACGGAAAGGACGCCGCATTCAGAATGGATTATCTTATAGGAAGCTTCCCCGCACAGAACACCCTGTACGCTACGGGAAGCAGAACCGAGGATATTGCAACGCTCGGCAAGGAGGGACAGATCGAGGCGCTTCAGGCTAAGGTCAACAACGGCGGAGCGGGAACGTTCAAGTTTATCGAGGCATTTTCGGGTCAAAGGCTCTACTTTGCTAACCTTGAGATCGAGGTTCTTATGACCTATGAGGATCACCCCGCAAGCTTCTACCATTCTAACGATAGCTGTACGATCACCAGACTCACTATAAACAGCACGAGCGCAACCAAGGGAGCTACCGTATCGGGAGCTGCCGAGGGATACAAGACTACAGCTCTCATTCTCGCTGACGCTAACCCCGGTCAGAGCCGCTATATGTGCGCTATGTACGGAAGCTACATGCAGTCTGACATAGTTCAGCTCGCTCACCACGGTAACATAGGCTGCGAGATAGAGCTCTACGCTGCTGCTCGTCCCACCGTAGTTCTCTGGCCTCACGCAAACGCTATCGTTGGCCAGTGGAAGGACCCCGATAAGGTTGACGAGGCCGCGCATATCAAGGTAAACGTTTTCGTCTGCCACGAGCTTGATTCTGTTAAGTATATCTTCTCTTCGGACACAAGATATTGCGTAACTCTTAAGCTTACCTCAAACGGCCCCGACTATGCCGTTTACGATGCGTTTACAGGCAATAAGATAGTCTTTAACAAGAATACCATAATCGATAAGAGCAAAAATTAGTAACAATAATGGGGCTGATTCATTCAGCGCAGAACAAAAACACACAGAAAAATAAAAAAGAAACCGCTTTTACTTTCATAAATTGATAGTAAGAGCGGTTTTAATGTAGAAATTCTTACGAATTTCAATTTTATTTAATGTGTGTTTTTTAGCCGCGCTTTGGCTCTCTGGCGTACCCTCGTACGCCGACGAGAACCAAATCACGACTTCTGCATCTTAATGAAGCAGCCCCATCTCTTTTATCTGTATCTTATCACAGAGGGATTGAGCATACGAAGCAGCTTTATCGCCTCGTCCTCAGCTTCAAAAACAAAAAGGATATTTTTCTCGTCCGTGTCCTCAAAGACCGCCAGCCATATCGGAACTCCCGATGCCGAAAGATAAACATCGTACTGCTCCTTTGGGTGGTAATCAAGCGCCTTTTTCATATTCTCCTCGCCCAGTGGAGCAACGAAAAGCAGCTTTTCGGCAGAGGTTTCAAACAGCTCCTTGCGGCGGCTTTTTCCGTATATCTTTGCCAAGGTTATATAGGAAGAATTTATCGAGTATTCGTATTCGGGGTCTATTCTTCGAAGGCTTACAAACGCCGCGATACCAACGACTGCAAGCGCGATAACTATGACAGCGGGCGAGATATCGCGCAAGAGCGCCCAAAGCAGAAATCCCGCAGCAACAAGCGCATACAGCAGCGAAAGCAAGATCTTATACGCCGCAACTCTCTTTCTGTTTGACGATCTTATCACTCTTTCGTAAAATCCAAGCTCCATAAAAGCCTCCCTGATATCTTATATAGATAAGTATATCATATATCCTGTTTTAAAGCAACAGTAATTTATTTGGCTCTTGACACGACATCTAAAATGGTGTATCATAGTATTCGATACTAAGTGACAAAAGAGGGATACGACATGAAGAAAACCGAGCTTGATATTATAATAAACGATGCCGTGAACGACGCCGAGCTTAAGGGCAACGAGATACCCGCAATAGACCTTTACGTGGACCAGATAATAAATCTGGTGACCGAGAAGCAGAAGGAGGGGTCTGAGCGCTTTAAGGACAGACAGCTCACCAAAACAATGATAAACAACTACTCGAAGGACGGAGTTATCGCTCCCGTGAAGGGCAAGAAGTACTCTAAGGAGCAGATCTTGCAGATACTGACGGTCTACACGATGAAGAACACCCTGTCGATTGGGGAGATAAAGAGGATACTTGACGGCGCTTACGCCATAGAGGGCTTTGACGGAAGCTCACTCAGCGCGCTTTACGCAAGATTTATGGACATAAAGGACGACGCGCGAGCATACGCGCCCGAAATGATAGATCAGATGTTAGCGGCAAAGGGGCTTGACGTTGAGCACGACGAGGACTTTTTAACCGCGCTTTACGGTATCGTGTCGCTCAGCGCCTATCTGAAGAGCATAGCGAGAGCGATGATAGACGAAAAATATCCCGAACCCATAACCGAGGAAGAGCAGAAGGAAGAGGAAAAGGATAAAAAGAAAAAGGAAAAAGAAAAGGCAAAAGAAGCGAAGGAAAAGGCTAAAGACAAAAAGAAAAGCTAATGCCTGCAACAGCACGGTCTTTACATTTCACACAAAATATAAAATAAGAAAACCAACGTTATGTTACCCAAGCCTCTCCCTCCGGGAGAGGTGGCACGACGAAGGAGTGACGGAGAGGGTGAATGTTTTCAAAAGCCCCCTCAGTCGCTGACGCGACAGCGTCTCGCTGCGGCTCGGTCACGCTTGCGTTCTGACACCGCACTGTGGTGTCATTCATTACGCTCGCGCCGCTTCGCTACCCAAAGGGAGAGCCGATAATAAAGTAAAACCCACACAAACAGCCCCTCGGTTCTGCCGAGGGGCTGTTTGTGTGTTCTGATTTATCTTACTTTTATCCAAGTTGTGCCGTTATGGGTCTTTGCCTCGCCCGTCCACGCATCGTAGAAGCTGCCGTAATCGGCGTTGCTCGTGCTAAGACTGATGGTGGTTGCGTAGCCCTCATAAGAGCCGTAGATATACTTGACCGAGTCAAGCTCGTATCTCACGAACTGGTCAACCTCATATTGGTAACCTATGTCGTGATTGCTCGGGTTACAATAGTCCTCAATGTCGATCGAGCATTCGGGCCAAAGGACCACGCTGGGTCGTATCGTAGCATAAAGCTCGCTCTCGCAGCCGAGGTTTCCGTGGTGTGCGAGCTGTACTATATCCGACTGCAGGTAATCGCCGTACATATTGCACAGATATCTGCTCTGATATCTCAGCGCGTCGCCAAGGAAGATAGCTGTTGTTGTGCGGGCGGTGTTTGCCGCCGTAGTGGCAGCTCCCTTTGCCGCGTTCGTTGTTTCTATAGTAAGTCTTGTAACGGTACTTGTTTCATTTGAATTATGAATTACCGAGGGGTGATCCTCGTATGTCATCAGAATCTCTATCTCAAGGTTAGCGAAATAGAGTCTTTGACCCGTGAATGCCTTTATGAACTTAAAGCTTCCCGCGCCGCCGTTACTTACAAGAGCTTGCCAACTCTCTATCTCTCCCGCAGAGCCCATCTCGGCAATATCCTGCGCAACTCCGCCCGAAGAGTAAAGCTCACTTGTTGCGGGGAAAGTTCCTATAAGATAATCCATTTTGAAAAGCTTGCTTGTTCCGTAGTTCTTAAGGAGATTCTTAGCTCCGTACTTATGGTCTGTATGCGAGTGGGTTATTATCCAAGCCGCAACGTGAATGGGGTTTGAAGCCGAGGGAGCAGAGCCGTAGGCTTCGGTGTGAAGATTTACAAGCGCGTTCCATATCATTCCCTCACAGCCGCCGTTTCCTGAGTCGTAGATTATAAATCTTCCGTCCTCAAGCCTTATGATATAGCACATACCAACGTAAGCGTGTGTATAACCTATCGCGGTCACAGTAGAATCCGCAACCTTGGTATAGGTGGGATTTGGGGTCAATATGCTGCTGTCGGGAAGGGTGATAGAGTCGATGGGAGAAGAGGTAACGCGTATTGCCTTTTCGTAGTCAAGGTAGTTTGCGCCCTCTTCAGCCTGCTTTACGGGATCGAAGTAGTTGCTCTCATATTTATAGTTATCATAGATAACGTGAAGGACTATTCCTTTTTCGCTGTTTACAAGCGACTTAAATCCGCTGCCCTCGATCTCATTTTCCCAAACAACGGTGTAGCCCGAAGCGGTGAGCTTCTGGCAATAAGCTTTAAACGCCTCAAGGCTAACGCCTTCTCCCGTATACGTGAACTGAAGGGAGTCGTCGTTGGCGTTTATAGATCTTGTAAGCTCAATGTTCTCGGCCTCATCGGGACGCGGGAAATCGGTCTCCCACGCGTCTACCGCTACGCCCTTAGCGTAGAACTCGCCGGGCAGATTCCAAACCTTGATTCCGCCCGAGCTCTCACGAACGTCCTTGAGCAGCTTTTCAAAGTCGGATATACATACCTGCATAGCCTTGTTGTTCCAAGCTGCAAGTATTACCTTATCTCCCTTTATCGATATCGCGTACTCATTTGCGTCGAGCTTTTCGATGATCGCCTGATATTCGGCTCTGTTGACCTTACCGATTATAAGCTCCTTGGTGGCAACGGGGTCTGCATCGGTGATCTTTGAGAAGCGATCGCGGTTCATGCCCGTGTTGCTCGAGAAGGAGGAGATGAGATCATCAACCGCGGTGCAGATATAATCGCGTCCGCCGCCGTATCCAAAGGGAGTTCCGGGGTCGTTGTCAAGATCCGCTCCGAACACAAGGGTGTATCCGAAGTTTACGCTTGACATAAATTCGATCTGGTCTATCGACTTCACCTCGCTGGCGGGCAGAACGGTGTCATTCGAGCCGCTGCAAAGGTATTTTTCAATAAAATAGTTTACTCCGCAGATAGTCTGAACAGAGTTAGTTCCCACTATAGCTATCTTTCCGTCAGTGTAGGTTATTGCAAAGCCTTCGCCGTTGACAAGAGCCAGAGCCGTGGCAGATTCGGGGCGGTCAGTCTCACCTATAAGTATCTCCTTGGCGGTGGCGTTATCCTTATTCACCCTTGAGTCGCTGTTAACGGTCGCAGAGCTTCCTATGCCGTTTGCCAAGTTCTTTGCGCTATCTCCGAAGAGCTTGGCTCTGATACTTGCGTCATATATTATAGAATAGTTTGAAAGCTCACAAGCTATGACCTCGGTCTGCATCTCAAGTCCGCAGCCCTTGCACTTTTTAGCCCTTCTGCCTTCGGTATAGCGGGTGGCTTCAAGCACCACCTCCCACTCAGCCTTCGCCTCGTGAGCGCCCGTGGCGGGGATATCCTCTTCTTTTTCATCTCCGCATACCGAGCATTTTATCTTTTGCTTTCCGACCTCAACACAGGGCAGCTTGATGACCTCGGGAGCTCCGTAGGTGTGTCCTGCTGCGCACGGGTCGGGCGCGGTAGTGTTTTGAGGCTCGGTCGTGCCTTGAGGCTCGGCAGCACCGTCCGCTGCGGTAGTGGTCTCGGCAGTACCCGGCTCTTGCCCGTCGTTGCTTTCAAGACAGGAAGCAAGGAAAGCGAGGGTGCACATCACCAACAAAAAACAAAGAAGTGCTCGTATTGTTTTTTTCATGATCTCTCCTCCTGTGACAGATTAAAACTATTGGTGATATTGTATCATAAAAAGAGAGGACTTGTCAATAAGGGAAGAAAATTTCCCTACCCTTTATCCCTTTTGTAAGCCTATTTGAGATGTTTGCCACATATCATTAAAATAAAAAAGAGGGGAGAAGAAAATGAAAAGAGTTCACAAAATTTTGGCGCTGGGGCTCTGCGTTCTGCTGTTATCCTCCTGCCTGAGTGAGCAAAAAAGCTGCGAGGATATCGCCCTGCGTCTGTGCGACGAGCTAAAGCTTCCCGTGGGGCAGATGTATTGCTGCGGCAAAGAGGGCACGTCCTTGCGAGAGCTTCCTTCCGACACGATGAGCGTGATGTATGGGTCGAACGCAAAGGATGTTTTTGAATTGATTGAGGAATATTCGATATATCTGTGCGCCGCGGGCGCGCCGTATGAGGTTGCCGTATTCAAATGCTATTCATCGTCGGACAGCGACAGCGTAGCGGCGCTCTGTCTCGGGAGAGCAGACGCGCTCAGCGTTTTGTTGAGGGGTACGGAATATGCCGATATTGCTCGGAATTCGGCCGTCTGCGTCAAAGGGAAGTACACGGTGATGGTGATAGCCCCCGATGCCGAAAAGGCGGAGGAGATGGCAAAAGGGATTTTAAGATAATGAATAAATAAGCAAGAAATAAAATAGAAAATCGGACGCGACCCCTACGAATAAAAATTACGGACGGATTGTCTTACAAAAAGCCTCCCTTGTGTAAAGGGAGGTGGCGCGGCAACGCCGTGACGGAGGGATTGTAAAATAATATTAAAAGAACAAACAATCCCTCACCCGCTATCGCGGGAGCTCCCTTTACACAAGGGAGCCTTTAATAGAGCAAAGCCCCACTGTTGAGGTGAAATTAAATTGTAATGTTTGTTTCTCGGGGCGTCGAGGTAGCGAAGCGGCGTGAGCGCAATGAATGACACCGCACTGTGGTGTCATTCATTACGCTCGCGCCGCTTCGCTACCGAAAGGGCGAGCCTATAATAAAACAAAACTTCACCGTCGAGTGGGAATAATTGATTAAGGCGGACTGCCCCGAAGCTTGGCTGTCGGCACTGCCGACCCCCGCCTCGCCAAGAGAAACGATTGACAAAAGGTATAAATTATGGTATAATTTAGGAAGAAACCCAATTCAGCTCTCTTGGAAGGAGATAAATCTATGAAAAAAATGATACGTACTGTTTTTTGCCTTTTGTTGGTGATGTCTACGCTTGCTTTTCTCGTTGCTTGCTTTGATAACGGCGGCAATGGAGAGCCCGGCACTACGGCGGCTACCACCGTGGCGGAAGGAACAACAGAACCTCAAAGTACAACAACTGCTCAAAGCACGACCGAGCCTCAAAACACTACCGCGCCCGACCCGTGCGCAGCAGGACACACCTACGGAGCTCCCGAGGTCATCAAGCTGCCCTGTGTTGAGGCGGGAAAGCAAAAGCTAATATGCTCGGTATGCGGAGATGAAAAAGAAGAGGATATCCCCGCCACGGGCGCTCACGAGGCGAAGGCTGAGTGGGAGGTGGTGCTTGAAGCCACCCGCTATACCGAAGGCAGAAGGGCTAAAAAGTGCAAGGGCTGCGGACTTGAGATGCAGACCGAGGTCATAGCTTGTGAGCTTTCAAACTATTCTATAATATATGACGCAAGTATCAGAGCCAAGCTCTTCGGAGATAGCGCAAAGAACTTGGCAAACGGCATAGGAAGCTCTGCGACCGTTAACAGCGACTCAAGGGTGAATAAGGATAACGCCACCGCCAAGGAGATACTTATAGGTGAGACTGACCGCCCCGAATCTGCCACGGCTCTGGCTCTTGTCAACGGCGAAGGCTTTGCAATAACCTACACTGACGGAAAGATAGCTATAGTGGGAACTAACTCTGTTCAGACTATCTGCGGAGTAAACTATTTTATTGAAAAATACCTTTGCAGCGGCTCGAATGACACCGTTCTGCCCGCCAGCGAGGTGAAGTCGATAGACCAGATCGAATTTATGTCAGCCTCGGGATTTGACTATACCATTGTGTTTGGTGCAGATCTTGACAATGACGCCAACAACGCAACCGAATACCGCGACGGACGCGAGTACCTGTGCGTAGCTGTTGATAACCTCATCTCCTCCTTCTCGAGCAGTACAGGTCTGTCTCGCACAAGCTTCTCAAAGATCACCGATGCAGACCCCGTTGCCACCAAGGAGCTTCTGCTGGGCAAGGTCAACAGAGCCGAGTATCAACAGATAATCGAAAAGCTTGACGCCAATGAGTACGCGATATCGATAAAGGGAGATAAGGTGATCCTTGCGGCTTGGAACAACAAGGGTATGCAGACCTGTATATCCGACTTTGAAAAGCTGCTCAAGGATGTCCGCAAACGCGTGGGCGGCGCATACGTATGGAACCTGCCGAGCGAATTTTATGCTCAGGGCGTTGTGGTAGATGCGTGGGAGACCGATTTCCCGCGTCCCGATGAGGCACAGAACATTGAGCTTACAAGATCCACCAACGCAAACGACGATTCGCTCCAGTTCGTTTATACGGGCGAGGGAGTGAGCCTTGACGCGTTTGAGGCATACTGCCAGAAGCTCACCGCTGCGGGATACACCGTCCTTTGGGAAAACGAGATCGAGGGCAGCGGATTTAAGTCGCTCGTCAACGAGGAAAAGGGCATAGTTCTTCACGTTGTTTATGACGGCTACAAATACAAGGAAAATTATTTCTCTGCCGAAAAGCAGGCGATCGAAGGAAAAGAGTACGTGGATTACGTAAAGGCGATACGTGTTATCTCCTCTCCGATAGACTCGATAACTCTTCCCGACAGCAGTATACTGACCCCCAACCCCACCTACACCAAGGTTGCCGACACCGCGTTCACTACGGTAGGACACAGCCGCAGTATGTGTTATATCATAAGACTTGAGGACGGAAGATTCGTTATCTACGACTCGGGTTACAACGGCTCGGAAACAATGATATGGAACTCTCTGTCTAAGCTTCACACCGAAGCCTACGGCTCTGCCCCCTCGGCATCCAATCCCATCCGCGTTGCGGCGTGGGTCATCACTCACTCGCACAACGACCACTTCAACGGAGCTAAAAACTTCCTTTCGAACTACGGAAAGAGCTCCAGCTTCAGAATGGAATATCTTATAGGCTCTTTCCCCGAAAAGAGTGAGCTTTCTTCCAGCGGAATAATCGCTCAAGAGGCTGCCCTGATGGGCTCTGCGGGAGAGATCGACAACTGGCACACGTTTGTAAATAACGGCGGTGCGGGAAGCTTTAAATTTATAAAATCCTTCGCAGGTCAGAGATTCTACTTCGCTAACCTTGAGATAGAAACGCTTATGACCTTTGTGGATAACCCTGCTCCGATTCACGATTCCAACGAAACCTGCACGGTGACCAGACTCCATATCGCAACTACAGGCGCGGCAGCGGGAGCTACTACGTCGGCAGCCGATGCCGCCGACACCACTACGGTGCTCCTCCTTGCCGATATACTGAGATACCAGAGCAGATACCTTTGCAACACCTACGGAAGCTATCTGGAATCGGATATGGTACAGGTTTCGCACCACGGAAAGGTGGGCGCTGAAATAGAGCTTTACGACACAGTGAAAGCTTCGGTAGTGCTTTGGACCGAATGGTCAGATGTAGTCAGCGACTTCTGCGAGCCCACAAAGATTGAAGAAGGCTATGCGTACGAGGTGGGCAACTTCCTCAGATACGAGCTTGCTTCGGTGAAGTATATGTTCACAGCAGAAAAGGTACACGCCCTGACCATCAAGTTCACCTCAAACGGCCCTGATTACGACGGCATCTATGACGTATGGACAGGAAATGCTCTCAGCTACAACAGTGGAAGCACGCCGTATGCGGTGAAGAAGTAAGATAGTACAACACAAACAAAACAAATTAAAGCCCCTCGGTTTAGCCGAGGGGCAATTTTTGGTGACGTTGGGTTTTCTAATTTATGTTTTGCTTATTTGTTTATTTTTCGGGAGGCTATTAGCCTCCCGCACCATTGTAGGGACCGGCGTCCCCGACGCCCCGAGATACAAACAAACAAGCAACACATAAAATAGAAAATCAAATTCTACCCACAAACCGTAGGGCGGTGCCTTGCTGCCGCAGAAAAAACTCCTCATCCACCACTCCGTGGTCCCCCTTCTCCCACAGGAGAAGGCTATAAATTAGAAAATCAAATGTCATATTACCCAAAGCCTCTCACTCTGGGAGAGGTGGCACGACGAAGGAGTGACGGAGAGGGTGAATATTTTCAAATGCCCTCTCACCCGCTATCGCGGGAGCTCTCCCATAGGGAGAGCCTATAACAAGCAAAACCTCACCATCGGGTGGGGATAAATCATTAAGGTGAACTACCCCGATCTGTTGCCGCGGGTCATACCCGCCCCGCCGTCATTCTTGAGGAAGCCTTTTCCTCGAGATTCTTCACTTCGTTCGAGAATGACAACGAGGAAAAGGCGCACCGAAGAATCTCGGGGCGGGATAAACGATTAAGGCGGACTCCCCCGAAGCTTGGCTGTCGGGACTACCGACCTTTTTATAAAAAGTTCCCCCTTAACTATCTTTATCGATTACATATCAACTTTATAACCTTTGCGGAATTTTCTGCCGCGAGCTTTGAAAACTCGCCGTAATCCATTTCGGCAGAGCCGTCGGCGCTGTCGGATATCGCTCTCACTACCGCAAACGGCACTTTATTCACATAGCAGACCTGCGCTATTGCCGCGCCTTCCATCTCACACGCGATCGCTCCAAACGTGTCCTTGATAAACGCCTTTTTCTCCGCGCCACTTACGAAGCAATCGCCCGAGGCGATAATTCCTCTGCGGTGGTTTATGCCAAGCTCCGATGCCGCGGCGCAAACGCTATCGCAAAGCGCCTTGTCGGCGGGCAGCTCTATTACGTTTATTCCCGATATCAGACCCACGGGGTCGCCGAGCGGCGAGGTGTCCATATCGTGCTGTACGCAGGCGGTGGATACGGCGATATCGCCAATGCTAAGCTCGTCCGAGAGCGTTCCGCCAACGCCCGTGTTTATCAGCGCGTCTATCTTATATCTGAGTATCATCGTCTGGGCACAGAGGGCGGCAAACACTTTGCCTATTCCGCACTGCGCTACAACGGCGTCCTTGCCGTAAAGCTTTCCGCTCACGAACTCGATGCCGCTTACAGTTTCTGTACTCACCTCGGTCATCTCTCTTTTAAGAGAATCGACCTCTATTTTCATAGCTCCTATTATTCCTATCATTTTCTCACTCTCCCTCGGGATATACAAAATCGTTTTTCTTCCCGCTCAGCACCGCAAGATATCTTGCCGCTTCTTTGCGCGCGGCGTTTATATCGAGCTCGCGGTAGTTTCCGCACTCCTTGCGCGTAGCGCCGAACATCTCCCCCTCGTGGGCGGATATTTTTTCGAGCACCGAAAGCACCTCGCAAAGTACTGTGTCGGGCGAGATATCGCGTGTGAGCAGATAAAATCCCGTTCTGCAACCCATAGGTCCGAAATATATCACGCGATCTCCTATTTCGGAATTTCTTATATAGGTGGCAAACATATGCTCAAGCGAGTGCATAGTGAGATTATCCATATAGTCGCCGCAGTTGGGCTTTCTGGTTCGCATATCAAAGGTGGTGATATCTCCGTCGATACGGGAGATGTATATCCCCTCGGTTATATAGTCGTGGTCAACGCAAAAGCTTTGTATTCTTTCCATAATATCCTCCATAGTTTAAATATATTATAACCGCACCCGCTATCTTTGTCAATAAGGAGCTTTTTGTGTTGACAAATCAGGATATAATAATTATAATGTATACTGTAGATAAGAAGAAGGATCGTTTCGATTTATGGATTTTAAGAGGATAGGTCTTGAGGACCTTGAGATTTTGAGGCGTGAGCTTGAGGGATATTGCGGCAGGATATGTGACATATCCCCCGCAAATCTCGTTTTCTGGCGCGATTATTACGATATATCCTATTATGTGGGCGAGGGTGGGATAGCTCTGCGATTCGGTAATATGGATGACACCGTCAGCTATTACTGCGGGACTAATTCCGCGCTCATAGATAAGGTGATATCGCGCGAGGGCGGGGCGGCTCTGTTCAGCTGTCTTACACTTAAGGAAGCCGAGTATATAGCCGAGCGATATGAGGCGACAGCGCCCGAGAACTCAAGGGACTGGGACGATTATATTTACTGCGCCGCCGATATCGCCGAGCTTAAGGGCAAGAGATATTGCGGTCAGAGAAATCACATAAACAAGTTCAACAAGCTTTATAGCGATGTGTCCTTTGACGAGATAAAAGAGAGCGACATCGAGGACGTGAAGGCGTTTATCGGTGAGTATTTTGACAGTATCGGCGAGGGGATATCCGAGGACGCGGTATATGAGCGCGCCCACCTTGAGGAGCAGCTCGACAATCTCGGAGCTTACGGGCAACTGACGGGCGTGTTGAGGGTCGAGGGCAAGGTTGTCGGATTTTCTATCGGCGAGATCGTTGGCGACACGCTGATAATCCACACTGAAAAGGCGGATACCGCCTATAACGGAGTATATCCCAAGATAGTGAAGTGCTTTGCCGAGAAGTATGCCCACAACGCGCTTTATATAAATAGGGAAGAGGACTGCGGAGACGCGGGGCTGAGGATCTCAAAGCTTTCCTATCACCCCTTGTATATGCTACCGAAATATCATCTGAGAGCTTCTTTAAAAAAGAAAGAATAGGCAGGAGAAAACAGATATGTATGAAGAAATAAAAAAAGCCGCTTATACGGCAATAACCGAGCTGCTTGACGCGGCGGGACTTAAGGCGGGAGATATATTCGTTATAGGCTGCTCGTCCTCCGAGATAATGGGAGATACCATAGGCAAGGGCTCGACCTTTGAGGCGGCGAAGGCTGTGTTTGACACGGTTTATCCTATCCTCAAGGAGAAGGGCATATATCTTGCCGCGCAGTGCTGTGAGCATCTGAACAGAGCGCTTATAGTTGAAAGAGAGTGCGCCGAGAGGTATGGATACGAGATAGTTGCCGTAAAGCCCCAGCCGAAGGCGGGCGGGTCGTTCGCTACCTCGGCATACGGCGGATTTGCAGACCCTGTGGCGCTTGAGCATATCAAGGCGCACGCGGGAATGGATATCGGCGGAACGCTTATAGGTATGCACCTGCGCGACGTTGCCGTGCCTGTAAGACTTTCGATATCGAAGATCGGCGAGGCGCAGATCTTGTGTGCGCGTACACGTCCGAAATACATAGGCGGCGAAAGAGCGATATATTGATAAGGGAAAGATAGCAAGGGGGAACTTTTTATAAAAAGTTCCCCCTTACCTCTCTCACAAAGAAGATATGGCTGTGCCGTTTATGAGGTCTTCAAAATATTTGTCGGTGTTGATGCTCAGCACCGCTTTTTCTATGTGGATAACTCTGAGCGAGGCATAATTATACGTTGATATAGGGCGGTCGAGCGCGTCGTCCGAGTGGGCGCACACCAGAATGTCGTTGTCGGTAAATCCGCTTATTATCAGCGAATGATAAAATTCTCCGCTGTCATTCGCAAGCTGTATAACGTCGCCTATCTCTATTATTCTTCCGTCCATCACGTCGATGCCCTGCGGCCCTGTGCCGCCGTTTGCCGCTCTGAACTGCGGCGCGCCTGTTATAAAATCAAAAAATTCGTCCACTCCCGCCCACGCGGGCGCTCTGTCCTCGGACGACCTGTAATACCACCCGAAGGTAGGGGTAAAATTCATCACGCCGCACCCCGCAAAGACGCATTGTGACACGAAGCTCGTGCAATCTCCGCCTCTGCCTGTGAAATCGAGAAAGAGCGGGTTGCGGGTGAGCGCCCAGCGCCTTGCGTATTCAACGGCGCGCTCGCGGTTATAGGGGATCTCAAAAAGCATAATATTCTCCAATCTTTTCTTTTGCTCTGTGAGCTTTTTATCAGTCTATGCAAAAAGTCCTTCTTGCGTAACGCAGATAAATGTGTTAAAATGTATTTGAAGAATGAAAACGAAAGCGAGCGACAGATATGATAAAGATATTTCATACCGCCGATATACATCTTGACAGCCCGTTTGGCCGTATGACGCATTCGGAGCGAGTGGCGGCAAGACGCCATCAGCGCGAAATATTTGAAAAGATGATGAGATACGTAAAGGAGAACGCCTTTGATCTTTTGCTCATAAGCGGCGACCTTTTTGATACCACAAATCCCTCTCCCGAAACCGAGGAGTGCGTGATAAAAGCATTTTCCGCGCTTGAGTGTCCCGTTGTGATCTCGCCCGGAAATCACGATCCGTATCTTCGCACACCCATATATTTCAAGCAAAAGCTTCCCGAGAACGTCTACGTTTTCAGTTCGGAAGAAATTCAGGTATTCGAGCTTGAGGAGCTTGGGCTCTGGGTCTCGGGGTATGCCTTTACTGCTTCCAATACCTATGAAAAAGATCCGCTTGAGGGATTTCAAAGACCCGCGCTCGACGGTGTTGGCATTCTTTGCGCTCACGCCGAGCTTGACTCTCCCCTCTCGCGCTCCGCGCCCCTTTTGAGAAAGGATATTGCCGAGTGCGGATTTGCCTACGCGGCGCTTGGACACATTCATAATTTCGACAGAATAATTTACGAGGGGGATAGCGTTATCGCCTATAGCGGCTGTCCCGAGGGAAGAGCCTTTGACGAGCAGGAGCTTGGCGGCGCGATGAGCGTTATTATCGAAGACGGCAGGGTAAAGAGCGCCGAGAGGATAATTTTTGCCGAGCGCAGATATCTTTGCCGAACGCTTGATATAAGCGGTATATCCGATGACACCTCTTTGCTTGAACGCGTGAGAGAATATATCCGTACCGAGGGGTTTGATGAGAATACCGCCCTGAGGCTGACGTTGACGGGAGAGGTGGATATGAGCTTCACCCCCGACAAGAGCTTTTTGCGCGGGGGGATATCAAAGGAGCTTATGCTTGTCGAGATAGAGGACGAAACATTTCCGCGCATTGACGTGGCGGAGCTTGAGCGCGACCCCACACTTCGCGGCGCGGTATATAAAAAGCTCAGAGCCGAGCTCGAAAGTTCCGACCCAAAGGTTCGCAAAATAGCCGCGCAGGCGCTCAAGGTCGCGCTGTATGCCATAGACAGACGAGATATAAGATGACGAGGTGCTAAAGTGAAGATACTTTCGTTAAATATAACAGAATTCGGCGCTCTGCGAGATCTCCGCGTGGAGCTCTCAGAGCCGTTTACGATAATAAGGGGAGATAACGAGTCGGGGAAGAGCACTATATTGCTCTTCGTCACCTATCTCCTTTACGGGCTTAACAAAAGAAGCTCGAAAAATTCTCCCTCTGCCTATGACAAGGACCGCTCGCTGAGCTGGTCGTCGATGCGCGCCGAGGGAAGTATGGAGATAGAGCACGAGGGCAAGAGATACCGCATCGAGCGCACCAATATCAGAAGGACCTCAAGCTCGGAGGCGACTGTAACCGACCTTGGAAGCTCCGAGAGGGTGTTTGTCGGAGAAGAGCCGGGGGAGGTCTTTTTCGGTGTGTCTAAAGAAACCTTTGAGAGCTGCCTGTGGTGCGGACAGACCAGAACCGCAAATATAAATGGGGAGAAGGTCTCCTCAACACTTTCAAATCTTTCTCTCACCGCCGACGAGAGCGTTGACGGAGAAAAAGTCCTCTCACTTCTCAGGGAGGCGAAAAAGCAATACCGCCACGAGCGCGGAGAGGGTGGACTTTTGGGGCAGATATCCGAAAGACTTGCCGAAATAAAAATGCGCGCGGCAGAGCTTGAAGCCGAGCTTCGTCTCGGCGCTGAACAGAGCGAGAGATTTATGGCTCTTGCCGAAGCCAAAAGTGCGGCAGAGGCAAGGTGCGTTATGGCAGATGAAAAGAGAAAAGCGCTGTCTGCCGTAAAGCTCATAGACCGCTTCGCGGCGCTGCGCGAGCTTAAGGAAAATCTTCGCGCGGAGAGGGAAAAGCTGACGGCACTCGAGAGCGAAAATGCCCTTGGCAACCTCAATCCCGATGCCGAGGAGCTTGCCGTGATAAGGCAGACACTTCGTCTGCTTGGGCAGAGGAAAAGAGAATACAACGCAAGTCTTGATATCGATATTGAACTGCCAAATGCCGACACCGAGGCTATCGCCCTTGCCGATGCTATAGCCGTAAAAGAGGAGAAGGATAGCTTTATTGCAAGGATATCCTCGGCGTACAGGGGCGCGAGGGCGCTGTCTGTAACCTCTTTGGTGCTTGGCGCGGTGGGCGTGTTGGCGATACCTGCGTATTGGATATTGCCGATGCTCGGCGCGCGTATAGCCGCGATTGGCGGCGCGGGACTTTTGCTGGTAACGGCGCTTGTTTTATTCATTATCTCGCTGAAGCGCAAAAATCGGGCGCAAAGAGAGCTTAAGGCGCTCGGACTTGGACGGAACGATTATAAGGAAAGAGTTGAGTACTCCTTTGCTTGTAAGTGCGAATATGACAGCGAAAAGGAAACGGTACTCAGGGCAAAGGCTAACGCAAAGCAGAGCCTTGATTTTGCCGTTGCCGAGGCAACAAAAAAGCTCTCCGAATATGGCAGAGAGCCGCGAGGCGACCTCGAAGCCGCGCTTGAAGAGCTGATAAATGATATTCTTGCTTATCTCAAGCAGCACGGCGACCTTGAGAGAAGCGTATTCCTCAAGGAGAGATTTGCCGAGCGTGACGAGAAGCTGCTTGGGGCTTACGACGAGCGTGAGCTGATAGCCTCAGTCCCCGCGGATCTCGACAGAAGCGAGCTTGTGAGCGAGGGAGTAGCAGAGGCGGAGTGCGAGTCGGCGCGCGCCGAGCTGAAGAGGATAGAGGCGGAGCTGAGCGCTCTTGGTATAAAGATAGACCGCGCCGAGAGATTGCGCGAAGAGCTTGAAGCTCTCGGGGCGGAAAGAGAGAAGCTTGAAGCCGAGCTTTCCGAGTGTAGCGAGAAGTACGCCGTGCTCGACAGGGCGTATCGCGCCGTAGAGGAAGCCTATACCGATATGAGAAACAACTTTGCCCCCGCCGTCCGCGCGAGCGCGGGCGAGCTGATAGCCCGGATAAGCGGCGGAAAATATTCCGACGTATTCCTGTCGGGAGAATTTGAGGTGGGAGTTGAGCTTTCGGGCAAGGAAAGAGCCGTGGGAATGCTTAGCACGGGAACTTACGATGCCGTGTATATCGCCCTCCGTCTGGCGCTTATAAAGAACGTGTTCAAGACCGAAGTGCCCTTCTTTATGGACGAAAGCCTCTCGATGCTCGACGATAAAAGAGCCTCGGCGGTCCTTGAGGTCATCTCAAAATTCGTGGACGAAGGAAACCAATGTGTGCTCTTTAGCTGTCACAACAGAGAGTGCGACCTGTGTGACACCTTGGGGGTTAGGTATAATAAGATAGAATTGTGACAGGATAAGCAAGGGGGAACTTTTTATAAAAAGTTCCCCCTTGCCCTTACTATTCAAAAAATCTAACTATATCCGAGGGGGTATCGGCGATGCCGATGTGCTTGATATTTTTCAGGTCGTCGGCGCACTTGAAACCGTAGCCGTAGGTCACGGCAACAAAATCCACCCCGAGCGCTTCCGCTCCGAGCGCATCTCCCGTACTGTCGCCTATCATAAGCACACGGCGGAGGTCGGTCACGCCTGCGGCGGTGATACACTTTTTTATTATATCCTTTTTCTTGAGGATATTTTCGTGATCTCCGCCGAACATCACGTCGGTGTAGCTATCAAACCCGAACCTTCTGAGCAGCTTCAGCGCGTAATCCTCTCGCTTATAGGTAGCGACCGCGGGCTTTATCCCTCTCTTTATCAGCTCGTCGAGCAGCTCGGGGACACCCTCGTATATTTCCGCCTCGAAGAGCGTTACAGTACTGTAGCGATCTCTGAAGGTGGTTGCTATCTCCTGTAATATCTCGCCCTCGAGCGAATAGTGCTTGGCGAAGGAGTCCTGAACGGGCGGGCCGAGAAAGGTGCTGAGCGTATCGTCGTCAAGCATTCGCAGTCCCATCTTCTCTATAGTGTATCTCAGCGCGGGGAATATTCCCGGCTTTGTGTTCATAAGTGTGCCGTCAAGGTCAAAAACGGCGAGGTCGTATCTACTCATAAAAGCTCCTGTTAAATATCTTCTTGTAGGGACAGGCGTCCTCGACTGTCCGTCCCTCGATTAAGTGGTAGTTGCATCTATTATTGTCTTTGCCATATAGTCTATCATTCTGTCGGTCATTCCGGGATATACCCCCACCCAGAAGGTAGAGCTCATAACTCTGTCGGTGACCTTGAGGTCGCCGACCACCCTGTAGCCCTTGCCGGATCTTCGCATCTCGTTAAAGCAGGGGTGCTTTATGATGTTACCCGCAAACAGCATTCTCGTCTGAATGCCTCTCTCCTCAAGGTATCGCACCAGCTTTTCGCGGTCAACGCCCTCGCGGCAGGTGATGAGAAATCCGAACCAGGAAGGGTCGGAGTTCGGACACGCCTCGGGGAGTATCAGCTTATCCGAAACACTCTCAAGCGCGGAGAGAAGACGCGCGTGGTTGTGTCTGCGGCGATCCACGAAGGATGGGAATTTTTTGAGCTGAGCGCACCCGACAGCCGCCTGCATATCGGTCGCCTTCAGGTTATAGCCAAAGTGCGAGTAAACGTATTTGTGGTCATATCCGAGGGGAAGCTCGCCGTACTGCTTGTCAAAGCGGTGGCGGCACAGGTTGTCCTTACCCGATGGACAAACGCAATCTCTGCCCCAATCTCGCATAGATCGGATAATTCCGGCGAGCGTGGGGTCGTTGGTATATACCGCTCCGCCCTCACCCATAGTCATATGGTGCGGGGGATAGAAGCTGCTCGTTCCGATATCTCCCACAGTTCCGGTCTTGCGCTTCTCGCCGTCCAAGGTGTACTCAGAGCCGAGCGCGTCGCAGTTATCCTCAACCAGCCAAAGACCGTGCTTATCGCAAAAACTTTTGACAGCGGCAAGGTCAAAGGGATTGCCGAGCGTGTGGGCTATCATTACCGCCTTTGTCTTCTCACTCAGCGCCGCGTCCAGCATAGACACGTCGATGTTGTACTGGGGTATCGTTATATCAACGAACACGGGCACAGCGCCGTACTGTATCGCGGGGGTGACGGTGGTGGGAAAGCCCGCCGCCACGGTAATGACCTCGTCGCCCGGCAGTATCGCCCTCTCTCCAAGAAGCGGAGAGGTGAGCGCCATAAAGGCGAGGAGATTTGCTGACGAGCCCGAGTTTACGAGGGCGCAGTATCGCACTCCGAGATATTTTGCGAATTCGCTCTCAAAGCTCTCTGTATACCTTCCCGAGGTGAGCCAGAATTCGAGCGAGCTGTCTACAAGATTACACATTTCCTCGCTGTCGTACACGCGAGAGGCGTATGGAATACGGTCGCCCTCCTTGAAGTCGGGGGATATGTGAAACCGCTCGCAGTATTCCTTTACCTCTTTTAATATCTCCTCGCGAGCCTCGCGCTCGTTTATCCATTTTTGCATGAATATATAATTCCTTTCCGTTATGCTAACATATTTTACCTAAAAAGTCAAGGGGAAGCATTGTCACATATTATTTTGTAAGAAAACGCGGCAATTATTCATAGCGCGTAGCTTGGCGTCTTGCTATTGACTATTTTTTCTGAATGATGTATAATTATATAATACGACAAATATCGCGCGAACTATACAGAAAAGGGGCAAGCTTATGTCAGACCAGAGAACCGAAAAATACGCCGAGCGTTTATCTCTTATGATACAGAGCGAAACTGTGTCAGCTAAGGGAGAACAGGATAAAACTAAATTTTACCGCTTTCACGAGCTGTTAAGACAGCTCTTTCCGAGCCTCTTTTCGGTAGCGGACTTTGAGGATTTTGACGGCAGTATCCTGCTCAGATGGAAAGGAACGAACCCCCAGCTCCAGCCGATAATGCTTATGAACCACCACGACGTGGTCGAGGCGTCGGGCGCGTGGAGCTACCCTCCCTTTTCGGGTGAGATAGCCGACGGCAAGCTTTTTGGGCGCGGAGCGCTCGATACGAAGGGCGGTCTTTGGGCGATGCTTCAGGCGGCTGACGAGCTTGCCGCGGAAGGATTCACACCAACGCGCGATGTATACTTCATTTCAAGCTGTAACGAGGAGACAAGCGGCGCTGGCTCTGACGCTATATCGTCGGCGCTTGTCGAGCGAGGAATTCGCTTTTTTATGGTGCTCGACGAGGGCGGAATGATAATAAACGAGCCTATCGGCGGAGCGAAGGGAAACTATGCCATGATAGGAGTTGGCGAGAAGGGCAGCGCCGACCTGAAATTTATCGCAAGGTCTGCGGGCGGTCACGCCTCGACCCCGCCGAAGGACACACCCTTAGTAAGACTTGGAAAATTTATGGCGGCAGTTGAGAAAAACAACCTTTTCCGCGCCGAGATATCTCCCACGGTATGCGCTATGTTCCGCGCGATATCGGACTCTATGAGCGGCGCGCTGAAGCCGATCTTGGGTCACCCAAAGCTCTTTTCACCCATACTCTGCCGAGTTATCCCCTCGGTGTCGGTAGCGGCGGGTGCTATGCTCAAGACCACGGTAGCATTTACGATGGCATCGGGCTCTGAGGGAACGAACGTTCTGCCGCAGGAGGCGTGGGTGATCGGAAATATGAGATATTCCCACCATCAGGGGGCAGAGGACAGTATTGCCGAGATAGCCGCACTTGCCGAGAAATTCGATATCGAAACGGTGGTGCTTGACAGGGGAATACAGTCGGGGCTGTCCGACCATAAGAGCGCGGCGTTCGCGCTCGTTGAGCGCGCGGTGGGCGCGGTATACCCGCAGGTCAGGACCTCTCCCTACGTAATGACGGGGGCGAGCGACTGCCGTTATATGAGCCGCGTGAGCGACAACTGTCTGCGCTTCACCCCCTTTATTATAGACGACGCTCAGCTTGACAGCGTACACGGTATAGACGAAAACGTTTCGATCGATACTCTCGCTCCTGCCGTTGACTTTTACAGATACATCATAACGGAGGTGCAAAATGAAGGATAATGAAAAGGGCGGACTTAATATTGGCGTCAAGTCCTTTATAACCGCCATAATAGTTATCTTCGCGCTGATGATAGCCGCGTACGTGCTAACGCTCGTTATCCCCGGCGGCACTTACGAGCGAATTGAGGACGCAAGCGGCAACACCGTCATCAATACCGACGGCGGATTTTCCTACAGGGAGGGTGGGATACCCTTCTGGAAATGGCTTCTCTCGCCGATACTCGTGCTTGGCGCGTCGGGAAGCGGAGCGCTGATAGCGGTCATCGCTTTTCTGCTCGTCATCGGCGGAGTTTTCAACAGCCTTGAGCGATGCGGACTTATCAAATATATGCTCGACAGGATAGCGCACCGCTTTGGCGGCGTGCGCTACAGACTTATGGCATTTACCGTGCTCTTCTTTATGGCGCTCGGCTCGTTGGTCGGGTCTTTTGAGGAGTGTGTGCCGCTCGTTCCGATAGTCGTTGCTCTTGCGATAAACCTCGGCTGGAACGCCCTTGTGGGCATAGGAATGAGCCTGCTTGCCGTTGGCTGTGGCTTTGCGGCGGGAGTCTGCAATCCCTTTACGGTCGGAGTGGCGCAGCAGCTTGCGGGACTTCCGATGTTCTCGGGTGCTTGGATGAGAGCGCTTTCCTTTGTTTGTATATATTTTCTTCTTTTGGGCTTCCTCTATTTTTACGCTAAGAAGATAGAAAGGCCTGTGGAGCTTGACACCAAGGCTGAAAAATTCACTCCCTCTCCTCAGATGGACAAGGCGCTTATCTGCTTTGCGGTAATACTTGGAGTTGGTATCGTGACGATACTCTGCTCGGGATTTATCCCATCTCTTCAGGATTACACGATGATAATAGTTGCGGTGATGTTCCTTGTTGCGGGTATCGTGTCGGTGCTGGTTTCGGGAATGAGGCCCGCAGCCCTCGGAAAGACCTCGCTTGACGGAGTTGTAAGCATTCTGCCCGCGGTGGCGATGATACTTATGGCGTCCTCGATAAAGTACACGCTCGAGGAGGCGAACGTGCTCGACACCATACTTCACGGAGCAGTCGGACTTGCCGAGGCTATGCCCAAGTGGTCGGTGATACTTTTTGTGTATCTTATAGTGCTCGTGATGAACTTCTTTATTCCGTCGGGCTCGGCAAAGGCGTTTATGCTCATACCGCTTATCGTGCCGATAGCGCAGATATTCGGAATATCGACCCAGCTTTGTATTCTGGCGTTTGCCTTTGGCGATGGATTTTCAAACGCATTCTATCCCACCAACCCCGCGCTTCTCATAAGCCTTGGGCTTGCGAAGACAAGCTATGTAGAGTGGTTCAGGTGGAGCTGGAAGTTCCAGACGCTCAACCTTATCCTCACCTCGGCTCTCCTGCTTTTCGGACTTGCCGTTGGGTATTGATGTCGGTGTAAGAATAAAAGAGTGATAAAATTTTCTAAAAATAAAAACCCCCCGACAGAGCTTCAAGCTCTGTCGGGGGGTTTTATTCTTCAGTATATAATTCGTCCTAGTACGGCGCGTCCGCTTTTCCTTTTAAATTTTCGCATAATAATCCTGTATTTGGATAAAATAAAAGCATATTATTGCAGGAGGATATAACGATGGCACAGATAACGTCAAAAGAACTGAGCGGACTTTCCGATCTGCTTACTATGGAGCAGACTATAATAGCTAAATACAAGCAGTTCGCCACAGAGAGTCAGGATAGCGCTCTGGGCGCAAAATACGAGCAGCTTGCGTGCAGACACCAGCGTCACTACGACCAGCTCGTATCCAATTTAAAATGATTTTTTGAAAGGAAGCTTAGTTGAATTATGCAGAACGTATTTGATGAAAAGGCAAAAATGACCGATCTTCTCAACTGTGAAAAGCATATGGCGTCCGCTTATAACACCTTTTTGGCTGAAAGCGAGACCTCGGCGGTGATGAGCTGTCTTTCGGGGATACTGACCGACGAGCACAGTATCCAGAACGAGCTCTTTACCGAGATGTCAGCCAAGGGCTGGTATAAGACAGAAAAGGCGGAGGATACCAAGGTAAACGCCGCAAAGCAGCAGTTCGCAGGGAATTGAATAGGGGATGCGGCAAGGGAGAACCTTTTAAGGAAAGGTTCTCCCTTGACCCTCTCCAAATCTTTTCAAACTATTTTTTGCTATAGTCGGTTTGTATTGCTCAATGGTGCGGGAGGGGTTTCCCCTCCCGTAAAATAAAAAATAAGCAAAACACAAAACAGAAAAACCAACATCACCAAAATGGTAGGGGAGGGGCTTGCTCCTCCCGTAAAGTAAGCAAAACATAGAATAGAAAAACAACCGCCACCCGATTCGGGTGGCGGTTTTGCCTTTTTAATCTTCAATTAAAGGATCGAGAAAGCTACAACGATGCTTGCGAATACTATCGATACCATCGAAAGAAGCTTTATGAGAATGTTGATAGAGGGTCCTGAGGTGTCCTTGAAGGGGTCGCCAACAGTATCTCCAACAACTGCTGCCTTGTGGCAATCAGAGCCCTTTCCACCGTGAACACCGCTCTCAATATACTTCTTAGCGTTGTCCCAAGCTCCGCCCGAGTTGGACATAAATACTGCCATAAGGAATCCCGAAACTGTAGCGCCTGCGAGCATACCAACAACGCCTGTGCAACCGAGAACAAGTCCTACAATAACAGGAACTGCAACAGCAACGATAGTGGGGAATATCATCTCGCGAAGACTTGCCTTTGTACAAAGGTCAACACAGCTTGCATAGTCTGCCTCTGCCTCGCCTTCCATAAGGCCCTTGATCTCCTTGAACTGACGGCGAACCTCTCTTACAACGCTCTGAGCCGCACGGCCAACAGAGTTCATTGTGAGAGCCGCGAATATGAAGGGCAAGCAAGCTCCAACGAAAAGACCAACAAGAACGGTGGGATTGGTTATGCTGAGGTCTGCTATCTTCTCAGCGCCGCCGTCGATAGTCTTTATCTTATCTATGTAGGAAGCCATAAGTGCGAGAGCTGTGAGAGCCGCAGAGCCTATAGCAAAGCCCTTACCTGTAGCTGCAGTGGTGTTTCCGAGAGAGTCGAGCGCATCTGTACGCTCTCTTACCTTCTTGTCAAGACCAGCCATCTCAGCGATACCGCCCGCGTTGTCGGCAACAGGACCGTAAGCGTCGGTTGCGAGAGTGATTCCAAGAGTTGAAAGCATTCCAACTGCCGCAAGAGCTATACCGTAAAGTCCCATAGACGCGCTTTGGGCTCCGCCCGATACGAAGAATGCAACGAGAACGCATATAGCTATTATAACTATAGGAAGAAGAGTGGACATCATACCAACCGAAAGACCGCCGATGATTATGGTAGCCGTACCGGTTTCAGAGGTAGCCGCAAGACCCCTTGTGGGCTTATAGCTGTCAGAGGTGAAGTACTCTGTAGCCTGACCTATAAGCACACCCGCGATAAGTCCCGCGAGGATAGCGAAATACATAGGCCAATTTTCCTGTCCGAGCACGAAGTAAACGAGCGGGAAGGAAAGTATTGCGATAACTATAGCAGAGAAGTTAGTTCCTCTTGCAAGAGAGCCGAGAAGCTGCTTCTGAGTTGCGCCCTCTTTGGTCCTTACAAGGAATGTTCCGAGGATAGAGCATACAACTCCGAGAGCCGCAAGGAGCATGGGGAGCGCCATAGCGGAGAATCCGCCAAATGCTGCAACTCCGAGTGCGCAAGCCGAGATCACAGAGCCAACGTAGGACTCGTAAAGGTCAGCTCCCATACCTGCAACGTCACCAACGTTGTCACCAACGTTATCTGCGATAACGGCGGGGTTACGGGGGTCGTCCTCAGGAATTCCTGCCTCAACCTTACCAACAAGGTCTGCTCCAACGTCAGCCGCCTTGGTGAAGATACCGCCGCCAACACGAGCGAAGAGAGCCATCGAGGATGCGCCCATTCCGAAGGTAAGCATAGCCGCTGTTATTTCGGCAGCCTCAAGACCAAATACGAACTTGAGAAGGAAGAACCAAAGTGAGATATCGAGAAGTCCAAGACCGACAACGGTGAAGCCCATAACGCTTCCTGCCGAGAATGCTATTCTCAAACCGCGGTTAAGACCCTCCTGACAAGCGTTTGCCGTTCTCGCATTTGAAGCGGTAGCGATCTTCATTCCTATAAAGCCCGAAAGAGCCGAGAAGAATCCGCCCGTGAGGAACGCGAAGGGCACGAAAGGAGTTAAAAGACCGAATATAGCCATAACTCCGAGAATTGCGAACATAATGCCGAAGAAGACCAGAACTATTCTATACTGACGCTTCAAAAATGCGTTTGCGCCTTTGCGTATAGACAAAGATATCTTCTTCATCAAATCGGTTCCCTCAGAGAACTTGAGCACCTTGCGCGCGGTGAATGCTGCGAACAAGAGCGCCAAAAGTGCAGCTCCGAAGGTAAGAAGAACCAACCAAAGTTCCATAAATTTCCTCCAAATTTGCTTAAAGTATAAAAAATGCACCCAAATAGTTAAACGTGCACACATTATACTACCATAAAAATCCTACTTTGTCAAGATATATTGACAATTATTTGTCAATAATTATTCAAAAGATTTTTCCTGAAAGTTATTTCGAGTATTTGGGGGGCAAAAAAGCTGTCTGCTGTCGATATAACACACAGCCCTTTGTGTTCGGGAGAGACTCTGAGCATCCACCCCTCGGCGTATTTTGATATCTCTTGATTTTTGATTATCATATTGGTTACGTCAATGCGGTGGTAGCCGTTTTTGATCTCGGAGGAGACATACTTGTACGCGGAGGGCTTTTGGTTGTTCCAATTTGAGGCGAAGCTGCAAAATCTTGCGGTAAGGCGGTGCGCCGCCAAAAGGGAGCTGCCGCCATCGAGTTTGGGGATATACATAGCTGCGCTCTCGATATCCGCGTCTCTGAGACCTCCAAGGCTCATAAGCAGCGGACGGCAAAAGAGGCGTTCCTCGCCGAACTCCTGAGTTTCTCCGATAAAAGCGACTGTGCCGAAGGCGTTGTTTTTGTCGGGATATCTGGTTTCCACCGTGGTGTCAAGAAAGAGCTTGGGGGTGTGCAGATTCATCTCAAAGAAAAGATACTCGGCGTTCGGCGAGTCGGTGCATACACTCACTTCAAATTCGTCTGCTTCTATCCTTCTATATTGAATATAGGCAGGGGATATCAGCTCCCTCTCTTTGTCAAGCGAGCCGATGCAGGAAATGCTCAGGTGCGGCTCGATGGCGCTGAGCATAGTGCAAAAGCATTTTTGATTACCGCTTACGTGGGAAAGCGGTGCATCTGTTGATATTCGGAAGGTGTGCTTTCTTTTCTCTTCCGCTTTCGCTATACAGGCAACGCCGTTGAGAGTGGGATATAGCTCAATACCATCGTAGCTTATCAGCTCATCACTTTCGTATCTATACCCCGAGGGCATCGAGATCCGACATTTGCCCTTCGGGTTCTCCATAAGGATATCCTCTCCAAGCGTTATCTTGGCGTTAGAGCCAAGAAACTCTGCCCCACCCTCTTTTTCAGAAAAGTGAGGCGACACCAAAGTGTCAGCCGTCCTGTTGTATATCGGCACGCTGAAATAGTACGCCGAATATATTCCGTCCTTTTGGTAGAGAAGGCGGTAGGGGTATCTGGCGTTCATCTCGGGTGACGCGTCGGGATCGCCGAAAATAGAGTTTGTTTTTTGAATTATAGGGTTTATTTTAATTACCTCCTTTTGTTTTTTAGTGTCAAGAAATAGCTTGACATCTCTATTATAAAAGCAAACCCTGACAGATATTGTCAGGGTTTAAAAAGTTTTTTTAAAAGAAAAAACTCCACACTTGAAAGTTTAAGTCCAAGTGTGGAGAAGTATTTACTTTTTATAGCACACAGAGAACCGTCCCCTGTGTTACCCTGTGTTACGCTGAAATTGTTATGTTATCAACACTTTTACAGAAGAAAAAAGCGCATACCAAAAGAGCCAATACCACAGAAATGCCGAAACTACCCTTCTTCGCATTTTAGACACTGGAACAAAAGAACTCCAAATAAGGATACAAAATGTCCCTAAACAATTATACATCAAACACTTTGCCACAGAAAGGCTGAACTGTTTAACTAATAAAAGCAGAGCACTAATTAACACGAATACGATTATAATTGCCAGACCGACGTTCTTTTTGTTCATGTTTAACACCTCAAAAACGAATATACCCACTCTTTCCGTCTTTATCAAAACGATCAACGGGGAAGACAGGGGACGGTTCTGTGTCTTGGTGTTCGTCGCCCTGTTGATCTATTATGATTATAGCACGGTTTGGAAGAAAATGCAAGAAGAATTACACGTTCCCAAAAACCGTAGGGGCGATTCACGAATCGCCCGCCTCAAAAATCAGGCAAACCAAACGGGCGATTCGTGAATCGCCCCTACGAATAAAATCACCTCAAAAGATACAATAAAAACTCCGCGGTTGAAAGTTTTAAACGACCGCGGAGAAGTATTTACTTTTTATAGCACACAGAGAAGCGTCCCCTGTCTTCTTCCGTCACCGCGAACTATTTCGGTCATAAAAAAACTCCGCACCTCAAAATGAAGTGCGGAGAAAAATGATTTTATTCAACATTCCAGGCCAGAATATACTTTGAATTTTGGGCATAAACAATCGTGCCAGAATATTGGCCGCCTGGCAAATCAACTTTGCCATCAAGTTTTAAGTGACCTGATTTCTCACGCAATGTTACATAGCCTTCTTTGAATGGACTTACTTCAAAATTACCATGATATGTTATATATGCTTGTTCATGTATATCTCGGTATAAGTGTAGTATTCGAACAGAAAAATAAATACCTGCAAGTAATATGATTGTAACAACAAATAGATTAACTACAGTTCTTCCAATTTTTCCGAGATCATCAAAAAAATGTCTTTTGTTAAGTGTAAACAATATTATTGCTAAAACAATGATCAAGACAATTACAACAACTGAAGTCAAAATTTGATTTTTAAGAAGTTCATTATATTTATTCATATTCTAAACCTTTCTTTGTGTTCCCAGGACGGTTTTCACGCTAACCGTCCCCTGTCTTCCGTACTATATCATTTAGAGAAAAACAAATCGACAAAAAAGTATATAGTTAAAAAAATGCTATACAAATCAAAAGAATAATCATTAATGTTTTTTGAGAATTTATCCTTTATAAGTTTTGACTTTGCAAGAGCGACATACGAGCCCAATAAAGCGAAAACAGATACAAGTATATTTAACCATGCAAAATCCCTTATAAAAATCCATCAGCATCATTTTTTGCGTTTCAATACTGATGCTTTCGCCTGCCTGCTCGTCGTCCTTGCTGAGTCTGCAATAGACTGCTGCACTGTAAATGGTTTGCTCATTCCTCACTTGTTCCATAAGTTGCTCCTTTCTCGGAACAAAGTGAATCCTGAGATCGTTCGGTGTCTTTTATTATAGCAGAATGTGTGTTCGTAGTCAATGAGGCAGTGTCTGACAAAAACACTGCCGCAAAGACATCTTCGGTTTTGCGTTTGCCTTGGAAGGTTTCGTGAATGATCAATTTGACCTTACGCATAATTGCCTCCTTCTTCGTGAGAGTAACAGTTAGAGGATAAATACCCTCCAACTGTTTCCTCACTTAAAGGCAATTTTGTAACCGTAAGGTTAAAACTTTTTTCAAATCACCTACCATAAGGGGAATGAGATTGCACTATACCAGCAAGCATCGCGTTTGGTCACCCAAACACAGACTTATCAGGAATATTCCTGAAACCTTTAAGGGACTGGGATTATCCCAACAACCTGCCTTTTGTCCCCAAAAGGCGATGCTTGCAATACGATTTTTACGAATTCACTCCAGTTGTTCAATTTTCATAATAACATTTTCAAACTTGTAGGGAATGTAACAAATTCTCACGCACATGCCATCTTCCAATATTCCGCCATTGACACGATTTAACGGATATCCCCAAGCACTTACAAATCCAGGAACAGAAAATTCTACACCATCAATATAAAAACTATCCGGTAAATTCGGCTGTCCTTCCTCAGCAAGTGTATAATCAGAAATTACACCCTGGACTGTGAGATACTCGCCAGCAATATATGCATTATACACTTTGCGTTTTGCGTCAATGGATGTGTACGCTTGACAGGAAATTATGAAAATGAAAAAGATCAAAATAAACAAGAAGAAAAAGCGACTTCCCATATCAAATTTTCTCCAAAAAGCAATAAGAATCAATGTAATCAAAACGGCTATTACACAAAATATCACAAATGCAGGATTTACTCCGTAAAAAGGCTTCGCCTCATAGACTTCCTTATACATAAAATCCTCCTCAATTCGTAAATTACACCTTACTTTCAACTAGGGAACACAGGGGACGGTTCTGTGTCTTGGCGTTCGTCGCCCTGTTGATCTATTATGATTATAGCACGGTTTGGAAGAAAATGCAAGAAGAATTACACGTTCCCAAAAACCGTAGGGGCGATTCACGAAGCGCCCGCCTCAAAAATCAGGCAAACCAAACGGGCGATTCACGAATCGCCCCTACGAATAAAATTACCTCAAAAGATACAATAAAAACTCCGCGGTTGAAAGTTTTAAACAACCGCGGAGAAGTATTTACTTTTTATAGCACACAGAGAACTGTCGACTGTGTTCTTTATCATTATATCTCTGTTCAATGTACAAATCAATCAAGCGAGAAAATTGTTGTCCCTCAAAATAACGGTAACCATCAAATGGGGAATGATCGTAATGGATTTTTGATTGTCCATTTACTCCTATTAACTCATAGCAATCATCACCGTAAGAGATTTTGAAAACGATTGATTCATCTTCCACTTTTGTTGGAGGAGCGACATTTAAAAAACAAGTCACCTCCGAAAATTGCTTTAGAAAATCTGTTGTGTCCTCAATTTTGCAAATAGAATATTGTTCCTCGGGCGACTTGTACCAATATTCGGACATTCCAAGCTTAACAATTTCTATCGAGGTAATTTCTGTTTCGGGAAGTAGAAAATTGTATTCCAATTCAATCGGTGTTGTCCCAACGGGAAAGACAGGGGACGGTTCTGTGTCTTGGCGTTCGTCGCCCTGTTTGGTTTGCAATAATTATAACACACTTTGGAAGAAAATGCAAGAAAAAACTCCGCGGTTGAAAGTTTCAAACAACCGCGGAGAAGTATTTACTTTTTAAGTGTCAGGGAAGAGCAATTTGTCAAGACAGAGAACCGTCCTCTGTCTACTTTTTATTTCGATTGTTATTGTGAAGGTTAATTGCTTTGATAATATTTGCCAAAATCCCAATGCTTATTTCTGTAGCAATTATTGACAAAATCCAAAAAACATAGCTGCTTGTTATTGATAAAATAATAAATCCTATAATTACTGCTGGAAAAATCATTAAAAACGATTTGATTATTTTTTTCATAGTTGTTTTTAGGATATTAAATCGTAGAGCCAGCTAACAATTCCACCGATAATACCCGTTATAATACCTCCTAAAACAGTAATTCCTAGTGTAGCTCCAGCGAAAGCGCTCAATAGCGGAATCAACCAAACTGCCAATGCCCCGACAATTCCACCGACTACGCCAATTGTAAGATTTCGAACTAATGATTGATACCATTTATCGCCATTGAACCAATTCCATGCTTTGTTTGCGATCCAATCCTTACAGAAGGTTTGCCAAACCCATTTTTTGCAGAAAGTTTCCCAAGTCCATTTTTGAAGACAGGGGACGGTTCTGTGTCTTGGTGTTTGTGGCCCTGTTGATCTATTATGATTATAGCACGGTTTGGAAGAAAATGCAAGAAGAATTACACGTTCCCAAAAACCGTAGGGGCGATTCACGAATCGC
>SVUJ01000021.1 GCA_015063305.1 Oscillospiraceae bacterium | reverse complement strand
CCAAGGCATTCGAATAACCTCCTTTTAGGTCATTTTCTTGCCTTTTATTATATCACAAAACTGTATACAATCATCTTGCACTACCTGTATACTATCATACTGCACTGTACAGTCCTCGACGCCCCGAAAACAAACAATACAAACAAACGCCACCACGGTGTGGGAAACACTACCCTACAAGAGTAGATTTTAATGGGATATCATTCATAATCATTTTCATCGTAATATTCATAATATATATTTTTCTTATCTATTTTTGTGTCTAACCCGTCTTCAAAACATTTATTACATAAATCATGCCCTAATTGTATCGCTTCATTAAAAGACATGGCTTCATAGTATATCATTCCTGAGCAGTCAGAATCGGTATGGATCTTTCCATATCGGCTAACGTATACGATTACAACCCTTCTTTTTTCCTTTTCTGTGTCAGATCCTTTAGATTTACTGCAACTTATGAGGGCAAAAATAAAGAAAACAGACAATATTATACATATCACTTTTTTCATCTCTCTTATTTCCTCCTGTTCTTAATATACCAAAATGGGATATTTAGATTATACCAGAATGGTATAATAAAGTCAAGAAATTTTCAAGAAATTAAAAAGGAGAGAAAATGAAATTTCGGTTGAAAGAATTGCGCAAAGAGCGGAATATATCACAATTAAAGCTTGCCGTTGACCTCAATATGAATCAAAACACAATTTCTCGATACGAAAATATGGAAAGAGAAGCTGATTACGAAACACTTTTGAAGTTTGCTGATTATTTTGGAGTATCTATTGATTATTTGCTTGGAAGAAGTGAAAACAAATAAAGACCTTTATGTGTAAAGAACACGTAAAGGTCTTTTCTGTTCATAGTTACTCCACGATAAGCTTTATCAGCTCGTCGGAAGAGGACAATGGCATACTCAGCGAAAATTCCTCGAAAAGCAGGGCGGCTGCTCGCTCAAGGGCGCTCGCGTCCGACGCGCAGGGCTTTTTGCCCTCGGCGCAGCGCTTGTCAACGTAGGGCTTCAGGGTATATATAAGAGAGATAAGCTCGGCGGGCTCGCCACGCAAAATTATCTCGCGTGATGCCGATATACGCTGCTTTGGATTTTCTGACCAGTCAATAGGGTGTTCCGAAACGCCTCGGATAAGCTCCTCTATCTCCTTTTTAGAGAGAAGAGGACGCATCGCAGACACGAGGAGTTGGTTGTCAACAGGTACGAACAGGGTCGATCTCTCGTCCTTTATTGGATTTAAAACGTAATAAAGGGATTCGCTCACTCCCAAGGCAAAACTCTCTTTGCGGATATCCGATATTTTGTAAACACCGTCCGAACGGTAGCTCACCAATTCGCCTATCTTAAACATAATATCACCCTCATTCGGCTATATAAGCCGATTATTTTAAGGTAATTATATCATTTTTTAAAAATTTTTGTCATAGGCAAAGTTAACAAAGAAAATAAATTTTTTGGTTCTTTTATCCCTTGACAGCGAACACAGGGCACGGTTCTCTGTGTTCTTTTGTCCCGCCCCGAGATTCTTCGGTGCGCCTTTTCCTCGTTGTCATTCTAGAACGAAGTGAAGAATCCCGAGGAAAAGGCTTCCTCAAGAATGACAGCTATTCCTAAAACTTTACGACATTATCTTATAAAATCCCTGTCGGGCGAATAAAATCCCCACTATTTTTTTGAAAATTCGGGCAGATGCTATCGCCTTTTATACTTTTTTATTCCTTTCTGTATTTAACTTTTTAACCCCTTGTCCTCTGCTTTCGACAAAAAAGACAGACACAGAGGCGTAAAATGTTCTTACATCTCGCTACAAATGAAAGGAATTTGAAAAATGAATGCTGAAGAAAGAAAATACGATACTGTCGAGCCGTCCGAAGAGACCGACAAAAGTGCGCTGCTATCCGAAATAATTGTAGGATTTCTTTACTCGCTCGTTGGATTTTTGCTTGGAGGGGTCGCGCTCCCATTTGGCGCTATGCCCTTTGGCGCGGCTATACTTTGCGCCTCGGACAGAAAGGTGCTTTATATTTTCGGGGGACTCTGCCTCGGCGCACTGACAATGGACAAGCCGATCCTGCTGATATCGGCGTACACAGCGATGCTCGTGATACGAGTGGTAACAAGGCTCACGCTCGACCCACCGTGGGAGGGAAAGGCTGACGGAGAGATGCCGCTTCGCGACCTCTTTGGCGTAATGTTTTCTGAAAATCTCTTTTTGAGAATGGCTACCTCGTCTGTGGGCGCGTTTACGATATCGCTCTACTCCCTGATAGAGGGCGGATTTCTTTTCTACGACCTGTGGGGAATGATAATCGCAGTAGTCGCCGCGCCTGTGGCTGTACTGCTCACGCACGGTGTTTTCAACGGTGAGCGAGGCTCGGAGAGCTTTATGTATATTTCGGCGGCGGCCCTCGCCTTCGGCGTGATATTCGCCGCTAGGGATATAAACCTTTACGGCGTGTCGCTCGGGGCTTTTGGCGCTATGTTTATAACTCTTTACGTTTGCAGAAAAAAGGGAATGATATTCGGTATCGCAAGCGCGATAATCTGCGGTCTTGCTTATGATCCAATGCTTGCCCCCGCGTTTATATTCGCCGCTGTCGCGGCGGGCGCGCTCTGGCGCGTGTCGGTCTTCTTTGCCGCTGTCGCCGCCTTTTCGGTTAGCCTTGCGTGGGGAGTATACGCCGACGGTATAAGCATTATAGGCGGATTTATGACGGGTGCGCTTGCCGCGGCCCTGCTTTTCTCGGTGCTTGACAAGCTCTTTTTTAGCACTGCTTATGAGGAAGAGGATATTGAGGCAGAGGAAGCTATCGGCAACGAGGCTGTGTGTACGGTAGATAGCAAGGTCCTCACCGAGCTTCAGCTTGACGCCACCGAGCAGAAGATAAAAACGCTTTGTGAGACCTTTTCGGATATGTCACAGTTTTTCGGGGAGCTTGGCGAGAGAATGAAAAGACCCCTTGCGGGGGATATAAAGCAGATATGCGACAACGCCTTTGATGCCTGCTGCACCAACTGCTCGAACAAGGGATTTTGTTGGGAAGAGAATTACACCGACACGATATCGGCGGTAGCCACCATAAGCGCCCACGTGCATAAGGACGGAAGTATCGGCAACGAGGATATTCCGCAAAATCTGAAGGCGGTCTGCGAGCGCCTTTCGGATATCACCGATGAGATAAATCACAACTGCGCCCTTCACACCAAACAGCTTATGCTATGCGACAAGACCGAGATATTTGCGCTCGATTACGAGGCGATATCCGACCTGCTTGCGGGAAATATGAGCCTTGACGAGGGCGAATATAAGTGCCTTGAAGAAGCGAGCGCCTCTCTTTGCGAGGAAGTGAAGCAGAGCGGGGTCGATGTGCGCTCTGCCACGGTCTATGGGGACAAAAGAAAAAAGGTCGTTATTGAAGCGCCTTGTAAAGAGGTGCTTGAAAATGACAAGGACGAGATAATCTCGGCAAGCGAGAGAGCGCTCGGTCTTGAGCTTGAGGAGATATATCTTGGCGACATAGAAGATGGAACAAGGCTGCTTCTTGGCGAGAAGAGAAAGATATCGGTAGAGTACGCCCTGCGCTCACAGCGCTCGGATAGAGAGGAGAGCTTTTGCGGAGATACCGTTAGCGTATTCAGGGCGGGAGAGGAGAAGTTTTATTCTATCATCAGCGACGGTATGGGCTCGGGCCGCGACGCGGCGCTGACCTCTGGAATATGCGCTATGTTTTTGCAAAAAATGCTCTCTGCCTCAAACAGATGCGATACCTCGTTGCGTATGCTGAACGGATTTTTGAGGAACAAGGGCGGCGGAAGTATGCACGAATGCTCGGCAACGGTAGACCTTATGGAGCTTGACACGGTCAAGGGCAAGGCATCGTTTTATAAGAGCGGCGCTGCGCCGACCTACGTTTTCCGTGACGGAAGTCTCTTTAAGCTTCGCTCGAAAACCGTTCCCGTGGGAATTATCAAGGAGCTTGACGCGAAAAAGATAAGCTTTGACGTGAGCGCGGGCGACGTTATCGTTATGGTCAGCGACGGAGTGACACAGGGTAAGGACGAATGCCCGTGGCTCTTTGAGCTGTTGAAGAAGAACGTCCAGAGCGAGGGACTTGAGCATACAGCCGACCTCATTCTTGAACGCGCCCTGCGCGAAAACGGCAACGACGATATTTCAATAGTGGTTGTAAGGATAAGATAAGATATAAGATAAGGGAGAACCTTTTAAGGAAAGGTTCTCCCTTTAACCCTCTCCAAACCTTTTTACACGTTGGGTCAGGTTAAATCGATAGTACGCTATTTTGTTCTCCTAACAGAGAACAAAGGGTTATAAGCAAAAATCCGCGTGCGAAGCTGAGGACTTTGATTTAAGGTGACGCTCGCATCGGCACTTCGCACTCGCGCTCCCGCTGCTGCTATTCGTGCCACGCTCTCGCTACCACTCATTAACGCAGCATACTAACAATATAGCAAAACTAAATCTAAAATAAACAAATAAGCAAAATATAAATTGGAAAATCAAACGTCACCTACAATCGTAGGGCGGTGGCTTGCTGCCGCCGAATGTAGGGGCGATTCACGAATCGTCCGCAAAATAAACAAATAAGCAAAACATAAAATAGAAAATCAAACTTCACCCACAAATTGTAGGGGAGCATTCCATATGCTCCCGAAATTATCAACAAAACGGGCGGATATGGAATCCGCCCCTACGGATTAAAGATTTAGAGAGGGTTAAAGGAAAAAACAAACAAAACAAGAAAAAACCGCCCATCGGGTGGGAATAAACAATTAATGCGAACTATCAAAAGGCTCCCTCCGGGAGGGAGCTGTCGCCGTAGGCGACTGAGGGAGAGCGCGTTACAATAACACTAAACTAATTTTAATATACCGCACTCTCCTTCCACCGCTATGCGGTCCCCCTTCCTCCCGGAGGAAGGCTATAACGCAAACTCTCACCATCGGGGCGGGATAAACGAATAAATTGCCCCCCGCTTGGCTGTCGGGACTCCCGACCGACTGTCCTTGACATAATATTTGGTCCGTGATATAATGAGAGGGTATAAATATATGGCTCTGAAAGGACGGACGATATGAAAAAAGGAAACGTGTGGGCGCTTTTGCCTATCGGTGTGTTTGTATTATTGTATTTGGGCTTGGGAATTACCTTCGAGTATATTCTAAAGATCCCTATGGGATTTTATAAAGTTCCTATCGTAGTTATCTTTTTGGTATCTCTGCTTGTGGCTTGTCTGCAAAACAGAGGATTGGATTTTGAGAAGAAGCTCTCGCTGATGGGGCAGGGAGTTGGCGATAAGAATATTATCACTATGCTGCTCATCTTTCTTATGGCGGGTATTTTTGTGGGCGTGGTCGGACGAAACAGCGCCGAGAGCGTGGCGTATTTCCTGCTCTCTGTAATTCCGCCCCGTTTTGCGGTCTGCGTGATATTTATCGTCAGCTGCTTCGTTTCCACCGCTATGGGTACGTCTGTGGGAACTATCACGCTTATCACTCCTATCGCCGTGGCTATCTCGGCGACCTCGGGCTTTTCCTTGGCGCTCTGCGTTGGTACTGTCGTGGGCGGCGCTATGTTTGGCGACAACCTCTCCTTTGTGTCCGACACCACTATAGCCGCCTGCAACGGTCAAGGGTGCGCGATGAAGGACAAGTTCCGAACTAACTTTGCCATTGTGCTTCCCGCCGCTATCGTGACGCTTGGATTGATCCTTGCGCTCTCGCTTAATGCCGATATTCAGCCCTTGGAGATAAAATCCTACGATCTCATTCAGATAATACCCTACGTTCTGGTGCTTATCGGCGGTATTATCGGAATAAACGTGTTTGTAACTTTGCTTATCGGTATCGTTACGGGTTGTGTTATAATGCTCTCAACCGGCGCTATGGATTTTCCTACTCTCCTTGAGAGTATGGGTGGCGGAGTTTCGGGTATGTTTGAGACTGCGATGGTTGCGGTATTGGTTGCGGCGCTCTGCGCTCTTATCAGAGAGGCGGGCGGATTTCAGGCGTTGCTTAACGGAATTCGCCGTGTCTTCCGTGGAAAGAGAGCGGGTCAGCTCGGTATCGGACTGCTTGTCGGACTTATGGATATCTCCACCGCAAACAACACCGTTGCAATAGTTATGGCAAACCCGATCGCGTCGGAAATGGCGAAGGAATACGACATCTCGCCCAGAAAGACAGCGTCTATACTTGATACCTTCTCGTGCATCTTCCAAGGAATTTTGCCTTACGGCGCACAGATGCTGGTAGCGCTTTCCGCTGTCAGCGCGATGGGCTTGGAGCTTGGAGCTTTTGAGGTGATCGCTCACCTCTTCTATCCTATGATGCTTCTTCTGAGCTCGCTGGTCTTTATGTTTTTTATCCCAGACAGAAAAAACAAACAGGTATGATCTGCGCCCAAAAATCGGAGTAGTTCGCATTAAATTTAAAACCCCACCCGAGGGTCTGCAAAATTAGCGATAAAATTGAATAGCCTTCCCCAGTGGGGGAAGGTGGCACGCGAAGCGTGACGGATGAGGTGTTTTCAATCTTCAAGTAACTCCTCGTCCACCGCTGACGCGGTCCCCCTTCTCCCACAGGAGAAGGCTTTTTTGATATACAGAAAGCAAAGAAGAAGCCCCGCGCGAGGCGGGGCGAGAGGTTATTCGCTTAAGAGTTGTTCAATTTCTTTTCGTTGTTCGGTTGTGTAGTCGTAAACGGTAGACTTGAACCACTTGTTTTCAATGAAATCTTCCTCAAAA
>SVUJ01000001.1:24261-171069 GCA_015063305.1 Oscillospiraceae bacterium | reverse complement strand
TGCACTTGCTTTTTGCTTTGTACTTATCTCTTGTTGTTCAATTTTCAATGACCGATCGCTACCCGTCTCGCGGACAGCTTGACTATTATATCACATCACAAATGCCTTGTCAACACTTTTTTCTAAACTTTTTTAAAGTTTTTTTGATGCGATATCCGCCCTCCTACAAAGGGGGTGGGTTTTTAATCTTATCACAAAACCCTTTTCTTGTCAAGTACTTTTTCAAAATTTTCCAAAAATACTTTTTACAACATTATTCTTAATTGATAGCTCTGTTTTTATTCATCAAGTTAAAAATTTTTCTTATCCGCACCTGCTTTTTCTTGACTTTTGCGTGCTATATGATATAATGTCTGTATTAAAACATCTTCAAGCGAGGTGGGATATATGAAAAAAATCTTCCTTATTATGTTGTTTATATTTGCGGTGGCTCTATCCCTTGTTTTTCTTTCCTCGTGTGACAAAGAATGCGACCACGAGCTTGTTGCCGTAAAAACCGTAGACTCCTCTTGCAAAAGTGAAGGCTACACACTTAACAAATGCTCAAAATGTTCGCTCCAGATAAAAACCGATATCACCCCCAAAAAAGAGCACTCCCCCACAAAGGAGGTTTTCTCTCCCACTTGCACCGACGCGGGATATACGATCTATTCCTGCGAATGCCAAGAGAGCTATAAATCCGATTTTGTCAGCGCGCTCGGGCACTCCTTTGACGTATCGACTGTTACCCCCACTTGTACCGAACAGGGTTACAAGACATATTCTTGTTCAAGGTGCGAGTACAAATTCACAGCGGATTTTGTATCTCCCCTTGGGCACTCCCTTGAGGTAACATCAACAGTTTTGCCCACATGCACCGAACAGGGTTACAAAACCTATTCTTGCTCGCACTGCGAATATAATCTCACATCCGACTTTGTATCTCCCCTCGGGCACTCTATTGAGTTGAGTGCAACCGTTTCGCCGACCTGTACCGAAGAGGGGTATAAGCATTATTCCTGTTCCGCATGTGACTACGAATACGATTCCGACTATGTAGAGCCTACAGGTCACACATTGAAAAGTGTGACAACTCCCCCGACGAGCTTTTCACCCGGAAAACGCGAGTATTCCTGTGATTGCGGATACGGATTCTCGGATAACATTTACCCCACCGAGCTTTACAATGGCGCTTACGTTGAGGGCACGGAGATACTCGCCAACGGAATAGATATCTCCAAATGGAACGGAGATATAAACTGGAACGAGATAAAGGAAGCGGGGATAGATTTCGTTATAATCCGAGCGGGATATTCCTCGACTATAGACCCAAATTTTGAAGAAAATTATGTAGCGGCAAAAGCGGCGGGACTTGACGTTGGCTGTTATTATTACTCATACGCCACAAGTGTAGAGGAGATGTCAGAGGATGCCGACGAGCTTCTTGGTTGGATCGAGGGCAAGCAATTTGAATACCCGATATACCTCGATCTGGAAGACCCCTCGCAAGAGGGCATCGACAGAGAGATACTTTTTGATATGTGTCGAGCCTTCATAGAAAAGCTACAGGCAAACAGGTATTTTGGCGGACTTTACGTAAGCTATTATTGGCTTTACGATCTTCTCAACACAAATATGACATCTACATACTTTGACATCTGGATCGCGAGATATTGGGACAACACGTCGGTGTGGAACGAGGATATCATGGGTACGAGAACGGGAATGTGGCAATACACCGCCAGCGGACAGATCGGATCTCACTCCTGCGAATTCGATATGAACGTGGCGTTCAAGGATTACCCCTCGATAATAAAGGAATGGGGACTAAACGGCTTTGCCGAGCCGCAGACATAGATCCACCATATATATTAAGGAGAAAACTTATGAGAACAAAACGCATTTTATCCCTCGCCCTTGCCGTTATTTTGACGGCGCTCAGCCTTGTTTCTCTCGCTTCTTGCGGAAACAAGATGTATAAGGACAAGGAATTCAAGGTTGAAGAGCACTACGACGGTACTTACAGTCTGGTGGATATATTTGACACCGACATAACCGAGATCACCATACCCACCGAGGTAAAGGGAAAGCCGATCACAGGCGTATCGGGTGCTGCATTTAATGATTGCGACAAGCTTGAGAAGATAATCTTCCCCGAGCATATAACCAAGATAACCGGAATATCGGACGATTGCGTATCCCTCAAGGAAATAGTGCTCAAATGCCGCGAGCTGCCATACTCCCTCAACACCTCCCCCTTGTGTGAAGAGGACGAAGGGATCGCCGAGGGAATAAAGCTGACCATAGCAAGCTCGGTAACGCTGGTATCCAGTAAGCTTTTGCACGACCTTAACGTAAAAGAGGTAGTCTTTGAGGAGGGTTGTAATCCTTCTTTGATGAACTTTGAGGATTGCGCCAAGCTCCAAAAGGTCACCTTTGCTTCCACCATGGAATCAACCTCGACCTTTAAGAATTGCCCTGCGCTGACAACGGTGATCATACCCGAAGGCGTAAAATATGTTGGTAGCCTCACAAATTGCACAAGCTTAACGAGCATCTCCCTGCCCTCTACCGTGTGTGAGAGCAGCTCCGACGAATTCATGGATCTTTCTCACACCTTTGGCGGCTGTTCTAAGCTGACCGATATATACTACGAGGGATCTGCGGCGGCATGGTCCTTGCGCGACGGTGTTTATTATCTGTCGTCGAACGACTCCAAGTTTGGTACGGAAAATCCCGATTATGCAAAGACAGGCATTTATTGTACGATCCACTGCACCGACGGAGATATTCAGGTAAAAAAATATAAATAAACTCCCATTTCACAGCACTTGCGGAAAATTCCGCAAGTGCTGCTTTATTTATAATTAAATGTAAGAAAAAGTTTGCGAAAAATTTATCAATATTTTTGAATAGCTCTTGAAAAAGTTGACTTTTTGTGCTATAATGTGTATTTGGGAGCATTTGTGTTCTCATAAGCTGTTAGTTCTATGTACAACTATAAATTTCAGAGAGGTTTTTATGAACAAGATCACAATTATTGGTTCGGGTAGCGTTGGCGCTACTATGGCTTACACCTTGACCCTTACGGGTGTTGCTACTGAGATCGTCATGATCGATATCAACAACGAAAAGGCGCTTGGTGAGGCTCTTGATATCCGTCAGGGCGTTCCTTTCTGCTCCCCCTGCACTATTTACGCAGGTGACTACAAGGACGCTGTGGACTCCGACATTGTTATAATCACGTCGGGCGTGGCAAGAAAAGCGGGACAGTCCCGTCTCGAGCTGGCTCAGGTGAACGTAAACATTCTGAAGTCTATCACCGATCAGATAGTCAGATATGCTCCCGATGCTACATATATAATAGTAAGTAACCCCGTTGACGTTCTTACTTACACCTTCTGCAAGTACTCGGGTCTGCCCGAGCAGAAGATAATCGGTTCGGGTACGATACTCGATACCGCGCGTCTGCGCGCGAGAATCGCCGAGTTCTACTCGGTAAACCAGCATAACGTACACGCTTACGTTCTCGGTGAGCACGGCGACTCTTCCTTCGTTCCATGGTCACTCGCGAATATCTCCAACGTCCCCGTTGAGGACTACGGAAGATCGCTCACTATGCACTCCGATCTTCCCGAGTTCAACAAGGCGGAGGTCGAGGACTATATGCGCAAGTCGGGTGGACGAGTTATCCAGAGAAAGGGCGCTACCTTCTATGCCGTTTCTATGTCGGTCTGCCACCTCTGCAAGTGCCTGCTCGCGGGTATCGACACCACTCTGACCGTGTCCACTATGCTTCACGGCGAGTACGGAATAGACAACGTTTGTCTCAGCCTTCTCACCGTTGTCGGACGCCACGGCGCACACGGAAAGGTAAATCTGCCGCTCAACGACGCGGAGATTGCTGCCCTTCATAACAGCGCTGACTGTCTTAAGAACGTAATCAAGCAGATACAGCTCTGATCAACAAAAGCTTCGGGATTTCTTATGACCCGAAGCCCAAGACCACCACTATCCCAAACAGATTGTTTGACAAAATATTTTATAAAGATCAATTTTGCGAGGTAATATTAATGAAAGTTAGTTATTTCCCCGGTTGTACACTCAAAAACAAGGCGAAGGATCTTGACGAGTACGCTCGCAAGTCTGCCGAGGTCCTCGGTGTAACGCTGGAAGAGATCGAAGATTGGCAGTGCTGCGGCGGTGTCTTCACAACGTCGCGCGACGAAGTGGCAACAAAGCTCTCCTCTGTCCGCGCTCTGAAGAGCTCGGCGGCAAAGGGTCAGGCGCTCGTTAGCGTATGCTCGGCTTGTCACAACGTAATAAAGCAGACCAATCACGCTATGAAGAACGACAAAGAGTTTGCCGATAAGGTAAACAGATATATGTCCGACGAGGAGGCGTACGGCGGTGAGTGCGAGGTATATCACTACCTTGAGCTGCTCCGTGACGTCGTTGGCTTTGACAAGGTCAAGGAGGCGGTAGTCGCTCCCCTTAAGGGCAAGAAGATCGCCGCTTATTACGGCTGTCTGCTTCTCCGTCCGGGTTCTGTTATGAAGATGGACGATCCCGAAAACCCCAGAATAATAGAGGATCTCGTTCGCGCTATGGGCGCTGAGCCTGTTATATACGCGAACCGCAACGAGTGCTGCGGCGGATACGTAGCGTTTGAGAGCCCCGCTCTTGCCGAGAAGAAGAGCCACGCCGTGTTTGAGAACGCGAAGGCGGCAGGCGCGGATATGATAATCACCGCTTGTCCCTTGTGCAAATACAATCTTGTAAAGAACGGATGCGATATTCCCGTGGTTTATTTCACCGAGCTGCTTGCAGAAGCGCTTGGAGTAAAGGAGGACGCTGCAAATGCATAAGAACGATAACCTTAAGGCAGAGATACTCAGAATAAGCGGTGTCAATCCCAAGAAGTGTATGAAGTGCGGAAAATGCTCGGCTACCTGCCCCGCGTTTGACGAGATGGAATATCACCCCCATCAGTTCGTATCTATGATAGAGAACGGAGATATCGAGCCCCTCTTGAACTCCGAATCTCTCTACAGATGTCTTTCTTGCTTTGCTTGTATAGAAAGATGTCCCCGAAGCGTTGAGCCCGCTAAGCTTATAGAGGCTGTACGTCTGTCGGTGATCCGCAAGCAGGGCGCAAACAGACTCAGCGCAGACGATATCCCCACTATGATAGACGAGGATACCCCACAGCAGGCTATAGTCAGCGCATTCAGAAAATATTCTAAATAAGGAGGAGAAGACAATATGCAGAGAATTGGTGTTTTCGTTTGTTGGTGCGGCAGTAATATTGCGGGCACTGTAGACGTTGTTGCAGTTGCAGAGGCTCTCAAGAATGAGCCCGGCGTGGTCTTTTCCACAAACTATCAGTATATGTGCTCCCAGGCGGGACAGGATATGATAAAGCAGGCAGTTGCCGAGCATAAGCTCACAGGCATCGTAGTTTGCTCCTGCTCTCCCCGTATGCACGAGGCTACCTTCCGTAAGACCGCGGCTGCGGCAGGTCTGAACCCCTATATGGTAGAGATAGCTAATATCCGTGAGCAATGCTCTTGGGTACATAAGGATATGGTAACAGGTACAGAAAAGGCTATCATACTCGGTAAGGCGGCGGTCGCTAAGGTAAACCTCAACGCTCCCCTCACCCCCGGTGAGTCGCCCGTTACAAAGCGCGCGCTGGTCATCGGCGGCGGTATCGCGGGTATCCAGACAGCGCTTGACATCGCTGACGCGGGCTTCCCCGTTGATATCGTGGAAAAGCTCCCGACTATCGGCGGAAAGATGGCTCAGCTCGACAAGACCTTCCCCACCCTCGACTGTGCGGCTTGTATCCTCACACCTAAGATGGTGGACGTTGCTCAGAATGATAAGATCCGTATATTCTCCTACAGCGAGGTAGCAGAGATAAAGGGATTTGTGGGCAACTTTGACGTTAAGATAAAGAAAAAGGCGCGTTACGTTAACGAGGACATATGCACGGGCTGCGGAGCTTGTGTTGAAAAGTGTCCTATGAAGAAAGTCCCCAACGAGTTCAACCTCGGTATGGACAACAGACACGCCATCTACATACCCTTCGCTCAGGCAGTTCCGAAGGTCGCTACTATCGACCCCAACGCATGTAACATGCTTAAGAACGGCAAGTGCGGTCTTTGCGCTAAGGTCTGTGCCGCGGGCGCTATTGACTACAAGCAGAAGGATCAGATAATCGAAGAAAAGTACGGCGCTATCGTCGTTGCTACAGGATTTAATCCTATCAGCATGGATAAGTTCGACGAGTTCGCTTACAATCAGTCCAAGGACGTTATCACCTCGCTTGAGTTCGAGCGTCTTACGAACGCCGCAGGTCCGACGGCAGGAAAGCTGCTCCGTCCCTCCGACCTTGAGCATCCCCACACTATAGTATTCGTACAGTGCGTTGGCTCGCGTTGCGACTCCTGCGCCGAGAAGGGCAAGGAATATTGCTCCAAGATATGCTGTATGTATACGGCAAAGCACGCTATGCTTACAAGAGATAAATACCCGGATACCGAGGTTTACGTATTCTATATAGACGTAAGAACTCCCGGTAAGAATTTCGACGAGTTCTACCGCAGAGCCGTTGAGGAATACGGTGTTCACTACATCAAGGGTATGGTCGGTAAGGTAACTCCCGAGGGCAAGAAGCTGAAGGTTCAGGCTTCCGACCTTATCGCGAACAAGCAGCTCCATATCGATGCTGACCTTGTTGTCCTTGCCGCGGCTATCGAGCCCGACAAGACCGCGCGTCCTCTTGCGACTATGCTTACCGCAAGTATGGATACCAACGACTTCTTTACCGAGGCGCACCCCAAGCTCCGTCCCGTAGAGAGCCCCACAGCGGGTGTATTCCTCTCGGGCGCGTGCCAAGGACCCAAGGATATCCCCGAAACGGTATCTCAGGCGGGTGCTGCGGCGTCTAAGGTAATAGGACTTCTGGCTAAGGATAAGCTCACGGGCAACCCCTGTATCGCAAGCTCGAACGAGCTTATGTGTAACGGCTGCTCTGCCTGTGAGAAGGTATGTCCTTACGGCGCTATCACTTATGAAAACAAAGAATTCCGTATGCCCGACAGAACCACAAAGATCAGAAGAGTTGCTTCTGTTAATCCCGCGGTATGTCAGGGATGCGGCGCTTGTACCGTTGCTTGTCCCTCGGGTGCGATGGATCTGCGCGGCTTCTCAAGCGCACAAATAATGGCGGAGGTTGACGCAATATGCAAGTAAAAGAATATAAACCCCTTATAGTGGCGTTTTGCTGCAACTGGTGCTCCTACGCGGGCGCTGACCTTGCGGGCAATAACCGTCTCAATTACCCGGCAGACGTTAAGATCATTCGTGTTCCCTGCTCCTGCCGTGTTAACCCTATGTTCATTCTCCGCGCCTTCCAGAGAGGAGCGGACGGCGTTATAATCTGCGGTTGCCACCCCGGCGACTGTCATTACACCTCGGGTAACTACTACACCCGCCGCCGTATGGCAGCTCTGTTCTCTATGCTCGATTATCTGGGCATTGAGAGAGAGCGTACCCGCGTTGAGTGGGTATCCGCGGCAGAGGGCGCTAAGTTCGCGGCTACGATGAACGATTTCGCCGAGAAGGTCGCGGCTCTGGGAGAAAATAAAAGACTGGAGGATCTGCGATGCAAAAGATAACACGCGATCAGCTTGTAGAAAAGGCTGTTTCTCTGCTTGAGGCGGGGACTGTCAGCGCTGTTCTCGGCTGGAAAAAAGGAGAGTTCGATTACGATATAACCCCCGCCCTCTTCAAGAGTGCGGAGGAGATAAAAGAGCTTTTCGTATGGAACGATTTCTGCGGAGCAAACTTCTCCAAGTATCTCGTTGCGAAAGCTCCCAAGCAGGAGGGAAAGCTTCTCGTTTTCCTCAAGCCCTGCGATACATACAGCTTCAATCAGCTCCTCACCGAGCACAGATTTGACCGCGAGAAGGTCTATGCTGTGGGAATCGGCTGTGAGGGTATGGCTGATATTGATAAGGTAAAGGCTATATGCGGCGACGGTATAGTTTCGATAAACTGCGGCGAGAAGATGGCTGTCGGCACGATCTATAACGACGCTGAAACTCTCATAGATTACGCCGACGTACTCGCCGAGAGATGCGTGAACTGCAAGAGCAAGAAGCACGTGGCCTACGACGAGCTTATGGGAGATGACGGCGAGGTCATAGATTCCGACCGCTTCGACGAGGTGGCAAGAATAGAGGCTATGACTCCCGATGAAAGATTTGAATTCTGGCAGGATCAGCTCTCTCGCTGTATCCGTTGCAACGCTTGTCGCGATGCCTGCCCCGCTTGCACCTGTGAGAAGTGTGTGTTCGATAACCCCAAGTCGGGCGTTGAGAACAAAGCTCCCGCCAACAGCTTTGAGGAAAAGATGTTCCACATCATCAGAGCCTTCCACGTTGCGGGAAGGTGTACAGACTGCGGTGAGTGCTCCAGAGTTTGTCCCCAGAATATCCCGTTGCACCTGCTCAACCGTAAATTCATAAAGGATATAAACGAATTTTACGGCGATTATCAGGCAGGAGCCGAGGTTGGATCAAGAGCACCCCTTGTGAACTACACCACAGAGGACCTTGAGCCTTCTGAGGTTTTCGATAGGAGGGATACAAATGCGTAAATGTTCTCTTAGCGCGATGAACTCGGTTTTTGCCGAGATCGCAAAGGAAGCGGCGCTCTATTTGCCTGTTGACGGCAAGGACGGCAGAGCCGCATATACAAAATGGGAAGAGGGCAAGGAGTGGAGCTCGGCGCTCAACACCGTAAAAAGCCCCAAGGACTTCTTCTTCCCCCAGACCGAGGATCTTATGGAATTCAAGACCTCGGGAAAGAATATCGAAATAGTTGACGTTCGCGGCGAGAGCGAGGACTTCGTGGTCTTCGGAGTTCGTGCGTGTGACGTAAAAGCTTTTGAGGTTCTTGACAGAGTATTCCTCAGCGCTCCCGTTGACAGCTACTATGCTTCAAGACGTGAGCACGGAGTAATCGTGTCTGTCGCTTGTACAAGACCCTCTGAGACCTGCTTCTGCCAGACCTTTGGCATCGACCCCACGGGCGGCGCGGGAGATATCTCGGTATGGAAGACAGAGAACGAAGTCTTCTGGCAGAGCAACACCGAAAAGGGAGAGGCGCTTATGCAGAAGCTCGCTTCTCTTACCGAGGAGTGCGGAGCTGAGGCGGTAGAGGAGCAGAAGGCGCAGATATCGGCTATTATGAAAAAGCTTCCCCTCGCTTCTCTCAAGGCTGACGCATTCGGCGGCGGCAAGACCGCGGAGCTCTTCAACGCTCCCGAATGGGATGAGCTTTCTGCGACCTGCCTTGGCTGCGGAACTTGCACCTTCGTCTGCCCCACCTGTCAGTGCTACGACATAAAGGACTTTGACACGGGCAACGGTGTTATCCGCTACAGATGCTGGGACTCCTGTATGTACTCCGAGTTCACAAAGATGGCTCACGGAAACAACCGTCTTACACAGAAGGAAAGATTCCGTCAGCGCTTTATGCACAAGCTGGTGTACTACCCCGAAAACAACGAGGGACTCTTTAGCTGTGTGGGCTGCGGACGCTGTATCTCAAGATGTCCGATCTCTATGAATATAGTAAAAGTAATGAAGAAGCTCGGAGGTAATACTAATGAATAATCGTGAAGAAACATTGATACCAAAGGTCGGTGTTATCACGGACGTGCGTATAGACACCCCCGACATCAAGACCTTCAGAGTAGTCACTCCCGACGGCAAAAAGGCTTTTGACCACCGCCCCGGACAGTGCGCTATGCTCTCTATCCCCGGTGTTGGAGAGGCGATGTTCTCGATAACATCCTCGCCCACAAACACCGAATATATGGAATTCTCTATCAAAAAGTGCGGCTGTGTTACCGAATGGCTGCATCAGGCAGAGGTTGGACAGCAGATAACCATAAGAGGCCCTTACGGAAATCCCTTCCCCGTTGACGACGTGTTCGCGGGCAAAAACCTGCTCTTTATCGCGGGCGGTGTCGGACTCGCTCCCTTGCGCTCGGTGATAAATTACTGCCGCCACTACCGCGACCGCTACGGAAAGATAGATATCGTTTACGGCTCGAGAAGTAAAGAGGATCTGCTTGATTACAAGGAGATCATCGACGAGTGGGCAAACGACAGCGGAGTTAACGTTCATCTGACGATAGACAGAGAACAGCCCGATTGGGACGGTCACGTTGGATTTGTTCCGAACTACGTCAAGGAGCTCGGCTTTGATACCGACAAGACCGCAGTCCTCTGCGGACCTCCCATAATGATAAAGTTCACGCTCGAAGGCCTTATCGCCCTCGGATTTGACAAAACGCAGGTATATACCACGCTCGAGCTCAGAATGAAGTGCGGCGTAGGTAAGTGCGGAAGATGTAACGTAGGCTCGAAGTACGTTTGCAAGGACGGACCCGTATTCAGATGCGACGAGCTTGAAGAGCTTCCCAACGAGTATTAATATAAGGAGACAGATACAAATGGAAAATATGGTTAATATTTATCTTTACGGTAAGAAGTATCAGGTTCCCGCAAGCCTTACGATAATGAACGCTATGGAGTACGCAGGCTATCAGCTCACTCGCGGAGTTGGCTGCCGTTGCGGATTCTGCGGCGCTTGCGCTACTATCTACCGCATAAAGGGACAGACCGAGCTTAAGACCTGCCTTGCTTGTCAGACCAAGGTAGAGGACAATATGTACATAGCTACCCTGCCCTTCTTCCCTCTCGTTAAGCAGCCTTACGACATAAATAAGGTAAAGCCCACCGAGCAGATAATGATGCAGCTCTATCCCGAGATATACGCTTGTATCGGCTGTAACGCTTGTACAAAGAGCTGTACTCAGGAACTGAACGTAATGCAGTATATCGCTTACGCTCAGAGAGGCGACTTTGAGAAGTGCGCCGAGGAGTCCTTCGACTGTGTAATGTGCGGAGTTTGCTCCTCACGTTGCCCCGCGGGAATCACTCACCCCCAGGTAGGACTTCTCGCAAGACGTCTTACAGGTAAATATCTCGCTCCCGAGACCAAGCATCTTCTTGACAGAGTTGCAGAGATCGAGAGCGGAGATTGCGAAGCGGCTCTTAAGGATATAATGAGCAAGACCGCAGAAGAGCTCAAAGAAATGTACAACAACCGTGATTTTGAGAAATAAGGAGGACGCGTAAATGTATACACAGGAAATGTTAGAATCCATCAAAAAGATGGAAGCGAGCAGACCCGAGCGTCTTCGTCAGGTACTCGCAGGAAATCACCCCCGCCGTATGACGGCAGAGGAAAAGGAGCAGGTCCTTCTTGAGAACCATCCCGACCATATAAAGGAACAGTTTGCACAGCTTTCCATAGGCCCTAACAAGGGAGAAAAAGTTCCGCTTGAGCTCGCCGAGATGCTTCAGGCTAACCCTCGTGTCAAGCCCTGCGATATCGATCTTTCAAAGGTCGACTACGACGTTGACGTTCTTATCATAGGCGGCGGCGGAGCAGGTTCTGCGGCGGCTATTATGGCTCACGAGAACGGCGCTAACGTAATGATAGTTACAAAGCTTCGTCACGGCGACGCAAACACTATGATGGCAGAGGGCGGTATTCAGGCAGCTGATAAGCCCAACGACAGTCCCGCTCAGCACTACCTCGACGTTATGGGCGGCGGTCACTTCAAGAACGTGCCCGAGCTTGTTTACAAGCTCGTTAACGACGCTCCCGTATGTATCAAGTGGCTCAACGACCTCGGCGTTATGTTCGACAAGGAAGCTGACGGTACTATGGTCACCACCCACGGCGGCGGAACGTCGCGCAAGCGTATGCACGCGGCTAAGGACTACTCGGGCGCGGAGATAATGAGAGTTCTTCGTGACGAGGTTCAGAACAGATCCATCCCCGTTGTTGATTTCACCTCGGCTATCGAGATAATCAAGGACGAGAACGGTAAGGCGGCAGGAGCTGTCCTTATGAATATGGAAACAAACGAGATACTCATAGCGAGAGCAAAGACTGTGGTCATCGCTACAGGCGGCGCGGGACGTATGCACTATCAGGGCTTCCCCACCTCTAACCACTACGGCGCTACGGCTGACGGTCTTGTTATGGCGTACCGCGCAGGCGCTCCCCTGCTCTACGCTTACACTCTCCAGTATCACCCCACGGGTGCTGCTTACCCCTCTCAGATATTCGGCGCGCTCGTTACCGAGAAGGTTCGTTCTATAGGCGCTCAGCTTATAAATGCTGACGGCGAGGCGTTTATGTATCCTCTTGAGACACGTGACGTTTGCGCGTCAAGTGTTATCAGAGAGTGCAAGAGAGGCAACGGCGTTGACACATTCAACGGCGGTCAGGGCATCTGGCTCGACTCTCCTATGATAGATATGATCCACGGAGAGGGTACTATCGAGAAGCGTATCCCCGCGATGATGCGTATGTATCTCAAGTACGGTATTGATATGCGTAAGCAGCCTATCCTTATATACCCCACGCTCCACTATCAGAACGGCGGTATCAAGATAGCCGATAACGGTATGTCCGACGTTGAGAACCTGTTTGTAGCGGGAGAGGCAGTTGGCGGTATCCACGGTGAGAACAGACTTATGGGTAACTCTCTGCTTGATATCATAGTATTCGGTAGAAACGCGGGCGTTCACGCGGCAGAAGCTGCAAAGAAGACCCCAACTCCCGCAGGACTTACCCTCTCTCACGTTGAGGACTTTATGAAGGAGATGGCAGACGCAGGTATCGTTACCGACGCGGTCTCTCCCAAGCTTCTTCCCAGATACACTCACGGCAACCCCGTGTTTGACGAGCCCAACGCTAAATTCATGAAGTAATACAAAATCAGGGCGAGCCTGCCTATGCGGCTCGCCCCCAAGTACGCAAAATAAAAAATCATTTAAAGGAGTTTTCAGACTATGAGTCTTTTTGGCGGAGTTATCTCGATCAGCAATATATCAACTATGCTGTTCGTTGTATTTTCTGTTCTTATGTTGGGCTACGCGCTCGGCAGAATAACCATCAAGGGAATATCCCTCGGTGACGCGGGCGTTTTCATAGTTGCGCTTCTGGCAGGAGCTCTCTTCTTCACAATGGGAGATAACGGCCTTGTTTTCAACGCATCTTCAAAGCCCTATGATTTCACAAGCGGTCTGACGCTTATCGAAAGTTTCGGACTTATCCTCTTCGTTACCTCTGTAGGATTTATAGCAGGTCCTAAGTTCTTCGGTAATTTTAAGAGAAACTTCAAGTCCTACGTTCTTCTTGGAGGCATCATCATTCTCGCAGGCGGACTTGCGGCGGCAGGCTGTATCGCCCTTGGCGAGGTGTTCGGATACGGCGCTTCTATCACCGAGCAGGACGGCTTCGTTGCGATGATAGTTGGTCTTCTTTCAGGCTCTCTTACCTCCACCCCCGCTTTCTCGGCGGCAAAGGCAACCGTTGCGCCCGAATATACAGGACTTGTTTCTGTTGGTCACGGCATCGCTTATATCTTCGGAGTTATCGGCGTTGTTCTCTTCGTTCAGCTCATTCCCAAGCTCACAAAGGCTAATATGGAAGAGGAAAGAGCAAAGCTGGTAATCAAGGCAGAGGAAACGAAGAAGCCCTTCGCCAAGAAGCTCTTTGAGATAGACCACATGGGAATCGCGGCATTCTCTTTGGCGGCTATACTCGGTACGTTTGTCGGTCAGATAAAGATACCGCTCTCCTCCGCAGGTCTTAGCGGAACTTGCTTCTCGCTTACCACAACAGGCGGCTGTCTGCTCGTCAGCCTTATACTTGGTCACTTTGCTCGTATAGGCAGAGTAAGCATTATGCCCGGAGCAGGCACGCTCAAGCTCTTCAGAGAGCTCGGTCTCGTTCTCTTCCTCGTCGGAGCGGGTATCCCCGGCGGCGCTGAGTTCGTTGAGAACTTCGACCCGATGTACTTCGTTTACGGAATAATAATGACTATCGTTCCTATGATAATCGGCTTCCTCTTCGCAAAGTACGTGCTCAAGCTCAGCCTGCTGAACAACCTCGGCTCTCTCACGGGCGGTATGACATCTACCCCCGCTCTCGGTACTCTTATCGGTACTGCAGGAACAGAGGACGTTGCGGCAGCTTACGCGGCAACATATCCTATCGCTCTTATCGCGGTAGTGCTTGTTTCTCAGTTCCTTATAATCCTGTTCTGAGTTTAAGCAATTGCAAATAACAACACAATATAAAAGCGCAGCTGTGGAAAACTCCACGGCTGCGTTTTTTATATTTAATGACAGAAAATACCACTTTCAGAAAAATCGATATATCTCTTGAATAATACGACAGAATGTGATATAATATATAAAATTACGCCGTTTCGCATACTACATTGAGATGCGATCCCGTATATACAAGCCTATCTCACAATAAGATTTTATCAGTAACGCCGAAAAGGGGGGATATTTTATGCCGAAGAAAAAATCAAAAGATCTGCGTTGGCTTCGTCTTGACAACGCCGCAAAAATATATCCCGCCGCAAGGCGAAAAAATTGGAGCAACGTCTTCCGTCAGTCGGTCACACTTTGTGACGAGGTCGACGTTGCTGTATTACAGTCGGCACTTGAGGTCACGGTGCGCCGTTTCCCCTCGATAGCCGCAAGACTTCGCCGAGGGGCGTTCTGGTACTATCTCCAGCAGGTAGACTGCGCGCCGCAGGTGCGCGAGGAAAAGAGTTATCCCCTTGTCTTTATGAGCCGAGAGGAGATGCGAAGATGCGCCTTCCGCGTTATCGCTTATCACGACCGCATAGCCGTGGAATTTTTCCACTCGCTTACCGACGGCACGGGCGCGCTCATATTCCTTAAAACGCTTACCGCCGAATATCTCGAGCAAAAATACGGCATCCGTGTGCCCTGTGAATACGGTGTGCTTGACCGCCGGGAAGAGCCGCTCCCCGAGGAGCTTGAGGATAGCTTTCTCAAATACGCGGGAAAGGTTGCCGCCAGCCGAAAGGACACCACGGCGTGGCACATGAGCGGAGAACGTCTTCCCGACGGAGCGCTCGCCCTTACCTGCTTTTCGACCTCGGCAAAAGACGCGTTAGACCTCGCACATAGATACAAGGTCTCTTTGACGGTCTTTCTCAGCGCCGTACTGATGAAGGCTCTGCTCGAGCTTCAGACGCAAAAAGTACCGTCTGTAAAAAAGAGAAAACCTATAAAGCTGCTCATTCCCGTAAATCTCAGAGCGCTTTTCCCAAGCAAGACTCTGCGCAACTTCGCTATGTTCACAATACCCAAGCTCGACCCAAGGCTCGGAGAGTACACGTTTGAGGAGATATGCAAGATCATTCAGCACAAGATGGGCGCTGAGGTGACACCGAAGCACATGAGCCAGATCATCGCCGCAAACGTGGGAGATGAGAAAAATCCGCTTCTGCGCATAGTTCCTCTGCCTATCAAAAACGCCGTTATGAAGGCTGTTTTCGACACGGTCGGCGAGAGAAAATCCTGCCTTTCTTTCTCAAATCTCGGAGCGGCAGAGCTACCCAACGCGATGAAGGAATACGTGCGCCGCATCGACTTTATACTCGGAGTACAAGCCGCCGCACCCTATAACTGCGGAGCGATATCCTATGGGGATACGCTTTATATCAACTTTATTAGAAATATCGAAGAGCCCGAGCTTGAACGTCACTTCTTTGCCGTGCTTCAGGATATGGGTCTCACCGTTACCGTACAGAGCAACAACTGAAAGGAAAGTGTTATGTTTTGTGTAAATTGCGGTGTCAAGCTTGCCGACACCGAAAAAAAGTGCCCTCTCTGCGGCATAGAGGTCTATCACCCCGACCTCGCGCAACCCGAGGCGCGCCCCTTATATCCTAAGAACAACTCTCCCAAGCCAAAGCCAAACTCAAAAGCGCTTGGCGGAGTGGTTATCATACTCTTTCTTATCCCGATGCTCGTCACGCTTCTGGCTGACCTGCATAACGACCTGAGCCTTGATTGGTTCGGTTACGTTGCGGGTGGAATAATAGTGGCGTACGTTGCCCTCGCGCTGCCAATGTGGTTCAGAAAGCCTAACCCCGTGATATTCCTTCCCTGCTCCTTCGCCGCGGCAACGGTATATCTGCTTTATATAAATCTTGCCTCGGGCGGGACTTGGTTTATGAGCTTTGCCTTCCCCGTGATGGGGGCGCTCACGCTTATATTCTCTGCCACCGTCGCCCTTTTCAAATACGTGGGGCGCGGAAAGCTCTATATTCTCGGCGGAACGTTTATCGCTCTTGGCGGCGTGTCGCTGCTGATAGAATTTTTGCTGACACTCACCTTTGAGATAGCCTTCAAGGGGTGGTCGATATATCCCCTTGCCACTCTCTTTCTGCTCGGCGGACTTCTCATATACCTCGGTATAAACCGTTCGGCGCGCGAGATGATGGAAAGAAAATTATTCTTATGAGTATTAATATAAATTTCAGATAAGAGGACAGTTTTATGAGCGTTATTATAAAAGAGGTCACAACAAAAAAAGAGCTTTGGAAATGGGTAAAATTCCCCAACAAGCTCTATAAGACCAACGAATTTTTCGTTCCCTTTTTGGGAATTGATGAATTTGCTACCTTTTCGGCGGATCAAAATCCCGCATACGAGTTCTGCGAGACCAAGCTGCTTCTGGCTTACCGCGACGGAAAGATAGTCGGTCGTATCGCGGGGCTTATAAATCACGCCTACAACAAAAAATGGGGCAAGAACGCCCTGCGCTTTACCCGATTTGACTTTATCGACGATTATGAGGTATCCTCCCGCCTGTTTGGCGAGATAGAGGCTTGGGGACGTCAGCGAGGCTTTGAGGAGATAATGGGTCCCATCGGCTTTACCGACCTCGACCACGAGGGAATGCTGGTCGAGGGCTTTGACGAGCTCAATATGTCGATAACCTTCTATAATCACCCCTATTATCTTGAACACATGGAGCGCCTCGGCCTTGTTAAGGATATAGACTGGATAGAATTCCGCATACAAGTTCCCGAGAAGCCCGATGCAAAAATAGAACGAATAGCAAACCGTATAATGGAGAAAAACGGCTATCAGGTGGTGCTTTATAACGACCGCAAGGTCCTGCAAAAGGAGGCGTACGAGGCGTTTGAGGTCATCGACGTAGCGTTCTCAAAGCTGTACGGCACAGTTCCCCTCACACCGGGCGTTGTAAAGAGTATGATAGACCAGTATATTCCTCTTGTAGAGCTTGATTATATCTGCTCTGTCAAGGACAAGGACGGCAAGATAATAGCCTTTGGCGCGCTTATGCCGTCAATCGCTAAGGCGCTCAAGCGATCAAACGGAAAGCTCTTCCCTCTCGGTCTTTACAGACTTATGAGAGCGCTGAAGGGTAAGAACGACACGCTTGAGATGCTCTTCGTGGGTGTTGAGCCCGAATATCAGTCGCAGGGCGTACCCGCTATCATAATGAACGCGCTCGTGAGAAATCTTATCAAAAACGGCGTAAGATTCTGCGAAACAGGCCCTATGCTTGAAACGAACAAGAACGTTCACAGTATGTGGGGAACTTTTGAGAAAAGACAGCACCGTCGCCGCCGTTGCTATATAAAGAAGCTTGAGGCAGAGGAGCAAGTGTGACCTTGCAGTTGCTTCGCAACCAAGTCCGCATAAGCACCTCGACCAAAAAGCACAGGGGAGCAAATGCTCCCCTGTGCTTCTTAAGGTGACAAGGTAACTCCGCTTCGCTCCGTGATTCCCACGCTCTTCGCCTGACAAGCGAGCTTGTCGATCTCCGAGCGGGGAATGCGAACTTGCAGTTGCTTCGCAACCAAGTACGTACAAGCACCTCGACCAAAAAGCACAGGGGAGCAAATGCTCCCCTGTGCTTCTTAAGGTGACAAGGTAACTCCGCTTCGCTCCGTGATTCCCACGCTCTTCGCCTGACAAGCGAGCTTGTCGATCTCCGAGCGGGGAATGCGAACTTGCAGTTGCTTCGCAACCAAGTCCGCATAAGCACCTCGACCAAAAAGCACAGGGGAACAAATGCTCCCCTGTGCTTCTTAAGGTGACAAGGTAACTCCGCTTCGCTCCGTGATTCCCACGCTCTTCGCCTGACAAGCGAGCTTGTCGATCTCCGAGCGGGGAATGCGAACTTGCAGTTGCTTCGCAACCAAGTCCGCATAAGCACCTCGACCAAAAAGCACAGGGGAGCAAATGCTCCCCTGTGCTTCTTGGTCGAGGTGACAAGATTCGAACTTGCGACTTCTACGTCCCGAACGTAGCGCTCTACCAAACTGAGCCACACCTCGTTATTAAATTTCAGCGCTCGCAAACGTCCCCAAACTGAGCCGTATCTGCTTCGTGAACCATATCATTTTATCACATCGTTGTTATCTTGTCAAGAGTTTTTAGCTTTTTTCTCCCATTCAAGTTTTAAGGCTCGATAACCTTTTATCGGTTATCGAGTCCGTTTGTCTCTCTTTCAAATCTTGTCCACGCTTCGTCCCCAATAGGTAAATGCGCAAAGCTCATATATTTACCGCTCACAGGGTTCTCAAATCCAACCTTATACGAGCAGAGCGCTATTCCCTGCATCTTCACCTTTGAACCGTATTTACGGTCACCCTCGATAGGACAGCCGCGCGAGGCGAACTGTACTCTTATCTGGTGCGTTCTTCCAGTGTGCAGCTTGACCTTTATCAGCGAGCTCTCCCCCGCCACACCAAGCGTTTCATATTCAAGAGATGCGTCCTTAACTCCCTTTCTCTTTCTATCAACCACATAGGTCTTATTCTTCCTTTGATCCCTGAGGAGAAGGTCCTTTAAAACTCCCTCTTTCTCGTCCATCTTGCCCTCAACTATAGCCAAATACTCCTTATCAAATTTTCTCTCGGCTATGGCTCTTGAAAGCTTTTGGGCAGACGTGCTGTCCTTGGCGTATACCATAACGCCAAAAACCTCTCTGTCAAGCCTATGTACAACGAAAAGCTCGGAGAGTCCCCTCTCGCGCTCTATCATCATTGGAAGACTTTTGACGTCCTCGCTTCTTTCGGAAACCATTCCCGACGGCTTCACACAGACGATTATTCCCTTATCCTCATAAAGTATTTCTATCATTCCGTTATCTTCCTTTAAAACCGCGCGGGAATGCCCCCTTGAGCATTTTCCCGCGCGCTGATCCTTTATTAGTCTTTCTTAAAAAGTGAGCAGACACAGCATACTGCCGATACGAATATCGAAACTATGCCCACAACCGCCATCATCTTCAGAAGGCTTTCGTCAGACGAGCCCTTGATGTTATGAGTAGACTTCTCTCCCTCGGGATCGTTTGCATTATAAACGCTTAACGTCAGGTCATAATCCTTTTTTATTCTGATATTGGAAAGCGACTTTCCGAACTCTTTGAGTTTGCATACAGCGGGATTTTCTGATAAATTTTTCATAGCCACACTTCCTTTTATATTTTTATAACTACCCTTATTATATACTAAATCATACAAAAAAACAACACTATCTAAAAATTTTATAATTCTTTGGCTAAAACCCTAAAAACAAATATTATAATCTAAACCTCATTACTGTAGCTAAAAACAGTGTGAAAGTTTTTGAGGGGGTCAAAGGGGGAACTTTTCTCAAAAAGTTCCCCCTTACTCCCTAATTCATTCTTCTGAAGGGTTTGTTGGACGGGAGCTGATCTTCGTAGCTATTGATTATCTCGTCCACCTCGTCGGGCGTTTCGTCCAAGAATATAAAATGCCTCATCGAAAGCTTCGCTTTATCAAGCTCGGACTTTTTATCTCCCATAAATATCGGAACAGAGTTGAATATCAAGCTCCTATGCTTGTACTCTCTGCGAACGGGGAAGCTTACGTTTCTCCTGTCCACAAGCTCAAGTCTGCCGTTCTGACACTCATTACAGCCGCCAAGCTCCATACCAACGCACTTCTCGGTCACCATAAGTGGTATTCTGCCGTACACGGTAGCCGCAGAAGCTCCGCCTATATCTCTCATCGCGCTCATCGACAGCTCGGGCGAGAGTATCACGTCCTCAAATCCCAAGTCCTCACAATATGCCATACTCGCGTCGTTTGTCACGTTCAGCCTCATATCTCCGTGAGGAATAAGTCCCGCCTTGAGGACAAGATCAAGATGTCCTATATTCCCCACCAGCGCGTGGTCAGCTCCAAGCGCGCAGGCTCTGCGAAGAAGGACCATCACGTCATCTCTCTCGCTGTCAAATATCACGGGGGGCAAAAGCACTCCGTTTGAGCGCCCGTTGTGACCGAGCAGGGGCGTATATATAATATCGAAGTACTCCCTTGCCTTGTCGGTGATAGCATCAGGATTGTAGAATACCGCGCTTCTGGTGTTCTTGCGCTCTCCACAGCTTCCCGACACCTCGATGTTGGCTCTTGCTCCCTCTCGTTTGGGCGAAACGCTCTTCGCGATAGCGTCTACCGCCGCACGGCGAAGGGCGTTCAGCTTTGATATTGGTATCATAAGTCCGCTGTCTATCTCAATATCTACCTTTTTGGCTTCATAGGGCGTTCCGCCGAGCTTTCTCAGGCAACGCTCAACTGTTGCTTCATCGGTAGGCGCGTTTATCGCCTCTTCGGGAATATCCCCCATAACCGTTATATTCTGCGGCAGAACGGTCAGCGACATAGGCTTTCCCTTCTCTATCCGAGCTTCAAGCTCCACGCCTATCTTCCTCGTTATGCCCTCAAAGGGAACGAGCTCGCGGGTGTCGCGCTTGTTCTCGTCGGAGCGCACACCCATCATCTGTATTCCTATTACTCTTTTATAATATCCGTCTGTAAACCCGCCGCGAGAAAAGATCTTCTCAAGCTCTTCCATCTCCTCGCGGGTAGCGTCACGGCGCTCATCTATCAGTCTTCTCCATATTGAGGCAACGTCGCGCACATACTCGGGCGACTTCATTCTTCCCTCTATCTTAAAGGAAGCAACTCCCATATCTATAAGCTCGGTAACGTGCTCGGCAAGGCAAAGATCCTTGAGCGAGAGCGGATATCCGTTTCCTCTTTCGGTCTTATAGGGCAGACGGCAGGGCTGAGCGCACTCTCCCCTGTTTCCGCTTCTCTTTCCCACAAGCGAGGAGAACAGGCACTGTCCCGAATGGCAGACGCAAAGCGCCCCGTGAACGAATACCTCTGCCTCTATCGGGGAGTTTTCTGTAAATCTTCTGATATCGTCCGCCGACATCTCTCTGGCGCAGACCATACGCGAAAATCCCGCCTCAGCAAGACGGCGCGCCGCATCCACTCCGTGACCCGAGAGCTGTGTACTCGCGTGGAGCTCAAGCTCGGGCATATATCGCTTGATAAGCGATGCCGCGCCTATATCGGCAACGATAAGCGCGTCAGCGCCGTAAAGGTACGCCTTCTCGGCAGCACCGAGAAAGCTCTTCATTTCTCTGTCGTGTATAAGCGTATTTGCAGCCAGATAGACCTTCACACCGTAAGCGTGAGCGCGCTCTATGGCAGAGCGCATCTCCTCGTCGTTAAAATTCTTCGCGTTTATCCTCGCGTTGAACTCCGAGCCGCCTATGTATATGGCATCTGCTCCCGCCTCTATAGCCGCATCAAAGGCGGCGGGTGAACCCGCCGGACAGAGCAATTCTGGCTTAAACTCTGTTAAATCAGGATTCCTACCCGCCGCCATTGACAGCTCAGTATTTCTACTCTGTATCATCAATCTCTGCCTCTTATCAATTCAAGCTCACGGCGCAAGCGCTCGTTCTCAAGCTCAAGCTCGTCCACCGCGGTCTCGGTCAGGGCAAGCTTGGACTCAAGCGCCTTAAGCTTTCTCTGTGTTTTGATCCTCTCCGAGCAGTAGTCAAGCGCGCACAAAAGCGCCGCCTCTGTCTTTGAGCAGCTCTTGCTCATAAGGGCTATCTCTCTCATTTTTCTGTCAACTATGCCTACAAGCGCCTCTACCGCCTCGGCAGACTCATCGCTTATAACGTTCATTTCAACGTCGGCAACGGTTATCGTGTATTTTTGTTTCATCAGAGTGTCCTCCAATTTGATTTTTGTACTTGAAAAAAGACGAAATGTGTTGTATAATTATTTATTATCTATATTATAATACACTTTTTCTTATTTTTAAAGAGTTTTATCAAAATTTTAACAGAAAGATTGTAAAAAATTATGGCTTATTTAAGAGATTGCAAAAGAATAGTTGTTAAAGTGGGTACTTCCACCCTCACACACTCAACGGGACACCTTAATCTGCGAAGGATACAGTCGCTCGTAAAGGTGATATCCGATATGAAGAACTCGGGCATAGAGATGGTGCTCGTATCATCGGGAGCAGTCAGCGCGGGCGTTGCGAAGAGCGGATACGGTCATATTCCCTCTACTCCCGAGGAAAAGCAGGCGCTCTCCTCTATCGGTCAGAGTGAGCTTATGAAGCTTTATGATCAATTCTTCTCTGTCTACGGCCACACCGTGGCGCAGATACTTATGACTAAGGACGTTCTCGATAACCCCGTGCGCCGCGCGGCTGCCGAGAATACCTTTGACCGTCTGCTTGCTATGCACTGTATCCCGATAGTAAACGAGAACGACGCCATATCGACCGACGAGCTCACCAAGTTCGGCGGAAATGATATCCTCTCTGCCTACATAGCGAAGGTCTGCCACGCCGATCTTCTGATAAATATGTCGGACGTTGACGGACTTTACGATTCCGACCCCAGAAAGAATCCCTCGGCAAAGCTTATAACCAAGGTCGACGGCATAACCGACGAGCTTTACTCTATCGCGGGCGGAGCGGGCACTGACAGGGGCACGGGCGGAATGATAGCCAAGCTCAACGCCGCAAAGATAGTAAACGACTGCGGAATACCTATGTTTATAATCAACGGTCAAGACCCCGAGATACTCTACGTTCTGCTTGACGGCGGACACATAGGAACTTACTTCAAGGCAGACAAATCCTTGCGTGAAAAGAGAGAAAATGAATAAGAACGAAAAGAAAAAAAGAATGGCGCTCATAACCGAGCGCTTGGCGGAGCTCTACCCCGAGGCGCTCTGCGCCCTTGAATACGGGGGTGAGCCCTGGAAGCTCCTTGTTATGGCGCGCCTTTCGGCGCAATGCACCGACGCGAGGGTGAATATAGTGTGCCGTGAGCTTTTCGCCCGTTTTCCAACGCTTGAGGCTATGGCGGACGGTGAGCTTTCGGAGATAGAAGAGCTTGTTCGCCCCTGCGGACTTTACCGAACCAAGGCAAAGAGCATCAAGGAAGCCTGTACCATAATCAGGGATAGCTTTGACAGCGCCGTTCCCGACAATATGGACGATCTGCTCGCTCTGCCCGGCGTGGGACGAAAGATAGCCAATCTTTTGCTTGGAGATATATACGGCAAGGGCGGCATCGTTGCCGACACGCATTGTATAAGGATATGCGGCAGACTCGGAATGTACCCCGAGAGTGTAAAAGACCCGCTGAAGACCGAGAGGATAATGTCCGAGCTTATCCCCACCGAGGAGCAATCGGATTTTTGCCACCGAATAGTTCAGTTTGGCAGAGATACCTGCACCGCGCGCTCCCCGAAGTGCCACGAATGCCCGATAAAAGAATTTTGCGAGCATTACAAACACATATAATTAAAAGACATAGGGCTTTTCGCGGTTGTCCTTAACGGAGAATCTATGCAGATACACGGCTCTCTACAAATTTCGGCAGAGGTATTGTTCCCTCTGCCGATTTGTGTTATAATGGATATAGTGAAATTTTGGAGAAGTAGCTATGTCACTTGATTATAACGAAAATAATATTACTCTTGCCAAAAATCTACGCAAAAACGCAACACCCCAAGAAAATCATTTATGGTATGATTTTTTATCGAAATACGAAGTAAGATTTCAACGCCAAAAAGCAATCGATAATTTTATCGCAGACTTTTATTGTCATAAAGCAAAATTGATCATAGAAATTGATGGCTCGCAGCATTACACCGAAGAAGGCAGACAAAAAGACGATTTCCGAACTGAAATCCTTGAAGGATACGATCTGAAATTAATCAGATTTACAAACCGTCAAATCAACACAAACTTTCGTGGTGTCTGCGAATATATCGACGCCGTCGTAAAATCCTCCCTCCGAGAGGGAGGGGGACCGCCTTAGCGGTGGAAGGAGCCTGTGTGACTTAAAAATTGTGATAATTTCACTGTAACGCTCTCTCCCTCAGTCGCCGTTGGCGACAGCTCCCTCCCGGAGGGAGCCTATATACACGCTCGCGCATCTTCAAGGGTATGGGCTTTGCCTGGTACCTTTGTAACGCAAATGTGAAATTTGCGACAAACAGAAAGGAGCTTTTATGATAAACAAATACATTCATATCTACAACAGACGGAATTGCCTGTTAGCTTTCTTTTGTGCAAGCATTGGATTTATCCCCTCATTTATCGTATCACTGATATATGATGTCATACCGAAAGACACTTTGATTGCATTTGCACCTTTTGTAATTGCTGCTATATGTGTTGCAATCGCCTCGTTATACACTATTCGCTTCAAAAAGATGATCAAAATGCAAGAACAACTGTATGGGGTGCAGTTTAATGACGATAATGTTATTAGGCTAGAAGCAACATTGTATCTTTCGCAAGATTGGCTTATACGGGCTGGAATTAGTTCAATATACAAAAGTCACATTAAATCCATAAATTCTAAGTTGGTTCACGGCAAAGGCGGTTCTTCCAATAAGGTAACTATAAAAACAGTTGATAACAAAAAATATATAATTTGGTGTTTAAGTTCCTCGAATGTCAATAAAATCAGGAAATGGAAAAACAATAACACGGATTGAATTACTTAAACAAATCCCCGACAGACTTTCAAAAATCTGTCGGGGTTCTTTTATTCTGTTAGATAAATTGGAATTTAGCAAACTGTCTTTGAAATAAAGAAGTTATCTATAAATCTTTTTGCACGATAACCCAGTAGAAATACAGTGTCATCTGTTCTCAACTCGGCGACTAAATGGTTTCCATTATTTCGTTTTAACAGCGTGATTTCCTCTTTTTTAAACGCATAACACCCTAAATCTCTTTCACCATGAAGAAATCCTTGAATTAAATCTGTAGTAATTCGCAACTCGTCTCCGACAACAAAAATACACACATCGTGATTTTGGAAGTTCTTGTCTGTTGCCTCAAAGCACTTGGTTATGATATAGGGTTCTTGCAAATGGTAATAATCGCGCAAATGCTTGCAAGCTTTTGAAAAAATCTCTTTCTTCATCAAGGGGATATCAAATGTTTCAACCTTTTTCCACAAAGGAGTTACCAATATAGCTGTTAAACCGGCACTGACAATTAACAAAACAAAACCAACAATGACTTTGCCGACAATAACAAGAGCTTCTAAGAGTATGTGATTAGGCACTGGAATTGATTTGAGAAGAAATATTTCGGCAATCATGCAGCAAATAAAAATGGTAAGGGTGACTATTGTGCTGAATTTTTCCAAACGTTTTTTCTTGCGAAATCTACGTTTTTCATCTTCGGTCAAGGTTTTATATTGCTCTTTAAGTGCATTATTAACATTTTTGTCAGTATTCTTATATCTAAAATAACGCACACTCGTTTCCTCCTATCGTATTGTTTGAGATTGGTTGGTAAATTCTTATTTATCGTTCTGTTTTATCGCTAGTTTCGCATTTGTATTACAAACGCATCGGGCAAAGTCCATACCCTTGAAGATGCGCGAGCGTGTATATAGGCTCCCTCCGGGAGGGAGCTGTCGCCAACGGCGACTGAGGGAGAGTGCGTTACAGTGAAATTATCGCAATTTTTAAGTCACGCAGGCTCCTTCCACCGCTAAGGCGGTCCCCCTCCCTCTCGGAGGGAGGCTTTTACGACGGCATCGATATACTCGCAGACACCACGAAAGTTTGTGTCGATTTGTATGTTTATAAAACAAATTACCCTCAAATCGTACCACAAATGATTTTCCTGCGGTGTCGCATTTTTGCGCAGATTTTTGGCAAGAGTAATATTCTTTTCGTTATACTCAAGTGACATATTTACTCCCATGCTCATTGTTTCCATTATATCACAAAATCGGCAGAAAGAAAAGTCCTTCTGCCGAAATTTTGTGCTTGCAATCTCTCCGTTAAGAACAACAGCGCAAAAATCCTCTGCCCTTTTTGTAAATATTTATGGACCATCGAGGACGCCGGTCCATTTTTCAAAAAACGATTTCATAGCAACAAATAAATATTACATAAATTTAAGGGGCGTTTTCTAACGCCCCCTATATCTTTTTATATCTTACTTTATCATTCCCTTAAGGGTCGCCTCGGCAGATTCAAGCGCCTCGGATATCTTGGTCGCGTCCGCGCCGCCCGCCATAGCGTTGTCGGGACGTCCGCCGCCCTTTCCGCCTGTTACAGCCGCAACAGCTCCAACCAGCTTTCCGGCGTGTACGCCCGCCGCAACGGCAGCCTTACCCGCAACAGCGATAAAGTTGAGCTTTCCGCCCGCGTTTACAGCGAGTACGGCAACAACGTCGGCGTGGTTAGCCTTCAGGTCGTCAGCAAGCGCGCGTGCCGCGTCAAGCTGCATATCCTCGAAGCTTGCGCGCACAAGACGTACCGTTCCCACCTCTACAGCGCCCGAAAGAATATCTCCGAGCTTTGATGCCGCGAGCTTGGAATTGAGCGCGTCTATCTCTCGCTTAGAGGCGCGAAGCTCTTCCTGAACAGCCGCCGCTCTCTTGCAGAGGTCTGCGGGATTCTGCGCCTTAAGCTCCGATGCCGCATCGTTTATCAGCTTCTGCTGCTCGGCGATAAGAGCGAGAACTCCAAGTCCCGTCTTCGCCTCTATTCTTCTCACGCCCGCCGCCACAGAGGACTCGGACGCTATCTTGAACATTCCTATCTTCGCGGTGTTATCAAGGTGAGTACCGCCGCAGAACTCTATAGAGATATCACCCATTCTTACAACTCTTACAAGGCTTCCGTACTTCTCGCCGAAGAGTGCCATAGCGCCAAGCTTCTTAGCCTCGTCTATAGGCATCTCGGTCATGGATATCTGCTCTCCGAGAAGTATATTCGCGTTGACTATAGCCTCAACAGCCGCAAGCTCTTCCTTGGTCATAGCCGCAAAGTGAGTGAAGTCGAAGCGAACGTGGTCGCCCTCAACGTAAGAGCCCGCCTGCTCAACGTGGTTTCCAAGCACCTCGCGAAGCGCCGCCTGAAGAATGTGTGCGCAGGAGTGAGCTCTCATTATAGCGCGGCGTCTGTCGGCATCAAGCTCTGCCGAAACGCCATCTCCAACCTTTACCGCTCCGCTTACGAGTGAGCAGATGTGCAGATATACTCCGTCGGTCTTCTTGGTGTCAATAACGGCTATCTCAAGGCCATCTGCCTTGAGCGCTCCGCTGTCACCCACCTGACCGCCGCCCTCTCCGTAGAAGGGTGTCTTGTCAAGCACGAGAGTGAAATCTCCCTCGCTTATCTCGTCAACGGTACGCGCACCGTCCTCGTCCTCTACTATGATAGCAAGGACCTTTGCGTCACTTGCAAAGCTGTCGTATCCAACGAATTCGGTCTTAGGGAGGTCGGCAAGCATCTGCTTTGAGGATTCGTCCCAACCGCCGATATTTCCTCTTGCCGCTCTCGCTCTGCTCTTCTGAGCGTTCATAAGAGTTACGAAGGTATCCTCGTCTATCGAAAGTCCCTTCTCGGCAACTATCTCTCTTGTGAGGTCTATCGGGAAGCCGAACGTGTCGTAAAGCTTGAAGACGTCCTCGCCGCCGATAACCGTCTTGTTCTCGGCGATAGCATCGGCTATCATACCCGAAAGGATATTAAGTCCCGCGTCTATCGTCGCGTCAAATCTCGTTTCCTCGTTCTCAATGACCTTTATTATATAGCTCTTCTTCTCTCCGAGCTCGGGGTACGCCGAGATATTCTCGCCTATCACCACCTCGCAAAGCTCGGTGAGGAATGCTCTGTTTATTCCGAGGAGCTTTCCGTGACGGCAAGCTCTGCGGAGTATTCTGCGGAGCACGTAGCCTCTGCCCTCGTTCGAGGGGATAACTCCGTCGGATATCATAAAGGTAGCGCCTCTGATGTGGTCGGTGATAACTCTTATCGAAACGTCATCATCGGCATCAGCGCCGTATTCCTTACCCGCGATAGCGCAGACCGTGTTGAGTATCTTTCTCACGGTGTCTACCTCAAAAAGGTTGTCCACTCCCTGCATAACACAGGCAAGACGCTCAAGACCCATACCGGTATCTATGTTCTTCTGCTCAAGCTCGGTATAATTTCCGTTTCCGTCGTTACTGAACTGAGTGAATACGTTGTTCCATATCTCCATAAATCTGTCGCAGTCGCAGCCGGGCTTACAGTCGGGCGAGCCGCAGCCGTATTTTTCTCCGCGGTCGAAATATATTTCGGAGCAAGGTCCGCAAGGACCTGAGCCGTGCTCCCAGAAGTTATCCGCCTTACCGAGGCGAACTATATGCTCTGTGGGAACGCCGATCTTCTTGCTCCATATCTCAAAGGCTTCCTCGTCATTCTCGTATATAGAGGGCCAGAGAAGGTCTGTGGGGATCTCGAGTGTTTCGGTGAGAAACTCCCACGCCCACGGTATAGCCTGATCCTTAAAATAATCGCCAAACGAGAAGTTGCCAAGCATCTCAAAATACGTACCGTGACGCGCGGTATGACCCACACGCTCAAGGTCGGGCGTACGGATACACTTCTGGCAGGTCGTCACGCGGCTGCGGGGCGGCACTTCCTCGCCTGTAAAATATTTTTTCATCGGAGCCATTCCCGAATTTATCAAAAGAAGAGATTTGTCGTTGATGGGAACCAACGGGAAAGAATTGAGTCTGAGATGTCCCTTCGATTCAAAGAAGGAAAGATATTTTTCTCTGAGCTCATTTAAAGATGTCCACTGCATTTATATCGCCTAAACCTTTCTTTAACTTTTTATCAAGATATTATACCACACCCAAAAAGGCCGTGTCAATACTAATCTTACGCTTCCGCGCCGTCGCAGAGCGCCGCGCCGATGACCGTGGCGTACTGCGCGTTCTCGGGTATGATAAAGCTTATTCCAAAGTTATCCCCAACCTTTTCAAACGCGTGTGTGATCGGCTTTATCGAGGTCAGATTTCCCGTGAGAACTACCTTGTTTATGCCAAAATTTCTCGCCGCGAAAACGCCCAGCATAGCTATCGTTTCGGCAACCATATTGACTATGCCGAGCGCGAGATCGTTCTTTGTAGCCATATCCGAAAGCTTACCGAAATTAGCCGCGGTAAACTCCTCGTTTATCTGGAAGGACTGGTCTGCCGAGATATCCTTGATGCGAAGATCCACCTTGTCAAGCTCTCCCTCGGCGCAAAGGTCCTCGATATGCTCTACCGTGTCCACTCCTATCATCTTCTTGGAAAGACCAATGAGCGTTCCGCCGCCCACTCCCGTTCCGCCGAGGTACTCTATATCGGTCTTGCCGTCCTTCTTCTGTGCGCGGATAAACGCCGTTCCCGTGCCCATACTAACCACTATCGCCTCGTCAAGCCCCGACAGATAAAGTCCGCCAAGCCCCACGGCTGTGAACTCGGATACTTTTTTGCAGGGGCGGGAGTATATCGGTCTGTCTATAAATGACGCGCCCACGCCCGTCATAAGCACCTGATTTATATCCTCAAGCTCTATATGGTTCTCGACGGTGAATTTTCCGAACGCGCCGTACACAGAGGTAACCGCATCGGTCGCCCTCACAAGCTGGGGCTCGATGATATTTATATTATTCTCGGCGTCCTTTTTCATTCCCACTATCTTCGTGGTGCTTCCGCCTACGTCTATTCCTATAACAGTTCTCATAAATGTTTTCCTCTCTGTAACAGAAAAAATATATTATAATTATATCACCACCTTGAAAAAAAATCAAGGATATGTTATAATTACCCATATATTTTAAATTTCTGGGGAGGACTTTTAAGGTGAACACGGCAGTTTCTGTGCTTAAGGATAAAAAGCTCTTTATTTTTGATATGGACGGAACTATATATCTCGGAAATTCGCCCTTTGATTTTGCGATAAAATTTATAGAAAATCTTCATAACAGCGATAAAAATATCCTTTTCTTCACCAATAACGCGTCACATACCACCGATTTCTATATGTCCAAGCTCTCTCGCCTCGGCTTCGCTCCAAGACAGGGAGAGATAATGACCTCGGGTGACGTCACCATAGAATTTCTAAAGCGCCACCGCGCGGGGAAGTCGGTCTACCTCGTCGGTACGGACGAGCTTGTGAGCGCGTTCAGGAACAGCGGAATAAATATGCTTGACGGCAGCGAGGAGAGCGCTGACATAGTTGTGACAAGCTTCGATACCTCGCTCACCTACGAAAAGCTCGATAACGCCTGCCGATTCATACGCGGCGGCGCGGAGTACCTCTCCACCCACCCCGATAAGAACTGTCCCACCGAGAACGGGTTTATCCCCGACAGCGGCGCGATAGCGGCGCTTGTGACGGCTTCTACCGACGTTGTCCCCACATATTTTGGAAAGCCCTATCGCGAGACGATAGAAATGATAAGCGAGGCAACGGGATTTTCTCCGAGTGATATGTGTATCTTCGGCGACAGACTTATGACCGATATAGCCCTCGGCAAGCGCTTCGGTGTCACCTCGGTGCTCGTGCTGACGGGAGAAACTAAACCTTCTGACATCGAAAAGGCAGACGAATACGAGCGCCCCGACATAGTGCTCGATTCCCTTGCCGATGCCGATAAAATAATATTTGGATAAAAACAGAGAAAGGAGTGAGCGCCGTGGCATTTGATGCAGGTATGCTTGCGTGTACCCTGAGTGAAATAAAAAAAGCCGCCCTCGGCGCGCGCATCGAAAAGGTGTATCAGCCCGAAAAGGACGAGCTGATACTTCAAATGAGAAGCTTTGAGGGCGGAAAGCGCCTTCTTATCAACGCGGGGTCGAACAATCCCCGAATAGGATTTACCTCGGCAACTCGCGAGAACCCCCAAAATCCCCCAATGTTCTGTATGCTGCTGAGAAAATATCTTCAGGGCGCAAAGCTTGTCTCAATCACTCAAGCGGATTTTGACAGAATTGCATTTCTTGAGTTTGAAACGCGCGACGAAATGGGATTTCTCTGCACCAGATTTCTCATCGCCGAGCTTATGGGAAAATACAGTAACCTTATCTTCGCCGACGGAGATAAAAAAATAATATCGGCGCTCAAGACCGCCGACTTCTCGCTCGACTCGCACCGACAGCTTATCGCGGGGGGCGCGTATTCTCTGCCCTCTCTGGGCGACAAAATAAGCCCCCTGAGCGTCAATAAAGAAAAACTCGCCTCAATACTCGAAGACGCCCCCTCGGGGCTTGAAGGGGCAAAATTTCTCGTCAGAAGTTTTGCGGGACTTTCAAGCTCGGTGGCAAGAGAGATAGTCTATCGCGCGTCGGGTGATACAGACACCGCCGTGGGTGATATCCCGCCGCAGAAACTCACGGACGAATTCTTAGCCGTGACCGAGCGCATAAAAAAAGAGAACTTTTCGCCCTGCCTCGTGCTTGACGGATCAGCCCCCGTGGAATATTCATTTATTCCCTTAACACATTATACCTCTATGGAGCTGCGAGCGTTTGAGAGTGCGGGAGCGCTTCTCGATACATTTTTCGATACGCGCGACAAGGAGATGCGCGTTAAGCAAAGAGCCTCGGATATCCTCCGCCTGCTCACGAACGCCGAAACGAGGATACGAAAAAAGCTCGACCTTCAGAGCGCCGAGCTTGAGGAATGCGCAAAAGGAGAGATATACAAAAAATACGGCGACCTCATAACGGCAAACATCTACCGTCTGTCGCGCGGTGACCGCTTCGCCCTGCTCGATGACTACGAGAGCATGAACGAGGACGGCGAGTTTGAACAGGTGAAGATAGAGCTTGACAGCCGCCTTTCTCCCTCGGCAAACGCGCAAAGGTATTATAAAAAGTACAATAAGAGCAAAACGGCAAGGACCGAGCTGACAAACCAGATAAGGCTTGGACAAGAGGAGCTTGAATATATCTATACGGTATTCGATGCCCTCACACACGCCGAGACCCCCACCGACCTCGCCGAGATACGCGACGAGCTTTATCGCGCGGGGTATGCGTCAAAGATGAAGGGATATAACGAGCGCGACAGGAAAAAGGCGAATAATATATCCTATATGCAGTTCGTGACCGACGACGGAATGACTGTTCTCTGCGGCAAAAACAATCTGCAAAATGACCATATAACCCACAAGCTCGCCGCAAAGACCGACTATTGGTTTCACGCCAAGCAAACGGCAGGCTCTCACGTGCTGCTGATCACCGGCGGCAACGAGCCCACCGACCGCGATTTCACTCAGGCAGCCGAGATAGCCGCCCTCTACTCAAAGGCAGAGGGACAAAATATCGGTGTGGATTATACCCTCGCAAAGAACGTGAAAAAGCCCGCGGGCGGCAAACCCGGTCTCGTGATATATCACACGAATTATACCGCCTACGTAACACCCAACGCCGAAAAAATATCAAGCTTGAGAAGGAAATAGGACAAGGGGGAACTTTCCCCAAAAAGTTCCCCCTTTGACCCCTTCAAAAACTTTCAAAGCATTTTTAGCTACAGTGATGAGGTTTAGATTGTAATGTCACAATCCCAAGAATTGTGCGTCTGCAGCTCCTTTAACGATATTTTTATAGCGGTTGTAAATATGTACGTATTTTAAAGCGTTAAATCGCTTTGAACCCTTTATCTGATATATTTTTTCTCCGCAGTAAATATTCAGCTTGTTCTTTCCGAGCACGGTTATCGCGGCAAGCTCCTCAAAGAGATAGCTCTCTTCTTTGTCTTGGTAAGAAAATACCAGTCGGTCCTTGCAGAGCGAAAGCTCTACCTTCTCGGATATGGGTATCTTCTTCTCGCAAGGAATTACCTCAGAAAGCGACACCACCTCGCGGTAGAGCGGCTCGTCTGAGCACTCGGTCAGAGCAAAGGCGTTAATAAAATCCTCCTGAGCCTCATACCAATCGGCAACAAAGCGGAACGGAAAGTCAAATCCAACTCCCTCAAGCTCCTTTGTGGGAAGATATTTTACGCTTCTGCCGCACTTCTGACAGCTTATTATCTCGCCCGAGCTCTCAAAGCTTGAAAGTCCGCAGAAAGGACACACGTACATAGCTCTCTCAAGATATTCGGCGCGCTTTTTGTGGTGGAACTCAGCATCACACACCGCCTCGTCCACCCAAAGTCCCTCTTTGATGATGGCGAAAAGCTCGTCGTCGCTCATCGTCGCGTACTCCTCGGGATATATCACGCGGGATACGTAAGCTCTCATCTTTCCGCGGCGAACAACGTCACTCCATCTCGGATGAACGCCGTATCCGCCCTCTATACGAAAGAGCGCAATAGGCATTCCCAGCTTTTTAGCAAGGGGGACGATAGAAGGGCTCATATAGACCGTTCTTCCGCTGTATGTTCTGTTGCCCTCAGGCGCGATAGCGATAGTACCGCCCTCTTTTCCCACGCGTATACAGTTCATTATCGCCTTAACGTCGGTGGTCTGCTTCTTTATCGGTATAGGCTCAACAAGATACCTTATAAGAGAGGATACAAATCCGTTGGAGAATATATCCTCACTCGCAAGATAGTATACAGGGCCTTTGAACGCCATTCCGACAAAGAACTGGTCAAAGGCAGTCTGGTGGTTAAGCAGTATGAGATAGGGACGCTTTTGCTGTTCCTTAAAGCGGTCCACCTTGATATTGTATTTGATGCGCGAATATGTCCCAAGCGTAGGGAACAGAACATTTCTGACCACCTTATGCCTGAATTTTAACCATTTTTTCTTTTTCTTTTTAGCCACGTCAGTGTTCTCCTCTCTTGAGTTGATCTGCGGTCAACAGTCACCATAAATGGGGAATTTTTCGCATTTTTGCTTAAAATGACATAATAACCAAATAAATATACACGATCATTATATCAAAAATTTTTTAATTTTTCAAGAGAAAAATTTCTTAAGGGAGAACCTTTTAAGGAAAGGTTCTCCCTTAAACCCTCTCCAAACCTTTTTACACTAAACCAATAACCGTAGGGGCGATTCACGAATCGCCCGCGGACGACCGGTGGTCGCGAAATAAACAAATAAGCAAAATATAAAACAAAAAACATCGGGAAAGAATATCTTTCCCGATGTTTTTTGAATTCGAAAGAAATTACTTTTCGAGAGCAGCAGCTTCTACTTTCTTCTCTTTCTTTTTCTTCTTATCGTCAGCCTCAGGCTTTACGTAGTCTATAAGCTTAACGATAGCCATCTCAGCTCCGTCGCCTCTACGTGCGCCGAGCTTGAATATCTGTGTATATCCACCGTTGCGGTTTGCATACAAGGGAGCAAGTTCGGTAAATACCTTTGTTACAACTTCCTCTTTGGTTATATATGCGAGAGCCGCACGACGACTTGCAAGAGTGTTCTTCTTGCCAAGTGTTATCATCTTTTCTGCAACAGAACGAACTTCTTTTGCTCTGGTAAGAGTTGTCTCTACCTGTCCGTTCTCAAGCAGCAATGTTACCATTCCGCGAAGCATAGCTTTTCTGTGCGCGGTAGGTCTGCCGAGTTTTCTTGTTCCGGGCATTGTCGTTTCCCTCCTTTTGCGTTTTTAAATCTAATTACAAAGCATTTCACTTATCGGCACGCTTACGCCGCCTTGATTTTAGTCCTCTTCTCTTCTGAGGTCAAGTCCAAGTGAATGCAGTTTCTGGATAACTTCCTCAAGCGATTTCTTTCCGAGGTTTCGTACTTTTATCATATCCTCCTCGGTGCGGTTCGTCAGGTCTTCCACTGTGTCAATGCCTGCGCGCTTCAAGCAGTTGAAGCTTCTTACAGACATGTCAAGCTCCTCAATGGTCATCTCAAGAACCTTCTCCTTGATGGTCTCTTCTCTTTCGACCATTATCTCTACGTTCTTTGCTTCATCCGACAAATCAACAAACAAGTTGAGATGCTCGTTGAGAATCTTGGCTCCGAATGAAATCGCTTCCTTAGCGGAAATCGTACCGTTTGTAAGAACCTCCAGCGTCAGCTTGTCGAAGTCGGTTATGTTACCCACACGGGTATTTTCAACAGTGTAGCTAACGTTGTAAACGGGCGTATAGATAGAGTCGGTGTATATCGTTCCGATGGGCGCGGAAATATTAGCTCCCAGCATCTGAGCGTGAAGCTGCTTATTTCTGTCCTGAGAAACGTATCCTCTGCCGTGGTCAAAGGTAAGCTCCATATAAAGTCTTTCGCCCTCACCAACTGTTGCTATGTGGTGGTTGGGATTGAGTATCTCTATATCGGGGTCCTGCTTGATATCTCCTGCTGTTACCTCCTGCTCGCCGACAACGTCTATTACTACGGTCTTGGGGGAGTTACAGTGAAGCTTAGCAACTATGCCTTTAACGTTCAGCACAAGCTCGGTCACGTCTTCTCTTACACCGGGGATTGTGGAAAACTCGTGGAGAACGCCGTCTATTTTAATGTTAGTAACAGCATATCCGGGCAGAGAGCTGAGCATTATTCTGCGCAGCGAGTTGCCGAGAGTTATTCCAAAACCTCTCTCAAGAGGCTCAACGATAAATTTACCGCTCGTACCGTCTTCGCTAAGGTTTACAGTAGTTATATTGGGCTTTTCTATCTCAATCATTCCAAATAAACCCTCCTAAAATTATTGTGTGTTACAAAAACTTGCGTATTTACGCTGTGCTTTCTTTATCCTAAGCGAATAAAGAATGGAAATTACTTGGAATAATGCTCGACGATAAGCTGTTCGTTGAAATCGAAATCAACGTCATCTCTCGCGGGGAGAGCAACAACCTTCGCACTCAGGTTGGTCTTATCTACGTCAAGCCACTTAGGCGCGTTCTTTGTCTGAAGACCCTCAGCAAGGCTCTTGCACTTTGCAGAACCGCGGAAGTTCTCTCTTACAGCAACAACGTCACCTGCGCTTACGATTATAGAAGGAATATTAACCTTCTTACCGTTAAGCTCAAAGTGCTCATGAAGAACGAGCTGACGAGCTTCCTTGCGGCTCTCTGCCATACCCATTCTGTATACTACGTTATCAAGACGACGCTCGATGAGCTTCAGCAGGTTCTCACCTGTCATACCCTCTTTACGAGCTGCCTCAGCAAAGTAGTTCTTGAACTGCTTCTCAAGAACACCGTAGTATCTCTTTGCCTTCTGCTTCTCACGAAGCTGCATTCCATATTCTTTCTGCTTCTTGTTAGCCGCGCCGTGCTGACCGGGAGCTGTTGATCTTCTGTCAATAGCGCACTTTCCGGACATACATCTGTCGCCCTTAAGGAAAAGCTTAGTTCCCTCTCTGCGGCAAAGCTTACAAGCAGGTCCTGTATATCTTGCCATTGTTATTTACCTCCTGTTATTGATTATACGCGTCTGCGCTTAGGCGGTCTGCATCCGTTATGCGGAACGGGGGTTACGTCCTTGATCATAGTGATCTGAAGTCCAGCGGTCTCAAGTGCGCGGATTGCCGACTCACGTCCCGATCCGGGGCCCTTTACGTAAACTTCAACAGACTTAAGTCCGTGTTCCATTGCTGCCTTTGCAGCTGTCTCAGAAGCGGTCTGAGCTGCATACGGAGTTGACTTTCTGGAGCCTTTGAATCCGAGCTCACCAGCAGATGCCCAGGAAATAGCATTTCCGGCAACGTCGGTGATAGTGATTATTGTGTTATTGAAAGTTGCACTGATATGAACCGCGCCTTTTTCAATGTTCTTTCTCTCGCGGCGTCTCTTGACAACTTTCTTTGCTGCAACTTTAGCCATCTGTCATGCCTCTCCTTTACTTCTTCTTGTTTGCTATCGTCTTTGCAGGTCCCTTGCGGGTTCTTGCATTGGTTTTTGTTCTCTGTCCTCTTACGGGAAGACCTTTTCTGTGTCTGATACCGCGGTAGCAATTGATCTCAACCATTCTCTTGATGTTGAGCGCAACCTCACGGCGGAGGTCACCTTCAACGGTGTACTGGTTTTCAATTACGTCACGAAGCTTTGCGATCTCATCTTCGGTAAGATCCTTTGCGCGTGTATCGGGGTTTATGCCCGTCTGTGCGAGAATATCGTTAGCGCTCTTTCTTCCGATTCCGTAGATATAGGTAAGAGCTATCTCAACACGCTTGTTGTTAGGTATATCAACACCAGCTATACGTGCCATTTTGTTTATTCACCTTTCTGTTAAATTTTAAAGACAATCAGCCCTGTCTCTGCTTGTGCTTAGGGTTCTCGCAGATGACCATTACTTTGCCTTTTCTCTTTATGATTTTGCACTTTTCGCAAATCTTTTTAACGGATGGTTTAACCTTCATTCTATTATACCATTCCTTTCTGAATTTGTTTTACGTTACTTTGCTCGCCAGGTTATGCGTCCCTTATTGAGGTCGTAGACCGACACCTCAACGGTCACCTTATCTCCCGGCAATATTCTGATATAATTCATTCTCAGCTTTCCCGATATATGAGCAGTAACGATATGCCCGTTCGGGAGCTTTACCTTGAAGGTAGCGTTAGGCAGAGCCTCAACGACCGTACCCTCAAACTCTATTACATCGTCCTTAGGCAGAATAATCCCTCCTCTGCTTTATATTCTGTGATATCAACCTTAAAAATCTTTATCGATAAGCGTCGTTATCAGGACTCCGTCGCTCGTAAGAGCAACCGTGTTCTCGTAATGCGCCGACAGTCCCTTATCGACAGTTTTAACTGTCCAACCGTCAGCCAATTCATAGACGTCCGCGCTTCCGGTATTGACCATCGGCTCTATAGCCAAGGTCATTCCCGCGCAAAGTCTTGTTCCTCTGCCCGCTGTTCCGTAGTTCGGAACGTCGGGCTGTTCGTGAAGCTCTTTTCCTACTCCGTGACCTATATATCTGCGGACTACGGAAAATCCTTCTTTTTCAACACAAGACTGTATCGCGTATCCGACATCTCCAAGTCTGTTTCCGACCTTGAGCATATCGACTCCCGCAAAAAAGCTGTTTCGAGTTACCTCGATAAGCTTCATCGCCTCGTCGCTTACCCGTCCGACAGGAATCGTTCTTGCGCTGTCGCCGTGAAAGCCCTTATAAAAAGCTCCCACGTCTATCTTGACGATATCGCCCTCCTGAAGCACCCTGTTTTTCGAGGGTATGCCGTGGATGACCTCGTCATTTATACTGATACAAGCCGATGCAGGAAAACCGGCATATCCCAGGAAGGAAGGTTTTGCGCCCGCGCGCTCGATATACTCTCTTATAAGAGTGTCAAGCTCCTTGGTGCTGACTCCCTCCCTGACATGCTCTCTCGCGAGAAGCAGCGCTTCTCCCGTGATCCTTCCCGCTTCCTTCATTGCTGATATCTGAGCGGAATTTTTTAGTTGAATCATTCTTATGCCTCAACCTTCTCAAGTGCCTCAAATACGTTTGCCGTAGTGTCCTCTACCTTCTCCATACCCTTAGCGCATACCAGAATACCCTTCTTTTCGTAGTATCCCTTAAGCGGCTCGGTTATCTCGTGGTAGGTGTTAAGGCGCTTGATGACCGTTTCGGCAGCATCGTCATCTCTTATATAAAGAGCCGACGAGCAAGCATCACAGACATCTGCCTTTTTCGGAGGGTTATACACAACGTGATAAGAAGCTCCGCAGGACGAGCAGATCCTACGACCGCTCATTCTCTCGATTATCTTCTCATCCTCCACCTCGATGCTCAGCACAGCGTCTATCTTAACGCCCATGGCGTCAAGCGCCTCTGCCTGAGGTATCGAACGGGGGAAGCCGTCGAGTATAAATCCGTTTTTGCATTTGTCCGACGACAGGTATTCCTTGATTATTCCGATGACTACCTCATCGGGAACAAGCTTACCCGCGTCCATATATGCCTTTGCGGAAAGTCCCTGCTCCGTGCCCTCCTTAACGGCGGCACGAAGCATATCACCCGTAGATACGGCGGGGATATTCCACTTTTCTGATATTTTTGCTGACTGAGTTCCCTTGCCCGCTCCGGGCGCACCCAAAAGAATAAGCTTCATAGTTTATTCCTCCGAAGGGGATCAGTCAAGAAATCCCTTGTAGTTTCTCAGGGACATCTGAGCCTCAAGCTCACGAACTGTCTCAAGAGCAACACCAACGAGAATGATCAGCGAAGAACCGCCGAACGCAAGCGCGGAGAATCTGGTGCTTCCGGGGGTGATCATAGTATCAATGATATTAACGATCATGGGGAAGCAAGCGATAAACGCGACTATTATTGCACCCAAAAGGGTTATTCTGTTGAGTATCTTCTTGATATAGGTAACGGTGGGTCTGCCCGAACGAATTCCGGGGATAGCTCCTCCGTTGTTCTTGATGTTGTTTGCGACCTCAACGGGGTTAAACGAGATAGCCACGTAGAAGAACGCGAAAGCAAACAGAAGGATCGTGAATACTATGAGGTAAGGCCAGGTGTTATAATTGAACCAGTTGTTGATAAACTTAGTAAACCAGTTCTCCTTGCTCATAAAGCTTACTATAGTAGCGGGGATCGCAACTATAGAGTTAGCAAAGATTATAGGCATAACTCCTGCCATGTTTACCTTGAGGGGCAGATTTGTGTTCTGACCGCCATACATCTTTCTTCCAACAACTCTCTTAGCGTACTGTATCGGAATTCTTCTCTCTGCATCAGACATCCAAACGATGATCATTATCATTCCGAGAAGAACGAGCGCCTCAACAACGGCAAGGATAAGTCCTACCCAGCTGAATCCGCTGAATCCGCCTGCCGTGAATACCAAGCCCCAAAGAGACTGTGCTATTCCGAAAAGACCTGCGATAATGTTTGCGAAGAGGATTATCGAAATACCGTTACCGATACCCGACTCATTGATCTTCTCTGCGAGCCACATTACGAGTGCCGCGCCTGCGCAGTAGCAAGCAACGATAACAGAACCGCTGAACCAGCCGATCTCAGTAACAAGGAATCCCGACGCGTTAAGATAGAACGCGTAACCGATAGCCGTTACAAGAGCAAGACCTACGGTAACGAGACGTGTGATAGCAGTTATCTTCTTTCTGCCTTCATCGCCCTGCTTTGCAAGTCTCTCAAGGGGCGGGATAGCGATCGTAAGGAGCTGCATTACGATCGATGACGTAATGTAAGGAGATACGCCGAGTGCGAAAAGGGTTGCCTTTCCGAGCGCATCGCCCGAAAGAATGTTGAGGTAGTACAGAATAGTACCGCCCGCTACAGCAGACGCTTCCTCGAATACCTGGGGATTAACGTAAGGTACGGGAATGTTTGCGCCAAGTCGGTAAAGAACGATGATAAGCAATGTGAAGAGGAGCTTGCTTCTAAGCTCAGGGATTCTCCAAGCATTTTTCAGCGTCTTGATCATGCTTATACCTCCTCGGTCTTTCCACCTGCTGCTTCTATCTTTTCCTTAGCTGTTGCCGAAAAGACTGTCGCTTTGACAGTTATTTTTTTGATGAGCTCGCCGCCGCCGAGGACCTTAAGTCCATCCATGGGCTTGCGAACTATTCTTTTCTCAACCAGGGTCTCGAGATCTACTACTGCTCCGTCCTCAAACTTGTTGAGATCAGAAACGTTTACTATTGCATAATTGACAGCAAATCTGTTAGTGAAGCCTCTCTTGGGAAGCTTTCTGTACAGGGGGAGCTGTCCTCCCTCAAATCCGGGTCTTACACCGCCGCCGGAGCGCGCGTTCTGACCCTTGTGTCCCTTGCCGGCTGTTTTGCCGTTACCCGATCCGGGACCTCTGCCCTTACGCCATGCGGGCTTTGCAGAGCCAACTGCGGGTGAAAGTTCATTAAGTTTCATCTTGCTGCCTCCTTATACGTTTTCAACTTTTACGAGGTGAGAGATAACTTTGATCTTGCCTGCAAGCACTGCATTGTCCTCATGAACGATGCTGTCGCCTATCTTAACAAGTCCGAGGGACTTCGCTGTTGCCTTCTGGTTAGGCTTTGCACCGATGGTGCTCTTTACGAGAGTTACTTTTTTCATTTTCTAAACCCTCCTTATGCCTTTACCTGATCAACAGAGATGTCACGGATCTTCGCAACCTCTTCTGCGCTGCGGAGCGCCTCAAGTCCTGCAATAGTTGCCTTAACAACGTTTGTAGGATTGTTGGAGCGCAAGCACTTTGCACGAATGTTATGGATACCTGCGAGCTCGAGAACTGCTCTTACCTTACCACCAGCGATAATACCTGTACCGGGAGCGGCGGGCTTAAGAAGGACCTTACCTGCTCCGAATACACCTACTACCTCGTGGGGGATAGTTGAACCCTTAAGGGATACTGTTATCATATTTTTCTTTGCATCTTCGATTCCCTTGCGGATCGCTTCCGGAACCTCAGCTGCCTTTCCAAGTCCTACTCCTACATGACCGTTTCCGTCACCAACAACCATGATTGCTGCGAAACGAGCGATACGACCACCTTTTACGGTCTTGGAAACACGATTCAATGCGACGAGCTGCTCACGAAGATCAAGCTCTGCCGGATTAATTTTAGTTGACATTGTGTTTTCCTCCTGAAATTTTGTTCAATACATTGTGTTTTGAACAGTGTACAAACCGGACTAACCGCCTTTGGCGATTAGAACTTCAAGCCGCCCTCGCGAGCGCCGTCAGCCAACTCCGATACACGTCCGTGATAAAGATAGCCGCCTCTGTCGAATACGACTTCGGTGATACCCTTTGCCGCTGCTTTTACAGCGATTGCTTTTCCTACTGCTCTTGCAGCTTCCTTGTTTCCGCCGTTACCCTGGAAATCCTTCTCATAGGTAGAAGCAGAAACCAATGTTACACCTGCAACGTCATCAATGATCTGTGCGCTGATGTTCGCGTTTGAGCGATATACTGCCAAACGAGGACGAGCAGCTGTACCCGAGATCTTTGCTCTGACTCTCTTATGTCTCTTAAGACGAGCCTTATTAGCGTCTTTTCTTGATACCATTTGTGTCTACTCCTTTCATTATTTACCGGTTTTTCCGGCCTTGCGGCGAACTCTCTCATCAGAGTACTTAACACCCTTACCATGATAGGGCTCGGGGGGTCTCTTGCCTCTGATAACTGCTGCCATCTGTCCAACTGCCTGCTTGTCTATTCCCTTAACCGTGATGGTTATCGGAACAGCCTTCTCGGCAACCTCAAGTGTGATTCCCTCGGGCTCTGTGATGCAGAACTTTTCCTGGGGAGTTCCGTTGGAGAGGAGCGAGTGTCCGAGATAAAGCTGAACGGTCTTGCCGACCTTAGCTGCCTTATAACCTACACCAATGATCTCAAGGGTCTTGGAATAGCCCTTGCTTACTCCTACTACCATATTGTTGAGAAGCGCGCGAGTAAGACCGTGTACGCTTCTGTCTTCTTTTTCGTCAGTGGGGCGAGTAACGATTATCTGCGCGCCCTCCTGCTTAATGCTCATACGTTCGCTGAACTTTTCGGTAAGTGTTCCGAGAGGTCCCTTTACTGTTACGGTGTTGTCAGCCGCAATGGTAACGGTAACGCCTGCGGGAACATCAATCGGCATTCTTCCTATTCTTGACATTTTATTTACCTCCCGCCTTCATTACCAAACAAACGCCAGCACTTCGCCACCTATCTTGGTAGCTCTTGCCTTCTTGTCGGTCATTATTCCTTTGGATGTGGAAACGATAGCGATTCCAAGGCCGTTCATAACCTTGGGCATATCCTCGTAACCTGCGTATATACGAAGACCGGGCTTCGATACGCGGCGAATTCCGCGGATAACCTTCTGCTTGCTTGCCGTGTACTTAAGTGTAACACGGATCACACCCTGCTTGCCATCCTCGATTACCTGATAGCCCTTTACGTAGCCCTCTTCAACGAGAATGTCTGCGATAGACTTTTTCATGTTGGATGCCGGAATGTCTACAGTTGCATGCTTTGCATCGTTAGCATTTCTTATTCTTGTAAGCATATCGGCGATTACATCTGACATTTGCATTACTTTTTTCCTCCTGTATGCAAGTAAATTATTCTTGCTGCCGATCTTCTCGGCGGCATATCAGCGGTTAAGCCCAACGCCTGTTATTTTTTCTGCGATTAGCTTCCTTCTGATAGTTAGGGGTTTTTCGCTTTCGCGATATATGACACTCGGAATTCAAGACCGCGCGGTCTTGATTTCCGAAATCACATTAAATCTTACCAGCTTGCCTTCTTCACGCCGGGGATCTCTCCCTTATAAGCGAGGTTACGGAAGCAGATACGGCAAATGCCGTACTTGCGAAGATAAGCATGGGGACGTCCGCAGATCTTGCATCTGTTGTACTCACGAGTGGAATACTTCTGCGCCTTCTGCTGCTTGAGAACCATTGCCTTTTTAGCCATCCTTACTTACCTCCTATCAGTTGTTTGCGAAGGGAGCGCCCATAAGCTTGAGGAGCTCTCTTGCTTCTTCGTCTGTGTTTGCTGTTGTTACGAAGCAGATGTCCATTCCGCGGATCTTGTCAACCTGGTCGTACTCGATCTCGGGGAATATGAGCTGTTCCTTAAGTCCGAGCGCATAGTTTCCTCTGCCGTCGAATGCGTTGGGGTTGATACCCTTGAAGTCACGAACTCTGGGAAGCGCGAAGTTGAAGAGCTTGTCAACAAACTCATACATCGTGTCGCCGCGAAGAGTTACCTTTGCACCGATCTTCATGCCCTCACGGAGCTTGAAGTTTGCAACAGACTTCTTTGCGAATGTGGGTACTGCCTTCTGACCCGAGATAAGGGTCAGATCGTTGATAACAGCGTCAAGAGCCTTGGAGTTGTCCTTTGCGTCGCCAACACCGCAGTTGATAACTACCTTGTTGAGCTTAGGGATCTGCATCGAGCTCTTGTACTCAAATTTCTTCATAAGGGCGGGAGCAACCTCGGCCTTATATGTTTCTCTAAGTCTTGCCATCAGTCTTTACCTCCCATTAAAGTGCCTTTCCGCATTTTGCGCAAACGCGGATCTTCTTGCCGTCTTTTTCAACGTGCTTAACTCTAACGCCCTTCTTGCATGCGTCGCAGTAGAGAGCAACCTTGGACGCGTAGATAGCGCCTTCAGCATCGATGATGCCGCTCTCATCTCCCTGCTTGCGTGCCTTAACGTGCTTGTGGATCATATTTACCTTCTCAACAAGCACCTTTCCTTCCTTGGGGGAAACGGCTATAACCTTTCCCTTTGCTCCCTTGTCGTCACCGGAAAGAACGATGACGGTATCGCCTGTCTTAATATTCATTTCTCGATACCTCCATTAAAGTACTTCGGGTGCGAGAGAGAGGATCTTAAGGAAGTCCTTCTCGCGAAGTTCTCTTGCCACAGGGCCAAATATACGTGTACCTCTGGGCGTCTTATCTTCTCTGATGATTACCGCTGCGTTCTCGTCGAACTTGATGTAAGAGCCGTCAGCGCGCTTGATTCCGTGTGCGCTTCTAACTACAACAGCCTTTACTACGTCGCCCTTCTTAACAACGCCGCCGGGAGTAGCCTTCTTTACGCTGGCTACTACTATATCACCGATGTTTGCGTATCTGCGGCCTGTTCCGCCCAATACGCGAATGCACATCAGCTCTTTAGCTCCGGTGTTATCGGCAACCTTCATTAATGTTTGTTGCTGTATCACTTTATTTTCCTCCTGATTTCAATACGATTTCTGCCGTATCTACTGTATATGGTTTTTGTGGAGCTAAATTATTTAGCTTTTTCGATTATTTCAACAACGCGCCATCTCTTTGTTTTGGAGAGAGGTCTTGTTTCCATAATCTCTACCTTGTCGCCGATTCCGCACTCGTTCTTCTCGTCGTGTGCATGAACCTTCAAGGTGTGTTTGATGATCTTTCCGTAGACCGCGTGTCTTACGTTGTCCTCGATAGCTACGACAACAGTCTTGTCCATCTTATCGCTTACTACGTATCCAACTCTGGTCTTTCTGAGATTTCTTTCTTCTGTCATGACTATTCCTCCTTACGCATTTTTCTCTGAAAGGATTGTCATTACACGGGCAATGTTCTTCTTGACGTCCACGATCTTCTGGGGGTTGTCAAGCTGATTGATCGCGTGCTGGAAACGAAGTCTGAAAAGTTCTTCCTTAAGCTCTTTAAGCTTTGCGTCAAGCTCTTCAGCGCTCATTTTTCTCAGCTCTTCTGTGAACTTCTGTGCTTTCATCGCTTATACATCCTCCTTTGTCACGAACTTACACTTGATGGGGAGCTTGTGAGATGCAAGACGCATAGCTTCTCTTGCTGCCTCTTCTGCAACTCCGTCCATCTCGAACATTACTCTGCCCGGCTTAACTACTGCAACCCAATACTCAGGCGAACCCTTACCGGAACCCATTCGAGTCTCGGCAGGCTTCTCAGTGATAGGCTTGTCGGGGAATATCTTTATCCAGACCTTACCGCCACGCTTGATGTATCTTGTCATCGCGATACGGGCTGCCTCGATCTGATTGCTTGTGATCCATGCCGGCTCAAGCGCTACAAGTCCGTAAGAACCGTTTGTAACCTTATTGCCGCTTGTTGCTTTTCCCTTAAGTCTGCCGCGCTGTACACGACGGAACTTAACTCTCTTCGGCATTAACATTATTTACGACCTCCTTCTCTCGGAGCTCTCTCGCCTCTTGCTCCCTCGGGACGGCGTCCGCGGCGCTCGCCACCACGGTTGTCGCGGCGATCGTTGCGTCTTGCATCTCTGGGTGCGTTTGTGCTCTGTCTGTTTACCTCGTTAAGAACCTCGCCCTTGTATATCCATACCTTGACGCCGATCTTTCCGTAGGTTGTATTTGCTTCCCAGAAACCGTAATCGATATCGGCTCTGAGTGTCTGAAGCGGGATAGTTCCCTCATGATAGTGCTCGGATCTTGCGATTTCTGCTCCTGCAAGACGTCCGCTGCAGGTGATCTTGATACCCTTAGCGCCAAGTCTCATAGTGTTTCTGATCGCCATCTTCATAGCACGGCGGAAAGCCACTCTGTTCTCAAGCTGCTTTGCGATGTTCTCTGCAACCAGCTGAGCATCGAGGTCGGGCTGTCTTACCTCAACAACGTTGAGTGCAACGGGCATACCAACCATCTTCTGGAGTTCGTTCTTGTACTTCTCGATCTCTACTCCGCCGCGGCCGATTACCATTCCGGGCTTTGCGCAATGAATGAATATTCTTACTCTCTGGCTGTCGCGCTCGATCTCTATCTTAGGAACGCCTGCGCTCTGGAGTTCTTTCTTAAGATACTTTCTTATCTTATAGTCGGACACGATAGTGTCGCCGAACTTCTCGTCCGATACGAACCATCTGGAGTCCCAGTTCTTTATTACGCCCACACGAAGTCCGTGGGGATTAACCTTCTGTCCCATCAGCTTAACCTCCTCTCTCAGTCTCTTTCCTTAACTACGATAGTTACGTGGGATGTTCTCTTGAGTATTCTGTCTGCGCTTCCCTTTGCTCTGGGCATTATTCTCTTCAGAGTAGGTCCGGGGCATACGAAGCACTCGGATACGTAGAGCTTTGTTACATCCATATTGAAATTGTTATCTGCGTTTGCAATTGCACTTCCCAGCAATTTTACAAGATATTCCGAAGCACTCTTGTTGGTGTTCTTCAGAATTGCCATTGCGGTTCCGGCATCCTTACCTCTGATGAGGTCGAGAACGATCTTTACCTTGCGCGGGGAAATTCTTGCATACTTAAGCGTTGCTTTTGCTTCCATCTCGAATTTTTCCTCCCTTTGCATTATTTACCGTTGTTTGACGTCTTAGAACCTGCGTGGCCCTTGAATGTTCTTGTAAGCGCAAACTCGCCGAGCTTGTGTCCTACCATATCCTCGGTCACATATACCGGTACATGCTTTCTTCCGTCATGAACCGCGATGGTATGTCCGACAAACTCCGGGAATATTGTCGACGCGCGCGACCATGTCTTAAGAACTTTTTTCTCGTTCTTCTCGTTCATGGCGCAGATACGTGCGTAAAGCTTTTCTTCTACAAAAGGTGCTTTTTTAAGGCTTCTGCTCATCTTATATTCCCTCCTTATTTAGCGTTTCTGCGTTTTACGATGAATTTGTCTGTTCTAGCCTTCTTGTTTCTGGTCTTATAACCAAGAGCAGGCTTGCCCCAAGGGGTAACAGGCGAGGGACGACCGATAGGAGACTTTCCTTCTCCACCACCGTGAGGGTGATCGCAGGGGTTCATTACAGAACCGCGTACTGTGGGACGGATACCCATGTGTCTCTTCTTACCTGCCTTACCTATCTTAACAGTGTCGTGCTCGATGTTGCCGACCTGTCCAATAGTTGCCTTGCACTCAAGACGGATATAACGAACTTCTCCGGAGGGAAGTCTTACCTGAGCGACTCCGTTCTCCTTGGAGATGAGCTGTGCAGCAACACCCGCGGAACGAGCAAGCTGCGCACCCTTACCGGGATAGAGCTCGATGTTGTGGATGAATGTACCCACAGGAATGTTTTCGATCGGGAGAGTGTTACCGGGCTTGATGTCTGCATCAGGGCCTGTGTAAACCGTGTCACCCGCTGTAAGTCCAACAGGAGCTATGATGTAGCTCTTCTCGCCCGCTTCGTTCTGAAGGAGTGCGATGTAAGCGGTTCTGTTGGGGTCGTACTCGATTCCGACAACAGTTGCGGGAACGTTGTTAGCTCTCTTGAAGTCGATAATTCTATACTTTATCTTGTTTCCGCCGCCGTGGTGACGTACTGTGATTCTTCCGTAGCTGTTACGGCCTGCGTGCTTCTTCTTGATAACAACCAGGCTCTTTTCGGGAGTTGACTTTGTGATCTCCTCGAAGGTCGGAACCGACATATGTCTTCTCGACGGTGTAGTAGGCTTAAATTTCTTTGTAGGCATTACTCTTTACCTCCTACCATCAGTTAAGACCGTCAAAGAACTCAATGGTCTTTGAATCGGACTTCAGTGTTACGATTGCCTTTTTCCACTCGGAGGTGTAACCTGCGTGTACGCCGAGTCTCTTGGGCTTTCTCTTCATGTTGATCGTGTTAACCTTTTCAACCTTAACGCCGAACATTGCCTCAACCGCCTTTGCGATCTCGGGCTTTGTCGCATCCTTGCTTACCTTGAAGGTATATCTCTTATCTGCGATTCTGTCCATGCTCGCCTCGGTGATCACCGGCTTGATTATGATATCCTGAATCATCTTCATTACGCATATACCTCCTGAAGCTTTTCTGCGGCTGCCTTGGAAAGGATAACCTTCTCAGCCTTGAGCACCTCGTAAACGTTTATGGTGCTGTACATTGTTGTTTCAACGCCGGGGATGTTTGCGCAGCTCTTTACTACGAACTTGTCAGCAGTGTCAAGAACTACGAGAGCCTTCTGAGCAACAACAGCTGTTCTTGTCTTCTTCTCTCTTACTACCTCGCCGTTAACAACTTCGGTAGACTTGTAGGTCTTGGTAACTTCCTTTTCGCAGCCAAGCGCCTTGAGCATCTTAGCCATCTCGGCAGTCTTGTAGCTCTCAAGCTTGATATCGTCAACAACGACGATCTCGCCTGCAGCGAATTTAGCGGAGAGTGCGCTGAAGAGAGCAACTCTCTTTGTCTTCTTGTTAAGAGCTATGCGGTGATCTCTGGGCTTCGGGCCGAGAGCGATACCGCCGTGTGTCCACTGAGGAGAACGGGTCGAACCCTGACGAGCTCTTCCTGTACCCTTCTGTCTCCAGGGCTTCTTACCGCCGCCGGAAACCTCGGTGCGGGTAAGGGTGGACTGTGTGCCCTGTCTCTGGTTCATCAGATAAACTCTGACAGCAGCATGGAGGACTGCTTTGTTAACTTCTGCTCCGAAGATCACATCGGAGAGCATGATTTCGCCGACTTCTTTGCCGGTCATATCTACTACTTTAATGTTTGGCATAGCTTGTTTCCTCCTTCCGCTTATGCTTTAACCGAATCTCTGATGAAGACTATACCGTCTTTTGCTCCGGGAACTGCTCCCTTGATAGCGATAAGATTCTTCTCAGTATCGATCTTTACAACTTTAAGATTGAGAACTGTAACCTGCTCGTTACCGTACTGACCTGCCATCTTCTTGTTCTTGAAGATTCTCGCGGGGTCGATAACACCCATAGAACCGGACTGACGGTGAACAGGGCCCACGCCGTGGGTCATACGAAGCTTTGCAAGGTTCCATCTCTTGATCGCGCCGGTGTATCCACGTCCCTTTGTTATACCTGTTATGTCGACCTTCTCGCCTGCAGCGAAGGTATCGACGGTGATAACGTCGCCAACGTTTACTGCCGAGCAATCATCAAGGCGAAACTCCTTGAGGTGCTTCTTAGCGCTCACACCCGCTTTTGCGAAGTGTCCGCTCATGGGCTTGTTTGTGTGCTTCTCTTTGAGATCCATGAATCCGAGCTGTACTGCGTCGTATCCATCAGTCTCTTTGGTCTTCTTCTGCGTTACGCAGCAAGGACCTGCTTCGATTATCGTTACCGGAATTACATTTCCGACCTCGTCGAAGATCTGAGTCATACCGATCTTCTTACCGATAATACCCTTTTTCATTTTTTCTTTCCTCCTGTAAATTATTGGTTGACTGCGCTTTGGCGCGCCAACATGATTTACAAAGTTACCGATCTGCGCAGCTTTAGCGCGCAACGGCTGTTATCTTTGTTTTGGGTGAGTCGGGTGCTTGATTAAAGTTTTACCTCGATCTCAACACCGGCGGGGAGCTCAACGCTCATGAGTGCATCTACAACCTTCTGAGACGGCTTCATGATGTCAATGAGTCTCTTGTGTGTGCGCATTTCGAACTGCTCACGGCTATCCTTGTACTTGTGTACCGCGCGGAGAATGGTTACTATCTCCTTGTCGGTGGGAAGCGGGATAGGACCGGAAACGGTTGCGCCGTTTCTCTTTGCCACGTCAACTATCTTCTCTGCTGCTGCATCGATGAGTGTGTGATCGTAGCTCTTCAGTCTTACTCTGATCTTTTCTTTGACTGCCACTGTTTTTGCCTCCTTTTAAAATTTCGCCCGCGCATATATAATAATGAGTAACTTTTGCTGCGCGGCATCGTTTTTGGGGGCGCGATCTTTTCCTAACACCGTGCCGGTGCGTTTCTTTTCTATCCATTTAAAAACCGGAATTGTACCGCATCAGCATCTGCGCACAATCCGGGAATAAAGGACTTCAATCGCACACCTATGGTGTAGAAAGGGATTGCTGTCGCCCGGTTAAAACGGACATACTCCACGAAAATTCCCTACGTTCTGCCGTAGCAGAAGCGTAGCAACCTCTCGCTTCAACGCATATCAAGCTCTATGATTATATCACATTATTCCCCAACTTGCAAGGATTTTTTGTTAGTCAAAACAGAGATTTTATCACCTTTTTCTCGCCTAAATATATTCACCTTTCACAAATTTGCCCGTTTTTTGCCTCAAAACGGGGTATTTTCGGGGTAAAAAAGCTCCCCAAAAGCGAATTTTTTGATAAAAATGCTCCAAAAATCGAATTTTTCAGAAAAAAAGATAAAACCCGACGGAATTTTACCTCCGTCGGGACGTTTTTATCCTAATTTTTGCTTTATATTACAATATATCCAACCAATACACCTCAGCAAATCCAAACGAACGCTCTGCAAGGCTCCTTCCGGGAGGGAGCTGTCGCGGAGCGACTGAGGGAGAGTGCGTTGCAATAAAATTAACCAAAACTTACTGTTACGCAGGCTCCTTCCACCGCTATGCGGTCCCCCTTCCTCCCGGAGGAAGGCTATATAGCAACCCCCACCATCGGGTGTGGATTAAAAGATAAGGATAATTACCCCGATCTGTTACCGCGGGTTTTACCCGCCCCGATGGTGGGGTTTTTTATTATAGGCTCTCCCTTTGGGAGAGCTCCCGCGATAGCGGGTGAGAGGGCATTTGAAAATATTCACCCTCTCCGTCACTCCTTCGTCGTGCCACCTCTCCCAAGGGGAGAGGCTTTGGGTAACATGACGTTTGATTTTCTGATTTATGTTTTGCTTATTTATTATTTTTAGGGTCGTCGAGGGCGCCGACCCCTACCGATTATAAAATATTGTTTGCCACACCGTGGTGAAGTCGGATTATAATGTTCGTGGTAGGGGTCGGCGCCCTCGACGACCCTTGTACAATCATTACAACCTAAACCTCATCACTGTAGCAAAAAATAGTGTGAAAAGGTTTGGAAGGGGCGGGTATGACCCGCGGCAACAGATCGGGGTAATTATCCTTCAACCATCATTTAAACCCCTCGAGGAGTTTTTCAAGGGCGGTCTTTTCTATGCGGCTCACGTATGAGCGCGATATCCCCATCACCCCCGCGACCTCCTTTTGGGTCATCGGCTCGCCGCCCCCAAGACCGTATCGCATCGTGATTATCTGCCGCTCCCTCTGGTCAAGCAGGGTCTCCACGTATCTCAGCGCCCGCTGTGAGCATATCTTCCTCTCTATCTCCCCCGTCACGCTCTCCTCACAGCTTATAACGTCTATGTAGGTCAGGGGGTTTCCGTCGCGGTCAACGTCTATCGTTTCATTCAGTGACACCTCTGCCCCAAGCTTCTTCTGCGCCCTGAAATACATCAGTATCTCATTCTGGATACACTTGGCGGCATAAGTCGCAAACTTCGCCCCCGCCGACACCCGAAACGAGTCTACCGCCTTCACAAGTCCTATCACCCCCACCGACACAAGGTCGTCCTGAGCCTTGTTCGACGCGTAATATTTTCTCACTATGTGCGATACCAGCCTCAGATTGTGCAGTATCAGCTCCTGCCTTGCGTCCTCATCTCCTCCCTCGAGCGCCTTGAAATACTCTACCTCCTTTTCGTGCGGCAGAGGCGGCGGAAAATTCTGAGGGGTGTTTATCCCCAGCACCAAATGAATGAGGTTAGAAAACATAGATATCAATGCCGTAAACATAGCGTCCTCCATAAAGAATTTTTTCGCTCTGTAAAATCTATGTGCCGCCCCCTCGATAAATCCCAAAACAAGCCCCACATTCCTCAAAACGCAGTTGACATATTTTTGTAGATATAGTATAATTTATACGTAAGAATTATTTTTCTATATATGGAGGCAAAAATGAATAAGCTTATAGGAAACGCAGTTGTCGGTCAGTCCGGTGGACCTACCTCGGCAATAAACGCAACGCTCGTGGGCGTTATACAGGGCGTTATGAAAACAGACGAGGGCAAGGAGTGCATAAAGACACTCTATGGAATGAAGCACGGCATCGAGGGTCTTCTCTCCGAGGACCTTATATCCCTCAAGGAGATATTTGAGGACGAAAAGAACCTCACCACTCTCAAGCACACCCCCGCAGCGGCTCTCGGAAGCTGCCGCAAAAAGCTCCCCGACCTCGAGAGCGGTATCGACACCTACGAAAAGATACTCGAAATATTCAAGAAATACGATATAAGATATTTCTTCTATATCGGCGGAAACGACTCGATGGACACCGTTGCTAAGCTCTCCCGCTTTATGGCGTCCAGAAATTACGAGATGAGAATTCTCGGTATTCCCAAAACTATCGACAATGACCTCGTGGCTACCGACCACACCCCCGGATACGGAACAGCCGCTAAGTTTATAGCTACTACCATTCAGGAGGTAATAAGAGACTGCGCCGTTTACCGTATTCCCGCTGTCACCATCGTTGAGATAATGGGAAGAAACGCGGGCTGGCTGGCGGCTGCGGCAGACGTTGGAAAATATGTTGGCGCGGCTTCTCCCGACGCTACCTACTTCCCCGAGAGAGATTTCGATATGGATAGCTTCTACGCCGACGTTGAAGCGGCACTCGCAAAGCACCCCAACGTAGTTATCGCGGTATCCGAGGGCATAAAGTTTGCTGACGGACGCTACGTAGGCGAGGGACAGCAGAGCGGAGCTGTTGACGTGTTCGGTCACAAATACCTCTCGGGCGCGGCAAAGGTGCTTGAGAACGCAGTCAAGGAAAAGTTCGGCTGTAAGGTTCGCTCTATCGAGCTCAGCCTTCCCCAGAGATGCGCGGCTCACCTCGGCTCTAAGACCGACCTTGACGAGTCGGTAGAGCTCGGACAGGCGGCAGTCGTTGCGGCAGCCGAGGGTGCTAACGGAGAGATGATGCTCTATCGCCGCGTTTCCTCTAATCCCTATAAGTGCGAGTTCGCGCACAGCGACGTATCCTCTATCGCAAACGAGGTAAAGGCGCTTTCCGATGAATTCATAAACGACACAGCAAACGGAATCACCAAGGAGTGCGCCGAGTATATCCTTCCCCTTATCGAGGGAGAGGCTTATCCCGAGTATAAGAACGGCATACCGTCCTTCTTCATATTCTGATAACGCCGAGTAAAACGAATATAAAATAAAAATTTGCGCATAATAACCACCAAAGACTTTTTTGGGAGGTTTTATGCGCAAATTGTTTTCTGAGTACAGGCAGAACGTAAAGTATTTTGACAACAAGTTTTCGGTAGACGAAAATTTTGACGTTTTAAAAAAGGTGCTTAAGCTCGGCGACGGAGAGCTATCATTATATTATATAGACGGTTTTGTGAAGGACACCGTTATGCAAAAGCTGATGATGCATTTTCTCTCGGTAAAAAAGATGCCGCAGAGCGCCGAGGAATTTATGCAGACCTCCGTTCCCTACGTAGAAACAGACGTCACCGATAACGCCGAGCTTATGATACAGATGGTGCTGTCGGGCGCTACTCTGCTTCTCGGAAGCACTTTTGGGGGCTCGGGCATAATAATCGACTCTCGGACATATCCCGGTCGAGATGCCGAAGAGCCGCAGGGCGACCGCGTTATGCGCGGAGCACGCGACGGATTCGTTGAAACGCTGATATTCAACACCGCGCTTATCCGTCGCCGAATAAGAGATTGCTCGCTGACGATGAAATATGTGACGGTCGGCTCGGAATCAAAGACCGATGTTGTGGTCTGCTATATGAAGGGCAAGGCAGATGAGGGTTACGTTGATAAGCTGATGTCAAAGCTAAAGTCGATAAAGACAAAGTCGCTGACTATGGGCTCACAGTCGCTCGCCGAGTGTCTGATACACAGCGGGTGGTATAATCCCTTCCCAAAGATACGAATGACCGAGCGCCCCGACTCGGCATCCGCGCAAATACTCGAGGGAAGCATTGCGATAATTATGGACAACTCCCCCGAGGTGATGATACTACCATCCTCTATATTCGACTTTATGCAGGAAACGAACGACTTCTACTTCCCGCCGCTCACGGGAACTTATATAAGGATAGTTCGTTTTGTAGTCTTCTTTATGACCCTTATGATAACCCCCGTGTGGTATCTGTTTATGCTCTATCCCGAGATGATACCCGGGTGGCTGCAATTTATAGTTCCCGAGAACTCGGCAAGGATACCGATAATCTTTCAGCTATTCTTGGTTGAGTTTATTATCGACGCCCTCAGACTTGCCTCTACCAATACCCCCGATATGCTCGCGAACTCGCTATCGGTGGTGGGCGGACTGATACTTGGGGATTTTGCGGTCGATATCGGTTGGCTTATCCCCGAGGTCATTCTCTATATGGCGTTCGTGGCTATCGCGAACTTCACGCAGAGAAGCTATGAGCTGGGCTACGCCTTCAAATTTTTGCGAATGTTCTTGCTGCTGCTCACTGCAATATTCAAGTTCTGGGGATTTGTCGCCGGCTGCGTGATAATCTTCATTCTCTTGCTGAGCAACAAAACGGTGAACGGAAAGAGGCGTTACCTCTATCCCCTCATTCCCTTCCACCCCCGCGCCCTGCTCTCGCTGGTGGTAAGAGTGAAAAAGAAAGATGTGTGATGATAACAAGGGAGAACCTTTTAAGGAAAGGTTCTCCCTTTGACCCTCTCCAAACCTTTTCACACTATTTCTCTAAAAAGCCTTCTCCAGCGGGAGAAGGGGGAACTTTTTGAGAAAAGTTACCCCTTTGACCCCTCAAAAACTTTTACACTGTTTTTTGCTATAGACGCTTTGTATTGTTGGTACCGGTATTCGCTGTTGTCCATTTCTTGCTATACGGCAAGAAATAGACGAAAGAAACGTACCAAGGCTTTCCCCCTTGGATCTCCCTACCGTCCCCGAAGAGTTGGACTATAATTTATTATTTTAAATTTAGTCTTGCTTTGCTGTTCGTATGCTGCGTTAATGAGTGGTAGCGAATGCGTGGCACGAATAGCAGCAGCGGGAGCGCGAGTGCGAGGTGCCGATGCGAGCGACACCTTTAAGTAAAGCCCTCAGCCTCGCACGCGGAGTTTTGATTATACCCCTTTGTTCTCTGTTAGGAGAACAAAATGGCGCTCTATAAATTTAATCTGACCCATAGTGTAAAAGGTTTGGAGAGGGTCAAAGGGAGAACCTTTCCTTAAAAGGTTCTCCCTTATAACTATCTTATTCTATTATTCCTCAACAGCCTCTGCAACGTCCTCGGGCATAGCTTCTTCAGCAGCCTGAGCCTCATCGAGAAGAGCTCTGATGGAGAGGCTGACCTTCTGGTTCTCCTCGTCGATAGCGATTATCTTAGCATCAACTACCTGACCGAGAGCGAGAACATCTGCGGGCTTGCCTATCTTCTGCTGAGCTATCTGGGAGATATGGATAAGACCGTCAACTCCGTCAACAATCTCAGCGAAAGCGCCGAAGGGCATCATATTAACTATCTTAACAGATGCAACGTCGCCTACCGCGTACTTAGCGGTGAATATGTACCAAGGATTGGTATCGTCTGTCTTATATCCGAGAGAGATCCTCTTCTTTTCAGCGTCGAAGCTCTTAACGAAAACGGTTATCTCCTGACCAACAGAAACAACGTCTGCGGGAGTAGCGATGGGACGCCAGGAGAGCTCGGTCTTATGAACCATACCGTCAACTCCGCCGAGGTCAACGAACGCGCCGTAAGATGTAAGGCTCTTTACGCAGCCTGTGTAGACCTTTCCTTCCTCGATAGAAGCCCAGAACGCAGCCTCAGCAGCGCGGCGCTCCTCGCGAGCAACAGCCTTTATAGAACCGATAGCCTTGTTACCCTTTATCTCGATAACGCGGAGCTTGACCTGCTCGCCCTTGATGGAAGCGAGGTCGCCGTCCTTCGGAACACCTGTCTGAGAAGCGGGAACGAACACGCGGTTAGCTCCAACGAGAACGACAACGCCGCCTCTTACAACTTCAACGACCTTACCCTCAAGGACCTCTGCGTTCTCGCAAGCGAGAACTATCTTCTGCCAGTTTCTGTCGGAATCGACTCTCTTCTTAGAGAGCTCAGCGAATCCCTCGATATCGCTGACACGGATAACGAAAGCCTCGACCTCGTCACCCTTCTTGAACATCTCGGTAAGCTTTACAGAAGCATCGTCTGTGATCTGTTCAGCCTTGATTACGCCTGTAACGTTCACGCCGAGGTCAAGCTGGATCTCAGCATCGGTAACGAGTGTTACGGTTCCGGTGACGGTATCTCCTGTATTTAAAGTTTTGAGTGATGACTCAAGCAGTTCTTCGAAATTTTCTTTAATTTCGCTCATGATTTTGTATACCTCCTGTATTAGCGCGGACGGAGTGGAAGCACCCGCCGCAATACCTACTTTCGTGTAGGCTGACGTTATAAGATCGCTCTCGCGCAGCTCATCGGGACTTTCTATCCACACCGTGCGTTCGCAATTCTTTTTACAGATCGAATAGAGCTTTGCGGTATTCGAGCTTTCTCTGCCTCCGATAACGATCATCAGATCGCTCTCGGCCGAGAGCTCCTCCGCCTCGCTCTGCCTCAATTCAGTAACACTACATATTGTATCAAAAATCAAGGCGTTTGTATATAGTTTTTTGAAAATTTTCTGACTTTTTTTCCATTCCGACATCTTTTGAGTGGTCTGAGATGCAACTATCGGAGTTTTTTGGCTCAAATTAGCGAGTTTTCCGCTCTCTATCTGCGCCATAAGGTCGTCGGTGGTAGCATAGACTGTCTTTTCGCAGTCGGCATAGCTCATTATTCCCACCACCTCGGGGTGCTCCTGGGCTCCGAAGAGCAAAAAGAAGGTGTCCTCCGAGCAATTCCGGAGCGCTATGTTATGTATCTTCTTCACGAAAGGACAGGTGCAGTCCTCGTATCTGAAATAGGGGTTGCTCTTCGCTATCTCGGACAGAAGCTTCTCGTCCTGACGCGGAATACCGTGCGCCCTCACAAAAACCGTAACCGGAGAACTCTCACACGCGCTCTCGGCGATCGAGGGAATATCCTCTATCTTGGCAACCTTGACCCCCTTGTCCCCCAGCATCGCGTTGTAGATATCGTTGTGGATTATGTTGCCCAGGGTAAATATCCGTTCGCCCTCGCTTTTGCGCTCTATCGCGCGCTCAAGCCTGTCGGTCGCGCGCTTCACACCAAAGCAAAACCCCGCGTTTTTTGCAACTGTTATCTTCATTTTTTAGCGCCCTTGGGGTCAAAGCCCGCGCCTATCTCGCATACGCGCACAAAGATCTTGTCGGTGATGCGCTTGTATTCTCCCGTCGCCTCGCTGTCATACGCCATATCCGCAAAGGGCATCTTTTCACCGATTATAACATACGTCCTCTTAAAAATCCTGAACGTGTTGTTCTTTCTCCAGATATACACGGGAACAACGTCTGCCGCGGCTCTCGTGGATATCAGCGCCGCGCCGTTCTTAGTCGGCGTGGTCGCGGGGTCTACTCCCACGTATCTGTGTCCCTGAGGGAACATACCAACGCACTTCCCCTCCTTGAGCATCGCCACCGCTCCCTTTATCGCGCCCACGTCACTACCCGAGCGGTCCACGGGGAACGCGCCAAGCAGCTTTATGAGCTGCGCGAGAACGGGTATCTTGAAAAGCTCCTTCTTCGCCATCAGTCTTATCTGATGCTTGCGAAAGGCGTATGCTATGACCACCGCATCGGTCGCCGACACGTGGTTCGCGCAGACCAGAAATCCACCCTCGTCGGGCTCGTTCTGCGCGTTTATCACCCTTATATTAAATATCAAGCCGACTATACCCGAAAATATCGCGTATATTACTCTGTATATCCTGCTCGACTGCTTGTCCTTCTTAGCCAAAACGGCACTTCCTTTCTGTACACCCGCCATATAGCAGAGCTTATTTGCCTGTCTTCTCCTTTACGATGGCTATTACCGCCTCAACGTTCTCGTCAAAGTCCATATCCGAGTTGTCCATAAAGATAGCGTCCGCAGCCGCCATAGTGGGGGCTATCTCTCTTGTGCTGTCGTTCTTATCCCTCTCGTTCATTTCGGCGAGTACGTCCTCGTACTTCGCGTCAACGCCCTTTGCGATAAGCTCCTTGTATCTTCTCTTGGCGCGGCATTCGGGGGATGCGGTCATAAATATCTTCACCTCGGCATCGGGAAGAATTACCGTACCTATATCTCTGCCGTCCATTATAACGCTGTTCTTTTTCGCGATATCTCTCTGTGTGTCAAGCAAAAAAGCTCTCACGCTTCCTATAGCGGACACCGCAGAGGCGTACATCGACATCTCGGGCGTACGGATAGCATCTCCAAGATCCTTGCCGTTAAGATATACCTTCTGTGTTCCGTCCTCGTACTTCACCTCTATCTTGATATCGGGCAGAAGCGCGGACACTCCCTCGGCATCGCGGGGATCAACTCCCGCCTGCTTTACGTAATATCCGACAGTCCTGTAAAGCGCTCCCGTATCAACGTAAACTATCCCAAGCCTTGCCGCGACCGCCTTCGCCACCGTACTCTTACCCGCGCCTCCGGGGCCGTCTATAGCTATCTTTATCATAATAAATATCTCCTTTATTTTTCTATATTTATTGCCGCATTCTCACCCGCGAGAATGCCTGTGGAAAAAGCTATCTGCAGATTAAATCCGCCAGTATAGGCATCAACATCTATTACCTCACCCGCAAAATAGAGCCCCGCGCAAAGCTTTGAGCGCATAGTCTTGGGGTCTATCTGCTTTACCGATATTCCGCCCTTGGTTATTATCGCCTCGTCTATCGGGCGAAATCCCGATATCGGCACTCTGAAATTCTTTATCACCTCTACAAGCGCCCTTCTCTCTTCCTTGGTGATCGAATTTACCTTTTTTCTGCCATCTATCCCGCTTCTGCGCACCACGACCTCTATCATCTTCTGCGGCAGGAGCGCGTCGAGCGAGTTGACAAAATCCTTGTTCGTGTTCTTAGCGAAATCCGAGAGTATGCGAGCATCAAGCGTCTTTTCGTCAAGCGCGGGCTTGAGGTCTATTAACGCCTCGTATTTTCCGCTTGATACGTCCTTTATGTGAGCCGACGCCGAAAGTATCATCGGCCCTGTCATTCCGAAATGTGTGAACATCATCTCGCCGAAATCCTCGTAAACTCTCTTGCCGCTATCGGTATGGTAGACCGACAGCGCCACGTTTTTGAGCGAGAGCCCCTGCATCTTGGCGCAGTCGCCCGAGCGCGAGGTGAGCGGCACGAGTGACGGAGTAGGAGCTACCGTGTCGTGTCCAAGCTCGGCGGCAAGGCGGTATCCGTCGCCGTCAGAGCCCGTGAGAGGATACGACTTTCCTCCCGTGCAGATTACCACCGCATCGGCGTTTATTATCTCTCCACCGCAAACGACGCCGCAAACAGCGCCACCCTCGGCGAGTATCCGTGACACTCTTCCCTTTATTATCTTAACGTTCTTCTTGCGGCAAAGACGCACCATAGCCTCGGCAACGTCCCAAGCCTTGTCCGACACGGGGAAAACCCTTTTTCCCCTCTCGACCTTGAGCGGCACACCTGCGCCCTCAAAGAACTCCATCGTGTCCGCGCTGTCAAATCGGCTGAGCGCGGCATATAAAAATTTGGGATTGGTGGGAACGTTGTTCAAAAACTCATTGAGCTGACAGTCATTTGTGACGTTACAGCGCCCCTTGCCCGTTATCCTCAGCTTTTTGCCGAGCCTTTCATTTTTATCTATAAGCGTTACCGCCGCTCCGTTGTCTGCCGCGGCGATAGCCGCCATCATTCCCGCAGCTCCGCCCCCGACTATCACAACCGAGCGCGTATCAGCCGTGTGATTTGTCATAGACATCATATTCGTCCCATATCTCCTCAAGTCGGCGCAGTCTTACGTCAAGCTCGTCCTTTTTCTCTCTTGCAACCGCCACGATTATGGCGTTTATTATGCTGAGCGGAGCAACAAGCGAATCCACAAAGGAAGCCATATCGCTCTCGGCGGCAAGCACCTGTGTGGCGTTGCTCGCTATCGGCGAGCTTTTACTGTCGGTAACAGCAATAACGTCCGCCCCCGCGTTCCTCGCGTAATCGACCGCGTTTATTACCTTCTTTGAATATCTGGGAAAGCTTATCGCGACCATAACGTCCTCATCGCTTATCCCCATTATCTCCTCGAAAAGCTCACTTCCCGAAACGGTATCGATGAGCTTCACGTTATCGAATATCATTCTCAGGTTGTGTCCGAGAAATCCCGCGATGGTCGCCGACGACCTCGCGCCTATTATGTATATCTTCCTGGCGCAGACTATACTCTGCACCGCAGAATTGAAATCATCTCTGTTTATTCCGTCAAGGGTGTGGCGTATCTTTTCCATATCGGAAAGCAAGACCTTTGAGAGGATATCTCCGTTTCCGATACGGTCGTTGGTGACCTCAACACGCTGGAATGAGGTCAGCTTGGTACGCACCATCTCCTGCAGGGCGTGCTGAAAGGCGGGATATCCGTCAAAGCCAAGCTCGGTCGCAAAGCGGACCACCGTGGATTCCGAAACGCCTACCACAGCCCCCAGCTTTGACGCCGTGAGGTACGCCGCCTTATCGTAATGAGCGGTGACGTAATTCGCGATAAGCTTCTGTCCCTTTGAGAGAAAAATCCTTTTCGCCTCTATTTCCTTAAGAAGATTCTTTTCCATATCTCCCCTCTCCCCCTGTTGCCGTTGGGTCTATTATAACCTTTATGGCTCACAAAGTCAACCTTTTATTTCAGCGCTCTTTTCCCATTCTTCGACATCGGCGCGGCTGAACTCTTCCTTCTTGCCGCAGAAACGGCATACCACCTCAAGCTTTTCCTCCTTGCCCTCGGCGACCTGCTCGTCAAGCATCTCGTGAAGCTTTTTAGCTCCCACCGATATAAGCGCTCCCTTGACCTTATCTCTGCTGCAGTTGCACTTATACTCTACCTCAAGCTCGTCAAAAATGTCATAAGGTATGCCTTCCATGACTATCTCGGCTATCTCGGCATTCGACTTGCCCGAATCAAAAAGCCTTGAAACGTTTGAAAGCAGCGCCGTGTTTCTCTCGATAGCGCATATCGTTTCCTCAGCGGCAAAGGGGAGAAGCTGTATAAGCACTCCGCCAGCCGCGCGACAGCTCAGGTCTGTGTCAACGAGCACTCCGAGCGCGCAGACCGTGGGGATCTGCTCGCTGTTCGCGAAATACTCGGCGATATCCTCCGCCACCTCTCCGCTTCTCAGCGGTATCGAGCCTGTATAGGGCTCGTCAGCGCCCGTATCTCTTATGATAGTCAGAAGTCCCGCTCCGACAGCGCCGCCAACGTCAAGCTTGCCGTTGGGCTTTTTGGGCACGTCGACCTCGGGATTTTGGATATATCCCCTCACGTTTCCGTAATAGTCGCCCACGGCTATAAGTCTGCCCGCAGGGCCGTCTCCGTTCAGCATAACGGTGATGCTGTTCTCCTTCTCTCCGAGCATAGCGCCCATAATCGAGGTAGCCGTGAGAAGTCTGCCGAGCGCCGCGGTCGCCGTTGGCGTGGTGTGGTGATATCCCACAGCCGCGTTGACTATCTCGGTTGAATTTATTATGTGTATTCTCGCGCTCCCGTCCTGTGTCATAGCGCGAAGTATCGATGAAGTTCTGTTTTCTGACATTTTGCTATCTCCCTGATTTTATTTTTTTGCTCTCGCAACGAAGTACCAGCGCTCACAGCTTTCCGCAGGCGCTGACATATCAAGATCTCCAAAGCAACCCAAAAGCTCAAAGCCACTCTCGGAAAGCAACCTCTTTACCGTATCGAGCGAATAGCTTCTCTCCCTTTGATGCTCGTCCGAGCGCAGATAAGCCCCGTCCCTCTCTTCGAAGAGCGAGAGGTAAAAATCGCATATACCGCTCTCGGCATCATAGTGGTTCTGCCAACCGCAATAGACCGAGAAGGGCGGCTCACCGTCGCCGAGGTCTATCTCGTCCTCAAGTATGTAGGCGTTATCCGAGTATATATTCTCAAATTTATACGGCGTGTTCATATCAAAGATGAAGAGCCCATCGGGGTCAAGATAGTTGTGAACACCCCCAAACGTCTTCTTTACATCCGCCTCGGTAAGCAGATAATTTATGCTGTCAAGACAGCAGGTGACCGCCCCGACAGTTCCGTAAAGCTCAAAGCTTCTCATATCCTGACAAAGGTAGAGTATTCCCCGCCCTTCGCTGCGTATATACGCCTCGGAGAGCATATCCTCGCTCATATCCACGCCTATCATATCGTATCCGCGCGAGGCGAGCTGTATGGTCATACTGCCCGTACCGCAGGCGAGGTCAAGCAAGAGCGTGGGGCTTTGGGGCAAATATTTATCAAAGCATTTTTCAACGAAATCCGCCCACGCGCCATAGTCTATATCGGCGTTGAGCTTATCGTAAACATGAGCAATAGCGTCGTACATATCTGTGTCCTTTTTTGATTTCTGTTTTATAGCCTTCCTCCGGGAGGAAGGGGGACCGCATAGCGGTGGAAGGAGAGTGCGGTATATTAAAATTAGTTTAGTGTTATTGTAACGCGCTTTCCCTCAGTCGCCTACGGCGACAGCTCCCTCCCGGAGGGAGCCTTTTTTGCGGACGATTCGTGAATCGCCCTTACATTCGGCGAGAGATAAACCCCCGCCCTACGGTTTGAGGTGACGATTAGTTTTCTATTTTATGTTTTGCTTATTTGTTTGTTTTAAGGGTCGTCGTAGGCGCCGACCCCTACCGGTTATAAAATAATGTCTGCCACACCGTGGTGAAGTTAGATTATAATTTTCGTGGTAGGGGTCGGCGCCTACGACGACCCTTGTATAAACATTACAATCTAAACCTCGTCACTGTAGCCAAGAACAGTTTGAAAGTTTTTGAGGGGGCGGGTATGACCCGCGGCAAAAATCGGGGTAGCTCCCACTATTCGCTTGCTCCAACCCGATGGTGAAAATAGTTTAAAAAGGTTTGGAGAGGGTCAAGGGAGAACCTTTCCTTAAAAGGTTCTTCCTTGCTTTACCATATCAACTATCTTCCAAATATCGCCCGCGCCCATTACGATGGCGGTGTCGCCGTCCTTCAGCTCGGCGCGGAGCAGCTCGGCGGTCATTTTAAGATCGCCGCCCCAGACCGCTTTTTCTCCAACCGCCTCGGCGAGCATTTTGGAACTGACCGAGCCGTCGTCTATCTCTCTTGCGGCGTATATGTCCGAGAAAATAACTTTGTCCGCCGCCTCGAACGCCCTCGCGAAATCATCAAACAGGGCTTTTGTTCTCGAATAGGTGTGCGGCTGATAGACGCAGACGAGCCTTCCCTCGGCAAGTCCCCTCGCTCCCGCGAGAGTGGTGGCTATCTCGGTGGGGTGATGTCCGTAATCGTCGTAGATATCCGCTCCGCATATCCGCCCTTTGTATTCCATTCTTCTCTTCGCTCCCCCAAAAGCCGCAAGACCCGCGGCGATATCCTCCGCGCGAATACCGCAAAGATCTGCCGCCGCCGCGCAGGCGAGCGCGTTATATATATTGTGATATCCCGTGACCGAAAGCTCCACACGGCAGAGCGGCTTACCTCTCTTTTCGATATCAAAGCTGTATCTTCCGCCACTGCACGCGATATTCACCGCCCTGAAGTCGGCGTTTTCGCTATCCACTCCAAAGCGCAGCACCGTTCCGCCGTAATTTTCGAGCGAGATCATCACGTTCTCGTCATCTGCATTCGCCACAACGTATCCCCCGTCTCCCGTGAGAGAGGCGTACCTTGCAAACGACCCCCTCACCTGCTCGATGCCGTGGAAATAGTCCACGTGGTCAAGCTCTATATTGAGTATCACCGCCACGGTCGGGTTGAAATCGAGGAAGGAGTCCATATACTCACAAGCCTCGAATATAAAATCGTCACCCTCGCCAACGGTGTAAGCGCCGTCCATAATATCCATCTCAGCGCCCGAAAGCACGGTCGGAGAGGAATTCGCCCCCATAAAAACAGAGGCGCACATAGACGTGCAGGTGCTCTTTCCGTGCATACCCGACACACCCACTCTTCTCGGATATCCCGTCATGATATACCCAAGAAAATCGGCGCGCGATATGCAGGGTATCCCCATTTTTTGCGCCTCAAGGTATTCGGGATTGTCGGGAGAGATGGCAACCGTGTAAACCACCGCGTCATATCCCCACACGTTCTCCGCCCTGTGCTCGTGATATATCTCTATCCCGCGCGCGGCAAGTCTTTCGGTCAGCGCCGAGGACACTCTGTCCGAGCCGCCGACCCGAAATCCTCGGTTCTGCGATATGTGGGCAAGAGAGGACATATTTATCCCGCCAATACCGATAAAATATATACTTTTACAATTCTCCAGCAGCTCGGATATCCTCTTTGCGCCGAAATGTGTGTTTGGAGTAGACATAATAAAACCATCCTTAATAGGTATATGGGCAGCAAAAATCAAAATTTATTTCAAGGTTGTTCACACAAAACTTTCAAATTTATTGAATAACGGTAAAAAATTGACTGTATAATATAATCAAACAGATAGAGGACTTTTGAGTTATTGACATTAAGTCTATCATTTTTTCAACAACGGAGGAATTGAAAATGCAAATTACAGACGTCAAGGTCAGAAAGCTTTTTGACGAAGGCCCTATGAAGGCAATCGTATCGGTCACGTTTGACTCTCAGCTCGCCGTACACGATATAAAGGTGATAAACGCGAGAGATAAGTTCTTTATCGTGATGCCGAGCAGAAAAAACCCCGACGATACCTACCGCGATATCGTTCATCCCATCAACTCGCAGTTCCGAGCAGAGCTTGAGGACGCGGTGATAGAAGCGTATAACGAAGCTCTCGCTTCAGCCCCCTTGTCAGAAGACGATCCCGTAGCAACTCCCGTCTGAAGTCCAACATAAACTATGACCCTTGCCCACGGCAGGGGTCTATTTTATTTGTTTCAAAGCTCACCGTGCGAGAGCAGTATATCTCTGCCACGAATGGTGATAACGCCAAACGACGCGCCTCTCCCTCTCGGTCTGCCTATGCTCCCCGGATTGAATACGCGCAAGGGCTTATCAAGGATCACACCGCCCACGTCAGTACCCGCGGCGATGTAGCTCTCCTCGGGCTCGTGCGTGTGCCCGTAAAGCAGGATATCCGCGCCAAGCTGCGCCGCGCGCAGCACCGCCCTCGATCGCCCCTCTTTAACTCCGAGCAGATGTCCGTGTGTCAACAATATATTATATTCCCCAACGCGCTCTATATGTTCGTACCGAGCATTTGATGCTCCCGCCGAGGAATCAAAATCACAGTTTCCGCGCACCGCCACCACGGGGATACCGCAGAGCTCGGCTCTGCCGAGGTCGGAAAGACCGTCGCCGAGAAAAAGTATCGCACGCGCACCCTTATTCAGTTCACACGCGCGCGATATCCTGTCAACTCTTCCGTGCGAGTCGGAAAGAACGAGCAACGTCATCAGACGGTCGCCTCTACACGCTCTTCCACTTTGTCGGCAAGAGCGCGAGGAAGGATCACTCCCGCGGGCGCAACAAAGGTAGCGCCTCTCGGAACTATCTCTATGCAAAGCTCGTCAAAATCGTAAAGCTCGCCGTCAACACTTGCGCTCTGCTTCTGCGGGAAGCGGAGCTCTATTTTTTTGTACTTTCGGTTTTTAAGTATATTCTTTTGCTCAAGCGGAAGATGTGTTCCCTTTTTGTAGCTTCCCACAAGGCTTACGAATACTCTTCTCGAAACATTGTTTATAAAAAGCGAGTCTATCGTTCCGTCACAAAGAGCCGCGCAGGGATTAGAATGAAATCCGCCGCCGCAGAACTCGCCGTTCGCATAGGTGGTGAGCAGATATTCTCCAAAAACAAATTCAGAGCCGTCGCAGGATACCTCGGCCTTCATTCCGGGCTTCTTTATAAGGGTGGTAACTACCCCCGCTATGTACGCAAGCTTTGAGGGGATAAGCGGACTCTTCTTAAGCTTGACCGTCTTTTTAACGACCTCGCAGTCAAATCCTATGTTTATCATATTTATCGCGTACATATCGTTACATTTAAGAATATCTATGGGGTATTCCTCGCCGTCTATCTGCGCCTCAATGTCAAAGAAAAGCTCGCCCTTTCCGAAGTTGCGCACGAAATCATTTCCCGTTCCAACGGGTATAACGCCGACAGCCGCGCCCTTCACTCCCGCCGCTCCGTTAGCCACCTCGCCAAGTGTGCCGTCGCCGCCGCAGGCGTAAAATCTTGCGGGGAGATTAGCCGTGTCGGCGCATACGCTCTTAACGAAAACGGTAGCGTCGCCAACCGCTTTGGTTTTGTAAATTTCGTATTCTATCTCTCTTTTTTCACAAGCCGCGCGAATGCTCTCGATAAGCTCTTCTCTGTGAGCGCCCTTACCCGCCATTGGATTAACGATAAAGTAATATTTCATAACGCACCCCAAACAAATTATTATTAAATAAATTATAACATATTCCGCCCACAAAGTCTACAATTTTTTATATTTTATTCTCTCCGAACCCACCGAGCGCTCGGCGCATATACTTTTCGTGAAGAGATTTTATATCGGAGGTATACATAATGCAGATAGACCGCCAATCACTCGAAAGGCTTCTCACCCTCAACGACCGACAGCTCAAGGCTGTGATAACAAAGCTCGCCGCCGACAGCGGTATCGACCCCGCAAGCTTCAATATGAACACGAGCGATGTAGACAGCATACGCCGCGCCCTCTCGAGCGCGAGCGATGCAGATCTTAGCCGCATCGCCGAGATGTATGAGCAAAACAAAAAGCGAAAAAAATAACTCCCCCCAAAAAGCACACCGAAAGGAGCAGCCTTATGAGCGAAGATAATGAAAATATAAAGCAAAACGATGCCGAGAACTCCGCCTCTCCCCAGATATCGGCGATGATAGATAAGATATTAGCCAATCCCGAGCTCATAAGCATGGTGGCATCAGCGCTCACCTCTCCCCCAAGCGCCGCATCGGCAGAAGGATCGCAAGAAAGCGCTCCGCCTACCGACAGCGCGCCCGCAAGCGCCGACGCGGAAGCATCAGCCGCGCCAAGCGCGGCAGATAAGCTCCCCGAGCTTATGACGGCGCTTATGCCCGCGCTCGCCTCAATGAAAGGCGGAGCGCCAAAGGGGTCTCACGGGGGCGGCGACCGCCGCTCATGTCTGCTCGTGGCGCTAAAACCCTATCTTTCGCGGGAGCGGTGCGAAGCGATAGATTATATGGTAAAGCTCGGAAAGATATCCGAGGTATTCAGAAATATGAGTTAGGGGGATATTATGTATAGCAGATATCCAAATTATAGATTCTCGGGCGGTGTCCGTGTGCCCGAAAATTACAGCGGAAACGCATTCAGCCCGACCGAGGAAGATAAGAAAGAAATAATCATAGATGAGATCCCCACCGAGCAAAGTACCGAACAGCCCGACATAGAAACCGTCAGCGCACCCGCAAACGATACAGAAGATAAAGAAATAAAAGAGGAAGCTCGCGAGGTCTTCAGACCAAACAAAAAAGGGATAAGATTCCCCGGCTTTGGCTTTGATATAGGAAAAATGTTTTCGGGAAGATTTGGTTTTGAGGAGTTACTGCTTATCGCGCTTATTTTCCTCATCTCACAAAACGGCGCGGACGACGATATCATTCTCATGCTTGCAATTTTACTTTTTGTCGGGTGATAGCAAGGGAGAACCTTTTTACACTATCTTCACCATCGGGTTGAAGCAAGCGAATAGTGGGAACTACCCCGATTTTTGCCGCGGGTCATACCCGCCCCTCGACGCCCCGAAAAACAAACAAATAAGCAAAACATAAAATAGAAAACTAATCGTCACCTCAAACCGTAGGGCGGGGGTTTATCTCTCGCCGAATGTAGGGGCGATTCACGAATCGTCCGAAAAAAGGCTCCCTCCGGGAGGGAGCTGTCGCCGTAGGCGACTGAGGGAGAGCGCGTTACAATAACACTAAACTAATTTTAATATACCGCACTCTCCTTCCACCGCTATGCGGTCCCCCTTCCTCCCGGAGGAAGGCTATAAAGCAAAACAAACAGTCTGTAGCTAAAAATAGTTTAAAAAGGTTTGGAGAGGGTTAAAGGGAGAACCTTTCCGGGGCAGGTTCTCCCTTAATCTATCCTCTAACTATAAACTTATTTCTGCACTTCGGGCAGCAGACCGAATGTTTTCCCTTTGATTTAGGCAATCGCAGGACCGCCTTGCAAGAGGGGCATTTGCGGTAGACGTGAGTTTTTCTGTCCTTGAATTTATTTTTTCTCAGCTTGAAGAAGTTGCAGAACTTCTGATTTTCGGCGCGTCTTTTCGCCACGTTACGCGACATTATTCTGAAAAAGATGTATATTACCAACGAAAAACTGAGCAGATAGTAGCACAGATCGAAGAAGGGCTCGTTCACGAAAAAGGAAAGCAGGGTGTAGCAGAGCATCAAGCTGATGTAGGTCCACAGCAGGACCTTTCCGAGCGTGTCGTAACCGTATCTGCCGTACATAAATCTGTATAGCTTACTTTTAAATTTTCCCATTGTCACTTACTCCCGAATTTGATTTACGGGGAAGGAAGCAAAACTTCCTTCCCCTTTAATTTAGAGTATTATTCGCTTCTGAGCGCCTCTACAGGGTCTTTCTTAGCCGCAAGACGCGAGGGTATGAGTCCCGCGATAAATGTGAGGAACATACTGATGATCACCAGTGCCACACCGCCTACCCAAGGAAGCACGGCGTTTATCGTGCTTATTCCCGAAAGCGCGTGGATTATAGCGTTTATCGGTATGCAGAGCAGGAGAGTGGAAAGTATTCCTATAAGTCCTGCCGCTAGTCCCACGATAAGCGTTTCGGCGTTGAACACGCGCGATATATCCTTCTTCGACGCGCCTATCGAGCGGAGAATTCCTATCTCCTTGGTTCTCTCGAGCACCGAGATATAGGTGATTATTCCTATCATTATCGAGGATACCACAAGAGATATCGAAACGAAGGCTATAAGAACGTAGGATATTACGTTTATTATGAGAGAGATCGAGGACATCATAGTTCCGATAATATCGTTGTATTCTATCTTCTTGCTCTTGTCAGTCTGAGCATCGTTATATTCCTTGATGAATGCCTCAATATTGTCCTTAGACTCAAAATCCTTAGCATAGAAGTTTATCGAAGCGGGCGATGCCTTCTCGGCGTCGCCAAGCTTTGTCAGCATCGAATCGTAGGTTTCATCCTTGTCTGGAACCATATCGTAGAGAGTCGCTTCGAAGGTTGCAAACATCTCGTCATCAAGCAAAGGTGTGCCGTCGCTGTTTTTGCTTTCCAGCATCAGAGAAATAAACTTCTCGCTGACCATCCACTCTCCATTTGCAAGCTTGCTCTTAATTTTTTCAAAGAGCGCATCGGTCGTATCCGTGTCGCAGATTTTGTTCAGCCCGGGGATACCGTTCGGCATCATGGTATTGTTGGGATCTGCCGGAACACCGCTGAGCATAAGCATGATCTGCGTATCCGACATAACGGGCAGAAGCGCCACAACGTTATCGGGTGTGATCTGCACGTTCTTCGGTCCACCAAGCTGCTCATTGTTGAGAAGCATAAAGAGCATACTAAGCTGCATACCCGTGGGATCGTTAGCCCTTGCATTCTCCAGAAGGGCTGCAATCTCAGCAGCCATTTGCTTGTCGTCCAGAGTGCTGATATACATTGTGATGGCAAGCTCCTTATCGTTCCAAATGCCCTTGAATTCGGGATTGTCGCGAAGCATTGCCGTGACTATGCTGTAGAAACGGCTCATATTGGTAGAGCCAACTCGGTCGATAAGATCGCGAATGTTCTCGCGCGTATAGGGAGTGCGCTTAAAGGTCGCGCCGTTGAGAACGCTGTTGTTTGGAGTCTTTTTCTGCTGATCGATTATCTCGCTTTCAGCGTTCCAAGCAAGGATCATATCGGTCAGCGCCTTAGAGTAACCCAACGCACCCGATATAGAGGTGGCAGTTGCGCCCTCCTTCGGACGAACGATTCCCGATATCACCAGCTCAGTGCCGTTTTGCACGATAAATTCCTCTTGCGTTATGGGCTGTCCGTCCGCATTCTTGAAGCCGTATTCGCGCATATCCTGCCACATCGGATAATCCACACCGTCAACTTTGTAATTGACGCCTGTCTTGGTATAGTAATCCGAGGTGTTGAGCAGATAGAACTTCATTCCGAGGAAGTCGTCAAGCGTGTATTCCTGCATATGCGACGACTCGTAAGTGCCGTCTGTCATAAGCTTTTTCATAATATCCTCAAGCTCTTCCTGAGGAAGCACACCGAGCATATAAAGGGTCATCTTGCTTATCTGGTTATTGCTGTTTACAACCAGCACTACCTCGTTGGCGTTCGTGGGCCAATGGCTTCCCTCGCCCACAAGCTCATACTGCTGGTCGAGAAGCTCCTGATTGTTTATCATCTCGGACATAATGCCAAATCCGCCCATGGTCTTCATCATTTCGCTGATTCCCGCAAAAGACGAGCCCATATTGTCAAATATCTCGGTGGGACTGACCTGCACCTTGCCGTCCGCGGTAAACACCTGAAGGTCGAAATCGTAGGTGTATTGAATGTCACTTACGTTGTCCTTTATGCTGTCGTAATTTTCTTCAAGATATTTCTTGAAGGAAACGAGGTCGTTTTCCTTGGTTGCCGACATAGCCGACATCATAGCTCCAAGCGAGTCGTCAACGTAGATCTTGTTCGGGTCTATCTCTCCCTCTTTCACCTCAGACACTTCCATCATCGCGTTAAGCATAGCGGTGTAGTCCTGAGTCGTCGCCTCAAGTGTGAGCGGATAGGTTGAGAGCGTATCCTCCTGAACCGCGTCTATATACGCCTGAATACCGTTTGAGAGAGAAAGTATCAGCGCGATTCCTATGATACCGATACTTCCCGCGAAGGACGTAAGTATCGTTCTCGTCTTTTTTGTAAGAAGGTTGTTAAGAGAAAGCGATATTGCCGTGGGAAAGGACATGCTCTTTTTCTTGACTTTTGCCACAGCCACGGGCGCTTTTTGCTCTTCCTCTCCGTCATAAGGATCGGAGTCGGATATGACCTCACCGTCAGAGAGCTGAACTATTCTCGTTGAATACTCCTGAGCGATATCGGGGTTGTGCGTTACCATTATTACCAGCTTTTCCTTAGCGACCTCCTTGAGCAGGTCCATTATCTGAGTGCTGGTGTGTGTATCAAGCGCGCCGGTAGGTTCGTCTGCGAGAAGGATATCGGGGTCGTTAACAAGCGCGCGGGCGATAGCCACTCTCTGCATCTGTCCGCCCGACATCTGACTTGGCTTTTTCTTAAGCTGATCTCCAAGCCCCACCTTTTCGAGCGCCGATACCGCTCTGCGGCGGCGTTCTGCCTTTGAAACACCCGAAAGCGTGAGCGCAAGCTCAACGTTTGCGAGTACGGTCTGGTGAGGGATAAGGTTATAGCTCTGGAAAACGAATCCGATCGAGTGGTTACGGTAAACGTCCCAATCTCTGTCCTTGAATTCCTTTGTCGATCTTCCGTTGATTATAAGATCACCCGAGGTATACCTGTCAAGGCCGCCGATGATATTGAGCATCGTGGTCTTTCCGCAGCCCGATTTACCGAGGATCGACACAAATTCGCTCTCACGGAATTTCAGGCTCACTCCGTTAAGCGCGGTAACGGCGGTATCCCCCGAGGAATATTGTTTGACTATATTTCTAAGTTCAAGCATACATATCTCCCCATTTTAAGTGTATATTATTATGATAACATTATTTTTTTAATTTATTGTGTATGATTGAACGAATTATTGTTAATTTTTTGTTTTTTGTTTTCTATTTTATGTTTTATTTTACGGAGGGGCGGGGAGCCCCCGCAAGCAAAGATCTGGGTTGTTCACATTAAATTTAAAACTCCCTCCGGACAAAAATTCCCCCCGATGCAAGATTGCATCGAGGGGGAATTTTTATGAATTGATAATAGCTAATCTATTATTATCCAATCTTAAGCGGCAGTTACGGAGTTGTTATAGGGTATACTGCCTCAAGCTGTGTAGCTACCATTGCAGCAAATGTGTCAGCGTTTGCTGCGTTGAGAGCTGCCTTTATCCGCATTACGTTGTTTACGTAAGAGGTGTTGAGTGCAACTACTACCTCTGCCTTTGCAACTTCGTCAGCGGCAAGAGTAGCATCCGCCTCTACTGCAACTACGTAATCCTTGTAAGTGCCTGCTGCAACCTCAATAGCATCGATCTTAGCTGCTGCGAGTGCCTTGATAGCATCAATGTCAGCCTTGCGAGCTGCTGCATCAGCGTTATCAGCTGCTACGTATACAGCCTCGATATCCTCGAGAGCCTTTTCAACGATAGCTGCGATAGCGTTCTTTGTGGTTGTCTTATCAAGATCGCTGATTGCAAGACCGTTAACGGTTGCGTTAGCAGCTTCCTGCTCTACAACGAGTGCTGCGTATACGTTGTACTTCTCTATTGCGAATGCTCCAGCGTAAAGCTTAGCAAACTCAGCATCGGTTACGTTGCCCTCAAGGTCACCGCCGTTTGCGGTCTTGAAGGTCTCGATAGCAGCCTTGATAGCATTTACAGCTACTGTGTACTCGGCAATGTCAGCGTTGAAGTCAGCTACGTCCTTCTTGTCATCAAGATCAGCAATAGCGGTCTTGATAGCTGTTACCTGAGCATTGAGTCCGTTCCAAGCTGTTCTTGCAGCTCTGAGAACGTCATCGGATACGTAGAACGAGAGTGTGTTGTCCTCGTCAAGTGCGAACTGAGCAGCGGTGTAGCCCTCGGGAGCGTTAGTTCCTGCGAGCCATGCAGCGTATGCAGCCTCAGCTGCCTCGATAGCTGCCTTATCGTTCATAGTAACTGTACCTATAGCCTCTATGAGAGCCTGAACCTTTGCGGTCTCTTCAGCCTTAGCTGCCTTGAGAGCCTCATAATCTGCGTAGAGTCCCTCTACCTTTGCAAGATCTGCAGCGGTAATTGTGAGAGTGTCGCTGAGAACATAACCGTCCTCAAATACCTTTACTCCGCCCTCAACAACTGCGTAGTGCTCGTACCAAGCAAGAACAGCGTTGATCTTGTTTGCATTGTAAAGTGTTGCAGCGAAATCGTCTGCGAGAGCAACCTCGTTGTATGCAGCGAGTGCCTCTTCTACGAGTGCCTTGTACTCGGTATCCTTTTCAACGAGCTCAAGGTAGGTTGCTGTGGGATTGGTTGCATAGTCGAAGTTTCTGAGGTCAGCCTCGATTATCCATGCGTAGTATGCATCCCAAGCAGCCTGAATCTCATCAGCGCTGAGAAGGTCTACTTCGCCTATAGCAGCAACAGCATCCTCGAATACCTTAGATGCCTTTGCGAAGGAGTCAAGCTCAGCAAGGAAGAGCTCGTTGACTTCTTCAAGTGCCTCATAGTCAACCTTATTGTAGTTTACAGATCCCTCTTCGGTTTCTGTAGCCTTCTCCTCAGCGTAAGCGCCGGAGAAGTATGTGTCAACCCAAGCATTGACAGATGTCTTCAATGCGTCGAGTGCGGTTTCGTTAGTTACTGTTGCGCCGTCTGCCTCGATAGCGGTCTTAAGAGCAGCTATCTGAGCGTTGAGAGCCTCAGCCTCAGCATAAGCGGTAACGAGTGCTGCTGCACGGTTCTCAGCTGCGGTAAGAGCGTCGATAGCAGCCTGGAGTCCTTCAACTGCGGCTACGTCGTTAGTAACGTCACCGTTGAGAGTTGTTGTGGAGCTTGTTGTCCATGTGGTTACGTCGCTGCGAATAGCGGTGTAATCAGATGTGGGAACTGTAAGAGCTTCAAGAGCCTCGTTGATATCAGCAAGGAGCTCTTCACCACCGTTGATCATGGTGAGAACGCCGTATCTTGCAATGTATGTATTGTAAAGAGCTGCGAGATCAACATCATCTTCACCGTAAGCGTTGATCTGATCCATAAGCTCAACCTTGAGCTCAGCGCTCATAACGTCTACTGCGCCGAGTATAGTTCTTGCCTTAACAAGGTTCTCTTCAACGTCTTCGTCGTAAACGAGATCTTCAACAGTCTCGCCAGCAGCCATAAGAGCGTTGTAGAGAGAAGTGGGGATTGTGGGAAGCTTAGCTGCTTCCTCAACGAATGTATCGTATGCAGCCTTAACAGCATCAACGCTGGTAGCTCTGATCATACGAAGGTATGCTGCGTCATACTGATAAGCGATCTCTGCGTAATCAGCTGCGAAGTAGTAATCCTTTACTGCCTCGTACTCAGCATATGCGCCGGAGAGAGCCTTAAGGCTTGCGCCTTCTGCTCCGGAAATGATTGCATCGGTTGCATCATCCCAAGCCTTGAGCTGGAGAGCTGCTGCACTAACAGCTGCCTTAGCGTCAGCTATAGCATCCTCAAGCTCCTCTTCGAGAGCCTCAACAGCCTCTATAGCATCCTCAAGAGCTGCGTCTGCTGCATCCTTAGCGGCTGCAACGCTTGTTTCAAGAGTTGTTATGGCATCCTTAGCAGCCTTTATAGCTGTTTCAAGAGCCTCTGCCTTTGCAACGAGAGCTGCCGCGTCTGCTGCATCTCCGTCCTTAATTGCCTTATCGAGAGCAGCCTTAGCAGCCTCGAGGTCGGTCAATGCCTTCTTTGCTGCTGCTTCGTTAGCAGCGATATCCTTTGCGAGCTCAGTCTTAGCCGCATCAAGGTTAGACTGAACCTTGTTTGCCGCATCCGCGGCGTTCTGTGCAGCGGTTGCATTCTCGTCTACCTTAGCAGCGAGCTCATCATTACATCCGGTAAAAATGAACGCGAAAGCAAGGAGAAGTGCAACGAGCACCAATGACATTTTTACATGTCGCTTCATAAAAATTCCTCCTAAGATTGAAATTTATAATCTTGAGTTACCTCAAAGAAACAAGTGTAGGTCGGCCAGTACCGACAATTTACTTATTATACTAAATCATTATATCCTTTATTTTCCCCGTTGTCAAGGGGATAAATCAAATTTGTTACAATATTTTTATCAAAAAAAGCAGAATTGCTATATATAATAAAATATAATGTAGGATTTATTCCAACTCGTCAAGAGTTTTGCCAAAAGTATCTATGAAATTGTCAAAGAAATATTTGACCTCACCAAGATAAAAGAAGCTTTTCACCTCTTTTTTCAGTGTCGCCTCAGCCTTGGCGAATTCCCTGTTCCCGCTCTTGAGCTCCTCGATGCACTTTATGTAGGCCGAGATCTTGTCCGCCGCCTTTATGAGCGCATACTCATACGAGTCAACAGGCACTTCAATAAGCTCTCGGTAATCATCCCTGAGCTGGTCGGGAAGCATAGACAAGAGCTTGTCGTTTGCCACCGCTTCGATATCCTTGTACGCCTTGCGTATCTCGGGATTATAATATTTTATCGGAGTGGGCAGATCTCCCGTAAGCACCTCGGATGCCTCGTGGTAAAGCGCGGCAGAGGTTATCCTGTCCACGTTAAGCTCTCCTCCGAACATACGGTTCTTTATGAGCGCGAGCGCGTGAGCTATCTGCGCGACCTGCGCGCTGTGCTCGGCGACGTTCTCGTCGCTCACCGATTTCATAAGACTCCAGCGCCGAATGAGCTTCATTCGCGCCATATATGCAAAAAAGTTATGACTCATAATATCTCCTCAACTGACGTTACCTCATTATACCATAAACCTTTCCCGATTTCAATATGTAAAATAAGGAAAGATTTTATCATTGTCGAGCACGAGCAAAAAATTGTGTTGACAAGACGTTTGTTTTGTGTTATGATAAATGTCGCTGACGTAGGCGCGGCTGCCCGAAGCAAACTTAATATGCGGGTGTGGCGGAATTGGCAGCTTCGAGAACGAGCGCACCTGGTGGGTGACCGAGCGAGTTCGAGAAGGCGCACAAACAAGGAGAATTGCGACGGCAGGAAGCAATGCGACTATGTTTGAAGCTGTCTCGCGGGCGCGGCTGCCCGAAACAAACTTAATATGCGGGTGTGGCGGAATTGGCAGACGCGCAAGATTTAGGATCTTGTGTTAATTCGTGCAGGTTCGACCCCTGTCACCCGCACCAGCCGACAGTGTCGGCACCCAAAACTCGGGTGTCGTCATCGAAAGTCCGAACCTTATCACACGACCGTGGGGTTCGGATTTATCTTTATTCGCCGCACCATCAACAAAAGCCGAACGGACTAATATCCGTTCGGCTATAGTTTTTGTTAAATTAATATTAGTCCGGAGAAGTCTGCGAGCAATTCTCTTCCACTTGTTCCGCTTGTTCCTCTCGCTTCTCTTGCTCCTCTTCTTTCTCTTGCTTATTGGGTCGGCTGATCCAATCGAGGAATATCCCCACAAGGAATCCCATAAGAATAACCCCAAGAACGCCGACAAGATAGGCGATAAAGGTAGCGCCGAAGCTTCCGAAAATGTCCAGAAAATATATCGAATAATTTCCGTACATATTCATTCCGAAGTTTGCAAGATGGAAACACCAGTTTAGAAAAACGCCAAATCCGATAGAAGCGTAAATAAACAATAGCGACTTGCCCAAGCTCTTATAATCAAGCTTCACCTTGTTTGCAAGGATCAGATAAAATCCGTAAAGCGCCATCACAAGGTGACAGGTCGCTTCGCTGATGTGCATAAAGGTCGCGGTGTGTCTGAAGCTCAAAAAATATTCTGCCCCGGGACTGATAAATAGTGCCAAAAACATTCCAAACCCAAGAAAAGCAATGGTACAGTAAGCAAGGTCCTTTACCCACTTTGCCATAAACGGAGTGAGCAATATAACGGTACAGATAAACGGACTTATGTTTTCAAGCGTCATAAAACCGTCTTCCAGCCACCCGCGCTCGTATGCCGCGTAATTCCAGCAAAAGAAGCAGAACGCACACGCCGAAAGGAACAATGGATTAAAAAGGCTGAGCGTCAGCTTTTCTCTGAAAAAGCACATCAGGGTCAACGCCGTAAAGAATACCGCACAGAGTATTCCCAGCATTTGCATCATATCCATGAATAAGTTCCCCCTGCTTTATTTGGTCGTCTCTTCAGGAACGGTAGTTTCGGCGGTGGTAGCTTCGGTTTCGGCAGTCCACTCAACCTCAGCGCCGCTGTTCCAGCCTTCTTCCCAACCTTCGGGTACATCTTCCTCGGGAAGTATCGTTTTTATGACAAGGTCCTCGCAACCCGCGAACGCGTCAGCGGCGAGCTTCAACAGGCTTTCGGGCAAAAATACCGTCCTAAGATTGGTACAGCCTTCAAAAGCGCCTGCCCCGATCTCCTCGAGTCCCTCACCCAGCACCACAGTTTCCAACGACTCACAGCCGCGGAACGCGCCATCGCCTATACTCGTAACCGTTTTGGGGATAACTATCTCTTCAAGTGACGTACAGCCTTCAAATGTGCCAGCCGCGATCTCTTTGAGAACCTTCTCGGGCTTTGCGGGCTCTTCGGGTATGAGTGTTTCTCCCGTTTCCTCGGTGATGTTTTCGGGCACTTCATCTGTCTTTTCAGATTCTTCAACAAACACCACGGTTTCCAAGGATTCGCAACCGCTGAAGGCGCCTTCGCCTATGCTCGTAACCGTTTTGGGAATGATGATTTTTTTCAAAGACGTACAGCCCTCAAACGCACCCACTCCTATCTCCTCGAGTCCCTCGTTGAGGATAAGAGTTTCAAGCGACTCACAGCCGCTGAAAACCCCATCGCCAAGACGAACTACGGTTTCGGGGATTTCTATCTCGGTCAAAGACGTACAACCCGAGAAGGCGTTATCGCCTATCAAAAGCAGACCGTCGAGCAGATAGACCTTTGTAATTCCCGTGCAATCGGAGAACGCGCCGTCACAAATACCGAGAACCTTTTTATCGTCATAGTAAGCACCAAGGTAGATCTCGCCCTTCAAATATTTATAAGCGCCTTCAATTTCGGTATAGTTTTTGTTCTCGCTTTCCGAGTAGATAATACCGGGGGTGGTTTCATACTCCCAAACCGCCTCAAGGGTCATATTTTTGGTAACACTTTTATATGAGCCGCTCCATGAACGCAGATATGCACCATCCTTGACTACCGTGGGGGGGATTGCGTCCTGACCGTGCTTGACCTCCTGTACGAGCGAACCGTTGAGCAGCGTTCCGCCGTCAAGCTCGAATTTTACGGTATAGCTCTTCTTTCCCTGATTGAATATAAGCAACAAAAGCGTTGCTATTACCAAAAACAGTGCGCTGAAAATAAGTATGATTCTTTTTCTTCCTTTGTATTTGCCTTCCATAGCAGAAACCTCTCTTTTTTAGGTTATTTTCATTATAGCACAAAGATCGTCATTTTTTGTTAATTTTCTGTAAAGAGCGGTCGCAAACCCGCCGTATTCTATTTATGGATACAAATGTGATTTTATTCTGTCGATATGCCTCGCTCGGCTCGGCTCGATATATTTGCCTTGCGGCAAATTCGATATAACCTCTCTTACGGTCGGTTTCGATATGATATAAATCCTCGTTTGCGAAGCAAACATATCGAGCGTAGCTATATCGAGTTGCGTCAGCAACATATCGAAAATCCCGTAAGGGATTTATATCGATGCTTTGCGCCTCGGCGCAAAGTCCCCTACTTGCGCTTTCTTGAGGCAAGGTTTTCTATCGTTCGGTCGAAGGCTTTATTTCCCTGCGCCTCCAAGCCGTGAAGTATCGGATTACAGCGTCCGCCCGCCACGATAAAATGCTCCAAAAAGCAGATATTCAAATATCTGAAGCTGTCGCTCAGCTTCGTGCTTGAATCAATATCGTGCTGGGAGGGCATCGCTATACCGCCCGGGTGATTATGCGCCACTATAACGAAGGACGCGTTATAATCAAACGAGGTCTTCACTATCTTGTCTATCGTGGCAGATGAAAAATTTATCTCTCCCGTACAAATGTTCGAGTACCCGATAAGCCTGAATGAGCTGTTGAGCGCGACAAGATATATCCGCTCCTCGCTATCTCCGTCAAAAAGATCTGTCACGAACCTGCTCACCGATGAAAAGCTATCCAGCTTCAGGCGGTTGTCGGGTTGTTTTTGCCGACACCTGTGGATAAACGCTCCAACCGTCTTTATAAGCACTGCCGACGACCTGCCTATCCCTCTCACGCCCATCAGCTCGTTTATACTCGCGTCAAAAACGCCCTGGAGCGAACCGAACCTCGATAGGAGCTCGTGCGCCGTATCATTCGTATTTTTTCTTGATATTCCAAAAAAGAGCAAAAGCTCCAAAAGCTCGTGGTCCTCAAAGACCTCCTGACCGTGAGCTCTGAATTTGTCCTTTACCCTTTTTCTGTGTCCTTCATGCATCTTGCCGTCCTCCGCGGAATTTATCTTTTATAATTGTATCATTTTAAACACTTTTTGTCAATAATTTCAAAAACCTTTCCGATTTATTCCGTACATATCGCCGCCGTTTCCGAACAAAATATTATTGACGGTTCAACCGTTAAGATCAGGAGGATTTTGCAATGTTAATGGACAGAATTGCACTCATCATAACAGTTATCGGCGCGCTCAACTGGGGAAGCATCGGTCTTTTCAAGTTTGACATCGTCGCATGGCTGTTTGGCGGACAGGGCTCTCTTGTCAGCCGTATAATCTATACCGTCGTTGCATTGGCAGGAATATGGTGCATCTCGCTCATCTTCCGCGCAAGAGAAAGATTTGAAGCAATCGATGAATAGCAATAAATAAATATCCCCCCGTAAAATCGGGGGGTATTTTATTCAAAGAATATTACTTTTCCTTTTTCTTTTTCGACTTAACAGCCGCAACAACTATACCCGAAAGTACCGCGAGAGCGATAACGTTGGGTATTACCATGAGGTTGTTGAACATATCGGTAAGCTCCCAAACGAGGTCGTTGGAGAGAAGCGAACCAAGCATAACGAATATAACAGCTATAACAGAATATACAACTGTAGCCTTCTTGCCGAAGAGATACTGAACGTTCTGCTTACCGAAGAAGTTCCAGCTTATGATAGTTGTAAACGCGAAGAATGTAAGGCAAACTGCAACGAGAATGTTACCGAGTGTCATATTGCCGAAGGCAGTTCCGACAGCGGTCTGCATAAGGTTCGCCTTGGAGATGTCAGGTGTACCGTTACCGCCAACGTAGAGAGTAGAGATAACAACGAGAGCTGTCATTGTGAGAACCACGAATGTGTCTATAAACACACCTATCATAGCAGCAACACCCTGGTCGTGGGGCTTCTCAACGTTAGCCTGAGCGTGAGCGTGAGGAGTTGAACCCATACCTGCCTCGTTAGAGAACAGACCTCTCTTAACACCCTGGCTGATAGCCGCCTTGATAGCCATACCAACAGTACCGCCGAGTATTGCCTGAGGCATAAACGCATACTTGAATATCATACCAAATGTTGCGGGGATCTTTGTGAAGTTGATACCGAGAATGATAAGACCCGTAACGATATAGATGACCGCCATAAGGGGAACTATCTTTTCAGCAACAGATGCGATTCTCTTGATACCGCCGATGAAGATTATAGCGCAGACAGCAGCAAGAGCAAGACCTACTGCCCAACCGGGAACAACGTCAGCAGTTGCCGTGCTTACAGCGCCTGCGATAGAGTTGGACTGAACCATAGCGCCCATGCAGCCGAGCGCAAGTATAGTTGCAACGGCGAAGAAGCCCGCAAGTGCCTTGCCGAATTTGCCCTTAAATGCCTTCTTTATGTAGTAAACAGGACCGCCGAGAACTGAGCCGTCCTCGAGAACGACCTTGGTATCCTGAGCGAGGACTGCCTCGGCGTAGATAGTAGCCATACCGAAGAATGCGATTACCCACATCCAGAATATCGCGCCGGGACCGCCTATGAGGATAGCGCCGCACGCGCCGACGATATTACCCGTTCCGACCTGAGCCGCGATAGCGGTTGCAAGCGCCTGGAACGAGGAAAGACCGCTTCCGGCTTTACCGCCGCGGAACTTGATGTTACCGAACACCTTTTTCATACCCTCGCCAAAGCAGCGAACCTGTACGAATCTTGTTCTTATAGTGTAGAAAAGACCTATTCCTACCAAGAGGAAAATGAGAATGTAGTCCGAAAGGTACATATTGATCTTCTGTACTATCGGGAGAAGAAAATCTGAAACGGCTGTCATAATGCCCTCCTAAAAAATAAATAAACCACCGATATATCGGTGGCTCGAAAAATAGACTGTCAGACATATATAACTATGGAAGTATGTCTGCTCTGTCCTTTTGCCTGAGAGATTCAGCGAAAAAATATCGCCTTGCACCTTCGGCACTCATAAATGAGATTCTCCAGAGCCCCTCCGCCCTCAGTTCCCTGCGGTTCTGAAAGCTTCAACGGTCAATATACGATATTATAACATACTCTTCGACAAATGACAATGTGCATTTATAACAAATATTAATAAAATTTTTAAAAATCTGTTGAACAAAAGATACAAATTGTTTTATTATGGTTGAACAAAAATGGGAGAACTTTTTGAGGCGGACCCCCTCAAAAACTTTCACACTATGGGTCAGATTAAATTTATAGAACGCTATTTTCTCTGTAGGGGCGTGCATTGCACGTCCGTCTTTTTTACGGACGACCGATGGTCGCCCCTACGTGCGGGGCGCCCCCGCCGCCAAAGATCGGGGTAGTTCGCCTTGACCGTTTATCCCCACCCGGTGGTGGGGTTATGCCTATTTGGCGGACGACCGATGGTCGCCCCTACGATTTGTGGTGACGTTTGATTTTCTGTTTTATATTTTGCTTATTTGTTTATTACACGGGGCGTCGAGGACGTCGCCCCCTACAATTTGAAATGTTTGCTGTGGTGAATTGCACTGTAACAGATTGTGTGTTAAATATAGTTAACCTGTAGGGGGCGACGTCCTCGACGCCCCGTTTTACAACCATTACAATCTAAACCTCATCTCTGTAGTTAAAAATAGTGTAAAAAGGTTTGGAGAGGGTCAAGGGAGAACCTTTCCTTAAAAGGGTCGGCAGTGCCGACAGCCAATCTTCGGGGTAGTTCCCACTATTCGCTTGCTCCAACCCGATGGTGAAAATAGTGTCAAAAGGTTTGGAAGGGGTTTAAGGGGACACCTTTCCTTAAAAAGTGTCCCCTTGCCAATCTCTCTTTTTAATTTGCATTCATCTTCAGGTATGCGTTAATAAATCCGTCTATTTCGCCGTCCATTACCGCGCTGATGTTTCCGTCCTCGTAGCCTGTTCTGGTATCCTTTGCGAGGGTGTAGGGCATAAACACGTAGGAACGTATCTGCGCGCCCCACTCGATATTCGTCTTATTTCCCTGAATATCCTCTATGGTATCAAGACGCTCGCGCAGCTTTATCTCCATAAGCTTCGCCTTGAGCATTTTCATAGCCGTTTCCTTGTTCTGGAGCTGAGAGCGCTCGGTCTGACAGCCGACCACGATACCCGTGGGCTTGTGGAGAATTCTTATCGCCGAGTCGGTCTTGTTGATGTGCTGACCGCCTGCTCCGCTCGAACGGTGCGCCGTTACCTCTATATCCTCATCTCTTATCTCTACCTTATCGACGTTCTCGAATTCGGGCATTACCTCGATAGAGGCGAACGAGGTCTGACGTCTTCCCGCCGCGTCAAAGGGAGAAACTCTTACAAGACGGTGAACTCCGTTCTCCGACTTCAGATATCCGTAAGCATTGAGCCCCTCGACCATTATGGTCGCGCTCTTTATTCCCGCCGCGTCGCCGTCGAGCCAGTCGAGAAGCTTGTACTTGAACTTGTGGCGCTCTGCCCATCTGGTTATCATACGGTAGAGCATCTGCGCCCAGTCCTGCGCCTCAGTACCGCCCGCACCCGGGTGGAAGGAAACGATGGCGTTGTTCTTATCGTATTCGCCCGAAAGAAGGATCTCTATTCTCTTCTCCTCTTCCTGCTTGGTTATCTCGGCAAGCTCGGACTCAACCTCTTCCACGTAGCTCTCGTCATTTTCCTCAATAGCCATTTCGGCAAGGGTTATCGCGTCCTCAAGACGGTTACAGAGCTTTTCGTATTCTTCTATAGTATATTTAGTCTGCTTTATTTTCTGAAGCACTTTTGAGGAGTTCTCCTGATTGCTCCAGAAATCGGGATCAAGGGTCTGCTTGTCAAGCTCCTCGGCGGTAGCGCGAAGCTCGTCTATTCTCAGCGCCGAGCCGAGATCTGCGATGCCCTCTCTCATTCCTATAAGCTTATATTTTGCATCTTCAAGTGCAACTATCATCTTTATCACCATACCTTTTTACATAGATACAGTAATTATACCACATTCTCCCGCCTTAGTCAAACACATTTTTTATTTTAAAGCGGGATTTTTCCGAGAACTCTCTTTTTCTGTTTTCGGAATTTACAAAGTACATTTCCACCCCTAAATAACAAAATTTTTCCGTTTTGAGAAAAAATGTTTCAAAAAACCCTTGACAAGAGGATTTGGGGGTTGTATAATAAGAACGTCGATTGAACGCAAATTAATTTTTATACGTGAGGTTTGTTATGGCAACTGCTAAAAAGAAGATCGAAATGCTCCCCAGAGATAGCGATAAGGACGCTAAGAAAAAAGCACTCTCCACAGCTATCGCCCAGCTTGAACGCGATTTCGGCGCGGGCTCGATCATGAAGCTCGGAGAAAACTCGCACCTTGAGGTACAAGCCGTCAGCACAGGCTCTATCGCCCTCGACATGGCGCTCGGCATAGGCGGTGTTCCGAGAGGAAGGATAATAGAGATCTTCGGCCCTGAGTCATCGGGAAAAACTACCGTTGCTTTACATATAATCGCCGAGGTTCAGAAGCTCGGCGGCGAGGCGGCTTTTATTGACGCCGAACACGCCCTCGACCCCGTTTACGCCAAGGCGCTCGGTGTCGATATAAACAATCTGCTCGTGTCACAGCCCGACTGCGGTGAGGACGCGCTCGATATCACCGAGGCGCTTGTGCGCTCGGGCGCTATCGACGTCGTTGTCATCGACTCGGTGGCAGCTCTCGTTCCCCGTCAGGAGATAGAAGGAGATATGGGTCAGTCGCAGGTGGGCGTTCAGGCAAGACTTATGTCACAGGCGATGAGAAAACTCTCGGCGGTCATTTCAAAGAGCAACGCGGTGGTAATATTTATAAACCAGCTCCGTGAGAAGGTCGGCGTTATGTACGGAAATCCCGAGACCACCCCCGGTGGCCGCGCGCTCAAGTTCTACGCATCGGTCAGAATAGACGTCCGCAAGGCAGACCAGCTTAAAAACGGAAACGATATATACGGAAACCACGTAAGATGTAAGATAGTTAAGAATAAGGTAGCTCCCCCCTTCAAGGTAGCTGAGTTCGATATCCTTTACGGCAAGGGTATCTCGCGCTCGGGTGAGATAATCGACTACTGTATCTCGCTTGACATAATCAAGAAGAGCGGCTCTTGGTTCTCTTATAACGGAGAGCGTATCGGTCAGGGCAAGGAGAACGTTCGCAAGATCATCGAGGCTAACCCCGCCCTGCTCGCAGAGCTTGACGCTAAGGTAAGAAGCATGAAGGAGAATATTCCCACCCCAGAGGAACAGTTTGAGCTTGACGAGGACACCGACGACGATTTCGACATAAGAACTCTTAAGGCAGACCTGGACGACTGATATGACCATAAATGTCGCATCTATAACCGCCAAAAACGGCGGGGCTGAGCTTTGTGTGCGCGTGAGGATATCAAACGGAGAAAGCTCCGAAACAAGAGAGCTTTTTCTGTTGGCGCGTCAATACGCAGAGCTGCGACCTCAGAAGGGTGAGATAAGCGAGGAGTTTTTTGATGAGCTCGCCGCCGCCTCTGAGGTCTGCTCCGCCGTGAAACGAGGAATGTATATCCTCGGATACGGCGCGTGTTCGGGCAAGAATATGGTAAACAAGCTCAGGGCAAAGGGATTTGATAAGGAAACCGCTATCGAGGCGGCGGAGTATTTGCGCGAGCTTGGATATATCAACGAGAGTGAGGACGCCGCGCGAGAAGCCGAGCGCGCCCTGAAGAAGGGCTGGGGCAGACGAAGAATTGCCGCGATGCTCTTCGAAAAGGGATACCCCGGCGAGGCTGTGGAAAACGCTATGGACAGCCTTCGTGATTATGATTTTTCCTCAGCCTGCACGGCTGTTGTGAGAAAAAAGTTCGGCTCTGTGCCAAAGGATAACGAGCAGCGAAAGAAGCTTTTTGCGGCTCTTACGAGATACGGATATACCTCGGCGGAAATAAAGGAAGCCTTTTCATTATTGGAAGAATGAAACGATACCCCCCGTTCTCTTAACGACAACGGGGGTGGTAAGACCCGCCACTCAAAGATATTTCTTAAGGCTTTCTATGCTCTTGTCCTCAAATTCGGCTATCTCACGCGCGAGCTTGAGCGGCGCTTCCGCGCAATTCCGATTTTCATACTCCCTGACTATCTTGGTCATATCGGTCATTCCCATGGTCGCGCCCTCGATAACCATCTGCGCGAGGTGGCTTGAGGTAGAATCGGTCATCGTGTTCATCATCACACCTATCTTTGCCGACATTCTCGTCATCGGCCCTTCTTCCTTGGGCTTTCCGCCGCCGTCGTATATCATCTTGCCTATGCGGCTGCCGTAGCTTTCATACTGCTCAAGCTGGCTCGTAAGCTCTTCGCGAAGGGTGTCGTCCTTCACATGCGACATTATATCCACCATCGAATCCGAGCCCATCTTTACGTTTTTATACATTCTGTCAAGCATCTCGGCGTTGACAGTCTTCTTTTCGTCCTTCATAATTCCTCCGTAAAAAGAAAAGGATATACGAACCAAAAGCTCGTATATCCTTTATTATTTCATTTTATTCGGCAATTTATCCTATTTGCGGTTTATCTTCTGGCCTCGGATATCCCTGCCGTTAAAATAGATTGGCAGATATTCGCCGAAAAGACGGCTGGTTATTCTGTCGCCGTAGCGCTCTCTTATTCCCTCCTGCGAGAGATTCGTGCTTATTATCGTTGACTTTGCCTTTATCATTCTCGTGTTTATCACGTCGTAAACACAGGAAACGGTGAACTGATTTGTCATCTCGCTTCCGAAATCGTCGATTATAAGCAGCTCGGCATCGTAATATCTTGAAAGGTCTACCGACCTCTCCGCCCCGCCGAACCTCTTTGCCTCAAAATCCGATATCATCGAGCAAGCCGAAACGTAAAGCACGTCAAATCCGCGCTCTATCACCTTGACCGCCACCGATGTGGACAGGTGAGTTTTGCCAAGCCCCGTTCCGCCGAGAAACAGGAAGTTTTTATATGTATTCTCGTCAAACTCCGCCGCGTATCTCTTGAGCCCCTCGACCACTCTCTCCATCGCGGCGTAGTTCTGCTTTGAGTCCTTATAATAGTCAAGCGAAAAATTGTCAAAGGACTGCGAACGCATAAGTCCCCAAATGCCCGACGAGCGGTATCCCGCCATCACCAGCGCCTGCTTCATACACGAGCACATCTTTGTGTCAACGTATCCCGTATCTCCGCACTTCTCGCACTCATATTTTACGTCGGTGTAGTCGGCGGCGATGCCGTAAGCCTCGAGTATCTTCGCCCTCTCGGCTAAAAGACGCTCGTTCTCGGCGCGCACCTCGGCGAGCTTCTGCTCAAAATCATCTCCCGATGCCGCCGCCATTATGCGCGACACAGTACCCGCAAGCAGGTTATCCAACGCCCTGAGCTCGGGTATTTTGAGGTAGACCTCCTCGCGGCGCTCATCCGCCGCCTGATGCGCCTTCAGATATTTCTTTGAATATTCTTCTCTTATACGAACAAAATCCTCTGAATTAAATGCCATATCTTTCTCCCTTTAGCATTATCGATTATCAAAGCTCCTCAAAAGTCCTTCTCAGAGCCGCCTCAAAAAATTCGTCTGTGTCAAAGCTGTTGCCGTCCGGTTTTGTGGCTTTCTTCTTTTGTTTTTTCTCGTCCTCAGCGGCAGCTATCGCCTCTGTGGTGGTAAGTCCCAAGGCATACCAACCCTCGAGTATGCTGTTGGCATAGGCGGGGGCGGGCTCGTGTATCGCGTCCACGGTTATGTCGTAAGCCAAGCGTATGACCTCTGTGTCAAAGCCCATATTCTCTATCCACGCGCGAAGGAATTTCTTTTCCTTGGTGGTGAGAGAGCGTCCCGTCATACCAAACATCGCCCTCACCTCGGACTCGGTCTTGGTATATCCCTCCATCTTTTTGAGCCTCAGCTGAAGCGCCTCGGCATCGGTTATTCCCTCGTCATACAGGGAAAACGCGAGCTGCTCGGCGTATCTGAGCGACCTCTTTCCGAGATTGACCATGTGCGAGAGTATTATTATAACACTCGCCTCGTCAAAGCCGATATAGTCTATCATTCCCACAAGGATATTTACCTCATGAGTGTTGAATATCTTTCCAACCACTCTCTGCGCCTCGTTTATAAACTCGGCGGTTATGCTTCTCTTCTCTATAAGCTCGGCAAGCTCGGTAGAGGAATAGGACGGCATCTCACTCTTTCGCTCAAGCTTTCCACCTCTGTGAAGCGGCTCGGCTGTCTTTTTCGGCTCTTCCCTCTTTGCCGTATCGCCGCTTGCCGCCTTCGCGCTCTTTCTTCCCTTTTTGAGAAGCCCCGCGCCGCACCAATATTTTATCGACGCGTCAAGCTCGCCCGCCTCAAGCTCAAGCTTTGAGAGCAGACCGTCTATATCCTCTCTCTCTCCTTCGGAAGCGAGAGCGAGCGCCAGCATCACCCGAAGATCGTTCTCGTCGGCAGACGCCAGAGCATTCCACACACTCTGCGAGAGAGGGGTCTTTATCGTAAGATTTATTTTTTCGTTCTTTTTCATTTTGCGGAGCTGTCCCCATTTTCATTTTTTCTTTTTGCTATCTCATAGCAAAGGGTCATAAGGGAGTCGCCGATATGTACGTTTTCGACCGCGATATCCGCGTTCTTGAGCGCCAGCTCCTTACCCGTGAAGTTCCAGATACCGCTCACGCCCGTATTCTCAAGCCTTTCGGCAACCTCTACCGCGTACTCCTTGGGAAGGGTCAGAATGGCAATATCCACCCCATACTCTTCAAATATGCGCTCGATATCGTCGATATGGAAGACCTTTATATTCTCTATCTTTTTTCCAACAAGGTCGCTCGATACGTCAAACATAGCCACCACGTCAACGCCCCGCTTCTCAAACATAGGACTGCGAACGAGCGCCTTGCCCAGATTTCCCGCGCCGATAAGCGCCGCGCGGAAGCCGCAGCCAACGCCGAGTATCTCACAGATATTGGTATAAAGATAATTGACGTTATATCCGTAGCCCTGCTGACCAAAGCCGCCGAAGCAGTTGAGGTCCTGACGTATCTGGGATGCGGTAACGTTCATCATTTTTGAAAGCTCGGCAGAGCTCACTCGCGTCTTTCCCATTCTGATTATCTCGCGCAGGTATCTGAAATATCTCGGCAAACGCTTTATGACCGCAGGAGATACCTCAGTATGCGCCGTCTTTGCCTTGTTATTCTTCTTTTCTGTCTTCATATTCTTTCCTTACTTCAAATATTATCGTTTGCCGACGCGTTGAGCGAGGTGTCGGCAAAAGCGCCGTCAAGATATTCAAAATATCCCGCGGCAGCCACCATCGCGGCGTTGTCGCCGCAAAGCGAGATGCTTGGAACGAAAAATTCCGCCCCTCTTTTTTTACATAACTCCGAGAGCCCTTCTCGGATATAGGAATTTGCCGCAACACCGCCCGCAAGCACGAGTCGGCGAGTGTCCGACTTATCAAGTGCGCCCGCGCACTTCTTTACTATCGCCTTTACAATGGTATTCGTATACGACGCGCACAGGTTGTTCACATCGGGCTCTTCTCCCTTTTGTCTGAGCGAATTTATATAGTTGAGCGCCGCCGTCTTGATGCCGCTGAACGAGAAATCGAGATTGTCGCCGTGAAGCGCGGGAGAAGGGAGCTCTACCGCAGACGGATCGCCGCCCTTAGCCGCTCTGTTAAACTCCGCGCCGCCGGGATAAGGCATACCAAGCACTCTCGCCACCTTGTCAAAGGCTTCTCCCGCCGCATCGTCGCGGGTCTCTCCGATGACCGAAAAGTCGGTGTAGGAATTGACCTCGTATATCGAGGTGTGTCCGCCCGACACAACTATCGCCGTAAAGGGCGGCTCGAGCGAGGGGTATTCAAGATACGCCGCCGCAACGTGCGCCTTTACGTGATTGACCTCGACCAACGGTATGCCCCTCGCAAAGGCGAGCGACTTGGCAAAATTCACCCCAACTATCAGCGCCCCGATAAGTCCGGGGTGCGAGGTGACGGCTATCGCACCGATATCTGTGAGCGTTACCCCCGCCTCGTCAAGCGCGCGGTATGTAATGCGCGATATAGCCTCGATATGAGCTCGGCTGGCTATCTCGGGCACAACTCCGCCGTAAAGCCTGTGTATATCTATTTGTGAAGCAACTATGTTTGAAAGTATCTCGCGCTTGCCCTCGCCCATTCGCACGACTGCGGCAGAGGTTTCGTCACACGAGCTTTCAAGTCCCAATATCAACATCTTTATACCAAATTTCCTTTTGATTTTATCTGTCCAAATTCTTTATCATCACAAGCGCGTCCTCGCGCGGCAAACGGTAAAATCCCTTTCGCCTTCCGCAGACCTCATATCTGCAACCGCCGTAAAGCCCTATCGCCGCCGCGTTAGACTCCCTCACCTCAAGCGATATCGAGACCAGACCGTTCTCAGCACAAAATCTCTCCACCCACTCAAGGAGCGCCTTGGCGTATCCCTTGCCCCTGTGCTCGGGGCGCACCGCCACGTTTATTATCTGTAGCTCGTCAAGTGAGCGAGCCGCGCTGACATACCCCAAGACCTTGCCCCCCTCACACATAACGAAGGAAGGGTAATCCTCTGTGCAAAGCAGTCTAAGGCTTTCGCTCGACCAGGGCTCAGCAAATGTGTCGCGCTCTATCCGCGCGACCTCGTCTATATGCTCCTCGGAAAAGCGGGATATCGTCACAGCGTTCATCTTAATATCCGAAAATTCCGCTGAGCGAGTCGTCGTCCTCTATCCAGTCGGACACCTTTATGATTCTATATTCCTCGGCCGTATCTCTTACGATGACCTGCTCAATACCCGCGTTTATTATCTGACGCTTGCACATCATACAGCTTGAAGTGCCCGCAACGATAGCGCGGTCCTTGGGGTCAACGCAGACCATATAAAGGGTAGCGCCAAGCATTCTCTCTCTTGCCGCCGCGATTATAGCGTTAGCCTCGGCGTGTACCGAGCGGCAGAGCTCGTATCTCTCTCCTCTGGGGATACCGAGCTTGTCCCTCATACAGTACTGTATGTCAGAGCAGTTTTTGCGCCCTCTGGGCGCACCGTTGTAGCCCGTGGACACGATAACGTCGTCCTTGACGATTATCGCGCCGAACATTTTTCTAAGGCAGGTGCTGCGCTCAGCGACCGTCTGAGCGATATCGAGGTAATAGTTATGCTTAGATACTCTTTCCATATGTATTTTCCTCTCTAAAAAACTAATCATAATTATTATATTACTTTTTTTGCAACAAATCAAGGGGTTTTATTTATTCTTTACAACGGCGAGTAAAACCCGCGGTAATAGATCGGAGATGTTCCCCTTAATTTATCAACCCCACCCGATGGTGGAGTTTTGTTTATCATAGGCTCTCCCATTGGGAGAGCTGTCGCCTTGGCGACTGAGAGGGTATTTGAAAATATTTACCCTCTCCGTCACTCCTTCGTCGTGCCACCTCTCCCAAAGGGCGAGGCTTTGGGTGACATGACGTTTTGTTTTCTGTTTTATGTTTTGTTTATATTGCGGGAGGGGAAACCCCTCCCCTACGGCGTATGATTATATTTTCTTTGTAGGGGGATCTTCCCTACCGCACCATTTAGCAAGACAATCCGTCTGTAGCTAAAAATAGTTTGAAAGTTTTTGATGGGGTCGGCAGTGCCGACAGCCAATCTTCGGGGTAATTCACCTTTTTCGCTTACTCCAACCCTATGGTGAAAATAGTGTAAAAAGGTTTGGAAGGGGTTTAAGGGGACACCTTTCCTTAAAAGGTGTCCCCTTTATACTCTACGCCTCTGACTTTTGCGCGCAGAAATCTTTTATTATTTCGGCTTCGCTGAAATATTCGCGAAGGCCGTTGATAAGCTGATATGTCTCGTGTCCCTTACCCGCGAGCAGGATTATATCCCCCGCCGAGGAATTTTCGAGCGCATAGAGTATCGCCTTCTTTCTGTCGGCTATCGCGATATAGGGCGCTGAGCCAACCGTGAAATAGGACGCTATCTCGCCGATTATCGCCGAGGGCGGCTCGTTATCGGGGTTGTCCGAGGTTATGATACAGAAATCTGCATCGCGCGACGCCACAAGACCAAGCTCGGCGCGGCGCATTTTCGTTCTTCCGCCTATCGAGCCGAAAAGGCAGACAAGCCTGTTCGGATTATAGACCCTGAGTGCCGAGAGCGCCGCCTTAAGGCTCACTCCGTTATGCGCGTAATCTATAACCGCGGTAGCTCCGTTGGGCAGCTCGATAGTTTCAAAGCGACCCTTGATGCGGATCTTCTGCATCGTCTTTACGATACTGTCAAAGGATATTCCCATCTCGCGGCAGACGGCGATAGCCGTCATCGCGTTATAAACGCTGAACTCGCCAGGGAAGGAGAGCGACACCGAATACTTCTTATTCTCTCCCCAGCAGTCAAAGCTGACGCCTATGTTACCGGGTGAGCGGAAGAACGCGATCCTTGACGCTCTGTATTCAGCCGCGGTGTTATCGATTGCCACGCCAACGCTCTTGCAGGTAGTTCCCGCAAGCATCTCGGTGTGCGCCGCATCGTCGGCGTTGTATATCATCGCCTTTGAATTATAACTTGTAAAGAGTGAGTGCTTTGCATTCTTATAATCGTCGTAATCGGGATGCTCGAACGCGCCGATATGGTCGGGGTAAAGGTTTGTGAAGACGGTGATATCAAAATCTATACCGTGAACTCGGTTGAATTTGAGCGCCTGAGAGGACACCTCCATAACAAGCGTATTTATGCCTATGTCAAGCATTCGGCGCATATAATAATGCAGGTCGTAGCTCTCGGGCGTAGTGTTTACCGTGTTGAAATGGTAGTCGTCAAAGGACACTCCGTTCGAGCCTATGTAGCCTGTGGGTATGCCGTTGGCGTTGAGCATATTATATATGAGCAAGGACGAGGTGGTCTTTCCCTTCGTGCCCGTTATCCCTATTATCTTCATCTCCCTTGAGGGGTGACCGAAGAACTCGTCGGAGAGCAGCGCGAGCGCCACTCTTGTGTCGGGCGTTATGACCACAACGGCATCGTCGGGCAGATTTTCTATCGGATGCTCGGCAACGAATACGCGGCACATCTTGTTATACGCCGAGAGCGCATACTCGTGACCGTCAACAAGCGCACCCGCAATACAAACGAAGAGCGAGCCGTTATACGCCTTTCTCGAATCGCAGCAAAGCGCGGCTATATCGGTAGTGCTTATATTCTGCTCCTTCGGATTTATTATCTCGGTATACTCTATTCTGCTTAAAAGCTGGCTCAGTAACATATATTTATACTTCCTTTCTCACAGAGAATTTCATAAGCTCATCATCAAAATCCTTCGGCACTCCGCCGCACTCGCATATAGCTCTGATGGATAGTACCTCAAGCGGGTCTATAAAGCGTCCGCCGAGCCTATAGTTCCTTTTCAGCAAGGACAGCTCAGTACACCCCAGAATTATGCGCTCACAGCCGTGCGCCGTCAGCGTGTCGGCAACCCCCAAAAATCTGTTGAGGTCGGGCTCTTTGCCCTGCTTTATCTGGGCGTAGATTATATCGGTCACCGTCCTCTGGTCTTCCTCGGAGCAGGTGGCGTATTCAACCCCAACGCTCCCGAGCGCCGTGCGGTATGCGCCCGAGGCTATCGTGCCCTCGGTTGCAAGTACTCCAACCTTCGAAAGCCCAAGATATCGGCAAAGCTCTGCCGTTTCCTCAATGATATTGAGTATCGGTACAGAGCAGCTCTTCGCTATCCCGCGGTAAAAATAGTGCGCCGTGTTGCAGGGGATAGTTATAATATCCGCCCCCGCGTCCGCAAGTCTTTGCGCCTCGGTCTGCATAAGCGGCAACGGGTCATTCTTCGAGCGGCCGAGAATAAAATCAGTCCTGTCGGGGATCTCGGCGCGCGAGGATATCAAAATATTCAAATGCTCCTGATCACTCACGGCGGCTGTGTGCGCGGTTATCATTTCATAGAAATACACGCTGGACATCGGTCCAAGCCCACCGAGAACGCCAAGGGTCTTTTTCTCCTTCATTACCGTTCTCCTTAAAACTCCGACATCGGCTTTCTGCTAAAAAGCTCCCGCCTGTCTGAAATAATATATCTTGACTCCAAAAATTCGCGGTTTTCCTTCACAAATCTCTCGTAATATCCATTACAGGGGACAAGGATAGGAATATAATCGCTGTTCGGAAAAAGCTTTCCCAACACCAAAAGCGCCACGCCCTCATCCGAGCTTATCTGATAAAAGCTTGAAAAGGGGTCTATGAGGTCGGCAAAGCGGCGTTTTTCGCCACAGACGTAAGAGGATATCCCCGAGCGCAGATATATCCTTGCCGCAAGCAGGTGCGCCCTCGGAGTATCGCCCAACAAAATGGGAACGAGGGTCGTTCGCAAAATATCTTTTTTGCTGTGATCCATCGCCTATCCCCCTTCCGAAGCTCTTACATCTTCTCATTTTCAATTATAACACACAACTTAACAAAAATAAATAATTTTCTTTATTTTTATTTATAAAACTGTTGCAATCAATTTTTTGAGGGTTTATAATGTATAAGATCACACAAGAAAGGCGCAAAATATGCAACGCGAGAAGCTTATAAAGATATTTTCAGACATTCCAACGCTCAAAACCGAAAGACTTACGCTCCGAGCTCTGAGACGTACCGACTCTCAGGATATGCACGAATACGCCGCCGACCCCTCAGTCACCGAGTTTCTGCTCTGGTCGCCACATACCTCCCTGTCCTATACGTGGGAGTATCTCAAATACGTTGAGAACAGATATGCCGTGGGGGATTTCTACGATTGGGCGGTGATAGAGAGCGAAAGCGGAAAAATGATAGGAACTTGCGGATTTGCGAGTATAGATACAGTAAACAACTCGGCGCAGATAGGCTACGTTCTGAACCCCGCATACCACAGGCAAGGGATCGCCGTCGAGGCGGCAAAAGAGGTGATGCGCTTCGGCTTCGATACGCTCGGGCTTCACCGCATAGAGGCAAGATTTATGCAGGGCAACGATGCCTCGCGCAAGGTCATGGAGAAGCTGGGCATGACCTTTGAGGGGTTTGCGCGAGATTCTATGTTCGTTAAGGGAAAATACCGAACTATAGGCACTTGCTCGATAACCGAAAACGATTTCAGAAATAAAGAATAAATCAAACCACAACTGTCAAAAATATACCTATAATTTTGAAGGAGGTATATTATGGCAGCATACGTAAACGGAGGAGTTGAGCTTGAAAAGCTCAAAGGCACGAAAACAGAAACAAATCTTCACACCGCGCTTTCGGGCGAATCGCAGGCGTATCTGAGATACAAATGGTTCGAGGAAAGAGCAAAAAATGACGGCTTCGTTGAGATATCGCAGATATTCAACGAAACCGCGGCAAACGAAAAGGAACACGCCGAAATATGGTTCAAATGCCTCGGCGGATGGTCGTCAACAGAAAACAACCTGAACACAGCCGCAGGCGGTGAGCATTTTGAGTGGGAAACGATGTACGCCCAGTTCGCAAACGAGGCAAGAGAGGAAGGATTTGAGGATATCGCCAAGCTCTTCGAGCGCGTGGCATCTATCGAAAAGAACCACGAGGAGAGATTTGTAAGCTACCTCAATAGCGTGAGAGACGGAAAGGTCTTTACCTCGGATAGTACGCAGACAAAATGGATCTGCCTTAATTGCGGCTACGTGGTTACAGCCAAAGAACCGCCCAAGATCTGCCCCACCTGCTCATATCCTCAGGGGTATTTTAAGAAGAAATAGTTTATGAGAGATATCAAGGGAGAACCTTTTGAGGAAAGGTTCTCCCTTGACCCTCTCCAAACCTTTTTAAAGCATTTTTAGCTATAGTGATGAGATTTAGATTGTAATGTTTGTGATGCCTATTTCTTGTTACACGACAAGAAATAGGCGAAAGAATCGTGCCAAGGCTTTCCCCCTTGGATCTCCCCACCGTCCCCGAAAAAATTTGCTTTATGGGTTTATATAAAAGCGAATAGTGGTGATATTGCTTAAATTAAAAAAAGAACCAATTTTATTTATCTAAACATAACGCCCGAGGAGCAAATACGCAACTCCTCGGGCTGTTATTATTTTTATTTTAACTTATAGCTCAACTGTCCCCATAAGAAATAATATAACGGTTTGTTTTTAGATTTAATTTTGCTTTACCGTTAGTATGCTGCGTTAATGAGTGGTAGCGAGAGCGTGGCACGAATAGCAGTCGGCAGTGCCGACAGCCAAGCTTCGGGGTAGTTTAACTTTTTTGCTTGTTCCAACCCGATGGTGAAATTCAAATTAAATTTTTAGTGCGAAGTGCCGATGCGAGCGTCACCTTAAGCTAAAGCCCTCAGCTTCGCACGCGAATTTTTGCTTATAACCCTTTGTTCTCTGTTAGGAGAACAAAATAGCGTACTATCGATTTAACCTGACCCAACGTGTAAAAAGGTTTGGAGAGGGTTAAAGGGAGAACCTTTCCTCAAAAGGTTCTCCCTTATTATCTATCCAATTATCTCTTTATAAGCTTACCTTTGAACCCGTTGCCAACGCCTGCGGCGTTTGCGTCATCGGTATCTATGTGCATTTCAAGTCTGAAGTCTTTATGTACGCGGATCTGAACGTCATAGAACATACTTCTTCTCTCTCCGTTCATCTGCACGTCAACGTACTCGCCGTCGCGCACGCCGAATGCTCTGCCCTCGTCCTCGCTCATATGTATATGTCTGTTAGCGATTATACAGCCCTCGCTAAGAGTTACAATTCCCTTCGGGCCGATTATCGTTACGGGCGCTGAGCCTGCGATGTCACCCGACTCTCTTACGGGCGGCTTTACCTTGAGGGTAAAGCTGTCGGTACGGGATATCTCTACCTGTGAGCGCTTTCTCTCAGGGCCGAGAACTCTCACGCCCTCGATAGCTCTCATAGAGGGTCCGACTATAGTCAGCACCTCTTTACAAGCATACTGACCGGGCTGAGAAAGGTCCTTGAGCTTTGTGAGCTGATAGCCCTTTCCAAAGAGGGTCTCAACGTCCTCGCGCGAGAGGTGGATATGACGGTTGGATATACCAACGGGGATATCGCCCTCGGCGTTACCCGACTTGACCGCCTCGATGACCTTATCAACGAGCGCCTTCAATTCCTGTTCATTATATTTCATAGCAATACTCCAATCAGATAATTCTGAAGCTATCCGCCATAACGCATCTGCGCTTTCTGGTGAACGATCTTGCAGAGGTTATTCCCTCGCCTGTAGGACCTGCGATGGTGAATGTGGTGTGACCCTCGCCGCCAAATCCGATTCCCGCGTAAGAGGGAGCGTTCTTAACGAATATAGTGGTTTCAACAGCCTTTGCGAAAGCCGAGAGGTGATCTATATTCTTTGAGTGCATGTGCGCTGTGTGTCTGTTACCGTGCTCAGCCTTGACAGCGAGCTCGATAGCGTCCTCGATGTTGTCAACTCTTACTATAGGAAGAATGGGCATCATAAGCTCGTGCTGAACGAAATCGTGCATAAAGTTGGTCTCGCAGATTATGCAGCGTACGCTCTTGTCAACGTTAACGCCGATCTTAGCGAGTATAACGTCGGCATCGCGTCCGACGCAGGTGCGGCTGACAGTTTTAACAGTCTTTCCTGCCTTGTTGGTCTTCTTCTCGAGAACGACCTCAGCAAGGCGGTCTGCCTGCTCAGCGTTTATGAGGTAAGCGCCGTTCTTCTGCATCTCGGATATGAGCTCGTCTGCGATATTTCTGAACGCGAAAACTTCCTTCTCAGCGATACAGGGGAGGTTGTTATCAAAGGTACAACCGTCGATAATATCCTTAGCCGCCTTCTTGATGTCAGCGGTGTCGTCAACGATAACGGGGGGATTTCCCGCGCCCGCGCCGATAGCCTTCTTACCCGAGGAAAGCACGGCTCTTACAACTCCGGGGCCGCCTGTGCAGACCAGAAGTCTTATCTTGGGATGTGACTGCATAATAGCTGCCGAATCGAGTGTAGGCTTATCCATAGAGCAAACGAGTATCTCAGGGCCGCCCGCCGCAGCCGACGCTCTGTTTACGAGGTCAACGGCGTAGTTGGATACGCATATAGCGTTGGGGTGGGGGTTGAATACAACACCGTTTCCTGCCGCTATCATTCCTATCGAGTTACAGATAACGGTCTCCGAGGGGTTGGTACTGGGTGTGATAGAACCAACAACTCCGAAGGGAGCCATCTCGGTGAGGGTAAGTCCGCTATCTCCGGTCTTAGCCTCGGCAACGATATCCTCAGTTCCGGGGGTCTTGTCTGCAACGAGAATGTGCTTAAGACGCTTGTGGTCAACTCTTCCCATTCCCGTTTCAGCAACGCCCATCTCAGCCATTATCGGAGCTTCCGCAACGGTAAGACGGCGGATCTCGGTGATTATCTTCTCTCTCTGCTCAACGCTCATAGCGCGGACAGCCTTGTATCCTCTCTCAGCGGCGTCTATAGCCTCGTTCATATCCGAGTAGATACCGATGAGCTTTCTGCCGTTGTACTCGGTCGAGCTCCAGTTTCTGCCGGTAGTAGCGGCAGATCCCTTTATAATATTTTCAACTATCTTTCTGATTTCAGCTTCTGTAATGTTTGCCATAAAGATCACACCTTTCTATTGTCAGTTTTGCTTTGAGGCGATCCTCTGAGTATCGATCGCTATCATATATTCCTCATCCGTGGGGATTATCCAAGTTTTTACTCTCGCACCCTCGGCCGATATATCAAACGGAATACCGCGGGTGAAGTTTTCGTTCTTTTCTTTGTCTATCTCAATACCCAGCCAGTCCATATTATCGCAGACCCACTCACGGATATTTGCCTGATTTTCTCCGATGCCCGCGGTGAACGCAAGGGCGTCAAGACCGTTCATCTCAGCGGCATAAGCACCGATGTGCTTCTTGATGCCGTTGGTGAGGATCTTGAGCGCAAGCTCTGCTCGGTGGTCGCCGTTCAGCGCGGCCGAGTAAACGTTTCTGCAATCATTGGATATTCCCGAAACACCGAGAAGTCCGCTCTTCTTGTTCAGAATGTCGTCCATCTCCTCGGGGGTGTATCCCTTAGTCTTCATAATATAGGTAACGACCGAGGGGTCGATGCTTCCCGATCGAGTGCCCATAGCGATTCCCTCCTGAGGGGTGAATCCCATCGAGGTATCTATCGCCTTACCGCCGTCAACAGCGGTTATCGACGAGCCGTTTCCGAGGTGGCAGGTCACAATCTTAAGCTCCTCTATCGGCTTTCCAATAGCCTTTGCAAGCTCTGCGCTCACGTATCTGTGCGACGTGCCGTGGAAGCCGTAACGACGGATATGATCCTTCTCGTAGAACTCGTAGGGTATCGGGTAAACGTATCTGAAATCCTCGATATCCGAATAGAACGAGGTGTCAAATACAGCCACCTGAGGGGTGCTCGGCATAAGCTCTACACACGCCTTTATTCCCGCTATAGCGGGCGGGCCGTGAAGAGGATTTATCGGAACTAAGGATTCGAGATGCTTTATAACGCTCTCGGTAATTATCGAGGACTCCTTTATAAGCTCTCCTCCGTGTGCCACGCGATGACCTATAGCATCTATCTCACTAGTGGACTTTATAACTCCGTACTCAGCCGAGGTGAGCAATTCAAGCACTCTTTTGAGTGCCACTCCGTGATGGGGCAGATCTATCTGCTCGGAGAAATCGTCAGCTCCCGGACGCTTATGTGTGATAGCGCCTCCCGCGCCTATTCTTTCGCAAAGTCCCCTTGCAGTGACCTTGCCGCTCTCCATATTGAAGAGCTGATATTTCAGAGAGGAGCTTCCTGCGTTCAGTACAAGAACCTTCATAAATCATATCCTTTCAAATGTTTTCTGTGTCAATATATAAGGTCTACTCCCTTTTCGTTGCAGAACCCTATCCATTTTTCCGACGGAGCGGAATCTGTGACTATAATGTCGATAGCTCCGAAATCGCATACCTTAACGAAGGACTTTTTATCGAATTTCTCAGAGTCAAGCGCGAGTATGCGGCGCTCGGCGCTGGCAAACATCGCCTGCTTTATGAGCGTGTCATTCTCATTCGAATCGGTGATGCCGAGCTCGGTGTCAAGTCCCTTACAGGAGCATATCGCCGTGTCGACGTGATACGAGCGTATCATCTTCTCGGCAGACGAGCCTGTAAGCGAAAGTGCGCTCTTTTTGAGCACTCCGCCTGTGGAAAGCACCGTCCAGTCGGATTTGTCGGCAAGCTCTATTAGTATTTTTACCGAATTCGTTATTATAGTCAGATTTTTCTTACTTTTTATTTTTTTAAGCACGTAAAGGGCGGTCGAGCTCGAATCGAGCATCACTCTCTCTCCGTCCTCAATAAGCTCGGATATCTTATCTGATATCGACTGCTTCTGAATGACGTTGACTCCCTCTCGTATATTATATGGCAGGTCGAGCGAGGTATTATGCTTTGAGACCGCTCCACCGTAGGTCTTTGATACAAGACCTTCCTTGTCGAGCTTTTCAAGATCTCGTCTTATCGTCTCCTCGGTCACCTCAAAATCCTTCGCCAGCTCTGCAACGATGACCTTTCCATCGGCATTCAGCTTAGCAAGTATCTCTCTGCGGCGTTCAATGGCAAGCACAAGGCCTTCCTCCGTTCATTTTTTTTGGACGCTATGTGATCAGAGTATGCTTTCCCAGAGTCTTTCGTCGGGTCCCGCGATAACAGAGCTGTCAAGGAAGAATCCGTCCTGAACTCCGCTCTTCGCGCGCTCTATTGCGGCCGTAACCGATGAAACGCTTCCCGTGAGTATAACGTACGACTTTCCGCACATTCCCTTAGCAAGGCGGACCTCAACGAGGTCTACCAAAGCGGTCTTAGCCGCGGTGTCAGCCGCGACAACGGCGGATGCCGCCGTAAACGTTTCAAGTATGCCTATCGCGCCACGGTTCTTTATCTCAAGCGCTCCGCTGATAGCGGGCTGTACCGACTCGTGGGGGTTTCCGAGCAGGAATTTATCCACGAGCATAGCGGGGTTGTATCTCTCGGCCGCGTCTATCGCAGCTCTGACCGCGCTAAGCTCACCCGCGATGGTAGCCAGATACTTTCCGGGGCATACGGGGTTTGCCTGTACCACCTCAACGTCTGCTGTTTTCAGCATTACGTCGGTAGCGGTGATACCCGAAGCAACCGTTTTAAATTCTATCATTCCCAGTGCTTTTTTCATTTATTTCAGTTCCTTTCCGCTTTTGCGGCAATTATTTTTACATAGTTTGGAGCGACCGTGTCTACCTTACCCGAAAGCGAGGCGTGTATGCTGACGCTCAGCGCGCCGTCCTTGGCTTCGGCTATCACGTCGCCGACCTTGACGGTGTCACCCTCGGCGACCCTCGCCACCGCGGGAGCGCCTATATGCTGGGAGAGCATTATCTTGACCGACTTGGTTTCAAAATCCTCGGATATCGGTGCGGCAACGTCGTATTTCTTAAGTCCGAGGCGCATCGTAAGACGGTCGACCGACACCTTCTTATACTCAGCGTCCTTAGGATCGGGGTCTGCCTTGAAACCTTGGGGCATCGGCATTCCGCTCTTCTTGACTGCCGCCTTCAGCTCTGCGATAAGAGCTCTGGGCGAGAGGTCCTGAGGACAGGAGTAGGTCTCGCAAAGTCCGCAATTCGAGCAGAAGAGCGAACCCTCAAGCGCCTTCAGATCTCCCCTTCCCCCGTTTGCAAGTACCCTCATGACCATGTGCGGCTCAACGGGGTATCCCGCAACGTGTCTTGAGCAGAGCTCGGTACAGCTTCTGCACTGACAGCATACCGACATCGCTCTCTTAAGGCTTATCTTAGGATTTCTCTTTTTATTAAGTATTATCTGGTGATCGGCAGGCAGCGCGATTATCGCGTTGGTCGTCTTAGTGACCGCATCGCTCGCCTTGACGATATTTCCCATCATAGGACCGCCCGAAAGAAGCTCTGCTTCCTTCACGGTAAGTCCGCCCGCCGCGCTTATAAGCTCGGCTATCTTCGTTCCGATAGGCACGTAAAGGGTTATGGGATTTTTGACCTCACCCGCGACCGTCACGTACTTGTGCGTTACAGGCTTGCCGTGGAGCGCGCGGTATACGTTATATACCGTTTCCACGTTGCATACGGTAACTCCCACCGATATCGGAAGCTTTCCGGGGTCTACTACCCTACCGCAGGCCTCCTTGATAAGTATTATCTCATCTCCCGACGGATAGACCGCCCCAAGCTTCTTTACAGATATTCTCGGGAACTCGCCGATCTCGCCCTCAAGCGCCTCTATCGTGGCGTGGTAATGCTCCTTAACGCCGATTATCGCCTGCTTCGCGCCCGTCGCGTCAAGAATGGCGTCAAGAGCGCTGAGTATCTCGTGTGTGTTCTCCTCAAGCAGCTGCCTGTGAAGCTTGAGAAGCGGCTCACATTCGGCGCAGTTGAGGATTATGGTGTCCGCCGCGTCGGAGAGCTTTGCGTAGGTCGGAAAGCCCGCGCCTCCTGCGCCCACAACGCCCATCGAACGAAGCAGATCCTTCAGTTCATTAAGCTTCATATTGAAAATTCCTTGTTATTACTCTATCTCGGGAAGTCCCGCTCCGCTGTCGATTATTCCAACTATAGCCGCGTCGATGGGCGCTCTCTCCTGGTCACACCCTATTCTTGCCGCGCTGCCCGTTGCCACGAGCACAAGCTCGCCTATTCCCGCGCCAACGTTGTCAACAGCAACTATTCTCTTTGCGTCGCCGGTCTGAGCACAAGTTTCAACTATCATAAACTTGCTTCCGATCAACTTTTCGTTCTTTCTTGTGGAAACTACGCTTCCAACGATTTTTCCGATCAACATAAATATCTCCTGTTGCCTTTCGTCTATATTTTAAGTTATTGTTTATTTCCCAAGCGCTGCGCTCCTAAACTCAGAAGCGCACCGCTCGGAAAATAAACCTTTCGGTTTATTTTCCGTTTTGCGTGTCCCTTATTACTTCAGAGAAGGAAGGATCTTCTCAACGTCTGCATGAGGACGGGGAATAACGTGAACTGCAACGATCTCGCCGAGTCTGGAAGCTGCTGTGCTTCCTGCCTCAGTAGCAGCCTTAACTGCTCCAACGTCGCCTCTTACCATAACGGATACGAGTCCCGAACCGATCTTCTCAGTTCCGATAAGCTCAACGTTTGCTGCCTTTACCATAGCGTCTGCTGCCTCGATTGCTGCAACAAGACCTCTTGTTTCTACCATTCCAAGTGCTTCAAGTGCCATTGTATTTTACCTCCGTTTAAAATTTCAATTAATTATTTGAGAGAAGGAAGAATCTTCTCAACGTCCGCATGAGGACGGGGGATAACGTGAACTGCAACGATCTCACCGAGAGTAGAAGCTGCTGCGCTTCCTGCCTCAGTAGCAGCCTTAACTGCTCCAACGTCGCCTCTTACCATAACGGATACGAGTCCCGAACCGATCTTCTCAGTTCCGATGAGCTCAACGTTTGCTGCCTTTACCATAGCGTCTGCTGCCTCGATTGCTGCAACAAGACCTCTTGTTTCTACCATTCCAAGTGCTTCAAGTGCCATAATTATTATGCCTCCTTATTTTATTCTGTTTTTTCTGAGTTTGCCTCGGTCTTCGCCGTCTTGGGCGCAGACTTCGCGGCAGTTGTCTTTGCGGTCTTAGCCGCGGCAGGTGCTTCAGCCTTCTTTTCGGCTGCGGGCTTTGCGTTCTTTTTCTCAAGACGCTTTGCCGAAAGCTCTGCAAGTCTTACAGTTTCGGGGTGGGGGTTTGCAATGACCGCTACCGCACAGGGCTTTTTGATGCACTGTGCCTTTGCGTTTTCCACAGCCGCAGTCACCGCTGAAACGTTACCCGTAACTATCAAGGTAACAAGCCTTCCGCCGAGCTTTCTCTCCCAGCTTACAAGGCTGACCTCTGCGCTTTTGCACATAATGTCGAGCGCGTCAACAGCGGCAACAACTCCGCTCACCTCGACAAATCCCAATGATTTCATAGCGCCTCCGTAGTTTTCAGCTTAAAATGTTTCTTATTTGAGAACGGGAAGGATCTTCTCAACGTCTGCATGAGGACGGGGAATAACGTGAACAGCAACGATCTCGCCGAGTCTGGAAGCGGCTGCGCTTCCTGCCTCAGTAGCAGCCTTAACTGCTCCAACGTCGCCTCTTACCATAACGGATACGAGTCCCGAACCGATCTTCTCAGTTCCGATGAGAGTAACCTCTGCTGCCTTTACCATAGCGTCTGCTGCCTCGATAGCCGCAACAAGACCTCTTGTTTCTACCATTCCAAGTGCTTCAAGTGCCATTTTCTTTTTTCCTTTCAATTACAAAATTTATAGAATTTTTTAATTTTTATCAAAAGCGTTAAGCTTCAACAGCTTTTCGGTCGAAGCCTCGGTGTTTGCGATTATGTGCTGTGACACAACTCCGCTCACCTGCTTCGCAGCCGCCGCTGCCGCCTCAACCGCCGCCTTAACGTCCTCAACAGTTCCTCTGAACTTTATCGCAACTATCAGCGGAACGGGGAGCGCGTCGGCGTTACCGGGCTTGTTCTTATCCAAGGTCTCTACCGACACCGCCGCCGCCTTGCATCCCGCGTCGAGCGCGACAAATGCAGCCGCAAGTCCGTAGACCTCGATTATTCCAGTAGCTTTTCCCATAATGATCTCCGTAATTTTTTATTACTCGTTTACGATAGCTATCTTAAGACCTTCCATCTTCAGGTTAGTCTGGAGAGCCTCGTTGATCTTATCAAGCGGGTACTTGTGGGTGATGAGCTTCTCGAGGGGAAGTCCTATCGCCTTTGCGCGCTTGAGGAAATCGAAGGTGGTAACGTAATCGCGAAGTGTGTATACCCAAGAGCCAACGGTTGTGATCTCCTTCGAGCAGATGTCGAAGTGGGGGTTGATGGTAGCATCGCCGCCGTTGATGAAGAAGCCGAGCTCGCACAGACCGCCGCCGTTGCGGATGAACTTGTAGATGTTCGCGTGAGCAACAGGAGAACCTGTGCACTGGAACGCGAAGTCCGCAAGGTAGCCGCCGAATGCGTCCTTAACTGCTCCCGCAAGAGCGTCAATACCCTTGTGATCCTTGAAGTTTACCGTCTGGGTTGCGCCCATAAGCTTTGCAAACTCAAGACGCTTTGTCTCTCCGTCAACGGCAACGATATTCTCAGTTCCCATTGCGCGAAGCACCGCGATACAGATAAGACCGATAGGTCCGCAGCCCTGAACTACCACTCTGGAGTTGAATCTGAGGATACCCGTGGTCTTTGCTCTCTCAACAGCGTGGATAAGAACCGCGCAGGGCTCTATAAGGATTCTGCTGTCGAGGTCGAGATCGCTTACGTTGAATATAGTCGAGCCGCCTCTTACGAGAATGTAGTCAGCGAACCAACCGTTAAGATGCTTGTCGTCGTCGGGAAGAAGACCGTAAACGTCTGCTCCGCCAACGTTCTGCTTGTTGAGGTCGAACATTGTTATATCGGGATTGTCCTTGAATATCATACAGGTAACTACCTTGTCACCAATATTCAGGGGCTTGCCCGCGCTGTCCTTCTTTACGTTTTTACCCATCTTTACGATCTCACCCGTGCCCTCGTGACCGAGAACTACAGGGATAAGTGAGAAGGGATCGCGCTTGAACTCGTGCGCGTCGGTTCCGCAGACGCCGCAGCCCTCGACCTTAACAAGAACATCGTCATCTCCGAGCTCGGGGATGGGGTATTCCTGAATGTCGAAGTTCTCTGCCTTGGTGAGCATTGCGACTCTGCTCGTTGCGGGAACAGGTCCTGCTGTGCGAGCGGGTGTCGCCTGTGCTCCCGAGATATTCTCGAGCACCTGACGGACGATCTTTTCGATGTCAGAGGATTTGATATCCATCTCTTTGTCCTTTCGTATGTAACTGATATTGTTTTAGATCTTTGTTTCAAAATACTTTCTGCCGTAAGCCGAAAGCGCTATGTCCTGCTCCTCGCTCCCGCCGCTGACCCCGATGCCGCCGATAATCACCTCATCGTCGTTGATAAGAGGATCTCCGCCGCCGAATATCACTATCTTACCGTTGTTGGTAAACTGTATTCCGTAAAGCGAAGCGCCCGGCTGAGCAAGCTCCTTGAGAGCCGACGTGGGCATTTTCAGCGCCACAACCGTGAACGCCTTGTTCACGGCTATATCGTAGCTTGCGATATAAGCGTCGTCCATAGACTTGACTATCTTGGGGTTTCCCGCGGCATCCGATACACAGACCACCGCGCGGACTCCGATCCTTGCCGCCTCGGCGACAGTCGCGTCGGCGATCCTTTCGGCAAGAGAAAGCGTCATTACTTTTTTTCTGTTTTTAACGGCAGATACCGTATCCTGAACGATCCTTCTTATTTCATTTTCGTTCATAAGAGTGACCGCTTTAAGATATCTTATTTGCCGAGCTGCTCGAGAACGAGCTTTGTTACCATAGCGATGGTGTCAGCGTCAGCGCCCTTGCCGCTTGAGCACTTGCCGCCGCAACCGTGGCAGCTGGGCTTACCTGCCTGAGCGTTGGGGCATACGTTTGCGGGGTGCTTACCCTTGAGACCGAACTGACGGCGGATCTCGTAAAGTCTTTCAACCTGAGCGTCGGTGAGCTTCTTAGGACCGCCGAGAACCTTTGCCTGGTAAAGGAGCTGAGCGTAGAACTCTACAGACTCCATCTTGTGGTATGCGTTGAGCAGAGAATCCGAGAAGGAAAGCGCTCCGTGGTTTGCAAGAAGTACTGCATCATAGTACTGGAGGTACTTGGAAACAGCGTCCGGGATCTCCTCGGTAGAGGGTGTTCCGTACTCAGCTATCGGAACGCATCCGAGAGCGATTACTGCCTCAGGCATGATCGGCTCGGTGAGCGGGATTCCTGCGATAGCGAAGGATGTAGCGTAGAGAGGATGAGCGTGAACGACAGCGGTTACGTCGGGACGCTCGCGGTAAACTCTCATGTGCATCTTGATCTCAGACGAGGGCTTGAAGCCTGCGTTTGCCTGAATAACGTTACCCTTAGCGTCAACCTTACAGATGAACTCGGGAGTCATAAATCCCTTGGAAACTCCTGTAGGTGTGCAGAGGAACTCGTTGTCGTTAAGCTTTACAGAGATGTTACCGTCGTTGGATGCAACCATTCCCTTGTTGTAGATACGCTTACCTATCTCACATATCTGTTTTTTGATTTCGTACTCGTTAACCATTTTTCTTCTCCTTATGATTAAATAATTTTTTTATTTTTTCTTTAAATATATCAGCTCTGCTTTCGCAGATAAGCCTTCAGCTCGTCAACACCCTCACCGGTGTGCGAATCGATGTGAAATACCTTTTCACACCCTGCAAGACGAAGCCAATTCTCTGCCCTCTCGGGCGACTGCGCCGTCGTCTTGGTTACGATACCTATCACCTCTCGGTTTATCATCGAAGCGCAGCAGGGGGGAAAGAGCGAGTAATCGTCGTCCGCCGATATCAGCAGCGCAACGACCTCCGCCTCGTAGGAGTATATCGCAAGCGCCGCGCCTAAGCCGTGCACCTCTGCGTACTCCCCGGGGGAATCTATCAGCCAATCTCCGTAATTCATATACTGCGTTTTGACGTAGTGTATCTTCTCTCCCCTCAGCGCCTGCGTCAGCGTTGTTTTTCCAACTCCGTGACGTCCCACCAGAAGGGTCTTTTTCATTCTCAGGTCTTGGTTATCTTGCATACCGTGAACCCAAGCGTTTGCGCCGCGTAATCCGTCACCGCCTTGAGCGAGGCGTCCACCTCCGAGTAAGTACCCGTGAGTATCACCGTTCCGCTGAAGCGGTCTACAAATCCAAGCTGCGCGCCCGACGCCTTTATTGCTATATCTCCCGCGATTATCGCGGTCTCAGCGGGACTGAGCGTCAGTATTCCGATCGCCGATTTTGAATATTCGACAGCCGGATCAAGTCCCAGCTTCTTATACAGTATCTCGTCTGGGTTCGCGATTATGTGAGCCAGCGTTATCTGCTTACCCGGAACGAGCTCCTGTATTATCCTTTGCTTTTCCATACTATCCTGCATGCTATCAACCTCCTATCTGACCCGTAAGTCCGGTCGATCTTACTATCGAGAGCAGTCTTTCCATCTGTTCTCTCGGCGGGGGCTGGATGTGAGCCATACCGTAGACCCTGCCAAGACCCGCGTACTTATCCGAGCCTATTCGGTGATACGGAAGCAGGTGCATCTCGCGTACCCCTTCGAGCGACGCCGCAAACTCCGCGATAGCTCTTATCTCCTCGTCGGAGTCGTTGAAGGTGGGTATCACAGGGGTCCTGATTATCAGCTCGTTCGCCTCTCTCGCTATCACTCTCGCGTTAGCAAGTATCAGATCGTTATCCCTTGTGGTAAACTCCTTGTGCTTCTCGCCGTTTACGTGCTTTATATCCATAAGAACGGTGTCGGTGTACTTGAGCAGTCGTCTTATCACCTCTATGTCGGCATATGCTGTGGTTTCTATCGCCGTGGATATTCCCATCTCCTTCGCCGCTCTGAGCAGCGCCTCTGAGAACTCGGGCTGCCACAGACACTCGCCTCCCGAGAGGGTAAGTCCCCCTCCGCCCGAACGGGCATAGTAGACTCTGTCCTTTTTTATCTCCTCAAGTATCTCGCCGACAGTAACGTCGCGCCCCACCGTTTTGGTAACGCCCGCCGTGACCATCTGCTCGAACTTCCATTCCTGTGATTCGGGGTTACAGCACCATCTGCATCTGAGCGGACAGCCCTTGAGAAAAACTATCGTTCTTATTCCCGGGCCGTCGTGGATAGAAAAGCGTTGGATATTGAATATCCTGCCCTTTGTTTCAAGCAACGCCTTATCCATCGTCATTCACCTCAAAAGCCCTGCTGCTCTGTTCTGTTGATTATATCTTCCTGCAAGCTCTTCGAGAGCGTGGTGAAGAGTGCCGAATATCCCGCAACTCTTACTACCAGCGACTTGTACTTCTCGGGGTGCTTCTGCGCATCTCTGAGTGTCTCTCGGCTTACGACGTTGAACTGCATGTGGCTTCCCTTCTGGTCAAAATATCCTCTGACCAGAGCAACGAAGCTCTCAAGTCCGCTTCTTCCCTCAAGCGCCGACGGATGGAACTTCATATTGAAGAGCGTTCCGTTTGACGCTATATAGTGGTCGAGCCTTGATACCGAGTTAGCCGCCGCCGTGGGACCCTTGACGTCGCGTCCCGCCGCGGGCGAAACACCGTCGGCTATAGGTGTGAAGGCAAGTCGTCCGTCGGGAGTTGCTCCTGTCTGCGCTCCGAGCGGAACGTTTGCCGAAACGGGGTAAAGTCCCGCCTGGAATATTCCTCCTCTGGGGTTCATATATCCCTCAAGCGGCTTTGTATATGTATAAGCCATCTCTCTTGCGAAGGCGTCGATCTCGTCCTCGTCGTTTCCGAACTTTTCAAGCGAGGTTATATCCTCAAGCAGCGCCGCGTACTTCTTTCTGTCTGCCTCGCTCGCCTTATTTGCCTTTACCGTGAGGTAGACCGTCTTTATATCGTCAGCGCTCAGGTCCTTGCCTGCCGCCACTATCGACTTCGCGACCTGCTGTGTAAGCTTTGCCGCCATAGCCGAGTCCATATCCTGACCGAAATTGTTGTCAAGCGCTTCCTTGAAGAAGCCGAGTGTGTATTTCTTATCCTCAAATACCAGCTTCTTGACCGCGTATATTCCGTCGGTTATATTCGCTATACCAAAGCCCTGAGGGCCTGTGAAGTTGTATATCGCTCCGCCCTCCTGAAGGCTCTTTCCTCTCTTGATACAGTCATTGACCATCGAAGACTGGAAAGGCAGGGGGCATCTCTCGGCGTGCGCCACGTCGATGGCGTTGTCGGCATTTACGAGCAGCTCTATAAAGTAGTTCATCTGCGCTCTGTATGCGTCCTCGAACTCCCCGTAGCTCTTCATGCTCTCGACCTCGCCCGTGCGAGGGCCTATCTGCACTCCCTTGTCAACTCCGTTCGAGAAGACCAGCTCAAGCGGACGGCACATATTGAAGAACGCCGCGTCGTGCCAACCGTCGGTCTTTGCCGACTTCTGAGGCTCAACACAACCGATTATATTGTAATCTCTCGCGTCCTGAAGAGTAAGACCTCTGCTCTGGAGCGCGGGGATTATCACTTCGTCATTATAGTAAGCGGGGAATCCGATTCCCGTTCTCGTAAGCTCTGCCGCCCTTATGAGAAATTCGTGGGGCGTGCCGTTCCAAACTCTTACCGAGAAGGAAGGCTGAGGAAGAAATACGTGCTCGGTTGCGGTTATCGACATAAACGAAAGGTCGTTGGTCGCGTCCTTTCCGTTTTCGTCCTGTCCGCCCGCTATCAGGTTCTGGAATAAGCTGTATCCCGCAAATCCTTCAGCCGATGCGGCATCACGAACCTTGTTGAGGTCGTTGAGCTTGACCCATACGCAGTCCATAAGCTCCTGCGCTTCCTCGCGGCTGAGCTTACCCGCATCAAGATCCCTCTTATAATAAGGATACATATACTGGTCAAAGCGTCCGGGGGAGATCGAGTGTCCGCTCGACTCTATCTGGAGCAGCATCTGCACGAACCAGAAGGACTGACAAGCCTCTCTGAAGCTTTGTGCTCCATACTCGGGAACGCGGCGGCAAGCCGATGCGATATCCTCAAGCTCACGACGGCGGCGAACGTCCATCGTGGTCTTCGCCATACTCGCGGCAAGCTCTGCGTAGCGGTGCGCGTAATTTATCGCAGCCTCACAGCTCATTATCACGGCGCTCAGGAAGTGACTTCTCTTTGCGAAGTCGGCATCTCCCTGCGAGAGCGCCGCAAGCGCATCCTTAGCTTCCTTTATTATTCCGCTGTATCCAACGGCGAGAACCTTGGGGTAATCGACCGTCAGATGTCCTATTCCGTTATAAAAGTAATTTCCTGGGGTAAAGATGTTGTGCTCCATCGCAAGCTTCGCCTCGTCCGACATATAAGACGTAGCAAGCTCACTGGTTGTCTTACCCTTCCAGTATTTATAGACCTCGTGGAGGGTCTGTTTGGTTTCTTCCGAGATGTAGAACGGGTCTGCCGTTCTGGTCTCCACCGTGTCGAACTCCGACTCAAGCCACTCAAAGGAGTACTCGGGGAACACCTGACATCCTCTGGGCGCTTTTGTCGCCGCGCCGACGATAAGCTCATTCTCGCGAATGGTTATCGGAATGTTCTCCAGAATATGCTTGAAAGCCTTCGCGCGGCGAGTTATTATCGGCTCGCCCTCGGTCGCCTTGTAGGATTCTGTGAGAAGCACGGCTCTGTCTGCCTCTATCTGAGGCATTTTTTCAAAAAGAGCTTCGACAAGCTTTTCAATTCTCGGAGATTTTGCAATGGGCTCAGCGTAGAACTTCATAGCAATCTTCCTTTATCAAAGTATTTTCAACAAAAAACGTGTTTGTTTTTTGTGGTTTTTAAACATAGAAGCCTCAATTCCACAGAATTGCGCTACTATCCTGAGTACACTATAACATATACTCCCCTATTTGTCAAGGGTTTTTCTTCACTTTTTTTGTATTTTTTTGTTTTATGCCCAAATTGGAACAAAAACAACACCAAAAACCACAAAAATGTGGGTTTCGTTTTTGCTTTTTGTTGTTTTTGTTTAATTCCGTGTTTTTGTGCCAAAAACACGTCGCTTTTAAGTTTTTGAAAAGGTATAAAAATTGATAAACCCCTTGAAATCAGGGGGATAAAAAGGTATAATATATAAAAGGTTGATTTTTTAGCCCATCACTTTGAAAGGATCAAGAAAAATGACTAAGGTAAACGACAAATTCCCCGCCCTCGAAGCAAGAAATATCGATGCCAGAACCAGAAGATACCTCATTCCCAAAAGAGTGGTATATACTCAGGGTACGGTCCGCTGTATAGAAAATATCCTCAGAGAAAAAAGTAATCAGATAGCTTTTATCCCCGAGTCCGAGAAGCTCCATTGCTTCCTCGAGAATAAAGAGGGTCAGCCCCACGCAGCAATTCTCCTTGACTTCGGCATAGAGTTCGCGGGAAGCCTTCGTATAATGATAAATAAAGGAAGTACTCCCAACAGACGCTCCACCTTCCTTATCCGCTTCGGCGAGAGCGTGAGCGAGGCTATGACCCCCGTTGGCACGAAGAACGCCACAAACGACCACGCCAACCGTGAGCAGATACTCAACGTGGGCAGACTTTCCTCAAATGAGACCAACGAAAGCGGTTACCGCTTCGCATACATAGAGCTGCTTGACGAAAACTGCACCGCCTCGATAAAGGCGATACAGGGCGTCTTCCATTACAGAGATTGGGAATACAAGGGCAGCTTTGAGTGCAGCGACGAAAAGCTGAACCGCATCTGGGACGTTGCCGCTTATACAGTCCACCTCTGCGCTCAGGACAACATCTGGGACGGAATAAAGAGAGATAGACTCGTTTGGATAGGCGATATGCACCCCGAGGTAAAAACGCTTCTGACCGTATTTGGAAACCAGAAGGTCATCGCAGACTCGCTCGATATTATAAGGGACGATACCCCCGACGACGAGTGGATGAACGGAATGTGCTCCTATTCGATGTGGTGGATAATCATACACCACGAGCTTTTCCGCGCAACGGGCGATATGGCGTATCTCGCAGAACAGAAGGATTACCTTGTAAATCTTATGAATAAGGTGTCCGAGTTTGCCGATGACAAGGGAGTTGAGCAAGTTCCCCCCAGAAGATTTTTGGATTGGCCCAACGAGAATAATCTCGGGGCTATACACGCGGGTCTTCAGGGACTTACAAAGATGGCGCTTGATTGCGGCGCGGCTCTGCTCAGAGCGCTCGGTGAGAATGCGGTTGCCGAGAAGTGCGAGGCGACTGCCGAGAGAATGAAGAATTATATCCCCGACTGCAACGGCTCGAAGCAGGCGGCGGCTCTGCTCGCCCTTTCGGGTATAGGCGACCCCGTGAAGCTGAATAAGGAAGTCCTCGCCCCCGGCGGCGCACACGGATATTCCACCTATTACGGCTATTATCTGCTTGCCGCAAAGGCTCTCGCGGGTAACTACGCGGGCGCACTTGACGATATCAAGGAGTATTGGGGCGGAATGCTCGATATGGGAGCAACGACCTTCTGGGAGGATTTCGATATCGATTGGATGAAGAACGCCGCTCGTATCGACGAGATAGTTCCCGAGGGCAAGGTCGATATACACGCGGCATACGGCGCTTTCTGCTATATGAACCTCAGACACTCGCTCTGCCACGGCTGGGCATCAGGCCCCTGCCCTTACCTCACGAATTACGTGCTCGGCATCCGTCCTCTGGCGGCAGATACCTATGAGGTCAAGCCCGAGCTCGCTTACCTCGACTTCGCAAAGGGTACGTATCCCACACCTTACGGTATAATAACCGTAAGCGCGAAAAAAGAAGGCGAGGATACCGTCGTAGAAATATCCGCACCCGAAGGAATAAAGATAGTTAGATGATATAGATAGTAAGGGGGAACTTTTTATAAAAAGTTCCCCCTTTGACCCCCTCAAAAACTTTCAAAGCATTTTTAGCTATAGACGGTTTGTATTGCTTATTTTGCGGACGATTCGTGAATCGCCCCTACAGTTTGTGGGTGGAATTTGGTTTTCTGTTTTATATTTTGCTTATTTGTTTGTTTTAAGGGTCGTCGTAGGCGCCGACCCCTACCGATTATAAAATATTGTTTGCCACACCATGATGAAGCCAAATTATAATGTTCGTGGTAGGGGTCGGCGCCTACGACGACCCTTGTATAAACATTACAATCTAAACTTCATCACTGTAGCTAAAAATAGTTTGAAAAGGTTTGGAGAGGGTCAAGGGAAAAATAATAAACAAAATAAGAAAAACCCCACCATCGGGTGGGGTCTTTAATTTAAGGGGAACATCTCCGAAGATTGGCTGTCGGCACTGCCGACCCTTTCCTCAAAAGGTGTCCCCTTATATATCTCCATCACAAAAACTTTATAGCTTTTATCGCTAAGCCGTCTGGGTAATCGCGGACTTCGCCGAGGGCGAAGAAGCCGTCCTTACCGCAGATGCGGACTTGCTGACCGAGCTCGTACTTTGTTCCTATCTTCTTTTGATATATCTCACAGCCGTTGCGGCAGAGTCGCTCGTAAAAATCGGGCAGCCTTACCTCTTCGAGAGAGGAGAAAAGCGCCTCGGTGGGTATCAGTATCTCGCATCTCTGCTCCTCGCTCATAGCCTCGAGCTCGGCGATACTAAACGCGCGGTCTATTGAAAATCCGCCCGCCTCGGTGCGTTCAAGCGCCGCCATAGCCGCGCCGCAGCCCAGCTTCTCGCCGATATCGGCGCAGAGGGTACGGATATAAGTTCCCGACGAGCAGAGCACGTCAAGCGCGTAGGTGTCGGGCGCGTCGGTGGCACTCACATCGAGAGAGAATATCTCGACCTCTCTCGCCTGACGCTCGACCGTGACCCCGCTTCTCGCAAGGTCGCAAAGCTTTTTTCCGCCCACCTTGAGGGCGCTGTACATCGGCGGCACTTGGGCGTACTTGCCGCAAAAACTCTCGCAGACGCGCTCCACCGTTTCACTGTCAGGGATATCCGCGCTCTCGGTGAGTACCGTGCCGCTCGTGTCCTCTGTGTCGGTAGTGATACCGAGGCGCATCAGCGCGCGGTAGCCCTTGCGGTCGCTCACAAGATATTCCGCCGCCTTTGCCGCCCTGCCTACGAGAACGACAAGCACACCCGTTGCCATAGGGTCGAGCGTACCCGTGTGTCCCACGCGGCGGGTGGAATAAAGGCGTCTTATTTTATACACTATGTCGTGCGACGTAACGCCGCCGTGCTTGTTGACTATAAGCACACCCGAAATTTCGTTGTTTAACATTTCCTATAATTCAAGAGTGGAGCGCAAAACGGAACCGCTGACAACCTAAATTTTTAACTAAACCCAAAAAATTGTACAAATCAAAGGCTCCCTTGTGTAAAGGGAGCTGTCGCGTTAGCGACTGAGGGATTGTTTTTTGTTTTAATATTCGTTTTACAACCCCTCCGTCAGCCTTCGGCTGCCACCTCCCCTTACACAGGGGAGGCTTTTTAAATTCGATTTGTATTCTTTAAAAATCGAAGTTTAATACTAAGTTTATCAACCGCGCCGAAACGCACTTCACGTTCCTTTCAAAAATTAGCCCTGTCTTTCGGGGAATTTGACCCACGCCGACTTGATGTTAACTCCCTTTGAGGAGAAATTCGCCTCGTATTCGGTCATCACGTTGCCCTCGGCGCGCTCGGACGCGTGCAGATCCTCAGTCTGCCAGACAACGTCAAGACCCGAGAGCTCGAACTGCTCAAGGCTTGAGGCGAAAAGTCCGTCGTTGTCGGTCTTGAGCTTCAGTATTCCGTCCTCTTTGAGAAGATCTCTGTATATCTCAAGGAAGGACGCGTGTGTCAGCCTTCTCTTGGCGTGACCCTTCTTTGGCCACGGGTCGCTGAAATTGAGGTATATGCAATCGACCGAGTGGGGTTTCAGCGTGTCGGCAAGGAGCTTTGCGTCACCGATAACAAAGCGCAGATTGTCGCGCTCGCGCTCAGCCTTGCGGCTCATAGCCTTCTCAAGAGCGACACAGCAAACGTCCGACACCTTCTCCATAGCGATAAAGTTCACCTCAGGGTATTTCGCCGCCATACCGCAGGCGAAATTGCCCTTTCCGCAGCCTATCTCAAGGTGGAGCGGCGCTTTTTGGGAAAATATCTCGTCGGGCTCACCCAGCGCCGAAAGCTCCTTTATAAGCAGCTCGGAGCAGGCTTCGATCCTCTGCGCCCCGTTCTTTTTCTTTCTAACTCTCATAATGTCACCTTATACGTTAAATCTGAAGAGAACAACGTCGCCGTCGTTCATAACGTATTCCTTGCCCTCGCTTCGGTAAAGACCCGCATCCTTTGCCGCCGCGATGCTTCCGCAGGACATAAGGTCGTCAAACGCGACTATCTCGGCGCGGATAAATCCGCGCTCAAAATCGCTGTGTATCTTTCCCGCAGCGCCGGGCGCTTTTGTTCCGCGGGTTATAGTCCAGGCGCGGACCTCCTGAGGTCCTGCCGTGAGGAAACTGATAAGTCCGAGAAGCGAGTAGCTCGCCTTGATAAGACGGTCAAGACCGCTTTCGGCAATTCCGAGGTCCTCGAGGAAGATCGCCTTTTCATCGCCCTCAAGCTCGGCTATCTCAGCCTCAAGCTGAGCGCAGACCGCGATTATCTGGGAGTGCTCCCTCTCGGCCTGCTCCTTGAGCGCCATGTAGTTGGGGTTAGATGTAGGCTCGCCCGACACCTCGTCCTCGCATACGTTCGCAACGTAGATAACGGGTTTGAGGGTGAGCAGAGGGGTATCGTGGAGATATCCAAGCTCGTCGGCGTCAAGCTCGACCTCTCTTGCGCACTTTCCGTCTGAGAGGGCGGCGTGGAGCTTTTCAAAGAGCTCAAGCTCGGAAGCGAGCGACTTGTCGCCCTTCATCGCCTTTTTGGTCCTGTCAATACGGCGCTCTATCATCTCGATATCCGAGAAGATAAGCTCAAGATTTATAGTTTCAAGATCGCGCAAAGCGTTTATAGAGCCGTCCACGTGGATTATGTTGTCGTCGTCAAAGCAACGTATAACGTGAACGATAGCATCGACCTCACGGATATTCGAAAGAAATTTATTTCCAAGACCCTCTCCCTTGGACGCGCCCTTAACAAGACCCGCGATGTCAACGAATTCGATGACGGCGGGGGTGTACTTTTCGGGGTCGTACATCTTAGCGAGAACGTCAAGACGGGAATCGGGCACGGTAACGACACCCACGTTGGGCTCTATAGTGCAGAAGGGATAGTTAGCCGACTCTGCGCCCGCGTTTGTAAGAGCATTAAAAAGCGTACTTTTGCCCACGTTGGGCAAACCTACGATACCAAGTTTCATTTTTATATCTCCTTTATTTTCAAGGCTTTTCACGCCATATTTACACAACATTTTATACTATCATATAATTGTATCACATGAATTTTATTTTTTCAAGAGATATATCCAAATTATTATATTAACAAGAAAAAAGGCGAACACAATTCGCCTGTACGGTTTTAAGGTGACGTTTGATTTTCTAATTTATATTTTGCTTATTTGTTTATTTTGCGGGAGGAGCAAGCCCCTCCCCTACCAAGGTTTTTGAATGTATGTAAATACGTTGCGGTGAAATTTTTATGAAAAATTTGTATATATGATACCTGTTACGGTGTAATCTTACCTCTGCGGTAGGGGAGGGGCTTGCTCCTCCCGCAAAACAAACATTACAATTTAACTTCATCTCTATAACTAAAAACAGTGTGAAAGTTTTTGAGGGGGTCAAAGGGGGGACTTTTTGCAAAAAGTCCCCCCTTTGTAATCTATACATTCTATTCAATGATTGCCGTATGCTTCAAACAAAAACTCCTTCAGGACGTCTATCTCCTCTTTGAGCGCTCTTCCCTTGTCGGTCTGCTTCACGAGTATACGGCTGTCGTATTTGCGCAACTGTCTTACCTCACTGCGAAGGTCCGAGGCGTTTTTGACCACGTCCTCGCTTGAGGTGAAGGGCTGGTGACAGATAAGAAACAGTCCCTGCGAGTTGTTAACAAGCGTATATCCCGCAATTCCCGTTTTTTCGTGGTATGCCTTGGATAATCCGCCGTCTATCGTTATGTGGCGGCAGTTTCCGCTCTCGGGGCTCTCTCCCTTCTTGACCTTAACGGGCATATGGCCGTTCACTATCACCGAATGCTCCCCGCAAGCTCCGAACTCGCGAAGCACCTTGAGGCAGAATTCCTCGTCATTCACGAGATTATAATACTCGTCCTTGTTTTCCTTTTCGGTGTATCCCTCAAAATATTTGGTGTAAACGCACATCTTGTCACGCCCGTAAAGCGGCGACTTCTTGCCGCACCAGAGATACCACATATAGTCAACAGAGTATTCCTCTCCCCTCGCGGCGTCGCGCACGAGAGTGTCAAGACGGTCGTAAAGTGCCTTGCCCGAAAAGCTCTGCGCTCCCACCGCTATCTGTGAGAAGCTTCCGTCTGCCTCGGTGGGCACACAGCCGTGCATTATTAGGTTATCGTTAAAAACTCGGTACATACTTCCCTGCTTAAGAAGCATTCGCATATGCTCCTTCAGGCGCTTGCTGTTCATAAACTCGGCTCTGAGCACCTCTATAAGCTTCTCTTCCTTTTCGGTGAGTGTGTCGGACGGATAGAGCACTCTATCCTCCATAGAGAACTCGGGGTGTTTTTCTATGAGCTTGTTCTCAAGCTTGAGCTGTATCACGGTTATCGCCTTGGTCATACGGGCAAGGGTCTCGTCCTTTTCAAAGTCACTCTCCGAGCCGTAGATATCCGAAATGAGGAAGGACTCGCACTTATCGGCGGCATATTCCTCTGTGGCAAAGGTGACGAGCGGACGGAGATTTATACCGTAATTCTCTATGACCTGAAGATTTCTGTAAACGCAATTTATTCTTATGAGGTTGCATATGCAGGCGGCGTTGCCGAAATACGCGCCCAGCCAGAGCACGTCGTGATTGCCCCACTGTATATCAAAGGAGTGAAAACGCGAGAGTTCGTCCATAATAAGGTCCGAGCCGTTTCCCCTGTCGTAAATATCTCCCACGATATGGAGATGGTCTACCGCAAGGCGGCGTATGAGCCTTGCCATTTCTATGATAAACTTATCGGCGTTGCCGAGCTCGATAATACTTGTAACTATCTCGGAATAATAGTTTGCCTTGTCGATACTGTGCTCGGGCATATTTATAAGCTCATCCATTATGTATCGGTAATCGTCGGACATCGCCTTTCTTACCTTGGAACGGGTGTACTTTGCCGCAACGAGCTTGGAGAGCTCGATAAGGTCATATACCGTGTGTCTGTACCACTCGGACGAAAGCGGAGCGTTGTCGTTCTGGAGGACCCTTTCGGGATAATATACAAGGGCGGCAAGTCTGTTCTTTTCGGCATCGGTCTTTCTCTCGCCGAAGGTCAGGTCTATCTTTGTCCTTATAACTCCCGAGGCGTTGCGGAGAATGTGCAAAAATGTTTCCGACTCCCCGTGAATGTCGCTCAAAAAGTGCTCAGTCCCCTTTGGCAGGTTAAGTATGGCTTTGAGATTTATTATCTCGCTCACGACCGCCTGTTCGCTTGAAAATTGTCTTGCAAGTATCCTGTTAGTTCCCGTATTGTTCACGCTTATCTCTCCTTTTCGTTTCGGTTAGATTCGTTTATTATATACGTCCTCTTAAATAGTATCCTGCCTTTATTTCATTATACTACATGTACGTATTCTTTTCAATATTTATTTGAAATTTTTCCAAAACATTCCAAGGTGTGCAAAAATGCTGGGATTGTATTGCCGAAAAGCCTTCTCCCGCAGGAGAAGGCTATAAATCAAAAACCCCACCGTCGGGGCGGGTAAAACCCGCGGTAATAGCTCGGGGTAATTATCCCTATCTCTTAATTCCAACCCGACGGTGAAAATACCGTAGGATGATTACAAACAATTAAGGCGAACTATCAAAAGGCTCCCTCCGGGAGGGAGCTGTCGCCGTAGGCGACTGAGGGAGAACGCGTTACAATAAAATTAATCTAAATTTAAAATTACGCACTCTCCTTCCACCGCTATGCGGTCCCCCTTCCTCCCGGAGGAAGGCTATAACGCAAAACCTCACCATCGGGGCGGGATAAATGATTAAGGCGGACTGCCCCGAAGCTTGGCTGTCGGCACTGCCGACCCGACAAAATGTGACAAATTGATTAAAAAACAGATAAATATGTGTGCTAAAGTTGGAAACATTTAAAAAATTATTGCAAAAAAGACAAATGTGTGCTATAATTAGATGGATTATATCAGTCAGTTAAATCGCGTGATTTTTTTCACTTCAATTTAAAGGAGAAGGATATGCTGGATACTAAGCTTCTTATCATCGATGATGACGCAAATATCTGTGATCTGCTAAAGATCTATTTTGAAAATGAGGGATACGAGATAAAGATAGCCAACGACGGCGTTCAGGGCATCAATTACTTTAAAATGTACGAGCCCGATCTCGTTCTTCTCGACATTATGCTCCCCAAAAAGGACGGCTGGCAGGTCTGCCGCGAGATCCGCGAGATGTCGGCAAAGCCTATAATTATGATAACTGCTAAGGGCGAGGTGTTTGATAAGGTCCTCGGTCTTGAGCTCGGCGCTGACGACTTCGTGGTCAAGCCCTTCGATATGAAGGAGCTGAGCGCACGTGTAAAAACCGTGCTTCGCCGCTATCAGGCGCACACAAATCAGAACGACGAAGAGGTAATAAAGTTTGAGAACATAGAGATAAGTCTGCAAAAATATGAGCTCAAACTGAACGGAAAAGCCGTTGACGTTCCCCCAAAGGAGCTTGAGCTGCTCTATTTTCTCGCGTCGAATTATAACCGGGTTTTCACCAGAGATCAGCTGCTCGACAAGGTCTGGGGCTTTGACTACCTCGGCGACTCGCGTACCGTTGACGTTCACGTAAAGCGTCTGCGCGAGAAGATAGAGGGGATCTCCGAAAAGTGGACCCTCAAGACCGTTTGGGGCGTTGGATACAAATTTGAAATATTGAGTTAATACTATACCGCCGACAACGGCAGGGGTCATAAAGAACTTGGCGCTTTGCGCCGGCTCGGGCGGCTCTTTCTTGTCGGCGGTTATTAAAATTTTAAAGGAGAGTTCGGATGTTCAGAAGTGTTTTCGCAAAATACGTTCTCGCTTTTATGCTGATAATCCTTATCAGCTTTCTCATCATACTCTCCACCATAACCTCTATAATCGGAAACTACTCGCGCGACACCAAAGAGGATATAATGGAGAATTCCTCCAAGCTCTGCTCGGCGTATCTCGGCAACAAGCTGAACAACACGGGAATAAACGATATCGCAGCGCTTTCGGCAATCTACCGAGGCGATATTGAGGATATGTTCTCTATAATCGCGCTTGGAAACGACGACCTGACCATACTCCTCACCGACACCTCGGGAAGGATAATATTGGCAGTGGGAAGAGATGCCTCGGACATAGAGCACGGCGCGGCTATCCCGAAGGTATATGCCGACAGGGCGAACCAGGGCGGCGGAAATTTCAGGCTCGGCAAGGACGAGGGAGTTTTCTCCTCACCGCACATGGTACACTCTATGCCCGTCATCGACGAGGCGGACGGAGTGGTGAGGGCGAATATATTCGTTTGTACCTCGTCGCTTATGATGGCGGAGCTGATAGAAACGATATCAAAAACGATAATGATGGCGATACTCTGGGTGCTTATGGCGGCACTCATCGCGGTATACTTTATAACAGAAAGAATTGTTGGGCCGCTTAAAAAGATCAGCGTTGCGGCGCGTCAGTTTGCCGACGGAAAGTTTGACGCAAGAGTTCCCGTGCACGGCAAGGACGAGGTCGCCGAGCTGGCGGTTGCCTTTAACAATATGGCAGAGTCGCTTGACAACTACGAGACTATGCGAAACACATTTATATCAAACGTGTCGCATGACCTGAGAACGCCTATGACCTCGATATCGGGCTTCGTTGACGGAATACTTGACGGTGTCATACCCCCCGAAAAGCACGAATATTATTTGAGGATAGTTTCAAACGAGGCGCAAAGACTTTCAAGACTCGTTTCCTCTCTGCTCGACCTCTCAAAAATACAGGCGGGCGAGAGAAAATTCACGATGTCGCCCTTCGATATCTGTGAGATGGCGCGTCAGATACTCATATCCTTTGAGCAGAATATTGAATCGAAACACCTTGAGGTCGAGTTCGATTGCGAAGAGGATAAGCTCTTGGCGGTGGCGGACAGAGATGCGATATATCAAATAATGTATAATCTGTGCGATAATGCGGTAAAATTTTCAATAGAGGGCGGTCTGCTCAGAATAAAGATAAAGAAGATCAAGAATAAAAAGATACTCGTGTCGGTCTATAACGAGGGTCAGGGCATCTCACCCGCCGACCTTCCTTACGTATTTGAAAGATTTTATAAGAGCGACAAGAGCCGGGGCCTTAATAAAACAGGCGTGGGTCTGGGCCTGTATATATCAAAAACGATAATCGATGCCCACGGAGAGAAAATATGGGTCGAAAGCGAATTTGAACGCAACTGCACCTTCAGCTTCACCCTGTCTTTGGAATAAAAGGGACGCGGCAAGGAGGAACTTTCCCCAAAAAGTTCCCCCTTTACCCCCTCAAAAACTTTCAAACTATTTTTAAATACAGTGATGAGGTTTAAATTGTAATGTTTGTGAAAAGGGTCGTCGAGGGCGCCGACCCCTACCACGAATATTACAATCCGACTTCACCACGATGTGAAAAACGATATTTTATAATCGGTAGGGGTCGGCGCCCTCGACGACCCTTAAAATAAACAAATAAGCAAAACATAAATTAGGAAATCAAACGTCACCTACAATCGTAGGGCGGAGGTTTATCTCCCGCCGAATGTAGGGGCGACCATCGGTCGTCCGCAAAAAAGGCTCCCTCCGGGAGGTAGCGAAGCGGCGCGAGCGCAATGAATGACACCACAGTGCGGTGTCAGAACGCGAGCGTGACCGAACCGAAGTGAGACGCTCCCGACGAAGTCGGGTGAGGGAGAACGCGTTACAATAAAATTAATCTAAATTTAAAATTACGCACTCTCCTTCCACCGCTATGCGGTCCCCCTTCCTCCCGGAGGAAGGCTATAAAGCAAAACCTCACCATCGGGGCGGGTAAAACCCGCGGTAATAGATCGGGGTAATTATCCCTATCTCTTAATTCCAACCCGACGGTGAAAATACCGTAGGATGATTACAAACAATTAATGCGAACCTCTCCGTTCTTTGCCCGCGGGGGCTCCCCGCTTGGCTGTCGGCACTGCCGACCCCCTTCCAAACCTTTTTACACTAAACATTGACCTGTAGGGGCGACCATCGGTCGTCCGCGGGCGATTCGTGAATCGCCCCTACGGAAAAAGACGGTTTATTTTGCTAAATGGTGCGGGGCGACGTCCTCGACGACCCTTAAAATAAACAAATAAGCAAAACATAAAATAGAAAATAAATCGTCTCCTAAAATCGTAGGGCGGGGGTTTATCTCCCGCCGAATGTAGGGGCGACCATCGGTCGTCCGCAAAAAAGGCTCCCTCCGGGAGGGAGCTGTCGCCGTAGGCGACTGAGGGAGAACGCGTTACAATAAAATTAATCTAAATTTAAAATTACGCACTCTCCTTCCACCGCTATGCGGTCCCCCTTCCTCCCGTAGGAAGGCTATAACGCAAAACCTCACCATCGCGGGGTTTCCCCGTAATCTCACCCTTGAGAGGATACCTTATATATGAACGAAAACGAAAAGAATTTTGAAGAGAAAGAAATAATCGAGGATTCGGCGCTCCTTGACCCAAACGAGCAGGAGCAGGCAAAGCCTCATAACGATGAGGTCGCAGAGCTCTCTGACGATATCACTCCCGCCGAAGAGCCCCAAGAGGCAGAGGATATCCCCTCACCGGGCGAGGCTGAACCGATCGAACCCGCCCTTCCGATAGAGCAGGACGCCGAGGTCGCGCTCACCGAAAAAAACGAGGACACCGAGGTCGTGTCCGCAGAGGAAGAGCCTGCCGAGGTCATAGATACCCCCGTGTATCATTGGAATTACGAAACAGAGAAGAAATATACCGCCGAAAAGAACAAAAAGGAGCACTCTCGCGGAGCTGTGGTCTATGCGGTGATAATGACCGCCGCCTTTCTCCTTGCCTTTGCGGCGCTTGCGGCTATGCTTATATGGAACGCCCCCTTCAGAGAGCCCGACCTTAACGTAAACGACGACCCCGCCGCCACAACAGCACCCTCGCAAAGCACCGACGAGCCTAGCGTTGTGGTATCGGAAAAGGTGATATACGTCAAAGAGCACGATCCGTCAAGCGGTGTTCTCACCACGCAGGAGCTTTATAGCAAGTGTCTGCCCTCGGTGGTTTCGATAGAGGTGTCAAACAACTCTCAGTCAGGCATCGGCTCGGGATTTATCATCTCCTCTGACGGATATATCGTTACGGCAAACCACGTTGTAGAGGATATGGACTATATAAACGTAGTCCTCAGCACGGGTGGAAGCTATGTGGCAAAGGTGATAGACGGCAACGAGTTCACCGACCTCGCGCTTATCAAGATAAATAAGACAGGACTTACACCGCTTAAGGTGGGACGCTCGTCCGACCTTCTGGTTGGCGACAACGTTATCGCCATCGGTACACCCGCGGCTATAGATTTTGCGGGCTCACTCTCCGAGGGCGTTGTGTCCTATAACAACAGAGTGCTCAAGATAACAGATTCCTCGGGCCGCGTTGAGAAAAAGATGACCGTCATACAAACCAACGCGCTTGTAAATCCCGGCAATTCGGGCGGTCCTCTGATAAACGAATACGGCGAGGTGGTTGGAATAGTTTCTATGAAGCTGAACAGCACCTATTACGAGGGAATGTGCTTCGCAATACCCACCGATGCTGCTATGCCGATAATAACCGCGATGAAGAACGGACAGAGCTACGACTCCCTGCTCTCGGGGGTCAGCAAATATCCCGCAACGCTTGGAATAAGCGCGAAATCGGTAAATATAAGCGGAACGAGCATATACGGAGTGCAGATAATGTCCTTCACCGATTCCTCTTATGATATAAGCAAAAAGATGAAGGCGGGCGACGTTATCACCCAGATAGGCGGTCAGGCTGTTACAGGCATTTCCGACCTCAGCCGCGCGCTTGAAAATTACGACCCCGGCGACACCGTGCGCATAACCTTCTACCGCTCGGGTCAGCAGATGACTGTAAACGTAACTCTCGGCTGATAAATTTTAAATATCTATTGCAAAAAAAGTATAGATGCGGTATAATTATCTACAATTATGATATAAGTATAATTATGGTTATACCGCATCGTATTTTAAAATATTAACTTTGGAGGTAAATTTTATCATGGTAGGTTTCAATATATTTGCTATAATCGCGCGTATTATTGCCTTCGTGCTCTCTTTCTTTGCGTTCTAAAATATTAATAATTAGCTTTAAGGAGGTCGCTTTATGGCGGTCAGCTTTGATATATGGGATACCGTTGCGCGTATCCTCGTTGCCGCCCTTTGCGGCGGTCTTGTTGGAATTGAACGCGGAAGAAAACACCGTCCCGCGGGATTCAGAACATATATGATAGTTTGTATGGGCTCTGCCCTCACTATGATACTCGGTACATATCTTGCGGCAATGCTCACCACCGTGTGGGCGGGAAGCATTCCCTTCTCTGTCAGCACCGACGTTTCGAGATTCGGAGCGCAGGTCATCAACGGAATAGGTTTTCTGGGCGCGGGTACGATAATCGTTACCGGCCGTCAGCAGATAAAGGGTATGACCACCGCGGCAGGTCTTTGGGCATCTGCCTGTATGGGTCTTGCCATAGGCGCGGGCTTCTATATGGCGGCGCTTATCGGCTGTCTGTTGATAATAGTGACCATAATACTTTTCTCAAAGCTTGAGCATATCATACTCATGCGCTCGAGAAATATGAATATCTACGTTGAGTTTGAAAATACCGACGACGTTGCCGAGATAGTTTCAACACTCAGGGGCATCGGCGTTCGTATATTCGACGTTGAGATAACCAAGGCGAAATACGCCGAAAATAAGATACCCAACGCGATAATCTCAATGCAGCTTCCAAAGAAAACTCCGCACACCGATATCTTCTCCGCTATATCGGAGATAGATACTGTACGCGCGATAGAAGAACTTTAAGGAGGGTTGACAATGTTTCAGTTTCTTGATTTTTTAAGAGGTCCCGAGCTCGATACCCTCTCGATAGTAGTAAGGCTTTTCCTCGCTGTCCTTTGCGGCGGCGTGGTTGGAATAGAAAGAGAGAGGAAAAGACGCCCCGCGGGATTTAGAACACATATACTTATCTGTCTTGGCGCGGCGCTCGTAACTCTCACCAGCCAGTATCTGCTGCTTGAGCTCAAGCTCTTCACCGACCCCGCGCGTCTTGGCGCGCAGGTAATTGCGGGAATAGGTTTCATCGGCGCGGGTACGATAATCGTAACAAAGCGAAGACAGGTAAAGGGACTTACCACAGCGGCAGGTCTTTGGGCGGCGGCTATAGTCGGTCTTTGCTGCGGCTCGGGCTTCTTCGAGGGAGCTGTTGTGGCAACGATAGTAATTCTTCTGGCGGAAGTTGTCTTCGCAAAGATCGAATATTTTATAATATCAAACGCTAAGACGATCAACCTCTACGTTGAGTACAACGAGAGCTCAAGACTTGCAAATATCGTTGATACCATAAAGAAAAACGGCGCTTACATACTCGATCTCGAAATAACAAAATCGCCAAATGAAGATCATAACCTGTGCGCAATATTCTCTATGAAATGCCCCAGAAAGATCTCTCACCAGGCGCTTATGACCCTCGTGGCTAAAATAGACGGCGTCGTTGCAGTTGAGGAATTATAATAATAGATAATGAATATATTAAGGGAGAACCTTTTAAGGAAAGGTTCTCCCTTTTACCCTCTCCAAACCTTTTTACACTATTTCACCATCGGGTTGGAGCAAGCGAATAATGGGAACTTCTCCGAGCTATTGCCGCGGGTCATACCCGCCCCCTCAAAAACTTTCACACTATTTCACCATCGGGTTGGAATGAGCGAATAGTGGGAACTACCCCCGAGCTATTGCCGCGGGTCATACCCGCCGGGGCTCCCCGCTTGGCTGTAGCGGCACTGCCGCCCCCCCCGCACACTATAAAATTCATTGACAATTCCCTGATTTTATGATATAATTATTTGGATAAAACGTAATATTTCAAAAGGAGACCAAATATGAAATCAACCTTAAAAACGGCTCTATGCCTTTTGTTAGTAATATGTTCTCTTGCTTTTCTGGTTGCGTGTCTTGATGATACGGGCACACAAGAGCCCGGTGCTACCGAGACCACCACAGTACCGGAAGACTCTACAGAGCCCAAAAACACAACAGTCGCTGAAAGCACAACGACTGCCCAAACTACAACAGGGCCTGAAAGTACAACTACCGCCCAAACTACAACAGGACCTGAGAGTACAGTTTGCCAAGGCGGCTGTAGCTACGAGGTCGTTCAAACACTCGAAGCTGCTACCTGCGGCAAAGCAGGTAAGGAAAAGGTAAAGTGCTCGGTATGCGGAAATGAGATCGAGCGCGATATCCCCGCAACAGGCGCTCATGAAGAAAAAGACGACTGGGAAGTGGTCCGCGAAGCTACCCGTTACTTGGAAGGTAAACTGGTAAAGGGCTGTAAGAACTGCCCCTATGAGATGCAGACCGAAGCTATACCGTGCGATCTTGACGTTGATCTTTCCTCCTACTCCGTAATATATGATGCAAGTGTCAGCGCTAAGCTTTTTGGAAACAGCGCAAAGATACTGGCAAATAGTATAGGACACTCCGCAACAGCTAATAACGACTCAAAGATAAAGAACGCCAACGCTACTCAAAAAGAGATCCTCATCGGAGAAACCGACCGACCCGAGTCGGCAGCGGCTCTCGCTCTTCTCGATAAAGACGGCTTTGCTATAACCTATACAAACGGAAGGATAGCGATAATCGGTACGAATACCGCTCAGACTATCTACGGCGTAAACTATTTTATAGATAATTTTATTGACGGGGACGGAAAGGCTGCCGATCTTCCCGACAGCACAGTACAGGCGATAACCGAGATCCAGCTTATGACAAGCTCAAGCTTTGGATACACCTTTGTGTACGATGCAGATCTTGACGACGACAAAAGCAGTAACCCCTACGGAAACGGCGCGGGACGTGACTACAACTGTATAGCTATAGATGAACTGTCCTCATTCCTATCGAAAACATCGGGACTTTCAGGTTTCTCAATAAAAAAAGATACTCTCCTATCAACCAAAGAGATTCTGGTAGGAGCTGTTGACAGATCAGAATACTGGGAAATCGCAAGAACGATCGACGCAAATGAGTATGCAATAGCCGTTAAGGGTAACAAGATAATACTCGCTGCTTGGAACGAGAGGGCTATGGAAGAATGCGTATCCGATTTCAAAGAGCTTCTCAAGGATATAAAGGAAGTGACTTCCAGTAAAACCGTATGGAATCTTCCCTCTGATTTCTATGCTAAGGGCATTGCTGTCGAGAAGTGGGTAACCGACTTTCCGCGTCCCGATGAAGCAGCAAATATAGAGCTCTCAAGATCTATCGATGCCAACAACGACTCCCTGCAGTTCATCTACACGGGAAGCGGAGTGAAAAAAAGCGCGTTTGAAGCCTACTGCCAGAAGCTCACCGCGGCGGGATACACGATGCGCACTACAAATACTATAGAGAACAGCATTTTCCGTCTTTACGTCAACGAAGCAAAGGGCATAGTCCTCAACGTGGCGTATAACGATTATAAGTACGCAAGTAACTTCTTCTCTGCGGAAAAGAAAGCATCAGAAGGCAAGTATTACGTTGAGTATGAAAAGTCTATCAGGGTAACATCCTCTCCCATAGACGCTATAACCGTTCCCGATAGCAGCATAACCACTCCAAATCCCACCTACAAAAAGGTTACAGACTCCAAAATAACCGCTATGGGAATTGAGCGTACCTATGTTGGTATGTCATACATTATAACACTTGAGGACGGAAGCTTTGTGGTTTACGACGGCGGATTGACAGAAGCTAAGGTTCAACTATGGAATACTCTTGTGGCTCTTCACACCGAAATTTACGGTTCTGCCCCCACAACGGCTAATCCTATTCGCGTTTCGGCTTGGATAATAACACACGCACACCACGATCATTACACTGCGCTTTATAACATGCTGAAGGATCACCAGAACGACACTAACTTCAGAATGGATTATCTTATAGCCACATTCCCTTCGCAAAGTATGCTCTATCCCGCGGTATACGATTTAGCGTCCGGCCGCGACGAAACAAATGAGATGAACTCTAAGGACTATATGTCATATATGCTTAAATATGCAAAGAATGGCAGAGAAGAAAGCTTTAAGTTTATAAAAGCCTTCTCCGGGCAGAAGCTTTACTTTGCAAACCTTGAGCTCGAAGTGCTTATGACCTGGGACGATCACCCCTCCAGCTTCTTTGACACCAACGACACCTCAACGGTAACAAGACTTTCGATAGGAAGCACAAGCGCGGCAAAGGGCGCTACCACCTCGGCGGCAAGCGCAGGATATAAAACTACGGCTATATTCCTCGGTGACGCGCGAAGATACCAGAGCAGATACCTGTGCGCCATGTACGGAAGCTACTTAGAGTCTGAAATGGTTCAGGTTGCGCACCACGCTAACAACGGCTGTGAGAAGGAGGTTTACAAAACTATAAACCCCAAGGTTGCGCTAATTCCGAACACAGTCTCCACCGCACGCGGTTATCTGAACGGCACTTCCCCAAGCTCGCTGGCAAATGAAGTTGGAAGATATTTGATGGGCAGTGAGATAACTAACCTGAAATACATAATCGTTTCAAATGAAAATTATGCAGCGACTATCCCTCTTAGCGCAAGCGGCGCTAAGTACGATGCCCTTTATGATGTGTGGACTAACACTTCTCTGGCTTTTAAAACGTCTATCTCTTACAATTGGAATGGATATTTGAAGAAAGATTAAATAACTCTACGCCCCCACCTGATGGTGGGGGCGGTTTCTTCTGATTTGTGTTTTGCTTATCTGTCTATTTTAGATTTAGTTTTGCTTTGCCGTTAGTATGTTGCGTTAATGTGTGGTAGCGAAAGCGTGGCACGAATAGCAGCCGGCAGTGCCGACCTCCGATCTTCGGGGTTTTGCTTGTTCCAACCCGATGGTGAAATAGTTTAAAAAGGTTTGGAAGGGGTTTAAGGGGACACCTTTCCTTAAAAGGTGTCCCCTTATCTTATCTATCATCACACTCTAAACATCATATCGCCGTAGGAAGGAAGAGGCCAATAGTCGCTTGCGGTAAGGCTTTCCATCGCGTCGACTGCTGTGCGGAGCTCTGCCATTATCGGCAGCACCACGCTTCTATATTCCTCGGCAGCCGCCTCGTTATCCTCTATCGCCGCTGCCTTTGCCTCGGCTACGCGGAGCTCTGCTACCTTTTCATACGCCTTTTCATTAAGCGCAGACAGCTTCTCTATGAGGTCTTTTTCGACCTTACAGGAGATCTTAGGCATCACCGAAAGCTTTGCCGCCGCGTTACTTGCGACGTCGCCCACGTACTCGCTTACGGCAGGGATTATCTCTCTTGCCGCCATTTCTATCATCGTGAGCGCCTCGATATTGATTATCTTGGAATAATTCTCAAAGAGAATATCCTTTCTCGATCTTATCTCGGTCTCGCTCATAACTCCGTGAGTTGAAAAGAGCTTTATATTCTTGGGCAGATCGAAGCACTTGTATGCCTCTACCGAATCCTTCAGATTAAGCAGACCTCTCTCTGCCGCCTCTATTTCCCACTCCTTGGAGTAGCCGTTTCCGTCGAATATTATTCTGCGGTGCTTAGCGAAGGTCTCACGCATAAGCTCTGCGACTGCGGCATCAAAATCCTCTGCCGCCTCAAGGACGTCGGCAAACTGACGGAAGCTCTCGGCAACCGCCGTATTCATCACCACGTTGGGCATAGCTATATTCTGCGACGAGCCGAGCATACGGAACTCGAACTTATTACCCGTAAAGGCAAGCGGAGACGTCCTGTTTCTGTCTGTGGTGTCCTTTCTGAAGGTAGGTATAGTGGGAATACCCAGATCCATAACTCCCGCCTTCTTGCCCTTATAAACGTCGCCATTTATAATAGCCTCGATTATGTCGTCAAGCTCCTCGCCAAGGAATACCGAAACTATCGCGGGGGGCGCTTCGCCGCCGCCAAGACGGTTATCGTTACCCGCCGACGCCACGGATATCCTCAGAAGATCCTGATACTCGTCAACAGCCTTCAGTATAGCCGCGAGAATGAGAAGGAATTTAACGTTCTCCGCAGGGGTCTTACCCGGATCGAGCAGATTCTTACCGGTCTCTGTATTGAGCGACCAGTTGTTGTGCTTACCCGAGCCGTTAACACCCGCGTAGGGCTTTTCGTGGAGCAGACAAACAAGTCCGTGCTCCTCTGCTATCTTCTTCATATATTCCATTATGAGAAGGTTCTGGTCTACCGCCATATTCGTGGTCGAGAATATGGGAGCGAGCTCGTGCTGCGCGGGGGCAGCCTCGTTGTGCTTGGTCTTGGAATTTATACCAAGCGTCCAGAGCGCCTCGTCCAGATCTCTCATAAAGGCGCTTATTCTCGACTTGAGAGGTCCGAAATAGTGGTCCTCAAGCTCCTGACCCTTCGGTGCGCGCGCGCCAAACAGAGTTCTTCCCGAATATATCAGGTCTTTTCTCTGATTGTAGATCTCTTTGTCTATTATAAAATACTCCTGCTCAGCGCCGACCGTGGTGGTAAGGCGCTTTGTGGTGTTGTCACCGAACAGGCGGAGAAGTCTGAGACCCTCGGTGTTTATCGCGTCCATAGAGCGAAGCAAGGGGGTCTTTGTGTCAAGCGCCTCTCCCGTATACGAGCAGAATGCGGTGGGTATGTAGAGCGTGCCGTCCTTAACGAATGCGTAGGACGCGGGGTCCCAAGCGGTATATCCTCTTGCCTCAAAGGTTGCTCTCAGTCCGCCCGAGGGGAAGGACGAGGCGTCCGACTCTCCCTTTATCAGCTCTTTTCCCGAAAACTCCATAACTACCTTGCAGTTTCCAACGGGGGATATAAATGAATCGTGCTTTTCAGCGGTAACGCCCGTGAGCGGCTGGAACCAGTGAGTATAGTGCGTAGCACCTTTTTCGATCGCCCAATCCTTCATAGCGTTAGCCACCACGTCGGCAACAGACGCGTCTATAGTTTTACCCGTAGCGATAGTCTTCATCAGCGACTTATAGACCTCCTTGGGAAGTCTTTCACGCATAACGTCGTCGTTGAACACCATGCTTCCGAAAATTTCGGAAATACTCTTCATTCTGTGTAATATCCTTTCCTAAGATTTATTTATGATATACCACTAAACAGGATTTGTCAATAGTTTTATCTCAATTAATATGTGGGACTGTCAAGATACCACTTTCCGTCTTCCTGCAAGGTCAGCGAAAGCGTGACCTTAACTCTCTCGTTCGGCTTGCCCTCGATATAGGATTCTATCTCGATATTTGCGAAGCTCTTGCTTCCTCTTCTCTTCACCTTGGCGGTGGAGAAATCGTAGATCCTCTTGCCCTCGATGCTCGATTTATACTTATCCGACTCCATCAGCCAAACCTGACCGTCGCTGTCGGTATAATTGTAATATCTCGCGCTGAGCGTTCCGCTATCGCTCTCATCAACAACAGCGCCCGTGAAGAGCATTTCGTAAACTCCCTCAAGGTATTCCTTTGAGTAGACCGCCTCGGCGGCTTCTTTTATCTGCTCTACAGTAAGATATTTGCTGTCAAGGCGCACGTAGCTGTAATCTGCGGGGTCGTCCTCGTTGTAATAGAACTCATACTCGGGCTCTTTATAATCTATCGGATAGAAATATCCGTTGGCGTTAGAGTATATCGCCTCGCTTCCCTCGATCGGGCTTTGGCTGAAGCGCAGATATTTCACACTCAGCTCTCTGTATTCGTAAACAGAGCCGTAATCGGGGTCGGTGACGGTGTAGAAGTGGTAGGTCTTCTTATGCTGCTCGCTGTAATAGGACGTGACCTGACTTTCCTTACCCTCGGCATCGTAATTTTCTATCTCATAATAGAATTTACCGTCCGCGGCATAAACGTATCCCGCCTTTTGTTCGGCAGAGGCTATAAAATAGCGCTTGTCGTTATACCTATAGGCGTATATCTTTCCGAGCTCGGCATCTTCAAGCTCGTAATAATAGTAGACCTTATCGTCAGCATCTCTGTATATCTCAAATTGATTTTCATAAACTCTCGGATATACCTCAAGACCCTCTCCGAAAAGGAGCTCGTTTATTTCGTAGGAAGCATCTATCAGCTCCTTGAGTCTATCCTCTATCTCTGAGAACTCAGGCGGTCTTGAGCAGGACGTGAACGTGCATAATATTAATATAAAACATAGCGCGGTTATAAATATTTTTTTCATATTTTACCCCATTATCTTAATGGTGAAATTTTGTTTTATTATAGGCTCCCTTGTGTAAAGGGAGCTCCCGCGATAGCGGGTGAGGGATTGTTTTTGATTTGTTTTTTTACAATCCCTCCGTCACGGCAAGCCGTGCCACCTCCCTTTACACAAGGGAGGCTTTTTCAGCAATACAATCCATCTGTAATTTTTATTCGTAGGGGCGACCATTGGTCGTCCGCGGGCGAACACAGTTCGCCCCTACATTCGGCGGGAGATAAACCCCCGCTCTACGGTTTAGGGTGATGATTAATTTTCTAATTTATATTTTTCTTATTTGTTTATTTTACGGGAGGAGCAAGCCCCTCCCCTACCACATATAGGTTGTTACACCGCAACAGGTGTCATTTATATAAAAATTTTTATAAAATTTTCACTTCAACAGGTTTACATACATCTAAAATGCCCTTGGTAGGGGAGGGGCTTGCTCCTCCCGCACCATTCAGCAAGACAATCCGTCTGTAGTAAAAAAGTTTTAAAAGGTTTGGAAAGGGTCTAAGGAGAAACCTTTCCTTAAAAGGTTTCTCCTTGCCGCGTCCCCTTACTCCTCTGTAACTTCCTCTTCGGTCTCCTCGTCGACTTCTCTTTGAACCTTTGTGAAGTTCGCGAGGGTCTGACCCTCGGAGAGGCGCATTACTATAACTCCGCCCGCCGTTCTCGAATAGGACGGGATATCCTTTGCGGGAGTTCTTATTATCGTTCCCGAATCGGTCATCATCATAAGGTCGTCCTCGTCGTCGACTGCCGCGATACCGCAGAGCTTACCTGTCTTTTCGCTCAGCTTATGGCATACAACTCCGTGACCGCCGCGGTTCTTCATCTCTCTGAAGTCCTCGAAGGGGGTCTTCTTTCCGTAACCGTTCTGGGTTATGGTTATAAGCTGTTTGCTCTCGTCGACCACGGTAACACCCGTTACGTAGTCGCCATCGCGCAACGATATACCCTTAACTCCGCGCGCCGTTCTTCCCATACATCGAACGTTCGCCTCGGTGTAACGCACCGCGCTTCCGTTTGCCGTTGCGAGAAGGATATCGCAATCTCCCGCGGTGTGCATAACGAATACAAGCTCGTCGCCCTCGTCGAGCGTGAGCGCTATCTTTCCGCCCTTTCTCTGGTACTCGTATTCCTTAAGCAGAGTACGCTTGATTATACCGTTTCTCGTTACCATCGTAAGGTATTCGTTGTCATTGAACTCCGAAACGCTTATCAGCGCGGTGATCTTCTCACCCGGCAGCATCTCGATGATGTTCACGATATTCGTTCCCTTAGCGGTTCTTGAGGACTCGGGTATCTGGTACGCCTTACGCATGTGCACCTTTCCGTAGTTTGTGAACATCATAAGATAGGAGTGGCTCTCTACCGCTATGACCTTCTCTATAAAGTCCTCTTCCTTGGTAGACATACCGATAATTCCCTTGCCGCCGCGTCTTTGCGCCGAATAGGTGTCGGCGGGCAGACGCTTCACGTATCCCGCGTGTGTCATAGTTATAACGCAGTTGTGACGCTCAATGAGGTCTTCAAGGTCTATATCGTCGGTCGATTCAACTATATCTGTCCTTCTCTCGTCGGAGAATTTTTTCTTTATCTCAAGCATCTCGTTCTTGATTATCTCGTCGATCTTTGCGGGATCTGCGAGTATGCCCTCAAGCTCGATTATGATAGCGTGAAGTCTTGCAAGCTCTTCCTCTATCTTCTCTCTTTCCATACCCGTGAGCTTTCCGAGCGTCATCTCGACTATCGCCTGAGCCTGAGCGTCGGTGAGCTGGCGAACGTTTCCAAGCTCGGACTCAAATCCGTCCTTGAAGGATACGGTAAAGAACTCAGCCATAAGTCTTTCCTTAGCCTCGGGGATAGATTTTGAGGTCTTCATTATCTCGATTATCCTGTCGATATTGTCTATCGCGATATGATATCCCTCGAAAATGTGAGCCTTTGCCTTCGCCTTGTCAAGGTCAAATTTTACTCGTCTGTAGATTACAGATCTCTGATGATCTATATAGTGGTCGAGTATCTGCGGCAGCGAGAGGATCTTCGGCTCGTTGTTTACAAGCGCCAGCATATTGACAGCGCAGGTATCCTGAAGCTGAGAATATTTGTAGAGCTGGTTAAGTATTATCTGACCGTTCGCGTCGCGGCGGTACTCGATAACTATCTTCATACCGTCCCTGCCCGACTCGTCGCGCATATCGGTGATTCCCTCTATTCGCTTGTCGTTAACAAGGTCGGCGATAGCCTTACACAGCATACTCTTGTTTACGCCATAGGGTATCTCGGTAACGATTATCCTGTGCTTGTCCTCCTCAACGGTAGCCTTCGCGCGTACGGTTATCCTTCCCTTACCCGTGGTGTAAGCCTGAAGAATTCCGCTCGTTCCGTATATGGTAGCGTAAGTCGGGAAATCGGGTCCCTTAAGATGCTCCATAAGCTCGGGAACGGTACACTCGGGATTATACATTCTGTGTATAGTGGCATCTATCACCTCTCCGAGATTGTGAGGGGGGATATTGGTAGCCATACCGACGGCAATACCCATAGCTCCGTTTACAAGCAGGTTCGGAAATCTTGAGGGCAGTACCTTTGGCTCTTTTCTTCTGTTATCGAAGTTGGGAACGAAATCAACGACTTCCTTTTCAAGGTCAGCCATAAGCTGGTCGGATATCTTCGCCATCCTCGCCTCTGTATAACGGTACGCAGCAGCGCCGTCTCCGTCTACCGAGCCGAAGTTTCCGTGTCCCTCGATAAGAGGATATCTGTAGGAGAAGTCCTGAGCCATTCTTACCATCGTGCCGTAAACGGCGGAGTCGCCGTGAGGATGGTAGCGTCCAAGCACGTTACCAACTGTGGTAGCAGACTTGCGGAAGGGCTTGTCATAAGTCAGATTGTCCTCGTACATCGCGTACATTATTCTTCTCTGACCGGGCTTCATTCCGTCTCTCGCATCGGGCAGCGCGCGCGCCGCTATTACAGACATTGAGTATTCGATAAAGGATTTTTTGACCTCCTTTTCCATCTCAACGTCAACTATTTTTTGATCTCTGAATTCTATATTTTCGTTTTCCAATTTAGTATCCACGCCTTTCTGATTATTTTATATAGCACGTGTGGATCATATATCCAGATTTTCAGCGAACTTTGCGTTCTGCTCGATAAACTCACGTCTGGGCTCAACGCTGTCTCCCATAAGCAGAGAGAACATAGCGTCACACGCCATAGCGTCCTCAACAGTTACTTTGAGAAGAGTTCTCGTTTCGGGGTTCATAGTCGTTTCCCAGAGCTGGTCTGCGTCCATCTCTCCAAGACCCTTATATCTGTCTGCCTCGGCATTCGCGCCAAGCTCGCGTATCTTCTCATCTCTCTCAGCATCCGAGAAGGCATAGAGCTCAGGGCCCTTTCCGCTTCTCTTATATACTCTGTAGAGCGGGGGCTGCGCGAGATATACGTGTCCGTCATCTATAAGCTGACGCATATGACGGAAGAAGAATGTGAGCAGAAGTATTCTTATGTGCGAACCGTCAACGTCGGCATCCGCCATAATTATTATCTTACCGTAACGAAGCTTTGCGATATCGAAATCCTCGCCTATTCCACAGCCGAGCGCCTGTATTATCGGTATCAGAGAGGGATTGGAATATACCTTGTCAAGTCTGTTCTTCTCAACGTTCAAAACCTTACCGCGCAGAGGAAGTATTGCCTGGAAGCGGGAGTTTCTTCCCATCTTCGCAGAACCGCCCGCGGAATCTCCCTCAACGAGGTAGACCTCTGTGAGCTCCATATTTCTCTCGTTACAGTCGGCAAGCTTGTCGGGCAGAGAGGAGCTTCCGAGTATTCCCTTGCGGCGGGTAAGCTCTCTTGCCTTTCTTGCCGCCTCTCGTGCTCTCGACGCCGCAAGCGCCTTGTCTATTATCGCTCTCGCTGTCGAGGGATTTTCCTCAAAATACTCTGCGAGCTTAGTCGTCATAGTATTCTCAACAAGAGTTCTTATCTCAGAGTTACCAAGCTTTGCCTTGGTCTGGCTCTCGAACTGAGCGTCCTCAAGCTTTACGCTGACTATCGCGCAGATTCCCTCTCTTACGTCCTCGCCCGAAAGGTTCTTGTCGCTATCCTTGAGGATATTCGCCTTTCTCGCGTAGTCGTTGAGTACCTTGGTAAGTCCCGACTTGAATCCCGTTTCGTGCATTCCGCCCTCAATAGTGTTCATATTGTTGGCAAAAGTCATAAGAAGCTCGTTGTAGGAGTCGTTGTACTGCAGGGCTATCTCTGCAACACTGCTGTCCTTTTCTCCCTTCATATATATGACCTCGGGGTGGATAAGCTCACAATGCTTGTTCTCGTTGAGATAGCTTACAAAGCTCTTTATACCGCCCTCAAAGTGAAATTCATTTTCAATTATCTCTTCGTAACGCGCGTCGGTAAGTACTATTCTTATTCCCGCGTTGAGGAATGCCTGCTCTCTCATACGGTTTGCAAGCGTTTCGTAATCGAATACAGTTTCCTCGAATATCGTGGGGTCGGGTTTAAAGGTGACCTTAACACCGCTGACTCTCTCGGGGTCTGCCGCAGCCGCGGTGAACGGTCTTGCAACGTGACCTCTCTCAAATCTTTCGGTAAATCTTTCACCCTCGTAAACGTCGTCAAGCTCGACCCACTCGGAGAGCGCGTTAACAACAGAAGCTCCAACACCGTGAAGACCTCCCGCTATCTTATATCCGCCTCCGCCGAACTTTCCGCCCGCATGAAGTATCGTATAGACCACCTCGGGCGTAGGTATGCCCTGCTTCGGGTGGATACCCGTGGGAATGCCTCGTCCGTTATCCTCAACGGTCACACTGTTATCGGGATTTATAGTTACCTTTATTCTTGTACAGTATCCCGCAAGCGCCTCGTCTATAGAGTTATCCACTATCTCGTATACGAGGTGGTGAAGACCGCGTATAGAGGTAGTACCTATATACATTCCGGGGCGTTTTCTTACAGCCTCAAGTCCCTCAAGGACCTGTATCTGATTTTCGTTGTAAGACTGGTGCTCGAAATTTTCCATTTTTTTGACCTTTCCTTTGAATGTGTTTTATTTGCCTATTGCGGGAGGATAATATCCTCCCCTACGATTTTAGGTGGAGTTTGATTTTCTAATTTATATTTTGCTTATTTGTTTGTTTTCGGGTCGCCGAGGACGTCGACCCCTACAGGAAATCTTTATTTAACATTCAACCTGTTACAGTATAATTCACCACAGCAGACAATTCAAATTGTAGGGGTCGACGTCCTCGGCGACCCTTGTACAATCATTACAACCTAAACCTCATCACTGTAGTAAAAAATAGTTTAAAAAGGTTTGGAGAGGGTCAAGGGAGAACCTTTCCTTAAAAGGTTCTTCCTTGCCGCATCCCCTTGCGCATCCCTTATAATCCTCCCACTCTTCCGCACAGGGCGGAGACTGAGAGCTGGGAGAAGCAGAGGTTTATGTTTTCCTTATCGCGGTACACTATAAACGATTTAGGTATCTCGTCGGTCGCGCTTTCTACCTTACCGCCCCTCTGACATTCCACCAAAAACTTTCTCGTTATCACCGACACCGTGGCATTATCCATATCGAATATGCCGATTATATCTTTTTCTCTTATATTTTTGTTATTTCCGACGTGAAGAAACATCTGTCATCTCCGTCATTCAAAATATTTTCCGTTCTCAACGCGTATTATCTTAGCTCCCGTACTCTCTATATGCTCACAGCTCGTCATTATGACCTGCTTTTCGGATATACGGTCAAGGAGATATTTTCTGCGCGAGGCATCAAGCTCTGAAAGAACGTCGTCAAGCAGCAACACGGGATGATCTCCAAACTCGTCCCGACAGATCTCTCCCTCGGCTATCTTCAGCGCCAGAGCCAGCGAGCGCTGCTGTCCCTGAGAGGCATAGAGCCTTGCCTGCTTGCCGTTCAGCTTTATCTCTATATCATCCTTATGAGTGCCGAAAAGCGTTGCTCCCGCCGAAATTTCCCTATCGTGCGAGGACGACAGCAGCTCCACGTATCTCTCCTTTATCTTCGCCGTATCAAGATACTCGTCAGCCTCATTTTTTGACGACCCGAGATAGCATATCGATATCTGCTCTCTCTCACCCGTCATATCAAAAAAGCACTTTTTGACGTATCCCTCAACTCTTTTTATAAACTCAACTCTGTATTTAGATATGACCGCCGCCTCGTGCGCTAACTGCTCCGACCACAGATCCACCGTCATATCGAACGCCTCTCTGTCGGCATAAGCGCTCTTGATAAGCGTATTTCTCTGCTTGAGTATATAATTATACCTTTGCAGGGTCTTCATATACAGAGGATAGAGCCGACTTATCGCTATATCGAGATAATTTCGCCTCATAGCAGGGCCGTCCTTTATCAGCGAGAGATGCTCGGGCGCAAACAAGACCGCCCTGAAGCTTCCCACTATCTCGGACATTCTCTCTACCTTCAGATGGTTTTTTTCAACCTTTCTCTGCCTGTCGCGAAATATCTGCATCTTTATGTTCTGCTCTCTCGCTCTGTCCTCAAAATCAATATCTATCTCGGCAAAAGGACACCCGAATCTTATTATCTCGGACGCGTGTCCCTCGCGAAAGCTCTTGCCCACAGACGCGTAAAATATAGCCTCAAGCAGATTTGTCTTTCCCTGCGCGTTCTCTCCGATAAGGATATTCACACCCTCATTAAAGCGAACCTCGGCACTCTTTATATTGCGAAAATCCCGAACTCTTATTTTTTTGCAATACATTATTCCTTCATTCTTACGGGAAGTATCATGAATACCTCTTCTCTTCCCTCTTCATCTTCATAAGGCTCGATATTTATACTTGTAAGCGCCGACGAGAGCGATATCTTTATTTTATCACTATCACAAGCGCGAACGCTGTCTATAAGGAATCTGTTGTTGAACGCGATAACTATATCCGGTCCCTCGTGCTCAACGCCTATCTCATCATAGGTGCTTCCCGAAGCAGACGTTGCCGAGATTTTGAGCATTCCCTCGTTTATCTCAAGTCTTACGTGGGATCTGACGCTTCCCGCGATCCTCTCCTCGGTAACGAGCGCAGCTCTTTCAAGCGCCGAGATAAAGCTCTGCTTGCTCAAACCCACGATAGTCTTATGGTTCTTTATGATTATTCTCTCATAGTCTATATAATTGCCGTCTATAAGACGCGAGAAGAAGGTCAGCTCTCCGATAAGGAAAACTATATGCTTTCTCGTTACGTATATCTGTGTGAGCGCCTCTTCATCGTCGCTTATCAGCTTGTTAAGCTCGTTCACCGTCTTAACGGGAACTATAAACTGATAGTCAAGATGCTCATTTCCGTTTGTGTTCTTATTCTGAAGCTCTGTTTTTCTTATACACTTAGCTCCCTTAAATCCGTCACAGGCAACAGTCAGGATAGAATCGTCGGATATCTTCATAAAGCAGCCGTTAAGCACCGCTCTCTGGTCGTTGACTGCCATAGCGAATGTGACCTGACCTATCATCTTCTTGAGCACAGCCTGATTTATAACAAAGCTTCTGTCACTTGTGAGCTCGGGAATAGCGGGAAAATCATCGCCCGCAAGAGCTATCATTCTGTGAGAGGACTTTCCGCAGCTGATACAAGCAGACATCTTATCGTCAACGGTAAGGGTTATCTCGTCTCCGTCCATTACCTTGAGCGTCTGGTTGAATTTTTGAGCGTTGATTATAAACTTACCCTCTTCGATGACCTTTGCCTCGATAGTGGTTCTTACTCCCTTTTCAAGGTCATAAGTGGTGAGAACACAGGTGTCGGGTATTCTTGCCTCTATAAGTATTCCTTCTATGGTAGAGAGCACAGACTTGCCCGATACCGCGCACATAAGCGGAGCGACCGCTGAGGTAACAACAGACTTTTTGAAAATGACCTTCATTCTTTCATCCTCCGTAAAAAAGAAAATAATAAAATAAATAATAAATAAGTAACAGTAATAATAAGGGCTGTGGAAACTGTTTAAAACTCCCACACGGCTTGATATTCCTTGCTTTTCGACATATTTTTTTAGTTGAAACTATAGGTAAAACCCGCCCAAAAAAGTTTTATAAAATGTGGAAAACTGATCCGTTTTTTTAAAAATATCACATATATCGGAATTTTTACGAAAATCGGTTTTTTGTAAAAGTTATCAACAGCCTTTATAGTTGACGTTTTATCTGAAAACTCAAAAGCTACACTTAAAATTCGAGTTTTAAACAGGCTGTTATTTAACTTTCAACAAGCCCCGGGGGCTTGAAAATACAAAGAAGTAAAATTTATCCTACACAGTTTTCAACAGCTTTTCCATACCTGTTGAAAAGCTATGGAAAACCGTTTGATATCTGCCTAAACCCCTGTTACTTCTTTTGTGACCTCCATCATTTCGATATTGAACACGGGATCCATATAGACCTTTTTCTGTATCTTGTCTATACTTGCAAGTATGGTCGTGTGGTCTCTGTTGAATATCTTTCCGATGTTCGGATAGGACATCTCGGTTATCGTTCTTATCAGATAAATGCAGATGTGCCTTGCATTGGCTATCTCTTTATTTCTCTTCTGACCGATAACGTCCTCTTTCTTGATGCCGTATTTTTTATATACCGCCGTGAAGATCTTGTCGACAGTAACGTTCACAGGCTCAGCGCCGCCGAGAAGCTCGGAAAGACAGCCCTTAGCCACCTCTATCGTTATCTGATTTCCGTTTATAAAGCTGAGCGCTCTGAGCTTTTTCACCGCTCCCTCTATCTGCCTTATGTTAGAGCGGAGATTTTCGGCAATAAAATTAAGCACCTCGTCGGAAAGCTCGATAGATATCTGCTCTGCCTTTTTCTTTATTATCGCAATTCTGAGTTCAAGATCCGGGGGCTGAATGTCGGCTATAAGTCCCCACTCAAATCTCGTTTTAAGTCTTTCCTCAAGCGTCTGTATGTCCTTGGGCGGACGGTCTGACGAAAGGATTATCTGCTTATGGTCCTCGTAAAGAGCGTTGAATGTGTGGAAAAATTCTTCCTGAGTTGAGTTTTTACCCGCTATGAACTGAATATCGTCTATAAGCAGAATATCGCAGTTTCTGTATTTCTCGCGGAAAATGTGCATCTCCTGCTTTGCAAGGCTTTCGATAAGCTGGTTGGTAAAATCCTCACCCTTTATGTAAACCACCTTAAGGTCAGCCTTTTTGCGCTTTATCTCGTTTACCACCGCGCTCATAAGGTGTGTCTTTCCAAGACCGCTCGGGCCGTAGATGAACAAGGGGTTATAGTCTCTTGCGGGTCGCTCGGCAACCGCAAGACACGCCGCGTGGGCAAATTTATTTGAGTTTCCGACTATAAAGCTGTCAAAGGTATACTCAAAATTATAGTTGTTATAAAATTGAGGGTCTATCTTTATCTCGCTCTCAGTCTTTTCTTCAGCCTTTTTTTGCTGACTTTTGCCCATAAACTGTTTTGTTATCTGCTGAGCATCTGTGGGAGTGCCGTTGAATACGATACTTGATTTTACGTCAAACCCAAGAAATCCCGAAAACTTTTCGTCTATTTTGGAGAGGTAGTTTTCTTTTATTATTTTTTGTTTGAAGTCGGAATTGGTTGAAAAAACTATCTCGCAATTTTCAAAGGAGATTATTTCAAGCTCTCCAAACCAGAGCTCGGTTACCGACTCGGGCATTTTTTCGTTATCGTTAAAAGAGCGTTTGACCATCTCCCAGATGTCATATATTTCGTTGAGGTAAGGCATATAACGTTTAACCTCCGTTTTTTTAAAAATTTCGCGCATATATATAATATAATATATATTATAACATATAATATTATATTTTACAACAGATTCTAAAAATTAAGTACGACATTTAACAGAAAATTTACAGGTGACGCTTCGTCTTATGGTGAGGTTTTGCTTTATAGCCTTCCTCCGGGAGGAAGGGGGACCGCATAGCGGTGGAAGGAGAGTGCGGTATATTAAAATTAGTTTAGTGTTATTGTAACGCGCTCTCCCTCAGTCGCCTACGGCGACAGCTCCCTCCCGGAGGGAGCCTTTTTTTCGGACGATTCGTGAATCGCCCCTACGGTTTGTGGGTGAAATTGGGTTTTCTATTTTATGTTTTGCTTATTTGTTTGTTTTAAGGACCGTCGAGGACGCCGGTCCGCACCATTTAGCAAGACAAACCGTCTGTAGTAAAAAATAGTGTAAAAAGGTTTGGAAGGGGTTTAAGGGGACACCTTTCCTTAAAAGGTGTCCCCTTGCCAATCACTATTTCTTTTTTGCCTTCATATTTTCCTTTACGAGGAGCTTTATGCTGTTGAGGACCAAGGTCTTATTTTCGTCAGAGAGGTTGCCCCAGGCTTTGAGAAGCTTTATCTTATCGGTTGAAATATCGGTCAGGGTTGAAGCGCCCGATGCCGACAGAGTTTCGTACACCGCGTCAACAAACTCCTCTCTTTGCGACATATCCATCTCTCTTAGCCAGCCCTTGACAGCCTTATTTATCCTCAGGCTTTCGGCGCTTATTGAGTTCAGATATATAAATTTTGAGCCAAGCACAGACCAGGAAAATGGATCGTGCTGCAAAAGCCCCGTTTGAGTGCTCTTTATGACTGTATAATTTTCCTCGTGCTCAAGCAACATTCCAACCACCGAGGATTCGGGCAAAAAGGTCTTTATCTTCTCTCTTACGCTCAGATAATCCGCTTCCTTGATAAATCCATCGCTAAATCCCGGACCGTCGTTGTTATAGGTCGTCACTATCCTCTGCTTTATCTCCCCCGAGCATCTCACACTCGCAAATACCGCAAGATTTCCGCCCTTGCTGTGTCCGCCAACATAAATACCGCCCCCAAGCACTCCCGCCGTGTCTGTAAGGTATTTGAGCGCCTCAGACTGCGCGGGAACGGTGCTCATAAAGCTCATATTGAAATTTTCCTTCCAGCCCACCAGCGTGTCGTCAGTACCCCTGAACGCCACGTATATATTTCCGTCACCGAGCAGATAGGTCAGCGCCGAGAACTGAAGCTGAGTTTCGGCATCTACCCGATTTACATAGCCCGTGAGCCTTATATTTCCAAATCTCTTGGTCTTTGACGCCATCGCGAGCAGAGTTACTATCTGCGGCGGAACTATCGCTCCAAGATAAGCGGGCTCGCCCTTGTGGGCGTGCAGATACTGCTTTGCCGCCGTTACCAGCGCAATAGACCGCCCCGCGTGGTCGGGCGGAACTATATTCTCAAAATCAACGTAGCACAGAGATGAGAGTATAAGACTGTCTATCTCATTCAGCCCCACCTCGGAAAATGTTATATCTCCGCGCCAGTCAAGATAATCAAAAAGGTTTGCCATACCATCTCACCGCCTTATATCTGCTTATGTATGCTCTTGTATTCATCGTAGAAACGGTAATAGGGACAGCTCCTCGTCCTTCCCGAGATAAAGCTGCTCATCTCGTCCTGATCAAGATTTACCGTGCATACGTTGGCTTCAAGGTCCTCGTCGTAGTCGTAAAAGACACAGCTTTCGCAATTCGACCCATAATTTTTCTTCTTAGTATCCATAGTATGCCCCGCTCCTTTCCCGAGTTATAGTTTTTCACATATTTTTCAGCCTGTCAAGGCAGTTTTGCAGGATTATCTGCGCCGAAAGCGTGTCGATCACCTGCTTTCTCTTCTTGCCGCGCGTGTTGGTCTCGTTAAGATACCTTGAAGCGGTCATAGTTGTCATTCTCTCGTCGAACATAGCAACGGGCAGAGCCGTCCTCTCCTCAAGCATACGCGCAAATTTTTTGCACCTGTCAGCCCTCGCTCCCTCGCTTCCGTCCATATTCTTGGGCAGACCGACCACTATCGCCGACACCGACTGCTCGCGGGCGATCTCGCTCACGGCATCAGCCGTCTTCTCTATTCCCCCTGGGCTTATGTATCCTATTCCCGAGGCAAGAAAACGAGAAGGGTCGGATACCGCAAGACCCGTCCTCACGTCACCGAAATCGACCGAAAGTATCTTTCCCACAGTGTTTTTTATTCTTTCCATTTCAGTTTATATCTCCGTTTATTTTGTAGTTTTAAACTCTTTTGCAAGTGCGACAAGCCGCTCGGGCGTGTTGTTTTCGGGGTCTTCGATAACCCGCTCGAGCAGATAGGACAGAGTAGCTCCCACAGCCCGTCCGTCAAAGCCGAGCTTTATGAGGTGTGAGCCGTTTATGGCAAGACCGCCGATGGTAGTGCAGACCTCAGCCGAGCCGTTCTCCTTGATGTAACGCGCAAAATCAGCGTCAAGATTACCAAGCGCGTCAGCCGCCGCGGCGACCTCTGAGGAATAAACACCGCAACGCCCGATAAATCTTCTCGCGTCGGCGGCAGTACCCGAAAGCCTTGACCTCGCTTCTTTAGCCACTACCGAGCTTCCGTTTATCATTTTCGCCGAGAGCCTGAGCCCACCCAAAACCTCTTTTATCTTTTCTGTCTCGCACTCGCTCATTATTATCCCAAGCCTTACGATGGGGTCGGCGGGGGATTTACAAAGAGCCTTGAAAACCTTCTCCTGTGGCTCGTAGCCGCCCAAAATATATTCAAATATCTTATATTCACTCATCAATTTAAGCGAGTATGAGGGGTCTTCGGCGCAGATGAGCTTTATAAATTCTGCGGCTATTCGCTCTCTCGCTATTCGCTCAAGTCCGCACTTCTGCTCTATCGCGGCGGCAAGAGTGTCGCTATCTATCTTAAAGGTGAGCTGAGAAGCAAATCTGAACGCCCTCATTATTCTCAGCGCGTCCTCGGAAAAGCGCTTTTTCGGTTCGCCTACGGCGCGTATGATCCTCGCCGCTATGTCGTCCCTGCCACCGAAGGGGTCAATAAGTCCGCGCCGCTCGGAAAACGCCATCGCGTTGACGGTGAAATCCCTGCGCGAAAGGTCCTCTGTGATGCTGTCGGTGAATATCACCTCGTCGGGGTGTCTTGCATCGCGGTATTCTCCGTCAATGCGGAAGGTGGTTACCTCTATGGGGTGTCCCTCACTCAGCACAGTGACCGTGCCGTGCTTGAGCCCTGTGGGGATAGTCCTGTAGTCGGCGAAAGCCTCAAGTGTCTGCTCGGGCAGAGCTGACGTGGTGACGTCAAAATCGCCCGGTGTGCGGTCTATAATAAAATCGCGCACGCTTCCGCCCACGATATAAGCCTCGTGACCGAGGCTCTCAAGCCTGTCTATGACACGCGCCACGTATTCGGGATACCTCATTTTCTCACCCCCTGTTCCTTGTAGTGTAATTATAACATTTTTGTTCTGTAGTGTCAATAAGCGGGGCGACACGATGGTAATATTTTGCTTTATAGCCTTCCTTCGGGAGGAAGGTGGCACGGCGCAAGCCGTGACGGAAGGAGAGTGCGGTATATTAAAATTAGTTTAGTGTTATTGTAACGCTCTCTCCCTCACCCGACTTCGTCGGGAGCGTCTCACTTCGGTTCGGTCACGCTCGCGTTCTGACACCGCACTGTGGTGTCATTCATTGCGCTCGCGCCGCTTCGCTACCTCCCGGAGGGAGCCTTTTTTGCGGACAGCTGGGAGGCCCCGACAGCCAAGCTTCGGAGCAATTCGCCTTAATCGTTTATCCCGCCCCGATGGTGAGATTTTGTTTGTTATAGGCTCTCCCTATGGGAGAGCTCCCGCGATAGCGGGTGAGAGGGCATTTGAAAATATTTACCCTCTCCGTCACTCCTTCGTCGTGCCACCTCTCCCAAGGGGAGAGGCTTATTTTCATTCACCTTAATTGTTAATCCCGCCCCGATGGTGAGATTTTGCTATATTATAGGCTCTCCCTATGGGAGAGCTCCCGCGATAGCGGGTGAGAGGGCATTTGAAAATATTCACCCTCTCCGTCACTCCTTCGTCGTGCCACCTCTCCCAAGGGGAGAGGCTTATTTTCATTCACCTTAATTGTTAATCCCGCCCCGATGGTGAGATTTTGCTATATTATAGGCTCTCCCTATGGGAGA
>SVUJ01000001.1:0-24251 GCA_015063305.1 Oscillospiraceae bacterium | reverse complement strand
ACCCTCTCCGTCACTCCTTCGTCGTGCCACCTCTCCCAAGGGGAGAGGCTTATTTTCATTCACCTTAATTGTTAATCCCGCCCCGATGGTGAGATTTTGCTATATTATAGGCTCTCCCTATGGGAGAGCTCCCGCGATAGCGGGTGAGAGGGCATTTGAAAATATTCACCCTCTCCGTCACTCCTTCGTCGTGCCACCTCTCCCATAGGGAGAGGCTCTTTTAATAATACAATCCGTCTGTAATTTGATTCGTAGGGGCGTTCTTTGAACGCCCACGGGCGAACACAGTTCGCCCCTACAGTCGGCGGGAGATAAACCCCCGCCCTACGATTGTAGGTGACGATTGGTTTTCTATTTTATTTTTTGCTTATTTGTTTATTTCTCGGACCGTCGGGGACGCGGTCCGCACCATTTAGTAAAACAAACCGTCTGTAGCTAAAAATGCTTTGAAAAGGTTTGGAGAGGGTTAAAGGGAGAACCTTTCCTTAAAAGGTTCTCCCTTATCCTATCTATTATTTCGTTCCAAACAATCTATCGCCTGCGTCGCCGAGGCCGGGAAGGATATATCCGTGCTCGTTAAGGCACCTATCGAGCGTTGATACGTATATCTCTACGTCGGGGTGCGCTTCGGCAAGTCGCGACACTCCCTCGGGCGCTCCGATTATAGCCATAAATTTAATTTTTTTACAGCCGCGCTTCTTAAGCAGATCGACCGCATCACACGCGCTTCCGCCCGTTGCGAGCATCGGGTCTACCACAAGCACCAGCTTATCCTCGATACCTTCGGGCAGCTTGCAGTAATAGGTCATAGGCTCAAGCGTTTCCTCGTTGCGGTACATTCCGATATGTCCCACCTTCGCAAGCGGGAAAAGAACGTGTACTCCGTTTACCATACCGAGTCCCGCACGCAAGATAGGTACGATAGCTATAGAATCGTCCTTTACAAGATACTGTGTGCAACTCTCAAGCGGTGTCTTTACCTGTGTTTCTACCGTGGGCACACCCTCCTTAAGGCTCTCGTAGGTCATCAGCGTGGTTATCTCCTCAACCAGCTCGCGAAACTCCTTCATACTTGTCTTTTCGTTTCGCAGAATAGCTATCTTGTGCTTTATCAGCGGGTGGTCGAAAACGACCACGTTATCGTAATTTTTCATATCCCTGTACCTCTGAGTTTAATTTTCTTCCTTTTCTGCCTCTGCAGCTTCCTCTTCCTTAGCTTTTCCAAGCTTGCTCTTTTCTACCTTGGTAAGAACAGCATTCGTAATTATTCCAAGTATGAGAGCTGTAGCGATAGCGGTTATCTGTATCGTCTTTGCAACAGCTCCGTTTGCCGCGAGATCGTAGGGTATCTGTATGGTAAGTCCGCCGATACCCGATATAAGTATTGCCGAAACAACGAAGAGATTCTTGTTTTCGCCAAGGTCGAGATCCTTGAACATCTTGAGTCCCGAAACCGCGATAAATCCATAAAGCGTAAGACAAACTCCGCCCATAACGCAGGAGGGGATAGTCTGGAGAAGTACCATTATCGGGCTGATGAAGGAAAGCACCATACACATGATCGCGGTGGTGGTTATAGTTACGACAGACGCGTTGCGAGTGATAGCAACACAGCCTACAGACTCACCGTAAGTCGTGTTGGGGCAAACGCCGAACGCCGTACCCGCAATAGAACCAACGCCGTCGCCGAGAAGCGTGCGCTTCAGACCGGGCTCTTCGATAAGATCTCTGTCGATTATGGTGGAGAGGTTCTTGTGGTCAGCGATATGCTCTGCGAAAACAACGAGCGCAACGGGCATAAACGCGAGAATTACCTCTGCAACTCCGCCCGCGGTTATAGTTGTTGCCTTGGGATTTGCGGCAAGTATCTCGGGAGCGATATCTCCGCCGAGAAGCTCCTTGACCGACTCAACTATCGCAAACTTGGGATAGCTGAATATAGCCCCGATACCGCGGAAAGTGCCGTCGGCATTTACGAAATTGTCAACAACGGGCTGCCAGTTGATTATCTTGAGGTAGTCAATGTCAGCGACCATACCGACCACAGAGAATACCGAAGCCGCGATATATCCCGCGCCGATACCGATAATAAAGGGTATAAGACGGGGCATGGTATATTTCTTCTGCGTGGAGCAGATAACGACCGTGAAGAAGGTCACAAGACCGCAAAGAAGACCAACGAGGTTGTATCCCGAATGGATAGCCGAGCTGTTAGCCTTAACGATGTCACCCATAGCCGCGCCTGCAAGGCTAAGACCGATGAGGGTAACGGTAGGACCAATGATAACGGGGGGCATGAGCTTGCTTACCCAGCCTGTGCCTACAAAATGGATTATGAGCGCGAGGACCACATAAACCAAGCCCGCAACTACAGAGCCGAGAAGGATACCGAAATATCCGTAAGCCAGACCTGCCGAGAGCGAGCTGAGAAAAGCGAACGAGCTTCCCAAAAATACGGGGCTCTTGAATTTAGTGAAAAGCTGATAGATAAGAGTACCCACACCTGCGCCGAAAATAGCGGCGGGGATCTGAGTGGGGATACCGATGATAGTGGGGACAGCGATAGTTGCCGCGAGGATCGCGAGCAGCTGCTGGAGCGCGAAGATGAGCATGTTGCTGAATTTTGGCTTGTCATGAATGTCGTAGATCAAATTTTTCGCCATAATATGCCTCCGTTTTTTGTGGTCGAGATATATAGATTTCTTTTTCGACCCATTTTCTCTATTATACAACATTTATTAATCTAAGTCAACAAAATTTGACCATAAATTATTGTTTTTTTAGTAAAAATAAGCTATATTTTTAAGGGGGAACTTTTTGAGAAAAGTTCCCCCTTTGACCCCTTCAAAAACTTTCACACTGTTTTTAGCTACAGTGATGAGGTTTAGGTTGTAATGATTGTACAAGGGTCGTCGAGGGCGCCGACCCCTACCGGTTATAAAATAATGTCTGCCACACCGTGGTGAAGTTAGATTATAATTTTCGTGGTAGGGGTCGGCGCCTACGACGACCCTTAAAACAAACAAATAAGCAAAACATAAAATAGAAAAACAATCGTCACCACAAATAAACGAAATAATTATAATTTCACCTTCGGGTGGGAATTAACAGATAAGGCGAATTGCTCCGAATATTGCCCGCGGGGGCTCCCCGCTGGCTGTCGGGACTTCCGATCCCCGCCCCGCTGTCATTCTTGAGGAAGCCTTTTCCTCGGGATTCTTCACTTCGTTCGAGAATGACAACGAGGAAAAGGCGCACCGAAGAATCTCGGGGCGGGATAAACGAACAAGGCGAACTCCCCCGATCTTTGCCCGCGGGTCATACCCGCTTGGCTGTCGGCACTGCCGACCCCCCAAAAAAACTTTCACACTGTTTTTAGCTACAGTGATGAGGTTTGAATTGTAATGATTGGAAATGGACAGTCGGGGACACCTGTCCCTGCAACGGAACTTGGTAGTATAACTCACCCATACAAAAAGACAGCCGCCCAAATGGCGGCTGTCGGGGTTTAATCCCTAATTAGTTTGCGGGAACGTAATTGTGATTGTAGAAGTAAGCCTTTCCTGCATCGCCAAGACCTGTAACTATAACATCAATCTCGATGTATTCGTGCGTTGTGTCCTTAGAACCGTCCTTCGGCAGATCGCGGGCATTGATAATACCACCCGACTGGAATCCGGGATAAATTATCTCACTTGTGTTAGGAGTACCCGTGCCAACATCATGGAACTTAAAGGTTACATAACCGATCTTTCCTTCTGCATTTACGAAATGCGCTATCTGTTCGTTGGTGAGTTGGTTAGCCGTATCGTTAAACGCAGCGTTGAGAATTACGGGAACGGTATAAGTGCCACCGATCGTGTAATTTTGCATGTATTTGGTGGTGTTGTCATTCAAGAAGGTAAAGGTAACGTTTCCTGCATAGGTGACCTGCTGATTCTGATTGCGGTTTGTGCCGGCCTTGTTGCTGTGCTCGGGAACGATCTCAATACCCGTTGCGCCGCAAGCACCGTAAGTGGTGTTGTTGAGCGTTAAGATACTGCCGCCGATCTCAAATCCGTTCGAGAAGCAGTTGTCAACCTTGGCATTGTCTATTCGACCGTCAACGATATGAAGCAGACGCATACCTACGCGGCAAGCCTGTGCCGAAACGTTGCTCATACTCAAGTAGTAGTTAGCAGGATGATCTTCGTTAAGATCTCCGATCAAAATACCGCGGTTGTATACGCCGCCCGGTCTTGAAGAAGTAGTGTCATAGTCTATGGGACAGTTTCCAACTACAGTCAGATCGCGGATATCTACACGGTATGTAGCGAGAGGAGCTGTGCCGTCAACCCAAGGATATACCTGAAGGAGGGCAGTGTGCTCGCCCCAGCTTCCGCCCTGAGCGGTGTAAGTTGAAATTTCATCGCCTGTGGGAACGCGCAACTGAGATGCGTCGATCTTGTGCTGGTTACCGTTGATAATAACACCCTTATTGACAAAGCGTACAGTGCTCTTGTTAGCGTCTATAACATCGGCAAAGGTCTGCGCCTCTTTAGCAAGCAGTGCGGTTGCGGGAACGAGGTCGTAGCCGTATGTGTAGTTGGTAGCGCCTACAGGCTTCTGTGTAACAACGAGGTTGATCGGCAAAGAGCCTGTGTAATTGGCATTTGCCGCAAGAGCTCTAAGCTCCTCAAACGTGGAAACGTTGTAGCCCTTGTTTACGTCAAACTTATAGGAAACGGTAGTTTCATTGCGGCTTCCCGAATTGGACGTTACAGTTGCCGTTACTATGCCTTCCTTATGGAAGGTGATTGCGTTGTTCGTATACGTTGCAACAGCATCACCTGTAGAACCGTCCGCATGGGTGAAGGTTACCGTCATATCCGTGCATACGCGCTCACCAAGAGCCGTTGCAGTGAAAGGAAGCGTATAGGGCGTTTGTGTATCAGGGTTACTCATTGAGAAGGAGTAATTGTGGTTAGGACGCTCGCGGAATACCTCGGGCAGGTTAATGACCTGCGGAGGAACTATGACCTTAACCGTAGCAGTTTCGGTTACTGTAGTGCCGCGAATGGTCGCACGAACGGTTGCAGTACCGTGACCGAGTGCGGTCAACGAGCAAGCATATCCGTTGGGGGTAAGAGAAATGAATTCGCTGCCCGATTGGATAGTGTAATCTATAACACAGTCTGTTATCTCTTCAAAATTGTAATTGTAGACGGTAACGTTTAACAGAGGAGCAAAGGTTCCGTTCTTATCGAAGGTGATCGAGTCCTCGTCAAAGCTCATAAAGTAACGGGAGTTATTGATCTCCTCTTGTGAGTAAGCAACGGTAAAGGTAAGGACGTTACTTTCTATACTGCCCGAAATTGCCTTGACCTTGATAACAGAGCCGCCAACGGCATTCTGATTGACAACGAGAATATTGTCTGCCATCGTGGCGATGTTGCTACCCTCTATCAATTCCCATGTAACAAGGTCAGTGGTATTTACGGGGGTCTTAGTCAAGGTGATAACGCTGGCAGCTCCGCGGTTGACTGACGTACTGTCAGACGAAATTGAAAGGGAGGTCAGCGGAACTCTGTTGTCGGGAACGTCTACGGTAAAGGTAAGAACGTTACTTTCTATGCTGCCTGAAACAGCCTTTACCTTGATGGCAGCTCCGTCAGCAGCAGTCTGGCTTACAACGAGAACGTTACCTGCCATAGAGGCATACTCGCTGCCCTCAACCAATACCCAGTTAACGAGGTCCGTAGTGTTTGCGGGAACCTTCGTTACGTTGATAAGTGCGACTGCTCCGGGGTTCAGCTCGCCCGTTGTATCGGATGAGATAGAAAGAGAAGTCAGCGGGATAACGGTATCAGGAACGTCTACGGTAAAGGTAAGAACGTTACTCTCGATGTTGCCCGAAACAGCCTTTACCTTTATAGTAGCACCGTCAGCGGCTGTCTGGCTTACAACGAGAACGTCGCCCACGATCGAAGCGGCATCACTTCCCTCTACCAATGTCCAGGTAACGGCGGCTGTACTGTCGGCAGGAGTCAGCTCTTTTTTAAGTATGATACCCGCTCCGCGAGTCAGCTCGCTTGACGCATCGGTCGAAATTGTAATTGCGGTCAAGGGCTTTACAACTATTACCGAAACAACGTTGGATTCTACATCGCCCGAAGTGGCTTTGACCTTGATCTCAACGCCGTTCGAGGCAGTCTGTGCTATGGTCAGCTTGTTGTCGGCGATCGACGCATGAGCGGCGCCGTCAACGATTGTGTAAGTTACGCTGTCGGGCGCAGAGGTTTCCTCACCCGCCTTGAGAACCGCGGTAAAGGTTACTGTTTCACCTACGTTGGCAGTAGCTTTATCTGCTGTGAGGATAAGCTCAGCGGGGGTGGTTTCAGGCTCACCTTCGGTAGTGGCGGGCGGTGTTGTCTGAACGACTTCAGAGGTTGTTGTCTCAGCAGTCGTTGGGGTGGGCTCGTCGGTGGTGTCGCAAGCTACAAAGAGAAGCAGCATCAGCACCGCCAAACAAAGAATGGACCACTTTTTTATCGTGTTCATAACAAAATCTCCTTAATTTTTTTATTATTGACGCGCTCGCCCGTATGGCGGGCGCGTTATAATCTTGTAATAGTGTTTACGGCTGGAAGAACAGCTTTATCTCCGCCGAGTACGTGGGCTCATTAACATCACCTACATAAACAGTAACGGTTACAATACCCATCTTTTTGAAGGATAGAGTAGTACCGCTCAAAGAGGCAACGTTGCTACCCGCGGAAACTCGCCAGGAAATGGTGTCAGGATCGATCTTCTCGCTGTCATATTTCAGATAAGGGGCAAGATCGATAGTTGTATCCTTCACAATATATCCGTTTTCTCCGCTTGAAACGTTCGATGCTCCGGTCATATCAAAGGAGAGAGGCGGTGTGCCCTCGATAACGGTAACCGTACAGCTTGCGCTGAGTCCACCTTCCTGTGTTGTGACGGTGATAGTTGCCGTTCCGGGCTTGTGAGCGGTGATCTGACCGCCGGGTCTTACCGAAACGATGGATTTATCGCTCGTCGTGAAGGTGACGTTCTTGTTCAGAGCCGTATATGGCTCAACAGTCGGCAGGATGCGTCCTTGCTCTCCCGGTGTCATCGTCAGCTCCGAATACGGAAGACTAATGCCCGTAACGTGCTCGGCAACCACCAATACGTTTAACATATCGGTCTTGTTTCCTTCAGACGTGGTAACAAGAATGGTAGTACTTCCTATGGCAACACCCGTAATATTGCCTTCGGCATCCACGCTGCATATCGATTCATCCTGCGTAGCGTAGGATACCTTTTGGTTAGATGCCATTTCAGGAAATATGCGAATGGCGGTCGGCTTGCTCTCGCCGACGTTTATAACAAATAAATACTCGTCATCCAATGCGTCTCCAACGTCGTCAATGAACTCTACCCTCTCCACGGGAATGTGGTGGTACAAGGAGAGAATTCGGCCTGCAAAGGCAATGGTGATGACGAGAACGATGGGCAAAAGAATGAGAATGAGAATAACTGTTTTTTTCATGATAATCTCACATTTCTATTTTTTCGTAGCAAAGATTGATACGCAGAACGAGCATCCGCAGTCGATATACCGCAAAGATGATAGATGCCACGATCAAAAGCAGATACGCCGTAAGGGGATCTCCGCCGCCCGAATACATAATGACCAAAAGGCCCATCAAAAAACCGATGATCAAACCGGAAAGCAGGCTCTTGGGCGTACTCTTGCTGGCATTGGCCGCCTCTTCGTTTCCCTGAAGGTTGATCGTGGGGTTTTTGATATCCATATCAATGCTCCAAGCGATATGCCCCACGGCGGCAAATGCAACGGCAACCGTTCCCAGAAAGATCTGCCATGCAGGGTAGATAAAGAAGGAAATGATCATCGTAAGGATAAGCGCACCAAGGGTAAAGATGACGTTAAAGGTAAGCTTTGCGAAGATCTGCTCGAAGAAGGTAACGGGAATGATCTTCGTGGTGTGGAAATTGATTCCCTCGCGGGAAACTGCCGAGGCTGACACGATGTTGGAGAGCATGGCAAGAATTGCCACGATCATCACGTGAGAACCCGCGATCATATTGACACCTGCCTGATTGACCGTAATAGACATCAGAAGCTTGTCGTAAGAAAATACGATAAAAGGCATCAGCAAAGTGAATAGAAAATATTCAAATATATCTGTCGGAGATCGGAAAATACAGCGTATTTCTCTGCCGATAAGGCTAAGGAAGGGGGAGCTCTTTTTAAAACGACCAACGCGAAGTTTTACTTTTGTCGTGTTTTCAAGACTTGTCATCGCAATTCTGAAGAAGAACGGACGAATGAAGAGAATGGTTACAGTAAATACTACGGCGGCTATTGCCAGGTAGACAGAAAAGAAATACCATTTTCCAAAGCTCAGCATTGCGGAGGCGATCTGAAAATACAGGGGAAGCTTACCGCCAACGGCAAGAACCTTTGCATTGATGCTGCGGACGGTCTCAAGCTGCTTGCTTGCAATATTAAAGCTTTCGGCAAAGCTTCCTATCAAGCTCAGATATCCAAACAGACACGCACCAACGAGCGCAAGGATAGCTATTATCGAGAGCAGGGGCCGCGGCTTCAAAAAACGAATGACAGCCATAACGGGTAGACTGAGCAGCGCGGCAACTGCAATCGAAAGGAAAGGAAATACCAGCAAAAGAATGGGAATAGAAAGATAGAAGGATACGCCAGCATTCCCCAAAAAACCAAGTGATATAAAGAGTGGCAGTGAAATCATAGCGTTCACGCCAAGCTCCTTACAATATAGCATCAGAATTTTTGAAAGGAAAAGCTGATTGGGTGTGATTGGCAGGCATATAAGCATTTCATTGTCGTGGCACAGATAAAGGGTATTGATAATGTGTCCAACGGCAAAGCAGATCGAAGCCCCTTGAACTACCAACAGAACTATGGCAAGCATCTCCGCATTGATATGAATACCAAGCGAGAAGATGCGGAAGAGCAATAATCCCACACCCACTGTGCCGGCGATCATTACCAGCAGGAGCTTAAAGATGGAGATCACCATCTTTTTAGGGGTCGTCGTTTTAAAAAGGTCGGTCTTGTTGTCTATCTGCAATCGCAGAAGATCCAATATCATACTCATATCAAAGCTCCTCGCCGTCAGCGAGCTCACCGGTCACGCGCATAAATATACGTTCCAAAGAGCGCCCCTCTTGCTTTAATTCCTTGAGATCGTAAACGCCTTGAAGATGTCCTTTTTCTATGATACAGCAACGGTCGCACAGATTTTCGACCACATCAAGAATGTGGGAACTGAAGAACACGGTGTTCCCTTCCGAGGCGTGCTGCTTCATAACTTTTTTAAGCTGATATGCGCTTTGAGGATCCAGACCTGTCAGAGGCTCGTCCAAGACCCAGAGCTTGGGATCGTGAACAAGCGCCGCAATAACGGTAATCTTTTGCTTCATACCGTGTGAATAACTCTTGATGGGGCGGTCAAACGCCTCCTCAAGCTTGAATATCTTCAAAAGACGGTTCGCCCTCTCTTCAACATCAGCCATATCTACCCGATACAGGTTGGCAATATGATTGACATATTCACGGCCTGTCAGACGCTCAAAGACTGCGTGATTGTCGGAAACGTAACCTATCTGCTTCTTTGCATCAAGGGGATTGTTTTTTATAGAAACACCGTTAACTAAGATGTCACCGTCCTGAAAGGGATAGATGCCAACAAGACACTTGATTGTAGTGCTTTTACCTGCGCCGTTTGAGCCGAGAAAACCGTATATCTCGCCCGGGCGCAAAGATATTGAAAGATCTTCTACCGCCTTGACGGTGGAGTTTCCGTAGCTTTTTGTCAGATTCTTAATTTCTACCATACATAGAACTCCTTGCTTTAATCAACAAATTCCTTTTTGCGGCGGGAAATTTTTCCCGTTCGCTTTTCGTACAGCTCAATAGCAGAGCCGCGCAGTGCGAGGTGATCGTCCTCAAATCGATAGATCCAACGAACCGCGTGATAATAGCATACACAAAGCAGTTGGAAACAAGTATATATCATCAGAACGAAAAGCGGATAGACCTCAAAACGTCCAAATTGCCAATGTATGCGTTCTGTAAAGGTGAACATCGGGAAGACGGCGAAAGCTTCGTCTAAGTCAAACAGGAAGAAATAGTTTACCTCAAATCCCGTCACGTCTGCGTAGCCGTTGAGTATAGTTCCCGAGATCAGACAGAAAACAAAATATATTGAGAAACCGATAAAGGAATGCTTAAGTGCAGGCAGCGTGATGCGCGGGAATATGCGCAGCGCCATACAGAGCACGGGGACCATCAGTACCAAGGAATGTTCAAGTGTGAAGTGCATAGTCCAGAACCCGAAGGCGCCGGGAACGAAGTCGGGCAAAAAAATAGCCAAAAGAGTGCCTGTGAGATTGGCGATAAAGCAGAAATGGAAAAGCTTTTCGCACTTAAAGGGGATGGCGATCAAATATAGATACGCCGCCAAATTACAAAGCTGAATGGGAAGACGCGGTATGCTGAAGCCCATCAGGTAGAGCGAATCGTAATGGAAGAACAGAACGACGGTCAGAAAAACGCAAAGCATATAGCGCTCCCGATAGGGTCGGAATCGGAATATAAAATACAGAGCAAAGGTCACTATAGTCAGAATTACTATCCACGCCGTGTGGAAATCCGAGCCCTTGGATGCGATCATGCTTGAGTATCCTATAAGTGATTGCGGAACGTATACGGGAACCATCAGCAAGACCACGGCGGGAAGAACAAGGATAAAGTTGAGCCATTCCCGACCGCTTCTGATACGGAAAAAATGTCGATAGCAAATCTGGATCAGGATCGGAATCGCGATGGCAATAGCGAGCTCGACAACAAAATATGCGTAACGGAAGCTGGGGTTCAGGTGAAGGCCTCTTCCCTCGGGGGAGAGAAAATAGACCATGTAATCATTAAAGAAGAAGGCGCTAAGAAGTGAAAAAGGCAGGCATATGTAGGATGCGATATTTCGGAATACTCGACTATCAAAGAAAACCGCCATTGGAAGCACAGCGTAATTGAGATAATAACCCCAACGCAGGAAGGTTTGCAAGGGGTCTGTAGCCTCGTAAAACGTTTCCGCATAATAGCCGCCGTTTATAACGAACATGAAAGAGTCCGATAGCATAAAACGGAAGAATCCGATAGCACAAAAGAGTAAGACCGCGACTTTAAAAGCAATATTTAATTTCTGAGGGAATTTATTTGTCAGAGCCCAAAAGGCTATCACAAAAAAAGTTGACAATAAAAGAATGATTCCAAAATATAACATAAAAACCCCTAAAGAAAGCGAAAAAGGCGAATGTACCATCGCCAATCACTTCACCATATCATAAGAAAATATAACATCTGTAGTTAATTTTTTCATATTGTATCACAAAATTCCTAACTTTGCAAGTGCGGAAAAATTCACAAAAGCGAGAAATTGGAAGCTTTTAACATAGATTTCCAAATAACGGAAGCATTCTTGTTCACAATTTAGGGGATAGCGACAAAACGGCAAAAAGCTTTTTTAGCAAAAATAGCAGAACGACGGATAAATCGACATATTGTACAAAATTTTCCAAAAAGCAGCCATCGCTCTTGTCCAAAAGTCACAAGAGAGTAGAAAAACAAGGTCTTGAAGGATACATTTTTGGTAAATGTGTATGAAAAATATCAAGCTCAGAATAATTTTAAAACCAGGGAAAAGAGCAAAAATTCTCTAAACACAGCTCCATGCCACATAAAAAGGACTGCGATCTGTCAAGACAGAGAAGCGTCCCGGGTGTTCATAAGCAATACTTCACCATCGGGGCGGGTAAAACCCGCGGCAATAGCTCGGGGTAATTATCCCTATCTCTTAATTCCAACCCGACGGTGAAAATACCTTAGAGGAAGATTATAAACAATTAATGCGAACCTCTCCGTTCTTTGCCCGCGGGGGCTCCCCGCTGGCTGTCGGGACTTCCGACCCCCGCCGTCCGCGAAATTAGAAAGAACACAGAGAAAAGTTCCCTGTGTTGCTGTTTTATTTTTTAATTTTTCCATAAATACTACCGGTAGTGCATCCAAAAGCAATAACTAATAATGCAATAATTCCTAATGATATAAATGAAATTGTCACTTCTTGCTTAAATGAACAGATGAACATTGTTATAGACACAATTGACAACAAATAACCAATCAATTCTAATATAAATGTTTTCTTAGAAATAATATGTTTTTCTTTTGAATATGCAATTATAAAAAACATATTATATTTAAACTCAAAACATTTTTGCTTATTATTTAGAAACTCATATTTATCTATCGAATAAATATTCAAGAACGATACAAATATAATTGATAATAAAAACAAATATGAAGCAATTAAAGCGCCTAACATATTAGATTCCAATAAAGTTTCCGTTTGGGTTAAGCTGAGAGCTAATTCTACCATAAATTTCTCTTCCTACTCCTTCAATAATAAATACAGCAAGCATCTTCCTAAACCCAGGGGACGGGTCCCGGAGGTTCTTTCCCTCAAAATATTTTTCCAATCAATATAAACAAAAACACGATAAATATTATTACTAAAAGAGTTATTGCTATAGAAGAAAGAAGTTTAAATTTATAGTTGAGGTTTGTTTTTCGATCTAATACAATAAATGAGATAAAGAAGAGCGATATAATAGTCGCTATAGCAACTAAACCAATTGCGCCTTCTTTAATGCCTCCGCTCATACCTTTGCCGGTTAAAGCATCAAAACAACCACAAATACAGGATAAAATATACTTTATTATTTCCACATTCTACCTCCATTAATGGCAAAAGACATAGAGCCGTCACCTGTGTTCGCGATGTTCAATTGTCATAATACTTTTTGAAAATATCCATTATCTGCACGATGTTTTTGTAGTGATTTAACGCATATTCATCAAAATGGTCTGTGTTTACATTCATCAAATATGTCTGGTATTCATTTAAAATATGTTCGTATTGATCATTATTAATCATTCTCTCTTTTAGAAGATAAGAACATACATCAAAATCAACCAATTCTAAAAATAAAATATTGTCTGTTCTATCAGTCTTATATATGCTTGGATATTTTGATAATTTAAATCTTTCTATAATTTCTCTTTCGTGTTTTGAAATAACAAATTTCATATTTTTTCCTAAAAATTCTCATATTTAAGCATGAACACGTGGGACGGCTCTCTGTCTTTATAAGACTTTAATTGTTCGCCCGTTTCCATAATTTTATCATACACGCGGTATATTGTCAACAATTCTATCGCCAAACCACCGTATAGCAGAGGAGAGATTTGAATCCCGCCACCGTCGCATAGTCGTTGCGCGTCGCTCGGTACACTCGCTCCTTCAACTCCTTGCTCCCGGCGGTTTCGCTTCGCCAAAAACGATACTCAATCGTTTTTGCCTTGCTACCCGCGCCGTTTTGCTTCGCAAAACGGCGCGAACAGGAGGACAAAGCTCCCTCCGCCAAAACAAAGGGACACCGCTGTTGCGATGTCCCTTTGTTTTGGCGGAGAAGGAGAGATTTGAACTCTCGCGCCGGTATACCCGACCTACACCCTTAGCAGGGGCGCCTCTTCGGCCTCTTGAGTACTTCTCCGTAGCGCAAGCCGCCGTTTTTCAAGCTTGCGTTGTTTATTATACCCGATTTTTATCGGTTTGTCAATATGTTTTTGCTTTTTTATTTTTTATTCTCGCCCTATTTTTCGACCCTGTCGCCTTTTCAGCCCTCTTCGCTATCCTTCTTCTTCTTAAATACGAACAGCTTGCTGAAAAAGTAATTCGATACAAGCACGATAACCGCCGCCGCCAGCTTTGCTCCGATCTCGTTCAAATTCCAATCAACTCCCATAAACGCTACGCTGTTCCATGCGGGTATCAGCGCTACAAGCGCCATAGTTCCAAAGTAAGTTACAAGGAAATCCGCGCCGAAGGTCGCAAGTCTGCCCGAGGCGAATATAACCAGCTGTCGGAATACCGAAACGTTCTTATCCGCATCGGTAAACACCCACTTGCGGTTGGTGAAAAAGGCAAACAGCACAGCCGCTATCCAGTGGAGCACCTGCGCCACGGTGTAAAGAGCGAAGTAAAGTCCGCCTGTGGTCACGTCTGCCGCAAGGCCAAACGTCAGCTTGAGCAAACTCAGTGTTCCAAAGTAGACCGCCCAGCCCACAAAAGTGGTCAGAACGCCAAAAACTATGTACAATATTACTTCCTTATGCTTACGGTAAAATTCTATCATTTTTACAACCTCTTTCCCTTTATCTTCTCCGCGTAGGCTTTTGCCGCCTGCTCGGTCTTGTTCTCACCGAACTCGTAGTATCTTCTGTCCTTCAGGTCTTTCGGAAGATACTGCTGCTCTACGTAGTGCCCCGCATAGTCGTGCGGATACTTGTATCCCTTGAAAAACGGACTTTGCAGGTGCGCGGGGACTTCTCTTCCAAGTCCCTTTTCAACGTCTTCCATAGCCGCGTTTATCGCGTTATACGCCGAATTTGACTTGGGTGCTGTCGCGAGCATTATCGCCGCGTTTGCGAGCGGTATCCTTGCCTCGGGCATTCCAAGCTCCTTGGCGGACTCGCAGCACGCGCGCGTTATCGCCGCCGCCGTTGGGTACGCCGCGCCGATATCCTCGCTTGCGATGACCTGAAGCCTTCGGCAGACCGATATCAGCTCACCCAAGGATAGTAGCTTTGCCAAATAAAACGCCGCCGCGTCGGGGTCAGACCCCCTTATCGACTTTTGCAGACAGGAGAGCAGATCGAAATGCGTGTCGTCGTCAAAATTTCCGACCCTCACGTTAAATCCGTCAACTATCTCCGCCGTCAGAGTGTCGTCCGCCGCGAAATAGGCGTTCTCAAGCAGTACGATAGAGCGCCTTACGTCGCCGCCTGTGCTCTTGGCGATATAAACGAGGGTGTCCTCGTCCGCCGTCTTCTGTGTACCGTTCTCTCGGTTCAGATAATCAAGCCCTCTACGGAGCGCGCGAGCGCAATCGGCGGGCGCGACGGGCTTGAACTCGAAGAGCGAGGAGCGCGAAATGATAGCGTTGTAAACGTAAAAATGCGGGTTTTCGGTGGTTGACGCGATAAGCGTGACACGACCGTCCTCTATGTATTCAAGCAAGGATTGCTGTTGCTTCTTGTTGAAATACTGGATCTCGTCGAGATAGAGCAGGATCCCGCCCGTACAGAATATTGAATTGGTGGTGCTGAGAATATTCTTCACGTCGGCAAGGGTCGCCGAGGTGGCGTTGAGCTTATGGAAGACCATATCCGACTCCTTGGCGATTATCTCAGCCGCCGTGGTCTTTCCCGTGCCGGGAGGACCGTAGAATATCATATTGGTTATTCTTCCCGCGCCGATCATTTTTCTGATGACGCCGTTTTTGCCGAACAGATGCTCCTGTCCAACAATGTCATCAAAATTTTTCGGACGAAGCTCATCGGCGGTTCGTTTGTTTATCATAATTTATCCCCTATAATGAGGTTTTGATTTATAGCCTTCCTCTGGGAGGAAGGTGGCACGGCGTAAGCCGTGACGGAAGGAGAGGGCGGTATATTAAAATTAGCTTAATATTATTGTAACGCACTCTCCCTCACCCGACTTCGTCGGGAGCGTCTCAGTTCGGTTCGGTCACGCTCGCGTTCTGACACCGCACTGTGGTGTCATTCATTGCGCTCGCGCCGCTTCGCTACGTCGACCCGCGGCAATAGCTCGGGGTAGTTCCCGCTATTCGCTTGCTCCAACTCGATGGTGAAATAGTTTAAAAAGGTTTGGAAGGGGTCAAGGGGCGGGTATGACCCGCGGCAATAGATCGGGGTAGTTCCCACTATTCGCTTGCTCCAACCCGATGGCGAAAAGTGTGAAAAGGTTTGGAAGGGGTCAAGGGGAAACCTTTCCTCAAAAGGTTTCCCTTTGCTTCCCTTGCTCTCACTACCCTATCATTCCCACAAAGCCGTCAACGAGCTTGAGGATTTCGGGGATCGCAAAGAACAGGACGGCGAAGAGGACGATAGATATGATCGTCACGAACACGAGCGCACCCCACGAGCTGCCCCTCTTTTCAAAGCGCATCTCGGCGGAATACTTCTTCTCCTCGGGGATATAGAAGTGATCGCGGTCGGCGTCCACGGCATAGTCCACCCACTTGAAGGGCGGCAGAGAGCGGTCAGCCTTGCGCTTCTCCTCGTACTCCAGCATTTTTTCTCTCAGAGAGGCGTTATATTCCTCTTCCTCTCGACATTTTACGACAGTGCGGATATTCGTGCCCCGTCGCACGCCGTGCCGTATCAGATAGTTCTTGTTAAATCCAAGCTCCTCGAGCGTTTTCGCGCTCTCGGGCGAGAGCGCCTCGGCAGAAAGCACCTTGCGCACGAAGTTGCCCAGCACTCTTTTGTTGAAGGTCATTGCAAATGAGGCTATTACAAGACCAAAGAGCAGACCGAAAAGAATATTTCTCAGGTTTGCCATCGAGCCGCCCGAAAGCTTGAGATTTTCGTAATAGATATCCTCGGGATAGATATAGTTCGTGTAGATATAGTACCACAGATCCTGCCATATAGTCGTGTCATCGCCCGGCACTGACTTAGGCTCGGGGAATATCGTCATTTTAAACTTTTCCCACAGAGTGTACTCCTCTTCGGGTATAGTCAGAGCAAAAAATCTTCTCACCGCGCTGCCTCCTTTCTGCAATCAACCTTGGTAAATTCGATTTTCAACATATATTTCCAAATAATGGGAATTACTTTCTTATGATATCAGTTCCAAGATACTTTCTGAGGACCTCGGGAACTACTACAGAGCCGTCTGCGAGCTGGTTCTGCTCAACGAGCGCGGGAAGGATACGGCTGGTCGCAAGACCCGAGCCGTTCAGAGTGTGAACGAAGTCTATCTTGCCGTCATCTCTTCTGACTCTCATCATACCTCTGCGCGCCTGATAATCTCTCGCGTTGGATACAGAGGAAACCTCCTTGTAGCCGTCCATAGAGGGAATGTTTATCTCAATGTCGTATGTTCTCGCCATAGAAGCCGAGCAGTCCTCAGCCGCGAGCTTAACGGTTCTGAAGTGGAATCCAAGTCCCTTAACGAGATTTTCAGCGCAGGTGACGAGCTCCTCGAACGCCTCGTCGCTCTTCTCGGGCAGAGTGTACTGTACCATCTCTACCTTGTTGAACTGGTGGCCTCTTACCATTCCGCGCTCGTCCGCGCGGTAGCTGCCCGCCTCGCGTCTGAAGCAGGGTGTGTAGCTTATATATTTCTTGGGCAGGTCTGCCTCGGTGAGTATCTCATCTCTGTGGAGAGATACGAGCGCTGTCTCGGCTGTGGGGAGCATAAAGCGTCTTCTCTCGTCCTCGGCGGTCTCAAGCCAGTAAACGTCGTCGGCAAACTTGGGGAACTGTCCCGCGGTAAGACCGCACTCGTAGCCGAGCATGTGGGGCACGAGCATAAGCTCAAAGCCGTTGGACAGGTGTGTTTCGATAAAGTAGTTGAGCAGCGCCCACTCGAGCTTAGCGCCCATACCGCTGTATATCCAGAATCCAGCGCCCGAGAGCTTTGCGCCTCTCTTGTAGTCGATAAGACCGAGATCGGTGCAGAGATCAACGTGGTTCTTGGGCTCAAAATCAAATTTCTTGGGCTCGCCGAAGTAGCGCAGAGGCTGATTGTTCTCCTTGCCGCCCGCAAGAAGATCCTCGTCGGGAAGGTTGGGAAGTCCGAGCATAAGGGTGTTGAACTTGAGCTCTACCTCTTTGAGAGTTTCCTCGTCAGCCTTTACCTGAGCCGACAGCTCCTTCATCTTTGCGAATATCTCGGAAACGTCGCGGCCCTCCTTCTTGTACTGGGGAATGAGCTTGTTTGTCTTGTTCTGCTCAGCCTTTATAGCCTCGGTGCTCGATATGAGCGCTCTTCTCTTGGCATCAAGTTCAAGTATCTCGGCTATATCCTCTTTGGCGTCCTTGCCCTTTTTCTGAAGTCTTGCCACTACCTCGTCGGGATTTTCCTTTATATATCTGATATCTAACATTTTCTTAACCTTCCTTTGTGATTATTCTTGTGTTTCGCTGAAAATATTGTTTCCGCAGAGAGATACGAGCAGAGCCTCGAGATCCTCGTCGTTGTCGTATGTAAGCTCTACCACCTTTCTCTTGGTGGAGCGAGAGATCCTGACCTTTCTGCCGAGCGTGGACATAGCTCTGCGCTCAAGCTCACGCATATGTACGGTCACCTGAGGGTGAGCCTTTGCCTCGCTGTCCTCGTATTTGCGCTCGTTTATGCGCCTTACGGCGAATTCTACCGAGCGAACGGTCATAGCGTTCGGCTGGATTCTCTTTGCCAGGTCGATGATATCCTCTTCGTCCTCAAGACCGAGAAGGGCTCTCGCGTGTCCCTCGGTTATCTCTCCGTCCTTGAGCATTTCAATGACTTCCTCGGGGAGATTGAGAAGTCTGAGCACGTTTGCCACCGCAGAACGGCTCTTTCCGACCTGCTTTGCGACCTGCTCCTGTGTAAGACCGTACTTATTTATAAGCGCTCCGTATGCAAGAGCCTCTTCAACGGGGCTGAGATCCTCTCGCTGAATGTTCTCTATAAGCGCTACCTGAGCCGCCTTGAGCTCATCTCCGTCAAAAACTATTGCGGGGATCTCTGTAAGTCCCGCCATTTTTGACGCTCTCCAGCGGCGCTCGCCCGCGATTATCTCGTAAGTGCCGGGAAGGGCCTCGTTTTCCTTTACTATTATAGGCTGAAGAACGCCGTAGACCGCGATAGAATCAGCCAGAGCCTCAAGCGCCTCGCGCTCAAAGGTCTTACGCGGCTGGTCGCGTCTGGGCTCGATATCGGCTATTCTTATGGTCTGATTTGAACCCTTTTCAAAGTTATTATCGTCGTAAATGTCGTAGAACCCTCTTCCGAGTCCGCCTGCTTTTTTAGCCATCGCCCTTACTCCTTATCTGAAATTAGCCTTAAGGCTCTTATTTTTGGGTTTTGTTTCGTATATTTCGGCAGTTGAAACGGTGATTTTCTTTTCCTCCGTACGGATAACGACCTTCGCGCTGCTGTTGCGCGAGAGCACGGGGGAGTTATCCTCGAGCAGATCTCCGAGACCGCGACCGAGGCCTGACGGTTTTTTCTGCATGATATTCCTCCTTATATTCTCATACTGAGCTCTTTGGCGACCTCAAGGTATTCCTTAGCGCCCTTAGAGTTCTTGTCGTGATAAAATACGGGTCTGCCGAAGCCGGGAGCTTCGGTGAGCTTTACGTTTCTGGATATCTTGGTTTCGAAGAGCTTGTCCGAATAATGCTTCTGGAGCTCAGCCATTACCTGCATAGAGAGCAGAAGTCTGCCGTTATACATAGTTATGAGTATGCCGCAAACGCCGAGATCGGGGTTATAGAGCTTCTGAATACGGTTTATGGTTATCATAAGCTGTGAAAGACCCTCGAGCGCATAGAATTCGCACTGCATAGGCACAACAACGCCGTCGCTCGCGGTGAAAGCGTTTATTGTGAGCATACCGAGCGAAGGGGGACAGTCAACGAGAATGTAATCGAACTTATCCTTTATGGGATTGAGCGCGTTTTTCATTCTGTTTTCGGTGTCCTCGGCGTCGTAGAGGTCGATATCAACGCCCGAAAGCGCGGTATTTGTGGGTATTACCCAAAGATTTTCAAAGGGAGTTTCAACAATTACCTCCTCAGCGGACATTTTGCCTGAGAGAAATTCTCTTGTGCCGCCCTTCATACCTCTCTTGGGGATACCCACACCGCTGGTGGTGTTACCCTGAGGGTCGAGGTCGATTATAAGCACCTTGTAACCGAGAATTCCGAGAGAAGCGGCGATATTTACGCAGGAAGTAGTCTTGCCCACGCCGCCCTTTTGGTTAGCAAACGATATTATTTTTCCCATTTATAGATTCCTTTCAACGGCGAAGGATATCCGCCGTTCTGAAAAAGTGATATTTGATATACGATTATAACACATTTTTCTCTAAAAAGCAAGGGTTTGGCAATATTTTTATATATTTTTCTTATTTTGCTCACAAAGATTGTTTCACGTGAAACAACGCCCCGAGAACAAAAATGTTTCACGTGAAACACAGAACCGAAACAGATCTATGTTTCACGTGAAACAATGGTGATGGCAAAGACAGCACTTATAAATCAGTTAGCTATCCTTATATGCACGTCGGTATATTTTTCTGTCGAAGATACGTTTACAGAGGCATCACGCCCTTGCTTGTTCAGCGCGTCTACCTTCTTTCGTATGCTTTCTACCAATCTAAGGGTCGCTTTCTCTTTGGCGGGCTCTGTCTTTGCTTGGTTGACGGGGTCTTTCTGTTCCGCGCGCCTCAGAAGCGATTCTATATACTGTTCGCTGTTTATTACGTTGAGAGAAAGTGAGTTTATATAGCGGATAGCCTCCATTCTGAGCTCTTCGGATTCTATTTTCAAGAGCGCTCTTGCGTGGCGCTCGGATAGTTCATATTCAAGAATGGCGTTCTGTTCGGCATCACTCAGCCTTAAAAGCCTTATTTTGTTCGCTACCGCCGACTGGCTGAGCGACATTCTTCTTGCGACCTCGTCCTGGGTCATACCATAGTTTTCTATGAGGTTTTTAAATCCATAAGCTTGTTCAAACATATTGAGGTCTTTTCGCAGCAGATTTTCGATTATCGCCATTTCCGCCGACATTCTTTCGTCGGCTTCAACTACTATACAAGGCACGGTGAAATATCCAAGCATTCTCGCGGCGCGCAATCTGCGCTCTCCCGCGACCAATTCGTAGGGGTATATATCGTCCGCGTCCGATCTTCTGACCGTCAAGGGCTGGATTATGCCGTATCTTCTTATAGAATCGGCAAGGCGTATCATCGAATTATTGTCGAAATCGGCTCTCGGCTGTGCGCGGTTGGGGCGGATATCGTCTGTTTTTATTTGCAGAACGTGCGAGGATATGGGGTATTCTTCAACGGCTCTTCTTTTGAAATATTTGAATTCTGTCATTTTTTCTTCTCCTTTGTTGATGTTTCACGTGAAACAATTTTGGCTGTACAAGAAGATTATACACAAAAGAGCTCGTGGATTTTGCTATATCCCGCTGTCGGATAATGTAAAGTAAAGACGGGTGCTGTTATATATAAGGAAGATTTCTGCCAAGCGAAAAGAAAAAACCGCTTTTAAAGCGGTTTTTTGGATATCTGTGCGAAATTTCTCGGATAAATTTTCGGCGTTTTCTCGCGCTTTTCCACAATTATCAGCCTTCTTTTTTCATATTCCGTGCCATTGTCGGTGATGTCGGCTTCTATTATCTGCGCGTCAGCGCCCCCGCAGAGCTTTATAGCTCTTTCCGAGCGCGAATATTCCTCGTCGCCCTTTGCGGCTTTCATAGCAATAAATCTTCCGCCAAGCTTTACAAACGGTAAGCAAAGCTCACAAAGCACGGGAAGATCGGCAACTGCTCTTGCTACCGCAAGGTCATATCTCTCGCGCTTCTCGGGCTTCTTCGCTTCGTCCTCGGCTCTTGCGGCTATGGCACTGAGGTTCTCAAGTCCGAGTTTTTGCGCGGTGTCGTTTACGTAGTTTATTCGCTTTGCTGTGCTGTCAAGCGCGGTTATCTGCAGATCCTCACGGCATATCGCGAGCGGCAAGGACGGAAATCCCGCCCCGCAGCCGATATCTATTATTTTCGCGTTCTGGGGTATATATTTGCTCACGGTGAGCGAATCCACATAGTGTTTGAGGACAATTTGTGAACGATCTGTTATCGTGGTGAGGTTCATCTGCTCGTTTACCGCAAGCATTATGTCGGTCAAGCGCCAAAGCTTTTCTATCTGTTCCTCGGTCGGCATCGGCACTGACGGGTTTTGCGCGAAGGCGTGTTTTGTTTCTTCTAAGAATATTTCGTATGTCATCTCTTCCTCAATTCATGCCCAGATAAATGAGCAGGACTGTAATATCCGCGGGGTTTACTCCGCTTATTCTTGATGCTTGTCCCACGCTTGCGGGGCGTATCTTGTCAAGCTTTTGAGCCGCTTCTATTCGCAAGCCCTTTATAGCCTTATAATCTATATCATCTGGCAGCTTTTTTGCCTCAAGTCTTGCGTGGCGCTCGACCTCGGATAGCTGTCTTTTTATATATCCCGCGTATTTTATCGAGGTTTCTACCGTCATGACCGCTCTTTTCTCAAGTGCGGGGCGCTCGGGGTCTATCTCGGCGAGCGCGGCGTATGTGATTGCGGGACGGCGCAAAAGGTCGGCAAGCGACGCGCCGCTCGAGAGCGGGGGCTGTCCGAGCGCCTCGAGCAAGTGATTTGCCTTTGCGCCCGACGTGTAGGTGTTCTCAAGTCTGTTTACCTCTGCCTCTATCGCGCCCTGCTTTTCGAGGAATTTTTGGTATCTTTCTTCATTTATAAGACCTACGCGATAGCCTTCGGGCGTCAATCTTGCGTCGGCGTTGTCCTGTCTGAGCAGAAGTCTGTATTCCGAGCGCGAGGTCATCATTCTGTAGGGCTCGTTCGTGCCCTTGGTAACGAGGTCGTCGATGAGTGTTCCTATATAGCTCTCGGCTCTCTCAAGTATCATAGGTGGTAGACCTCTTTCCTTAAGGGAGGCGTTTATACCCGCCACAAGTCCCTGCGCGGCGGCCTCCTCGTAGCCCGACGTGCCGTTGAACTGTCCCGCGCCGTAAAGCCCCGAAATCCCTTTGAATTCAAGGGTGGGATAGAGCTGTGTGGGGTCGGCGCAATCGTACTCTATGGCATAGGCGTAGCGCATTATCTGCGCGTTTTTAAATCCCTTGAGCGAAGCCAGCATCTCGTGCTGAACGTCGACCGGAAGCGAGGTCGAAAAGCCCTGTATATACATCTCCTCGGTGTCAGCTCCGACCGGCTCAACGAAGAGCTGATGGCGCTCCTTGTCGGCAAAACGGACGACCTTATCCTCTATCGAGGGGCAATATCTCGGGCCTGTTCCGTGTATCTGACCCGAATACATTGCCGAGCGTGTGATATTTTCGTGGATTATGCGGTGTGTTTCGGCATTTGTGTAGACGATATGGCAGGGGATCTGTCTGAAATTCTCAAAAAAGGCTTCATCGGTGAGCGCCGAATAGGGTATCGCGCTCTCCTCGCCGTCCTGGCGCTCAAGGCAGTCGAGGTCTATGGTGCTGCGAAGCACTCTCGCGGGTGTGCCCGTCTTAAAGCGCATAAGCTTTATGCCGAGCTTTTCGAGGTTTTCGGAAAGCGAGGTGGCGGCAAGCATTCCGTCAGGTCCGCTTGCATAGTTGACGTTGCCAACGAAAATTCGTCCGTTAAGGTAAGTTCCCGAGCAGATGATGGCGTATTTGCACTCCCAGACCTCTCCGAGCGAGGTCGTGACCGAGCAAACAGCGCCCTCCCTTACTCCGATATCTACTATTTCTGCTTGAACAAGGCGGAGATTGGAAGTTTTTTCCAGCGTATGTTTCATTACCTTTTGGTATTCTTTTCTGTCAGCCTGAATTCTCTTCGAGTGTACCGCCGCGCCCTTGCCGAGGTTAAGTGTGCGGGATTGGAGAGTTACCGCGTCTGCGGCTCTGCCCATTTCTCCGCCCAGGGCGTCTATCTCGTATACGAGATGACCTTTTCCCGTTCCACCTATAGAGGGATTGCAGGGCATATTCGCGATCGCGTCGAGCGACATTGTAAAGAGGACGGTATCTATACCCGTTCTCGCCGAAGCGAGCGCGGCTTCGATGCCCGCGTGACCCGCGCCGATAACGGCAACACAAGTTTTCATTGACATAAAAAGCGCCTTTCAAGAGATTTTGAAAAATTTAAACGAAATAATACATATATTCTACCAAATCCGCGCGATAAAGTCAAGATTTTGAGGAGAATAAGAGGAATGTCAAGGGGTGCCTTCCATAAAGCAGGTTTTACCTGCCGAAAAAGTCAAAGGAGTACGAGCGTTTTGTTCGTACTCCTTTTCACACGCCTTGCATGGCAAGGTATAGTGTGTTACACCTTTTCGGTGTACTATCGGGCGGTGATGAGCCTCCCTTGTGTAAAGGGAGGTGGCTTGCGAAGCAAGACGGAGGGATTGTAAAAGCAAAAATTTCATCGTAAAACAATCCCTCAGCCGCCTTCGGCGTCAGCTCCCTTTACACAAGGGAGCCTTTGGTTTGTGCGCTCTGAAAGTCTGTCTGTTTTTC
>SVUJ01000013.1 GCA_015063305.1 Oscillospiraceae bacterium | reverse complement strand
AGCAGCTGAGGAAAAGGGATGCGGCAAGTCCATAGCACTTTCCGCTCTCGCAATAGTTCCTGTTCTTGGTCTTGGCGTTGCAGTTGTTTCCAAGAAGAAAGAGGACTAATTAGTTAAACTTTAACTAATAATTACTTAATCTAAACAACCAAGCCCACCGACACTTGTCGGTGGGCTTTTGTTATTTCAAGGGAGAACCTTTTAAGGAAAGGTTCTCCCTTGAACCCTCTCCAAACCTTTTCACACTATTTTTACCATCGGGTGGTAGTGAGCGAATAGTGGGAACCACCCCGAAGTGTTGCCGCGGGTCTTACCCGCCACTCTCCAAACCTTTTTACAATATTTTTGGCTACAGTGATGAAGTTTATTTGTAATGATTGTTTAATGGGTCGTCGAGGGCGCCGACCCCTACCGGTTATAAGGTAATGTTTTCCACACCGTGGTGAAGTTGGATTATAATGTTAGTGGTAGGGGTCGGCGCCCTCGACGACCCTAAAAATAAACAAATAAGCAAAATATAATATAGAAAAACAAACGTCACTCACAAATTGTAACGGAGGATATTATCCTCCCACAACGTAGGGGCGATTCACGAATCGTCCGCAAAGTAAACACCCCCCACCATTGGGTGCAAATAATTGATTAAGGCGAACTACCCCGATCTGTTGCCGCGGGTCATACCCGTCCCGCCCCGCCGTCATTCTTGAGGAAGCCTTTTCCTCGGGATTCTTCACTTCGTTCGAGAATGACAACGAGGAAAAGGCGCACCGAAGAATCTCGGGGCGGGATAAACGAAAAAGGTAAGTTACCCCGAAGATTGGCTGTCGGGACTCCCGACCGACCAATGGTTGTCCGCGGGCGATTCGTGAATCGCCCCTACAAATAAAAATTATAGCCGGATTGTATTACCTAATGGTGCGGGGCGTCGAGGACGTCGCCCCCTATAGGTAAATTATAATTTTAAAATTATCTGTTACCGGGAAATTCACCACAACGGACATTTCAAATTGTAGGGGGCGACGTCCTCGACGCCCCAAAAAATAAACAAATAGGCAAAATATAAATCAGAAAACCAAAATTCACCCACAGACCGTAGGGCGGGGGCTTGCTCCCGCCCAATGTAGGGGCGATTCACGAATCGTCCGCATAAAAGCCTTCTCCAGTAGGAGAAGGTGGCGCCGTTAGGCGACGGATGAGGTGTAAGCAAATCTACTTCTATCTATTTTAATCCCCAAATTTATTTTAAACCTTGAAAAAGATCCTCTTATATGTTAAAATTATATTATATCATTACATAGGCCACGAGGATTTTATGAATATAGAAGAAAGATATCTAAGAGCCAAAAAACGCCTTTTTGACAAGGTCTACTCAAATCTTAACGATGCCCAAAGAGAAGCCGTTTTCAACGTAAACGGCCCTCTTTTGGTGCTTGCGGGCGCGGGAAGCGGTAAGACTACCGTCCTTGTCAAAAGAATAGCCTTTATAATAAAATACGGCAACGCCTACTTTGGCGAGAAGCTTCCGCGCGATCTCTCCGAGGAGAGTGTGACTGCGCTCGAACGCGCGGTGGAGCTGTCAGTAGATGAGATCGAGCAGATACTCCCGCAATTCATCACCGAGCCCTGCGCCCCTTGGCAGATGCTCGCCATAACCTTTACCAACAAGGCGGCGGGCGAGATAAAGAACAGGCTCATATCCTCGTTTGATGACGAGAGCGTGGCGACCTCGATATGGTCGGGCACGTTCCATTCGGTATGTATGAGGATCTTGCGCAAATACGGGGATAGGGTGGGTTACGCCCCCGGCTTTACCGTATATGACACCGACGATACCAAGAAGACTATCATAGCGGCGATGAAGGACCTCAGGATAGACGAAAAGGCTCTGCCTATAAAATCGGTAATGGCCGAGATAAGCAGGGCAAAGGAGCGTCTTATCACGCCCGAAACGTATGCTCTTGAGCACGCGGGCGACTACCGCTTGCGCCAGATATCGAAAATATACACGGCATATCAGAAGAAGCTCCGCGAGTGCAACGCGCTTGACTACGACGATATAATAATGCAGACTGTTCTGCTTCTCCGTGACGACAAAGAGGTTCTTGACTACTACAAAAACAAGTTCAAATACGTTTGTGTTGACGAGTATCAGGACACCAACCATTCGCAATTTGTGCTTACAAAACTCTTGGGATCGGGCTACGGCAACGTTATGGTCGTTGGCGACGACGACCAGAGTATCTACAAATTCAGAGGCGCGGACATAACCAATATCCTTGAATTTGACAGGGCGTACAAGAACGCAAAGGTCATTCGTCTTGAGCAGAACTACCGCTCCACAAAGCCGATACTTGACGCGGCAAACGAGGTCATCGCCAACAACAAGGGCAGAAAGGGAAAGACCCTTTTTACCGCGCGCGAGGACGGCGATAAGATAAAGCTGAAGCTGAGCGAGGATCAGAACGCCGAGGCGAACTATATCGTTGACACGATAAACGAGCTCGTCGCCGACGGAAAGAGAAGCTACCGTGATTTCTCTATACTTTACCGCACCAACGCGCAGTCGCAGGTCATAGAGCGCATTTTTGCCAAGAGTGGCATACCTTATCGCATACTTTGCGGTCAGCGTTTCAACGACCGAAAGGAAATTAAGGACGTTCTTGCATACCTTCAGGTGGTTAATAATCCGAGAGATAATGAAAGGCTTAAGCGAATAATAAACGAGCCCAAGAGAAAGATAGGCGGCACAACTATAGATGCTATAGAAGCGATAGCGGACGAGCAGGGCTGTTCGATGTTTGAGGTTGTGAGAAATGCCGACAAATATATGGCGCTCAAGCGCTCGGAGAGCACATTGCTCGGATTTGCCAGGCTCATAGAGTACCTCATATCCCTGCTTGACACCGACATCACGCTTGAAGCGTTTGTAAAGCAGGTGCTTGACCGCTCGGGATACAGGCAGATGCTTATCGACGCAGGCGAGGAGGAGAAGGACAGGCTTGACAATATCGAAGAATTTGTGTCGGGTATCATAGATTACTCCGAGAGAATGAAGAAGGAGGGAGAGATCCCCACGCTTACAGGATTTTTGGAGGAAAACGCGCTTATATCCGACGTGGACAAATACGACGAAACGGCGGATGCCGTCGTTATGATGACGATACACTCGGCAAAGGGACTTGAATTTCCCGTGGTCTTCCTGCCCGGTATGGAGGACGGAATTTTCCCCGGAATGCAGAATATCCTCGGCTCTGACGACGAGATGGAGGAGGAGAGAAGACTCGCCTACGTTGCGATAACAAGAGCCAAGGACGAGCTGTATATCGTGCATACCAAGCGCCGTATGCTCTACGGAAGGACGTCGTATAATCCCGTATCAAGATTTGTTGGGGAGATTCCCGAAGTGCTTCTTGAAAAGCAGAAAGCTGCGAATGACGCTTGGGCAGACCTGCCCTCGGCAAAGCCGAAGCAGTATTCCTTCTCGAGCTATTCCAACACATTTACCGAGGAAAAGGTCACAGTCGGCAAACCGATATTCTCAAAGCCCGATCAGAGCGCAAAGCAGAGTTTTAAGGCGGGGGATATCGTGAAGCATATGACCTTTGGACGTGGCGAGATACTTACAGCCAAGCCTATGGGTGCTGACGTGCTTTACGAGGTCATCTTTGACAGCGTTGGTACTAAGAAGCTTATGGGAACTTACGCAAGGCTCAAGAAAATCGATGAATGATAAAAGGCAGAGCAACGCTCTGCCTTTCCTATTTAAAATACACTTTCAATAAGCTTTCGGCTTCCCTCGGGGGAGTATCTCCAACGGTCTATGTGCGAGGTGTGTGCGGTGTCGATAAAATATTTCAAGGTGTTTGGAGGTAGATTGCCCTTGTAGGAGTCTATCATAACCAGCTTTATCTTCATTCTCTCGGGGATTATGCTCTTTATGTATACGGCAACGTATTCGCCCACCACCGCTATCTGGGTGTCGCGCGTGTTTTCTCTTATCTCGGCAAGTCCCGCAAGGTTTGGCGCAAGCTCGATAAACACGCCATAGCTCTCGATGCTTCTCACAATCCCCGCAACCGTCTGCCCCGCCTCGAACTCGGCGGCGTTTTCCTCCCAAGTACCGAGAAGCTCACGCATACTAACGAAAATTCTCCCGCTGTCGCGGTCTATGCTCTTTACAACGGTATGTATCTTGTCACCCACGCAAAGACGGTCCGAGGGGTGTGATATGCGCGATACAGATATGCAGTCGACCGACAGCAAAGAGGATATACCGCAACCGATATCTACAAACGCCCCGAAATTTTCCATATGAGTAACCGTAGCGGGGATTATATCTCCCGCGTTTAAGAGAGAAAGATAATTTCTCATACATTCAAGCTGAGCAAGTCTGCGGGAGAGGATAGCAACAGGCTTTCCGTTCTCACTTCGTATCTCGGTCACCTTGAAGCATACGGGCTTTCCCACTCGGCTTATTACGGCTATATCCTTAAGTACCTCGCCCTCGCGACACCAGAGCGCATCCTCGCGGGCGATGATACCGCTTATGCCGCCCAGATCAACGTGAAGAGAGAGATCGCTGTCGCACAAAAGGACGGTAGCTTCAAGTATTTTTCCCTCGTCCATAGCGCGTTCAAGCATAGGCAGGGAAGAGGTGTATTCGTGGTTTTGGACACTTGAAATGAGTCTTCCTTCGGGTTTATACGTGTTTATCATGGTTTTTAATTATCCTCCGTAGATTTCAGATGTTAAATCATATTCGGCGGAAAATCAGATTATGACAGAGAAAAAGTTAAAAATAAAAATGAAATCGAAGTTGAGGATTTAAGAGGAAATGATACGAAAACGAGAGAAAACGAGAGATATGAAATATCTAAATTAAAATATTGAAAAAAATTCAAAAAAGCTATTGACAAGCATAATATTGCATGATATAATATGCAAGCATGAAAAAATAAAGATAAAATTTTTGGAGGAAACAGAAATGTCAACTTACATGGCAAAAGCAGAAACGCTTGAGCGTAAGTGGTATGTTATCGATGCAGCGGGTAAGCCCATGGGAAGAACCGCAGTAGCAGCGGCAAATATCCTTCGCGGAAAGCACCGTCCCGAATTCACTCCCCACGTTGATTGCGGAGAATTCGTTATAGTAATCAATGCAGACAAGGCAGTTCTCACAGGCAAGAAGCTTGAGCAGAAGTACTACCGCCGTCACTCCGGCTACATCGGAGGACTTAAGGAGGTTCAGTACAAGACTCTTATGGCAACAAAGCCTGAGCTTGCAATGGAGCTTGCAATAAAGGGAATGCTCCCTCACAACACTATCGGCGCAAAGAGTGCAACAAGACTCAAGGTTTACGCCGGAGCAGATCATAAGCATGCGGCACAGAAGCCCGAAGCTTATGAGATATAATGGAAGGGGGACTTAAATAATGTATACCAGTTCTAAGCCTTATTTCTACGGCACAGGAAGAAGAAAGAAGTCTGTTGCACGCGTACGCATAGTACCCGGCACAGGAGTTATCACAATAAACAAGAAGGATATCGAGGAGTATTTCGGACTTGAAACACTCAAGCTTATCGTAAACCAGCCTTTCGCGGCAACCGGAACAGCAGGTAAGTTCGATATCATCGCAAGAGTAAACGGCGGCGGCCTTTCCGGACAGGCAGGAGCAATCCGTCACGGTCTTGCAAGAGCCCTTGTACAGGCAGACGAGAGCTACAAGCCCGCACTCAAGGCAGCAGGCTTCCTCACTCGTGACCCTCGTATGAAGGAAAGAAAGAAGTACGGACTCAAGGCAGCACGTCGTGCTCCTCAGTTCTCCAAGAGATAATTACCCGTTTGGGATTATTTCGATATACAAAAGGCTCTGCTTCGGCAGAGCTTTTTGTTTTGTGTATGTTATTGTATAATTGTAGGGGTCGACGTCCTCGGCGACCCGAAAGACAGGAAATTCTCCGTACTTGTCCCGTAACATTCAAGTACGGAGTTTTTGACTTCTTACAGTTCTTGACAATATGTCGGGGATATGGTACAATTATAAAAACAGAGGGCGCGTGAAATCTTAATAACACAGAGAACCGTCCCCTGTGTTCTTCAAAAAAAGTTCATTGGCGTGGGCTATTGTTGAAAACCTATTTGGACCAATCGCAATTCCTTTATACTTTTTGTTTGGATATTAACTTAATTAGGAGAAACTATGAAAAAGTTTTCAATATTGCTATTAGTAATTTTATTGACATTTGTTTCTTGTAAACAAAGTCCCCACTATTGGAAGTTTGAAAAGGATTGCTCTGAAGTGACTGAAATAAAAATAGTTGATTTAAGTCTAACAAATGATCATTATAATTATGAAAATTATGTGATTATAAAACAATTGGATATTACTATGGTTGAGCAGTGTATGAACGATATTGAGAGCTTTGAAATGAAAAGATATGGTACAAATTTAAAAACGCCGCGTGGAAAATGTTTTATGATTGTTTTTGCAAACGGAGAATATGATCTTATATCTGTAGTTGAATCCAAACATTTTAAATATGATGAAGAAGACGGTTCCTTACAGCCTCATATTTCATGGTTGAAATGTAATGAAGAACAATTTAATGATTTAATTAATAAGTATTTAAATACAGGTGAAACCATGGAAAGTAAAAATTAAAATATTAATTTAATTCTCCGGGAAAGACAGGGGACGGTTCGCTGTCTTGACAAATCGCAGTCCTTTGCCCTATAAAAAGAGAACACAGGTGACGGTTCTCTGTGTGATATAAAAAAGTAAATACTTCTCCGTACTTGTTTGGCAACATTCAAGTACGGAGTTTTTAACTTCTTACAGTTCTTGACAATATACCATGCGTATGGTATAATTATTGTAAGCAAGCAGGGGGCGATAAACGCAAATCCGTGCTCTCTGTTTTCAATGACATTAGGAGGCAAGATTCTATGAAACCTATCTTTGCTATAGACATTACAACTGACAAAAAGAATGAAGTAATAAACGGCGATGAATTTATAACTAAAACAATACCGTCACAGGCATCGGAGGAGTTTGAAAACCGACGTGAATGCTTGGAGCAGACAGTTGAGAAAAGCAAGCTGCCCCTGTGGATAAGGATTGTGAAATATTTATCTGGTGTATATGCTCTTTTCGTATTTATCGCCATAATAAAGGCTCTTGGCTCAATAAGCTTTGCCGAGGCATTAAGAAACGCTCCGATTCTAATTGGAAGTGGAATCATATGCGGGCTTATTTGGCTGGTACTTACCCTTATGGCAAAATCCAAAGAAAAAGCAGTCATGCAGGAAGAGAATGCCGAGGAACAGGCAGAACAGCTTGAAAAAAACATTCAGGACATATATGATTTGTTAGGTGTTCCCGCAGATGCCAATACTGTGGACATTTTGACCTTCAACTACAAGATCAAAAACGAAGATATAGTAATACAGTACTCTGCGCTTCAAAGCGCCGCATGCTTTAATGCAGAGATGAAAATATATGTAAATGACGGAATGCTTCATATAACTGATCTGGAAACTGTTCACTCGTTTAAGCTCGATGAGTTAAAGGCAATCAAAACTGTAAATAAACGCATTTCCATTTTGTTCTGGAATAAAGAAGAAGGTCCAAGAAGCGGTGAGTTTAAGAAGTATAAGATGACGGAAAATAATGTCGGCAACGTCTTCTTTAAACCATATTATATTTTGGAAGGTGAACGCGATGGGCAGGCGTTTGGCATATATTTCCCCTGTTATGAAATTGATGTGCTCGAACGTTTGACCGGTCTTACAGCAAAAGAGTGATTTTTTGAAACACCAAGGAAGACAGGGGACGGTTCGGAAGACAGGGGACGGTTCTCTGTATTCTTATTTCAAAATTACGGCACCCACTTTTGGTGGGTGCTGTTTTTGTTTATGGGTGTCTTTGTAGGGGCGGATTCCATATACGCCCGATTATACGGGAGCATATGGAATGCTCCCGTATAAAATTTGTTGGCAGAGCTTTTTGTTTCGCCCTCCCGTTTTTAATGGTACTTGATTTGCAAAGAACCCCGCAAAGAGTATTTAGATTTCGGGGATTTTATGATATAATGCAACTGACAGATAAACTTGAATTTGACTGAGGATATTACTATGGCTAAAGAAAAAAGATTTGAAAGAGTATACCGCCAAGGGGCAGGGACTATCGAAATTTGGGTAGATAAGGAAACAGGCGTTAATTATTTGTATCACGCAAGCGGTCATGCGGGCGGACTTACGGTTTTGCTTGACAAAGAAGGAAAACCGATAGTTACACCTATCGAAGAATAACTGATTTGTCGGTGCAAACAAACTATAAAAACACGGCTGACGTACTACGTCAGCCGTGTTTCTGTTTTGGGTAATATCAGAGAGCTCTGAATACAGAGATAATGCTGTTTTTGTTTGTCTGGCTTATATCGTTCGCCTGTGCCTCGGTGAGGGGAGCGGTGAGATAAGCAAAAGCTTCGTCAAGCTGCGCGGTCTTTACAACCGTTACGTCGTCTGCAAAGCTCAATGCTTCGGACGCTATAAATACTCTCGCGCAGGAGAAACTGTCAAAATCGGTAAGGTCTGCGGGCACAGCCTCTTCCCAATTTATAGTCTTGAGCTCGGAATCCATATGCGCGATAACGTCTATTATATCGGCAACAACGGCGCTTGCTGTGGGGAGCTTACCTGCGCCCGGTCCGTAGAACATTACCTCGCCAACCATATTCGCGTCTATAAGGATACCGTTGAAAACGTCGTCTATTCTGCTAAGAGGATTGTGCTTAGGTACCATACAAGGAGAAACGAGCGCGCAAAGACCGTCAGCCGACACATGAGCCTGACCGATAAGCTTTATAGAGCAGCCCAGAGCCTCAGCCACCTTTGTGTCAAGCAGGGAGATGCTCGATATACCCTCGGTGTGGATAGACTTGGGGGAGATAAGCTTACCCGAAGCAAGCGCGGCAAGGATAACTATCTTTCTTGCGGCGTCTATACCGTCGACGTCGGCAGAGGGGTTAGCCTCTGCGTATCCGAGCCTCTGAGCCTCGCCGAGAGCATCGGCAAAGGACGCGCCCTCGTCGCGCATCTTAGTGAGGATATAGTTTGTAGTTCCGTTGAGGATACCGCAGATTTTAGTTATTTTATTTGATGCAAGGTCGTTGAGCATAGGACGTATAACGGGTATGCCGCCGCCAACGCTCGCCTCAAAGAGATAGCGTACGCCGTTCTTACGAGCGATCTCGCAGAGCTCAACACCGAAGTTGGATACGACCTCTTTGTTAGATGTAACAACATTCTTTCCCGCCTCAAGACAAGCCTTAGAGAAGTCGTAAGCGGGGTGAGAGCCGCCCATCATCTCGGCTACTACCGTTACCTCAGGGTCGTTAAGTATTACGTTGAAGTCGCGGACAACGAGGTCAGCAAAAGGACTTTCGGGAAAATCGCGAAGGTCGAGAATATATTTTATGCTGTATTCACAGCCAAGACGTTCCTCGATTATTTTTTGATTTTCGGTGAGCACCTCAGCAGTACCGCTTCCAACAACACCAAAACCAAGAATAGCTATTTTTATCATGGATAAATCATTCCTCTCATCTGTAATAGATATATAATACCATATTTTTTATTAAAATGCAAACATATATTGAAAAAAAATAAAAAATATGATAAAATATCATAAAAGCTACCTAAGGAGGTAAAATATATGGCTTCACAAATAGGAGGCATGCGGAATGTCAAGATATTCGTGCTGTATCTTCTTGAAAATATAAACTATCCGCTTGACTTTATAAGTATAAACGACATTGTTATGCAGACCGATTATATCGTGTATCTCGACTTTGCCGAGGCGTTTCACGAGATGATCGATCTTGACCTGATAAGAGAGGTCAAAACAGAGGAGGAAACTCTTTACGAGGTGACAGAGAAGGGAAGATGCGTTGCAAGAGAGCTCAACGGCGATATTCTTTCCACTATCCTTGACCAGAGCCTTGCGATGGCGCTTCGCTATCTTGACTTTAAGAAGAGAGAGGTCGTGACCAAATGCGAGATAGAAAAGCTTGAGGGCGACAAGTATAAGGTCACCGCTTCGTTCATAGAGAAAGGGGAGATCATGTTCTCTCAGAGCCTTATCGTTGATACTCTGAACCGTGCGCAGAGAATGAAGGAGAACTTTTACGAGCGACCCGAGGCAATATACCGAGGTGTATTGGCGCTTATGGCGGGGAACGTAAATTTTCTTTTTGATTAATTCTCGTATGCTAAATCAGAGCAAAAAGAAAACCAATAGAACGCTTTGGGCTAATTACACAAAACAGGCGTGAGCAATTTGGTCAAAAGTGATTATTGCTGTGATTTTAGTTAATATTTAACAAAAATAATTTTAAAAAAACTATTGACATTATACAAATTAATGGTATAATGGTATATGGCGGTCGAAAGTATATAATATTTTCTGCCATGACGAGGAGTCTAATGAAGGTTGAAAAGAGCAGATCAGAGAACGTTGAATTGATTCGTAAGGTCAGAGTTGGCGACCAGCAGGCCTTTGAGCAGCTGCTTGATAGATATAAGCCACTTTTGGATGCGGCAGTTCAGAAGTTCAGTAATGATGCTATGTTCGGGTCTTTAGAAGAGGATCTTCGTCAGGAAGCCATCTTGGTTTTTTATAATGCGATACTTAGCTATGATCTTGGTAGTGATGGTGTTGAATTCGGCTTGTATGCGAAGATCTGCGTTACCAATGCCCTTATATCCCAGATGAGAAAGATGGGAAGATGGGGAGCGGAGCAGTTTTTCGGTGTGCTTGATGAGGAAGATGCGGCAATGCAGGACGAGCCCTCGGTGAATCTTATCGAACAGGAAAGCTTGCGAGAGATAGATTCGGTTATCCGAGAGAGCTTGTCGGACTATGAATACCGCATATGGTGCCAATTTGCGTCAGGAAAGACGGCGAAGGAGATCGGCGCTTCGGCGAATGTGAACGAAAAATCGGTTACTAATGCGATATACAGGATACGTCAAAAGCTTAGAAAGCTTTTGCGCTGAATATTGATAGTTCATAGAGGATATGCGTATAAAAAATTAAAAATACCCCCGCGCAATTATTCAGAATGGTACGGCAAGGCCGAATCAGATAGCCTACAGCTAGTCCGCAAGTTCAGCACTATCGGAGTACTTTGGGCACAAAATAATCCATCTTAACAAAGAGAGGTAAGATCATGTACGAAGAAGAAGTAAAAGTCGAAGCAGAAGGCGAGTTTGTAGACGAAACCCTTGTTTGCAAGGAATGCGGCAAGGAATTTGTATTTACAGCCGGAGAGCAGCAGTTCTACAAGGAAAAGGGATTTTTGAATAAGCCTAAGAGCTGCAAGGCATGCCGTGATGCTAAGAAAAATGCTGCAAAGGCTCCCCGTGAGTACTTTGAAACAACCTGTGCGCAGTGTGGCGGAGTAGCTAAGGTTATCTTCCAGCCCTCTAACGACAGACCTGTATATTGCAGCGCTTGTTTCGAAGAGCGAAGAAAAGCTCAGGGTTAAGTATCTAAAACATAGTGGATCGATACGAAATATTGGTGGCGTATATAGCGCCACCAATATTTTTTTATACAGATATTACAGATAGCGCTTTGGTAAGGGAGTCAATGTCGCGGTGATGATTGAAGATGCCAAAGCTTATTCTTACAGCCCCGTCCTCGGGAGTGCCCAGTGTTTTGTGAGCGAGGGCTGAGCAGTGAAAGCCGGCGCGCGAGCATATTCCGAAGCTGTCAAGACGACTTGCAAGTTGCTCGGAGCTCATACCGGTCATGCTGAAAAGCAGAGTAGAGCCCACGTGGTCCGCGCCGTAAAGCGAGATGCGTGGTATATTGCAAAGCGCTTCTCTCGCCGAGATGAACAGAGATGCCTCGTGCTCGGATATCGCTTTTATTCCGCGCTCGTTTACGGCTCGTAAGCCCTCGCAAAGACCTGCAATTATCGGTGTTGGAAGTGTTCCCGCCTCATAGCGCTCGGGGGAGAAGTCGGGCATGGCGGCGTCAAGTGAGTTTATTCCGTTGCCGCCCTCTATAAGCGTGTCGAGCATAATGTTCTCTCCGAGCGCGATAATTCCGCCGCCCTGAGGGCCGTAAAGTCCCTTGTGAGAGGGCATACAGAGCGCGCTGATGCCCATCTTGTCAACCGATATCGGATAGTGCCCCGCAGATTGGGCGGCATCAACAACAAAAAGGAGAGAGTGCCGCTGACAAAAAGCTCCTATCTGCGCTATAGGCAGAACGGCAGAGCATATATTCGAAGCGTGAGAGCATATCACCATTTTCGTGTTTGAACGGAGAAGAGAAGCGATCTTGGCGCATATAAGGGTTGGGGAGCGCCTTGCGTCCTTCACCATCGTGGAAAAAACATCGTATTCGATAATGCCCTCGTCCGCAAGCTTCCAAATCGGACGAAGCACGGCATTGTGCTCCATATCGGATATTATAACGTGGTCGCCCTGCTTGAGAAGACCTTTTATAACGGTATTGAGGGCATAGGTCGTGTTCATAGTAAAAACTATGCGTTCAAGGTCGCCCACTCCGAACATATCCGCGATGAGAGAGCGACATTCAAATATTTTGCGGGCGGCAAGAAGGGAGAGCGAGTGAGAGCCTCTTCCGGGATTGCCGCAATAACGGGTCATACAGCGATAGACCTCATCATAAACGCCCTGCGGCTTTGGAAAGGTGGTAGCCGCATTGTCAAGATAATTTATCATATTCAGCGCCCCGAACGTGGGTTCTTGACCGATATTCTTACATTATCAAGAACGGTGCGAACGTTTTTCTCCTGTGCGCAGGAATAGCTTATGCCGTAGATACATCCGCGGCGGGAGGAGGATTGAGTTTTTATCACCTTTGCAGGAATAGCGGCCGCTCCAAGCGCATCCTGAGCGCGCATAGCCTGAGTTACAGAGCCTATCTCCGCGGTACATTCATTAAAATTTCCTTTCATTAAATACACCTCCTTCATAGGCATTTTATGCCGAAAAAGGTCGAGAGGTGACTTATGAAAGGTTACTCCTCACCAATAAGCTCGCTGACGGTTACAAATTCATAGCCCTCATCCAAGAGCTTGGGGATTATGATGCGAAGGGCATCGGGGGCTTGACAGCCGCCCGAAACATAGTCGTGCATCAGCACTATATCTCCGCCGCAGGTGCTGTCGAGTATCTTGTTGGCTATACGCTCCGAAGGCGTGTGCGCCCAATCGAGCGTGTCGATGCTCCAAAGGATTATATCGTAGCCTTTTTCAATGCTCACAGCCTCAAGCGCTTTTCCGCAAGAGCCCTCGGGCGGACGGCAAAGAGAGAGCTTTTGGTCGGTGAATTTCGATACGGCTTCTTCTGTTTTTTCAAGCTGATACAGTACGTCCTTCTCACTCATTTTGCCGATATCCTTGTGAGAATAGGTATGATTGCCTATCTCACAGCCTGAGTCAAGCAGTTCTTTGAAGGCATCGGGGTAATTCTCAACGTTACAGCCGATAACGAAGAAGGTCGCCTTTACTCCGTACTCCTCTAACACCTCGAGTATACGCCCCGTATATATGGGGTGTGGGCCGTCATCAAAGGTGAGGGCGATCTTCTTTCCCGCAGAGCGGTTCTTTAAAAAAACATTACTTGCGTTTGCGCTTGTATGAAGCGTTGCCGACGATATGAGGCAAAAAATAAGGATAAAAATAAGGATTGCTTTTTTCATATATTTTACCCGCCCGTAAGCTCGTCGAGCGTTCCGAATCTGAAGCCCTGAGATTTAAGCTCACGTATCACGTCGCCAAGTATCTCGGCATTGGTCGCTGAGGTGGGGTGGAGAAGAATTACTGCTCCGTTGTGGATATTGTCGAGTATCTTTTTCTTTGCGGCGTCGGCTGAGGGCTGATTCCCGTTATCCCAGTCGGCATAAGCAAAGCTCCAGAATACCGTCTTGTATCCGAGCTCGGAAACGTATCGTAGCGAGGCTTCGTTAAATCTACCCTCGGGCGGACGGTAGTATTTTGCCATTTCATAGCCGGTATATTCACGGTAAAGAGCCTCGAGATCGTCGAGCTCTTTTTTTAGTTCCTCCGGGGATATCGCGGTCATATCCTTGTGGCGGTTGGTGTGATTGCATACCGTGTGACCGTCCTCTGCCATTCGTTTGACAAGGTCGGTGTTTTTGGTTATGAGATTTCCAAGTATAAAAAACGCGCCGCATACGTTTTCTGAGGCGAGAGTGTCGAGTATCTTTTCCACGTTTCCGTTTTCATAGCCCGCGTCAAAGGTGAGATATATGACCTTGTCCTCGCAATCGTCGCCGTGATTTTTGTCGATATAGTATCCGTTGTATTTTTCAACGACACGAAGCTCGGGGGCGGCTGACGGCTGACGGTGCTCTCGGTTGCGTGTGCAGTACCAATTTATAGGGGTGTTATCAAGCGCCGACGCGCCGATACACAGGGAAGATATCATAAAAATCGCGATACAAAAAGAAAAAATTTTCCTGATGATCTTCATATCTATTTCTCCTTTATAATTTCTTTTTGTATATTTATTTTTCGATTTTTAATGTGGATATAAACTTGAAAAATATGTGATTGAAAAATTAAAATGACAAAATAAAAGGGCGAGGATACTCGCCCTTTTATTCATATATTTTCGCAAAGGAACTCAAGCGCCTTGCGGTAGCCTTCAAATCCAAGACCGCAGATGGTCGTTTTTGCGGCAAGGGAAATATACGAGAAGCGTCTGAATTCCTCTCTTGAATTGATATCAGAGAGGTGGACCTCGGCGGTCGGTATCCCAACAGCCTTGAGCGCGTCAAGTATTGCCACGCTCGTGTGCGTATAGGCGGCGGGGTTTATAACTATGCCGTCAAATACGCCGTATGCCGACTGTATAACGTCAACTATCTCGCCCTCGTGGTTCGATTGAAAGAGAGTTACGTCAACTCCAAGCTCTGCCGCCGAGGACTTTATGAAGCTCTCAAGTGACGCAAAGTTCTGCGCGCCGTAAATGTCGGGCTCACGTATGCCCAGCATATTAAGATTAGGGCCGTTTATAACAAGTACCTTCATTTGTTTTCTCCTGTTATCTTTTAAATTCGGATATTATCTTATTCGCGGTGTCCTGTATTATCTCGTTGCTGACTACAGTGACGTCTGCAAAGCGACGGTATGAATCAATTCTTGTCCGATACATCTCCTCGGGTGTGGTACTCAGCGAGAGGGGTCTGCCGCCCCTTGCAAGTCGGCTAAGCTCACGCTCAATGAAGAAGATACAGCCGTTCTGGTGCAACGGGTCATAATTGAATTCCCGTGTTACCGCGCCGCCTCCCGTGGCAATAACCGCCGAGCTGAGCTTTCCAAGCTCACAAAGCGTCTTGTGCTCAAGCTCTCTGAAGCTATCCTCGCCAAATGCCTTTATACATTCGGCGGGGGATATACCGTGCATTTTCGTGAATTCGTCATCGGCATCGAAAAAGCTTCTGCCAAGGATATCCGCTATAAGCTTGCCTACCGTGCTTTTTCCGCAACCGGGCATACCCACAAGCACTATATTTACCGTTTTTTCGGATATCAGCGAAGTGATGCGCTCGATAGCGCCCTCTTCAAATTCTCCGCCTGTAAAATATTCAAAAGCCTTTGCCGCCTGAGCCACGAGCATCGGAAGTCCGTTCATATAGGGTATCCCTCTGCGCTCGGCATCAAGTATCAGCGCGGTACGCGCGGGATTGAAGATAAGGTCGAGAACCAAACGGCATTTCGGAAAGAGAGATAGGTCTGCGGGAGATGCTCCGTTGTTTGGGTACATTCCCGCGGGGGTAGCATTGATAACGATATCGGCGTCGGCGTGCTTTGCGAGGTTTTCGGGGGTGTTGTCCTTACTTCCTATCACCACCCATTCACGCACACCTCTGTCGCGGAGCACCGCGCAGACGGTCAGAGCCGCGCCGCCTCTGCCAAAGACTATCGCCTTTTTGCCACTTATATCTATGCCCGACAGTTCTACCATATGGCTAAAGCCAAAATAGTCGGTGTTATATCCGTGGAGCTTGCCCTCTTTGTCCTTCACCACGGTATTCACCGAGCCGATAGATAGCGCCTCGGGGGATATCTCGTCAAGGTAGGGCATTACCTGTTTTTTGTATGGAATAGTCACGTTAAAGGCATCAAGCATTCCGCTCTTCAAAAATCCCTCAAGCTCCGAGGGGTCGAGCTCACACAGCTCGTATGAATAGTCTGCAAGCTCGTTATGTATCAGAGGGGAGAAGCTGTGTCCGAGATGCTCACCTATAAGTCCGCACTTCATATTGCCGTATCCCGAGCGCATCACACGACCTCCGAATACGAGCCGAGATAGTTGAATTCCTCACACTCCTGCTCAAGCTCGGCAAGGAGCTGGGGGAGCTTTGAGGAGTAGACCGATGCCTCAATATCAAAGTAGAACATAAATTCAAAATCGCGGTCGGGCAGGGGACGGGATTCAAGCTTGAGAAGGTTTATTCCAAGCGCGTTGAAGCGCGAGAGGATCTTGTAAAGCGCACCGGGTCTGTGGGGAGTTACGAGCATAAGGCTCGTGCGGTCAGCACCGGGATATATCTCAAGCTCGTTTGATATGCAAATAAAGCGGGTGTGGTTGTTTCCGTTGTTCTGTATAGCGGGAGACACCACCGAAAGACCGTACTGCGAAGCGCAGGAGCGAGAGGAAATAGACGCAACGTCACTTCTGCCCGATTCTGCAACCATACGCGCCGCGGCGGCGGTATTCTCAACACGCGTTATCTTTACACCCTCGCCCAGAGAAGCGAGGAAATCCGAGCATTGATTTATCGCCTGCTCGTGCGAGAAAATTTCCTTTATATCCGAAAGCTTCGCGCCGTTGTTTGCGAGAAGATTATGGTCTATTTTTATTCTTACCGAGCGGACTATCTTGAATTTACGGCTGACCATGAGGTCGTATACCTGCTTTACAGAGCCCGCGGTGCTGTTCTCGATAGGGAGCACTCCGTACTTGCAAAGGCCCTTTTCAATAGCCGAGAAAACGCTCTCAAAGCTTGAAAAGAACATTATAGCGGGGGCTTTGAAAAGTCTTTCTGTGGCTATCTGAGAGTACGCGCCCTCAACTCCCTGACAGGCAACGGTAGCTCTTTCGGGGAATATTTTTGGGGTGTTCGTCTGTGCGGTATCTATGATAGCGGAGAGCTCAGAGCCCGTGCCCAAGCGCTTATGCTGATAGGAGCGAGAGAGGTCGAGAATGGTCGAGTAAAGAGTTCTTGTGTAATCCTCGAACTCCTCGCCCGAAAGCTCGGATACCTTCTGAAGGAGAGCTCGCTCACGCGAGGCATCAAGCACCTTCATGTTGTTCTCGCGCTTATATTCAGCAACATTGGCGGCAACGTCCATTCGCTTCTTAAAGAGTTCAACGAGCTGGGCATCTATTTGGTCTATTTGATTTCTGAGTTCAGTTATTTCCATTTTCAATATCCTTTCTTCTGTCCTTTTTATTTGCGAGAAGGAGAATTACCATTATCAAGGGGAATATTGCCGAGATGGCAAATGAGATCCTCAGGTCGTTGCCGAAAAGCTCGGCTATCCAACCCGCGGCGGCAGGGCCTAACGCACAGCCGAGGTCGCCGCCAAGTGCGAGAAGCGCAAATATCTGTATGCCAACGCGGGGTATCTTTTGCGCCGCAAGGCTATACGTTCCGGGCCACATTATACCCGTTGAAAGACCGCAAAGTGCGCAGCCGACAAGGGAGATAACGGCATTTGGCGAAAGCGCGGCAACGAGATATGCCGCAATACAAACTAAGCTTGATAGATATATAGCCTTTTGAAGGTCAAGTCTGTCACTGAATTTGGCGTATATAACACGCGCAACGCCCATAAGAAGAGCGAAAGCGCAAGGTCCGAGGATATCTCCCGTTGCCTTCGATACGCCGAGTCCCGACTCGGCAAAGGTGGACGCCCATTGAGCCATCGCTTGCTCAGCCGCCCCCGCGCACACCATAATTGTGAAGAAAACAAGAAATATTCCCGAGCGGAAGGGGGAGCGCTTTTTTACTTTTGTATTTTGGACAGGCTTGTCGCCTTCGAGCGTATAGATGGGAACTATCATAAAAGCGACCGCGCCGACCAGAGGAATTATAGTCCACAGACAGGCGAGTATTCTCCAATTTTCAAGACCGAATACGCCAAAGAAAACGGTAGATAGAATAATTATTCCCGCGTGACCCCAAGCGTAAAAGGAGTGAAGGATACTCATCGCGGCGCTTTTGCCGTCGGTAGGACAAGCCTCGATTATCGGGCTTACCAGCACCTCAACAAATCCCGCACCTATGCTTGACACTACGGTACATATAAGCAGACCGACAAACGGAGAGGGGATTATCTCGGGGAGATAGGAATATCCCGTTATTCCAACGGTCGCGAGGATAAGCGCTGTCACTACAGTCGCTCTGATATTGAGCTTGCTTGAAAATTTTGCGGCAAAAGCGTCAACCGCAAGCTGTACCATAAAGCTTACGGTTATGAGGACACTTATGCTTGATATCGAAAGATTGTAGGTATTTATAAATGTGAGAAAAAGCAGGGGAGGGAAATTGATAATAAGAGCTTGTGTGAGATACCCCGTATACCCTGCAAGCTTGGTGTGCTTTGGACCTAATTTCATAGTTTAGTTGTTCCTGTCAAATAGTAGATCTGTTATGGCTATAGCGGCAGCCGCCTCGAATACGGGTACGGCGCGTATAGCAACGCAAGGGTCGTGTCTGCCCACGATAGTGAAGGACTGATTTGTCATAGTATTCATATCAACGCTGTTTTGCTCCTTGAATATCGAGGGGGTGGGCTTCATAGCGGCGCGGAATACAAGCGGCATACCGCTGCTCATTCCGCCAAGGATACCGCCCGCGTTGTTTGTTTCGGTGTATACGCGAGTGCCGTCGGTGCGGAAGGGGTCATTGTTCTCAGAGCCCCTGATATGAGCGCATTCAAATCCGTTTCCGAATTCTATGCCCTTTACGGCGGGAATACCGAAAACTATTCCCGATATTCGGTTCTCGATTCCGTCGAACATATGCTCTCCAAGTCCTGCGGGCAGACCGATAGCGGCGCATTCAACTATACCGCCAACCGAATCTCCGTCAAGTCTTGCCCTCTCTATAGCCTCGCGCATTTCAGCTCCCGCATCGCCGTTAAGAACGGGGAAGTCGGAGTTCTGCGGAGAAAGTAGGGTTTCCTTGTCAAGGTTTACCTTATCGAAAGGCGTGTCGTATACATTTTCAACACAGTATACGTGAGCGCCCACGTGTATGCCAAGCGAGGAAAGATACTGCAAGCATATTCCGCCTATGATACACATAGGCGCGGTAAGTCTTCCCGAAAAATGGCCGCCGCCGCGAAGGTCAACACGCTCTCCGTATTTCATTCTCGCCGCAAAATCGGCGTGAGAGGGGCGGGGGATAAATGACTCTCTTGCGTAATCCGCCGAGCGCTGATTTGTATTGTATATCACGGCGTGGAGAGTATCACCGTTAAGCGCGCCGTCCTCGTCTATACCGCTGAGGAAAACAGGCTTGTCGGGCTCTTTTCTTGCGGTTGAGTGGGCGTTCCTTCCGGGCGCGCGTCTTTGCATAAAGCTCTCAAGTGCCGCGAGGTCGGGTCTAAATCCCTCGGGAAGTCCTTCGGCAATTACCCCTATCTCGCTGTCGTGTGAGCCGCCGTATATAGTTATCTTCAGATTTTTACCGTAAGTAGTGGACATAGTTCAATCCTCTTCTTTTATAATTGAAACACCGAGAGCCGCGATATCGTCCCAGAATGTAGGGTAGGACTTCGCCGCCGCCTCGGCAGAGCGGATAGTTACCTCGCCCTCGGCGATAGTTGCCGCGATCGCCGCGCTCATAGCTATTCTATGGTCGCCGCACGAAGACACTTCGCCGCCGCGCAGGGGAGCGCCGCCGTTTATTATAAGGCCGTCATCGGTCTTACTTATATCCGCACCGAGAGCGGTGAGCATCTCGGTGACTGTGGACAGTCTATCGCTTTCTTTTATTTTGAGCCTTGACGCGCCGTATATAACGGTCTGTCCCTTTGCCGCCGCGGCGACCACCGAGAGTATCGGCACAAGGTCGGGAATGTTAGAGGCGTCTATTTCCATACCGCACAGCTCGCCGCCGCAAACGGTGAAGCAGTCGCCCTTGCGGCGCACGTCAGCGCCGAAACGAACAAGAAGCTCTATTATCGCCCTGTCGCCCTGAGTTGATTCGGGGTCAAGAGAGCAGACACTTACCTTTGCTCCCTTTGATATCGCACCCGCGCACAGAGCAAACGCCGCACCTGACCAGTCGCCCTCAACGGTGAGCTTTTCGGGGGATCTCAGATTTCCGCCGCAACATATTACAAATCCGTCATCACAGCGCTCGGGCTCAGCGCCAAACTCGTAAAGAGCATCAAGCGTCATATTTATATAGGGTGCGGATTCGGTCTTCCCCTCAATGATTATACGGCTCTCACCCTCAAGCAGAGAAAGCGCGAAGAGAAGTCCGCTTATAAACTGCGATGATACGTCACCGCGTATGCGGTATTCTCCCGCACCTATCTTTCCCTCGATTGTAAGGGGATTTGAGCCTGCCTCGGAAAAAGTGATCCCGTGGCGCTCAAGCTCCTCGCGAAGCGGAGAAAGGGGACGGCTCGGCAGTCTGCCCGACATTTTGAATGACGCGCCGCAACCGAGAGCCGCTACAACGGGAACTAAAAATCTCATCGTAGAGCCGCTCTCACCGCAGTCAAGTGTGGGACTCTGTCTGAGATTTTTCACGGGAAGTACTATAAACAAGTTATCCTTGCGGCTTATCTTAGCGCCGAGCGCGTTAAGACAGCGCACGGTTGCCGATATATCCTCGTTTATCTCCTCGCAGACAAGCTCGGTGGGTCTGTCTGCGAATGCGGCGCAGATAAGAAGTCTGTGCGCGGCAGACTTTGAGGCTATAGCTTTTATTTTACCTCTGGGAGCAGAGGGGGTCAAAGTAACCTTCATTTTTTAAGTCCTTTCCCGATAAAGCCGCAGATCTCGCCGACTTTTATCTTATAAAGCCTTGTGTCGCCTATAGAGTAGGGAACGACAAGGGATATCGTGTCACCTGTTCGTTTTTTATCGTTGAGCGCTATCTCACAAAGCTCCTCGGCTGAGTAGGGACACTCGGTCGGGAGAGATGCGCCTCGCAAAATATCGATTATCTCGGCAAGGTCAGCTTCGGGACAGATGCCCATCGTAGTAGCGGCGCGGGAAACTATAGCTATTCCCATTGCGACCGCACTTCCGTGCGAGATGGCAAATTCTGAGCGCGCCTCTATGGCGTGTCCTACCGTGTGACCCAAATTGAGGAGCTGACGCATTCCCGTGTCAAACTCGTCCTCGGCTACGATACGGCTCTTGTTGAGCACGCAAGCGGCGATTATTTCTTCAATATTCTCACGTATTCCGCGCTTTGCGAGTTCAAATAGCGGACGGTCGTTTATTATTCCGTATTTTATCACCTCGGCACAACCGTCGGCGAATATCTCGTCAGAGAGTGTGTCGAGCGTGGTATAGTCGCATATAACGAGCGAGGGCTGATGAAAAGCACCCGCAAGATTTTTTCCCGCAATAAGGTCAACGGCGGTCTTGCCCCCAACCGAGGAATCAACTGCCGCCAAAAGAGTGGTGGGGAGCTGAATAAACTTTATTCCTCTGAGATATACAGCCGCGGCAAATCCCGCAAGGTCGCCAACTACTCCGCCGCCGAGCGCAAAAATACAGTCGCTTCGGGTTATCTTATTCTCGGCTAAAAACTCAAGAAGAGAGATAAGAGAGGTAGTATTCTTTGAAGCCTCTCCGTGAGGTATAACGAATTTTATAACACTAAATCCGCTCTTCTCAAGTGAACTCTCTACAATGCTCGAATAAAGCGGGTCTACGTTGTCGTCTGTAACGATACAAGCAGAGCAAGCGCCGCATATCGGCAGAGAAAGCTCTCCCACTTTTGAGAGTATCCCCTTATCTATAATGACCTCATATTCAGTTGAAGCCTTGACTTTTATCGTCTTCATTTCAAACCTCCGATATTCTCAGCCGTCCACAAGCTCTTTTGCCACGCGTCCGTCGCGCAAAAGAGATGTCAGCCTTTCGGCGTCGTCCGCCGCGATAGCATCTCTGTATTCAGACAGAGAATTTATTATACTGTCTATCTCAAAGAGAAGAGGCTCTTTATTCTCAAGGAAAAGCTCGCTCCACATATATTCGTTCAGCCAAGCCACGCGGGTAAGATCCTTGTAGCTTCCCGCCGAGAATCCCTTGTGCTCCTGAGCCGTGGGACTTTTGACGTAGGCGTTCGATACCACGTGTGCAAGCTGAGAGGTGAACGCGATCATTCTGTCGTGCTTTTCCGCCGTGGTCACGGTTATCTTGCCGAACATAGCGGGGGCGAGGAGATTTTTTATTTTCTCCAAGAAAAATATATCGTCGCAAACGCTCGGAACGAGCACCATAGGCGCGTTCTTGAAAAGATTTTCCTTGGCGTATTTTATTCCCGAATACTGAGTACCCGCCATAGGATGTCCGCCAACGAAGGTAAAGTTATATTCTTTTGCAAGGGCAAAGCCTATATCGCATATCTGCTTTTTCGTTCCGCACAGGTCGATCACCACTGTCTTGGAAGAGGCAAGTTTTGGCGCTATATCGCGGAGATATTCGATCGCCGCAAAAGGATAGAGCGCTATGAGTATCAGGTCGCATTCGCGCAGATTGTCATCGCCAAGCTCAGCATCGCATATTCCCGAAAGCTGAGCAAAGCCAAGCGCCGAGGCGTTTTTATCAAAGCCGTAAACGGTGTGTCCCGCCGCCTTGTATGCCTTTGCCATAGATCCGCCTATAAGGCCAAGACCGCATATTCCAACCTTCATTTTTTCTTCTCCTTAAAATCAGATAACATCAAGTACGCGCTTTACAGATGCACAAACATCGGCAAACGCCTCGGGGGTGAGGGACTGCGCTCCGTCGCACAGTGCGTGCTTGGGGTCGTTGTGGACCTCTATCATAAGACCGTGAGCGCCTGCCGCCGTAGCCGCAAGAGCCATGGGCTTAACAAGTCTGGAAAGTCCCGTAGCGTGAGAGGGGTCTACCACAACAGGGAGATGCGAGAGTTCCTTGAGCATAGGAACAGCAGAGAGGTCAAGTGTGTTTCTCGTGTATGTATCAAAGGTTCTGATGCCTCTCTCACAGAGTATGATGTTTTCGTTGCCGCCCGCCATTATGTACTCGGCGGACATAAGAAGCTCTTTAAGAGTGTTTGCAAGACCGCGCTTGAGAAGTATAGTCTTCTTCGTACGTCCAAGCTCCTTGAGAAGCTCAAAGTTCTGCATATTTCTCGCGCCTACCTGTATAACGTCGACATCTTCGAAGAGCTCGAGGTGGTTTGCGTTCATTATCTCGGTGACTATGGGAAGTCCGGTCTCCTTCTTTGCCTTTATCAGATAGTCTATACCGTCAGCCTTAAGACCCTGAAAATCGTAAGGAGATGTGCGGGGCTTGAATGCGCCGCCGCGGAGCATCGTAGCTCCCGCCGCCTTCACAGAGTGCGCGATAGAAAGTACCTGCTCCTCACTCTCAACAGAGCAGGGGCCCGCGATAATCGCAAAGATATCACCGCCCACAGAGGTATTTCCCACGTTGATGACTGTGTCATCGGGGTGGAATTTTCTGTTTGCGCTCTTGAAGGGTTCACTTATGCGCTTTACAGATTCAACTATCTCAAGGCTTTCGAGAAGCTCGGCATCTATCTTTGATGTGTCGCCCACAAGACCGACTATGGTATGTGTGCTTCCGCGTGAGAGGTGTATGTCAAGTCCCTGAGCGCGAAGCCAGGAGGTAAGATTCTCTAATTGTTTATCCGAAGTTCCTTTTTTAATTACAGCAATCATTGTTGTTCTCCTTAATATAAGTTACTTGATTTAGTGCTTAATAAAAGAAAAAATGAAGCCTTCGGTGTTTTTCACCGGAAAGGCTTCATTTTTTCTATATAGAAAACAGATGAAACGTAAATCCGCAACAAAAAGCACCCTTATCTTATTGGTTACAATAAAAATAAAGGTAATAAAACTTGTTAGCGAAGTTAACGGCGTTCATCATAGATTACTCCTTTTTTCTAACTATGGAGTTAGTTTATCACCTAAATCAAGATTTGTCAAGGGTTTTTGGCAATTTTATAAAACTTTTTGCTCTATAATCTTCTTTGCCTCGGCTATATCGAGATGTACTCTTTGCGATAGCTCCTCGACCGAGGAAAATTTAGTTTCGGGGCGCATAAATCTAAGGAATTCAACTCTCAACTTCTGTCCGTAAAGGTCGCCGCTGAAGTTGAGGATATGTGTTTCGGCACAAAGGACACTTCCGCCCACAGTTGGGCGAACCCCTACGTTTGTTACTCCAAAATACTTTTTGGAGGATATTGAAACGCGAGTGATATATACGCCGTTTCGGGGAACGAGAATTCCGTCCTTGAAGACCTGATTTATCGTTGGAAATCCAAGTCTTCTGCCAAGCTTCTGTCCGTTTATTACGAGAGTGTTTATAGCATAAGGACGTCCAAGATATTTTTTGACCGTGTCCATATCTCCTTGTTCTACCGCACTTCTTATGACCGAGGAGCTGACGGGCACACCGTCGATATCTATCGGTTCTACACAGCTAAGCCCCACACCGTTCTCACGGCAAAGCTCTCTGAGAAGAGCTACGTTGCCCTCGCCGTTTTTTCCAAACGAGTAATTAAATCCGCACACGATATGCACGGCGTTGAGCTTACCTATGAGTATATCAACAAAGAAGTCGCGGGCGCTGAGAGCAGACATCTCGGTATCAAAGGGCACGGAAACAAAAAGGTCTATGCCAAGCTCACGCATAAGTTTGCGCTTCTCGTCACGATCGGTTATTATGGGGGAAGCAGAGGGAGTGAAAAAATTTCGGGGGGGAGCGTCAAAGGTCCATACTGCGCTCTTTGCCGATATTTCCCCGGAAATACGAACCGCCTCGGATATTACCGCCTTGTGCCCAAGATGAACGCCGTCAAAGCAACCGAGAGCGACCACACAAGGGTCGGCAGATCTGAATTTATTTGTCCTGTATGATATCATTTTTTAGCCTTTCATATTCTGATTACTCCTATTATAACACATTATTTTTATTTTGTCACTACAAATATTAAGAGCTGCTAATTTCTTGACATAATATTGAAAATATGCTATAATAAAATATCTGTTTATTAATTAGATATGAATGAATTTTAAGGAGGAGAAAAGTGTCCTTATTCAGACTTAAAGGAGTGCATCTGAAGCACTGTAAAAATACCGCGCAGATGCCGCCCGAAAGAATAGATACGCCCAAAACTGTCATACTTCCGATGTCTATGCACATAGGCGCTCCCGCAGAGCCTGTGGTAAAGGCGGGAGATACGGTGAAGGTGGGACAGCTTGTGGGAGCGGCTAACGCCAAGGTGTCCTCACCCGTATATTCGGGAGTTTCGGGTACGGTAAAGAAAATAGACGAGATAGTCTTTTCAAACGGTGCGCCGATAAAAACCGTCGTGATAGAGAGCGACGGAGAGCAGACTGTGTTTGAGGGAATAGAGCCTCCCACGGTCAATTCTCTCGCGGAGCTTGTAGAGGCGATAAAGAACAGCGGTATCGTTGGGCTCGGCGGCGCGGGATTTCCGACCTTTATAAAGCTTGATGCCGATAAAGAGAGAATAGATACTATAGTTGTGAACGGTGCTGAGTGTGAGCCTTACATAACCTCTGACACGAGAACTATGATAGATGACGCCGCTCTTGTGGCGGACGGATTAAAGCTTCTTATGAAATATCTTGAGGTGGCACACGCGGTCGTTGGTATTGAGAAGAACAAGCCCGAGTGCATAAAGAGTATGAGGGCGGCGCTTGCCGACGTCGTGGGTGCTGAGGTGAAGCCGCTTGCTGCGGTCTATCCTCAGGGCGGTGAAAAGGTGCTTGTTTACCACACCACGGGAAGAGTTATCGAAGAGGGAAAGCTGCCGATAGACGCGGGAGTGCTGGTTATAAACTGCACAACACTTGCGGGTATAGCGAGATACATAAACACGGGTATGCCGCTCGTCCAGAAGTGCATCACTGTGGACGGCTCTGCCGTAAAGACGCCTAAGAACGTCATAGCGCCGATAGGAACGCCCGTTAAAGACCTCTTTGAGTTCTGCGGCGGATTTTGCGAAGAGCCCAGAAAGATAATATTTGGCGGACCTATGATGGGAACTGCGTCTGTTGACACCGATTTTCCCGTTTTGAAGCAGACAAACGCGGTACTTGCCTTTGCAAAGAAAGAGGCAACTCCGCCCAAGGTAACACCCTGCATAAGATGCGGAAAGTGCGCCCAAAGCTGTCCGTTTGGCCTTTCTCCCTGTGAGATATCCGACGCGTATAAGGCATCGGATGCGGCAAGACTCCAAAAGCTTAAGGTAAACCTCTGTATGGAGTGCGGCTGCTGCAGCTACGTTTGCCCTGCAAAGAGAAATATAGTTCAGAGAAATAAAATGGCTAAAACAATGCTGAGAAATTATCAGATATCACAGAAGGGAGGAAATAAGTGATGGAAGATACCTTGCTCGTTTCCCCCGCGCCACACGTGCGCTCAGCTGTCAACACAAGAAGAATAATGCTTGACGTTGTGATAGCGCTCATTCCCACGCTTATCGCATCGGCGATTATATTCGGCTTCAGAGCGCTTGGCGTTACGGCCCTGTGCGTGGCGGTCTGTGTGATATCCGAATGGGCGTTCGAGAAGCTCTGCAAAAGAGATGTCACGGTCGGGGATCTTTCGGCGGTGGTAACGGGAATACTTCTCGCCTTCAATCTACCCTCAACCATACCGCTTTGGCAGGCGGCGTTCGGAAGTATAGTTGCTATCGTCGTTGTAAAACAGCTTTTTGGCGGCATAGGACGTAACTTTGCAAATCCCGCGATAACCGCGAGAGTGGTCTTGCTTATATCCTTTGCGGGTTCAATGTCGAGCTTCAAAGACCCGATAAACGATGCGGTCAGCGGAGCAACTCCCCTCGCTATTATGGGAGCTAACGGAAATATGCCCTCGCTCCTTGATATGTTCCTTGGCAGACACGGCGGAAGCCTTGGAGAGACCTGTGCTCTCACTCTGCTTATAGGCGGTATTTATCTTGTAGCGCGTAAGGTCATTACCTGGCATACGCCCGTGGTATTTATGGGAACGGTCTTCCTCTTTACCTTGGCACTCGGAGAAGACCCGATGTATCATCTGCTTGCGGGCGGACTTATCCTTGGTGCTGTCTTTATGGCGACCGACTATTCCACGTCGCCGAGTACGTCATGGGGTAAGGTGGTATTCGGAGTTGGATGCGGTATCATAACCGTGCTTATCCGTGTGTTCGGCAATTATCCCGAGGGAGTTTCCTTCGCGATACTGCTTATGAATATCGTTACTCCTTACATAAACGCGCTCACGCGCCGCAGACCCTTTGGCGCTGCCAAGAAGACTAAGAAAGCGTGAGGTGGCGGCTATGAAAAAGGATTCACTTAAAAGTATAATAGTTATCACGGCTATCTGCCTTGTTATAGCGGCGCTTATGGCGGCTATAAACAGCATTACGTCGCCTATGATAGCCGAGGCTAACGCCAAGGCAGAGAAGGAAGCGCTCTTTACGGTGCTTCCCGAGGCAGAGGATTTTGAAAAGGTCGAGGACGGCATTGAGCTTCCCGAGAGCGTGACGGCTGTGTACGTTGAAACCAAGGGCAAGGGAGTTGCCGTTATGCTCAACGCAAAGGGATACGACAGCTCAAACCCGATGGTCATAGCTGTTGGAATTGATGCCGAGGGAAAGATAACAAAATGTCACGTTGTGTCCTGCAACGGTGAGACCTCGGGAATAGGAACTAAGGTCAATACCCCCGCATTCCTGGATCAATTTTCGAGAGCAGGGAACGGTCTTGAAGGTGTTGACACCATATCGGGCGCTACTATTTCTTCAAGCGCATTTATATCGGCGGTGAGAGATGCACTCGAGGTTTACGAGATGACAAAGGAGGCGGGAAAATGACAAAGCTTCAAAACTTTTTGAAGGGTATAATTAAAGAAAATCCCGTTCTCGTGCTTGTGCTTGGAACTTGTCCCACACTTGCGGTCAGTACGTCGGTGGCGAATGCCCTTGGAATGGGAGTTGCGGCAACGGTGGTGCTCCTGTGCTCCAATATGGCGATATCGGCGCTCAGAAACCTTATACCCGATAAAGTAAGAATACCCTGCTATATAGTTCTTATCGCGGGATTCGTTACGATGGTAGAGATGCTTATGCACGCCTTTACCCCTGACCTCTATGAGTCGCTTGGAATATTCCTCTCACTCATAGTTGTAAACTGTATCATTCTCGGCAGAGCAGAGATGTATGCAAGTAAGAATAACGTTGTCGATTCGGCAATAGATGCTCTTGGTATGGGCGTTGGATTTACACTTGCGCTCTTCGCTATGTCAAGTATAAGAGAGATACTCGGAAGCGGCTCGTGGATGGGGATCAGCATACCCGTACTTGCCGATAATCCGATAGCGATATTCGGTCTTGCCCCCGGCGGATTTTTCGTGTTTGGCTGTCTTATCGCGCTTGTAAATAAGATAACCAAGTCAAAGGGCGGCAAAAAAAGAGAGCTTGGCTGCGAGGGCTGTCCCTCGGCGCACCTGTGCGGCAAGGCAGTATCCGAAGCAAAGGAGGGCGATGACAAATGATGAAGTCACTTATTATCATTCTTATGACCTCTGTGCTTGTAAACAACTACGTGCTTTCAAGATTTCTCGGAATATGTCCCTTCCTCGGAGTTTCCAAAAAGCTCAATCAGGCGGCGGGAATGGGGGCGGCTGTTATATTCGTAATGATGCTTGCAACGGCGGTTACCTGGCCCATACATAATTATATACTCGTCAGCGGCGGGCTTGAATATATGAGGACGATAGTATTTATCCTCGTTATAGCCTCGCTCGTACAGCTCGTTGAGATAATACTTAAGAAGTATATGCCCGCGCTTCACGCGTCCCTTGGAATATATCTTCCGCTTATCACCACTAACTGCGCCGTTTTGGGAGTTACCCTCAACAATATAAACGATTCCTATAATTTCATAGAGTCGATGGTCAACTCGCTCGGATGCGGACTTGGATTTTTACTTGCGATGGTGCTTTTCGCGGGAGTAAGATCAAGGCTTGAGAGTGCAAATCCGCCCGAAGCATTTAAGGGATTGCCGATAACACTTGTTGCGGCGTCTATAGTTGCGCTCTCCTTTACAGGATTTTCGGGTCTTGTAGAAGGACTGTTTGGGGGGTGAAGAGATGGATGCTATAATTACTGCAGTAATAGTTGTTTGCTCTATTGGAATTCTGTGCGCTGTAATGCTTGTCGTGGCGGCTAAGTTCTTTGCTGTCGAAGAGGACGAAAGAGCTAAGCAGATACGCGAGTGTCTGCCGGGAGCGAACTGCGGAGCTTGCGGATACGCGGGCTGTGACGGTTACGCCAAGGCGTTGGCAGAGGACGGAGTAAAGACCAATCTGTGTATCCCGGGCGGTGACGGCACTGCGAAAAACATATCCGAAATACTCGGCGTTGAGTTTGAGGACGTTATTGAAAAGGTGGCGGTGATACACTGTCACGGCGACTGTGAGCATACCTCGAACAAGATGGACTACATAGGAATACAGAGCTGTGAAGCCGCAAAAACTCTTTACGGCGGAAAGGGAAAGTGCTCCTACGGATGTATAGGACTTGGCGACTGCGTTAAGGTATGTACCAATGACGCGATATGTATAAAGAACGGCATCGCGCACATCGACACAAGAAAGTGCGGCGGATGCGGACTTTGCGCGAAGACCTGCCCTCAAAAGCTGATATCTGTTGAGAACGCTACCGAAAAGGTTGCCGTGCTTTGCAGCAACAAGGAAAAGGGCGCGGTAGTAAGAAAGAAGTGTACGGCGGGCTGTATCGGCTGTAAAAAGTGCGAAAAGAATTGCCCTGCGGGAGCTATCACGGTCGTTGACAATCTCGCGCATATAGACTACGAAAAATGTACGTCTTGCGGGGAGTGCGTTAAGAACTGTCCTGTTGGTTGTATCGTTGAATTATAAAATGAAAGAGCAGAACTCGTATGAGTTCTGCTCTTTTGTTAATTAAGATTTACCACGGTGCGGGTACACCGTCAACGTAACGCCAATAATTATACGCGGTGTCGGTGGGTTGAGTTGCGCTGTAATAATAAAGTGTTGCATTGATTAAATTGGAGTTGTATGAACCTATAGTAATTCCGCTCCACTCTGCTGGTGTTCCGCTATAATATACACTCGCAAGGCTGTCGTAACCTGAGAATGCGTAATCACCTATGCTTGTTATGCTGTCGGGTATTGTAATGCTTGTAATGCTTGTAATACTTCTGGAAGTTGAGAACGCGTAATCGTCGATGCTAGTGACACTTCCGTCATCGGGGATAACACTATTTTTACATCCCAAAATCAATGTTTTTGTCGCAGTTTCAATCAAACAATTACCGGTACTGTGATATCTGGAATTTCCTTCCTCAACGGTAATGCTTGTAAGATCGTCACAAAAGTTGAACGCCCAAAGTCCGATACTCGTGACACTATCAGATATTGTAATACTTGTAAGGGCAGGACAACCGCAGAACACGAAATCTCCGATGCTTGTGACACGGTCAGGTATTTTAATGCTTGTGAGACCGGAACAGAAACAGAATGCATTGTTTCCGATACGTGTGACGGTATCTGGTATAACAATGCTCTTAAGACTTTCACAATCCTCAAATGCAGAATTACCGATGCCCCCGACGGGCTTGCCTTTATAATGTGAGGGGATAACCACCGTGGGAGAACTACCGGTATAACCGCTTACTACGTATTCGTTAATTAGCAATAAAAATTTTAATTCCGTATCTTTGCGATACCAACATTCTGTACATTTGTTTTTTGAATCATAGATATGTGCGGATTTATGTAGTTCTTCAGTACAGTTTTTTGCGGAACAGACATTCCAATGGTATGTTTCGTCACAATACCATTTTGAAGAAGGAGCGTGTGTATGAGTTAGGTCGAGTGCGGTTGTTTCTTCAACGGTTGTTTCATCGAGCGTTGTTTCGGTAGTAGTTGCGGTGCTTTTCGTAGTGCTTTGGTTTTCATTGCCTTCGTTTGAATTTTTGACGTTGCAACCTGTCAGAAGCATCGTGATAAGCATAACGATAGAAAGTAGCAGAGCAATAGATGCCTTAAATGAAATCTTCATAATAATTCCTTTTCTCATAATGAGATCTTAATAATATAATTCAGTTCACATATTACAGTATCACTATTTAATACAATCCAAAACGAGAAATCTTACACTTTAATAAGTCTAACCTATATAAAATTTATCATCTATTACAAAGTTGCGGTGTCATTCATTGCGCTCACGCCGCTTCGCTACGTCGCCCCCTACAGGTTAACTAATATTTAACGTACAATCTGTTACAGTGTAATTCACCACAACGGATATTTCAAATTGTAGGGGGCGACGTCCTCGACGCCCCGAGAAACAAACAGATAAACAAAACATAAATTAGAAAACCAAACGTTACCCATGCCAATTATAAGGTAAGGCTCTCGACTTCCTTCGGTTATAACAAATATATATCAATAATATCCACTTAAAAGTTAAATAATTTTAAACACCTATTGTAAAAGTGAAAAAAATTTGGTATAATTATCTATGTATGTAAACAAAAGAGCTGTTTTATGATATACGGAGATATTTATGCTTACTAATAAAGAGATAAGAAAACACGCCTCGCGTTTTTTGCTCAGCGAGGGTAGGCTTTGGCGTATGTCGGTCGGCGTGTTTATGTCAATAGCCGCGCTGATGATACCGCTGATGTTCCTTGTTTGTCTTATGTATTTTGCCTCGTTTGAGGGAATTGATGAAAATATAGCTTATATTTTAACAGAGGTAGCCGTTTTCGGTACGCTTATTCTGTTTGGATTTTTCACTATCCCGATGCTTGGGGGATATTTGAAGCTGTCATACAACATATACAAAGGGGTGGGAAGCTCACACCCCGCAGAGATGTTTTCTATATTCATCTCGCCGCGAAGATATTTCAGAGCTATCGTTGCGGGGCTTATGTTTGTTGCCAGAGGCATAGCGGTCATAATACCGATAGTATTCAGCTTTGCTTTTATAGCCACTATTTGGGAGAATAACGATTCTCCGATCGCCTTCTTGGTATGCCTGTTCTTCTCAGGCGTTGCGCTTTTGATCTGCGTTGGAATTGCGTTTTTGATAGCGCATCTCACACAGAAGCAGTATTTTGTTCCGTATTACTTATGTGCGGGAAACAGCCTTTCGGGAGCGGTCGCGCTCAGCAAAGCAGCCGTTAAAAAGAAAAGGTTTAAGATATGGGGATATTTATTTGGACTTTTGCCGATATGTATTCTGTCCTTACTTACAGTTGGAGTGCTGTTCGTTGTTTACAGCGCGCCGATGATGATATTTGCGTATTTTATTCATTGTGAAAAAATGACTATTATAGAGAGGTAGAAAAAATGAAAGAGAAATTTTATATAACAACGGCGATAGCTTACGCGTCCAGAAAGCCGCACTTTGGAAATACCTACGAGGTAATTATGACCGACGCTATCGCGCGTTATAAGAGAGAGAGAGGATTTGACGTGTTCTTCTGTACGGGTACTGACGAGCACGGTCAAAAGATAGAAAACCTCGCGAATGAGGCGGGTATCACCCCTCAGAAATACGTTGACGGAGTTGCGGGAGAGATAAAGGGCATCTGGGATAAGATGAACTCCTCTTACGATTACTTTATCCGCACCACCGACGACTACCACGAAAAGGCGGTAGCCAAGATATTCAAGAGATTTTATGAGAGCGGAGATATATACAAGGGACATTACGAGGGTTGGTACTGTACCCCCTGTGAGTCCTTCTTCACACAGACCCAAGTGCCCGACGGCAAGTGTCCCGACTGCGGCAGAGAGGTACAGCAGGCGAAGGAGGAGGCATACTTCTTCAAGATGACCAAGTACGTCGATAGACTTATGAAGCATATCGACGAAAATCCCGAGTTTATCCAGCCCGAGTCGCGCAAGAAGGAGATGGTGAACAACTTCCTCAAGGCGGGACTTCAGGATCTTTGCGTTTCGAGAACCTCATTCAAGTGGGGAATACCCGTTGACTTTGACGATAAGCACGTTGTATACGTATGGCTTGACGCGCTCACCAACTATATCACGGCTCTCGGATATGACCCCGACAAGAGCTATGAGGAGCAGTCTGAGCACTTCAAGAAGTACTGGCCCTGCGACGTTCATATAATAGGCAAGGACATACTCCGTTTCCACACCATATATTGGCCCATATTCCTTATGGCACTCGGACTCCCCCTGCCTAAGAGAGTATTCGGACACCCGTGGTTCAACTTCGGTATGGACAAGATGTCAAAATCCAAGGGTAACGTTATCTACGCCGACGGACTTGCAGAGCACTTTGGCGTTGACGGCGTGAGATATTACGCTCTTGCTGAGATGCCTTATAACTCTGACGGCTCGATAACTTATGAGTCGGTAATAAACAGATATAACACAGACCTCGTTAATAACCTCGGAAACCTTGTAAAGAGAACGCTTGATATGGATAAGAAGTATTTTGACAAGGTTATTCCCGCGCCCACCGCGCCCGAGGCACTTGATGATGAGCTTAAGGCGGCTTGTGTTGAAGCATACAATAGCGTTATAGCTAATATGGACGAGTTCAGAATAGCAGACGCGCTTGAGGCGATATTCACAATGCTTCGCCGCGCTAACAAGTATATAGACGAAACAACTCCCTGGTCACTCGCAAAGGACGAGAGCTGTAAGGAGCGTCTTGGAACGGTGCTTTACAACCTTATGGAAACTATCCGTTGGGGAGCGGCGCTTCTCGCGCCCTTCATACCCGAAACCTCTGCTGAGATACTTGACGAGCTCGGCGGTGCGGTCGGCGGTTATGACAGCATAGGAAGTGCGGATAAGTTTGGAATGATGAAGGCGGGAGAGTCTGTAAAGGATTCTAAGGTTCTGTTTGCGAGAATAGACGAGGCTAAAAAGCTTGCCGAGTTTGAGGAGCTGAGAAAGGCTCAGATAGCGGCGGCACAGGCAGCCGAAAAGGCGCAGGAGAAGCCCGAGCCTTGCGATCCTGTGGGCATAGAGCACTTTATGGCGCTTGAGCTCAGAAGCGCAAAGGTCATCTCCTGTGAGAAAGTACCGAAGGCTAAGAAGCTTCTTTGCTTGCAGCTCGACCTCGGATATGAGAAAAGACAGGTAGTGTCGGGAATAGCGCAGTTCTATTCGCCCGAGGAACTTATAGGCAAGAAGGTAGTGGTGGTTGCCAACCTTAAACCCGCAAAGCTCTGCGGAATAGAGTCGCAGGGAATGATACTCGCAAGCGGCGAGGAGAAGGTGAGAGTGGTATTCCTTTCCGAAGACACTCCCCTCGGCGAGAGGATAAGATAAAATGACACAGGGAAAGAAAATGAAGATAACTGTAGCGGGCTGCGGTCGCTGGGGCTCTCTGATAACCTGGTATCTTGATTCTCTGGGACATTCTCTGACCCTTTACGGAAGAAGCACGTCAGAGCATATGAAGCGCTTTATAGCCGAGAGAAGGAACGACCTTCTTGAGCTTGACGAGAGAATAGAGCTCTCAACCTCTTACGAGTGCTTTCGCGATGCCGACGTTATAATAATCTCGATAGCATCGCAGGCGCTTGGCGGATTTATGGAAGAGCTCAAGCCTCTTGAGCTTAAAAATAAGATATTCGTGCTCTGTATGAAGGGTATCGAGATAGGAAGCGGAAAAAGACTTTCCGAGATAGTCAAGGAAAAGAGCGACCCTTCAAACGAGGTTGCAGTCTGGCTTGGCCCGGGACACGTTCAGGAATTTTACGCGGGTATACCCAACTGTATGGTAATAGACAGCGAGGACGAGGATGTCAAAAAACTTCTCGTTGACAGCTTTTCGAGCGAACTTATAAGATTTTATTACGGAGCAGATATCATAGGTAATGAGATAGGCGCGGCGGCAAAGAACGTTGTGGGTATTGCGTCGGGACTGCTTGACGGTCTTGGACTGGGTACGCTCAAGGGAGCGCTTATGTCAAGGGGAACTTGCGAGATAGCAAGGCTGATAGTTGCGATGGGTGGAAACGAGCTCTCGGCATACGGTCTCTGCCATCTTGGCGACTATGAGGCTACGGTATTTTCAAAGTACAGCCACAACAGAATGTTTGGAGAGAAGCTGGTGCGCGGAGAAAAGTATGACTCTCTTGCGGAAGGGTATTACACCGTAAAGGCACTTGTCGAGCTTTCGGAGAAATATCAGGTAGAGCTGCCGATATGCGAGGCTGTATACAAGGTACTTTATTGCGGATGCGACCCCAAAGAAACACTTGAAGGGCTTTTCCACAGGACGCTTAAGAGGGAACAATGAGTATAAAGCTGTTTGATTCACACGCGCACTACTTCGACAAGCGGTTTGACGAGGCGGGCGGCGCTGATAATGTACTTCAAAATGACGTTTGGGGTAAGAACGTCGTTGGCGTGATAAACGTGGGTACGAATAACCGGAACAGTCTTTATTGCATAGAGCAGGCGGCAAGGTATGAAGATATGTACGCTGCGGTGGGGATACACCCCGAGGACGTGGCTTATTGCCGAGGAAACGTTTCGGATGAGGTCGATACCCTCAAAGGCATCATAGGCGATAGTGAAAACAGAAAAAGTAAAAAGATAGTCGCGCTTGGAGAGATAGGGCTCGATTACCATTACGAGGGCTTTGACAAGGAGCTTCAGATGAAATATTTTGATGCCCAGATGGAGCTGGCTCTCGAGTTGGATATGCCTGTTATAATCCACGACAGAGAGGCGCACGGCGACTGCTTTGAGTGTGTGCTAAGACACAAGGGCGTCAGGGGAGTTTTCCACAGCTACAGCGGAAGTGCCGAAATGGCGGCAGAGCTTATAAGGCGAGGCTGGTATATCTCTTTTTCGGGAGTGGTGACCTTTAAGAACGCGTCGCGAGTGAGAGATGTGGTGGCAAGCGTGCCGACCGAGAGGATACTTATAGAGACCGACGCGCCTTATCTTGCTCCGCACCCGTACCGCGGAAGGATAAACCATTCGGGGCTTATTGAGTACACCGCGGCGGCTATAGCCGAGATAAAGGGAACAGATATCGAGAAGATAGCTGAGGCGACCTATAATAACACGCGTGGGCTTTTTGGGATATGATAAAGTAGAAACCCCGACAGAATTTCTGTCGGGGCGTTGTTATTTATCATCTTTTTTCTGGGAAGAGAGCGGGTTTTGCGCCATCGCTTCTTCCATACTTCTGTTGCTTACGTGGGTGTATATCTGGGTGGTGTTGAGCTGCTCGTGGCCGAGGATATCCTTGAGGACGCGCACGTCAACGTTGCCCGTTTGATACATAAGCGTGGCGGCGGTGTGCCTTAGCTTGTGTACCGAATAATGCTTGGATTCAAGTCCTGCCATATCAAGATATTTATAGACTAACCATTGAACGGTCTTAACGCTTATGCGCTGTGAGCGCACACTCAGAAAGAGCGCGCGGCAATCGACCTTCTGATATTTCTCCCCAAGTCGCTCACCCATATAATCGCGGAGCGCGTCCTTACAGGCATCGTTGAGATATACTATGCGCTGCTTGTTTCCTTTTCCCGTAACCGTCAGGGAGCGAAGCTCACGGTCAATATCGTTTATATCTATTCCAACAAGCTCGGAAACACGCATACCGCAATTCAAAAAGAGGGTGATTATGGCGTAGTCACGAACTCGGTTTTTTGACTCCTTGTCGTTTTTGACAGCATCAAGAAGCATAAGGCTCTCCTCAAGCGTGAGGAATTTGGGAAGCGCCTGTTTCTTTTTTGGGGATTCTATGTTTATAGCAGGGTTGTCCTCAAGCATAAAGCGTTTCGTGGTCAGATATTTGAAAAAACCCTTGACAGCCGAAAGCTTACGCGATTTTGCCGCCGCCATATTTCCCCTGACGTTGTCGGCGTACATAATAAATTCGTATATATCCTCTGTGGTTATATTTTTTATGTAGTCGAGGTCAACTCCGCTGATATCTATTTGCTCAAACTCCTCTGAGCTTGGCGAAATTTTTTTATCTCTTGCGAGAAGATAGCGGAAAAAGGTCCTCAGGTCGAGAAGATATTCCGAAACCGTTTTTTCAGAGCAATTCTGAATAGCCGATTTATATGAAGCATATTCTCTTACTAATGGGGGAAGGGAATTTGCGGGTATGTTATTTGACATATTGCTTCTCCTTTTTTGAGGATTATAATTATATTATATAACATATAGTGATAATTTAGTGGATAAAATGTAAATTTTCATTGTAATATGTTGCAAATGGGGCGTAAATTTTATATAATTAATAAGTAATTTATATCGAACGGCAACGTTCACAGTATAATTTGCGTAGTCCGGAGGATTTATGAAAGAGTTTTTACATAATTATTCCTATAGCTCTATAAAAATGTTCGTGAACCAATTTGCGATATCAATATTTGGAGCAATGCTTTCGATGGCGACCTCGGCGGCGGCTAATAATACGCTGTCTATAGTTGTAAGCGTGATATCGATATTGTTTTATCTCTTCCTTATATATACCGTCGCTTGGGAGGTCGGAGCTAAGGATAGGATATCGGTTGATATCGGGAAGAAGAAATACCGTCCGCATACAGGGCTTTTGGTATCTCTTGTTGCCAATATCCCCAATTTCCTCATAGCGATAGTATTCACGGCGTTCTCGCCCTTTAAGGCTACAAACACGGTGGCGGGCGGTGTTTGTGTTGTAACAAGCGTTCTCACTTTGTTGCTTGAGGGAATGTATCTTGGGGTTACAACCTCGATAAGCATAGGAGCAAAACTGCTCAACACATTCTGGTGGTCGTATTTCCTTATCATTCTGCCGGCTATGATGGTCTCGTGGGTGGGCTATTACCTTGGATTTAAGAACAAAAAGCTTACCACACTGTTTGATTATCAAGCACCCGATAAAGCAAAAAAGAAATAAATATTATAAAGGAGAGCTTTTGATAAGTTCTCCTTTTTAATTTTATAAAAAGCAGGTATAATCAATGACGTTTTGCTGCATACTGTATTTGTAATTCAAATGAATTACACGTCCCGAAACGCAAATATTCACAGCTTCGGAACGTTATCGGCAAACCGTACCCCGCCGACTTGCGGTTGCATGAAAATTATCGTCGGCGGAGAACGGAGATTGAAATGCAGAACAATCAGAATCAGCAGAACAATCAGAATAAGAATCAGCAGAACAACCAGAACAATCAGAACAACCAGAACAAGAATCAGCAGAACAACCAGAACAATCAGAACAACCAGAACAAGAATCAGCAGAACAACAACCGCTGAATCTTTTAAGGACGGAGAAGTCGCTCTGGGTTGTGAAGGACATCTACGAGATAGCTACAATTTTGGAAAACTGTATGAATTTTTGAATTCACAGAAAAAGGGGCATACGCCCCTTTTTCTGTATTCTATTAACCGAAAACGCCGAACAAAGCGTATAACAGGTATATTATAAAGCTTCCGAACATAGCAAGCGCTAAGACAAGACAAAGCAATCTTGTTGCGAATTTAGATCTGTTCTTTTCCTTGTTCATTTATATCTTCCTCCTTTAGGTATCTATTTTAAGCTGTTGTGACATAATGTCCTTATCGGCGAGAAGCTGACCGCTTGCGGGTATCTTCAGCTTTCGGTATCCCTTGGCGGTATCGTAGTAGGGATCGAAATCCTTTATACATTCGCGAAGCGCCGCACCCCTCTTAAGGGTCATCACGGTAACGCCTGCCGAGGTCCTTGTGTTCTTTATCGGGATAAGCGAGGTCTTTACGATTATCGCCTTGTCCTCGGAGTTTACGAGCATGATCTCAAAGGGCTCTTTTTCCTTTTCGTAAAACACACCGCATATCGGAGATGCAGATGAGTAAGCGTTGATAAGCTTTCTTCTGTTGCCCTTGGTCTCGTAATTTATAACGGGAACGCGCACTCCCTTGCCGTTTTCAAAGAGGAATACGAAGTTCTCGCCCTCGGGATATCCCTTTTGAACGCGCATAAATACAGGCTTTTCGTTTTCGTCCATCTTGAGCTTAACGGGGATATAATCACCCATAGACGACGCCTTCACGCAGTCAAAATCCGACGCTCTCGCGCGGTAGAGCTGACACTTGTCGGTGACAAATATAAGGTCGGAGAGATTGTCGGTATCCTCAGTAAGGACAACGCTGTCACCCTCTTTGAGCTTCTGCTCATCGTTTCCGCGCAGACTCTGAAGAGTGATCTTCTTGAAATAGCCCTCGCGTGTGAGGTAAAGACGCACGTTGTAATTTTCAATGTGGTCTTCCTCGTTATAAGCCACTATCTCGTTGCTCTGAATGAGCTGAGAACGTCTTGGCTGAGAGTACTTTTTCTTGATATCGGTAAGCTGAGAAGCGATAAGCGCCTTTATCTTCAGCTCGTCGCCGAGTATCTCTTCTATCTTTGCTATCTCGTTCTGAAGTCCCTCGATCTCGTTGATGCGATTTATAATGTATTCCTTATTGAGATTTCTGAGCTTTATTTCGCAGATGTAATCAGCCTGTATCTTGTCAATACTGAAGCCCTGCATAAGGTTGGGAACAACGTCCTCGTCCTTCTCGGTATGACGGATTATCTTTATCGCCTTGTCGATGTCAAGCAGTATCTTTCCAAGGCCGAGAAGCAGATGGAGCTTGTCTTTTTTCTTCGCGAGGTCAAATTCAAGCTCACGGCGTACACAGCCTATACGGAAGCGTATCCATTCCTTGATTATATCCACAACACCAAGCTGTCTTGGCGAGGAATCGATAAGGATATTGAAGTTACACTTAAAGCTGTCCTCAAGGGGAGTCATCTTGAAGAGCTTGGTCATAAGCTTGTCTGGGTCTACTCCGCGTCTGAGGTCGAGCGTGAGCTTAAATCCGTTAAGGTCTATCTCGTCGCGGAAGTCGGTTATCTCCTTGAGCTTACCTTCCTTTACAAGCTCGGAGATGCGCTTAAGGATAGCTTCTATCGTGGTGGAGTAGGGTATCTGAATGATATCTATACAGTTTTCGGTCTTGTCGTAATTGTATCTTGAACGGATACGAACAGAGCCCGAGCCTGTTTCGTATATCTGCTTCATAGCCTCTCTGTCGTATATTATAGCTCCGCCGCCGGGGAAGTCGGGAGCTTTGATTATATCAAGGATCTTATCGGTAGTTATGTTGGGATTTTTCAGTACGGCTATCGTTCCGTCACAGACCTCGGCGAGGTTGAAGGAGCAGATATCCGATGCCATACCGACGGCGATACCCTTATTGGGAGTGACCAGCACGTTGGGATAGGTCGTGGGGAGCAAGACGGGCTCTTTCATCGTGCTGTCATAGTTGTCCACCATATCGACTGCGTTCTTATCTATGCCGCGGAAGAGCTCGTTACAAAAGCTGTCAAGCTTTACCTCGGTGTATCTTGACGCGGCGAACTTCATATCCGACGAATACTGCTTACCAAAGCTTCCCTTGGAGTCAACGAAGGGGTGGAGAAGCGACTCGTTTCCGCGCGTAAGACGAACCATAGTTTCGTATATAGCCATATCTCCGTGAGGATTGAGCTTCATCGTCTGACCGACTACGTTCGCGCTCTTGGTGCGGTTGCCCGTGAGAAGCCCCATCTTATACATAGTGTAAAGGAGCTTTCTGTGCGCGGGCTTAAAGCCGTCTATCTCGGGAATAGCTCGCGAGATTATGACGCTCATAACGTAGGGCATATAGTTCTTTTCTATGGTGTCGGTAATTATTTGATTTTGTATGGGAGCTGAAACTATAGGTTCATCGGAAAATGAGCCTTTTTTCGTTTTCTTAGCCATTATGTACCGTCCTGTTTTTATATTTTTTTCACCGTATGCGCCGCGGCGCGTATCATACGGTTATAAAGTGCAAGTCCTATTCCTTCCTTGGGAGGCAGGTGCGCGTATATGACGTCAGCGTCCAGCTTGTCGGACTGACGGAGAGCAGAGAAGAGCGAATTTGCCTGAGCACTGAGGTCGTCCTTCGAGCCGAGGATTATAAGCTTTTTGTTATCTAAAGAAACAGCGTCCTCGTCATAGCATATCAGGGCGCAGTTCTCGCTCTGCTGAGCTTTCTTCATAAAGGCGAGAACATCCCCGTCCTTGCCGTCAAGAAGTATAAGCGGAGCGCTTGGCGCGTAATGCCTGTATTTCATACCGGGGGATAGCGGACGCTCACCCTCGGCAAGGGCATCTGTCACGGCGTGGGATATCTCCACCTTTGGGCAAACGCAAAGAAGCGCGTCGTACGTCACAGCTCCCGGACGGAGCAGGATAGCCGAATCCTCGCTTATCTTTACGATGGTGGATTCAAGTCCTATATCGCACTTACCGCCGTCTATTATCATATCTATGCGGTCGGTCATGTCGGATATCACGTGCTCGGCGCAGCTTGGCGAGGGTGAGCCCGAAAGATTTGCCGAGGGAGCGGCGATAGCCCTGCCCGAAGCGCGTATAAGCTCTCTGGCAACGGCGTGTGAGGGACACCTTACCGCAACCGAATCAAGTCCGCCCGTGACCGAGGCGGGAATGCTGTCGCGCTTCGGCAGTATCACGGTCAAGGGCCCCGGCATAAAAGCTTTTGCCAGCTTATAATAAAGCTCGTTCGTGTAGGCGTATTTTTCGGCGTCCTCGGGGTCTGCGATATGGATTATCAAGGGGTTGTCCGAGGGACGACCCTTTGCGGCGTATATTTTCTTTGCCGCCTCGGCGTCGGTCGCGTCAGCCCCCAGACCGTATACCGTTTCGGTGGGGAAGGCGACAAGACCGCCGCGTTTTATTATTTCGGACGCCCTGAGGATACCCTCTCTGTCGGGAGAGAGCGCGTCCATTCTTATTATTTCAGTCATTTAAGAGAATCCTCTCAGAATGAATTTTGCTTAAGCTTTTCCGCGGTGTCCGCTGTGAGAAGCGCGTCTATCATATCGTCGATGTTTCCGTTAAGGAAGCTTTCGAGCGAGTGAAGTGTCAAGGATATACGGTGGTCGGTGATGCGCCCCTGAGGGTAGTTATAAGTTCTTATGCGCTCACTTCGGTCACCCGTGCCGACCTGACTTTTTCTGTCCGAGGCTATCTTTTCGTTCTGCTCGGTCTGCTTCATATCGTAGAGCTTGGCGCGGAGCATTTTCATAGCCTTGTCGCGGTTCTTGAACTGGCTTCGCTCCTCCTGACACTCTATAACTATTCCCGTGGGCTTGTGCGTAAGTCTTACAGCCGACTCGGTCTTGTTTATATGCTGACCGCCCGCGCCGCTTGACTTGCAGGATTCTATAGTTATGTCCGCAGGATTTATTTCGATAGCGATATCCTCGACCTCGGGGAGAACGGCAACCGTTGCGGTAGAGGTCTGGATCCTGCCCTGAGATTCTGTTTCGGGTACGCGCTGAACGCGGTGAACTCCGCTTTCAAATTTAAATCTTGAATAAGCGCCGTCGCCCTCGACCGTAAAGGACACCTCGCGGAATCCCCCCAGCTCGGTCTCGTTGGCGTTCATAAGCGAGGTCTTAAATCCCTTTGTGTCGGCGTACATCGTGTACATACGGTAGAGTACCGCCGCAAAGAGCGCCGCCTCCTCTCCGCCCGCACCGCTTCGTATCTCGATGATAACGTTTTTCTCGTCGTTAGGGTCGCGGGGCAGAAGGAGTACCTTAAGCTCTTCAAAGAGAGTCTCCATCGCTTGTTTCGTTTCCCTGAATTCCTCGGTCGCAAGCTCCTTCATTTCGGGGTCTTGCGAGTCTTCCATCAGTATTCTTGCTTCCTCGTTGTCAGAGCAAGCCTTTTTATATTCGCGGAATTTTTCGATTATAGGTGTAAGTGATTTGTATTCCTTCATCAGGGCGGTAAATTTTTCTTGATTTGAGAACACGTCGGGCGAGGCAAGCTCGGCCTCGATATTAAGATATTTTTCTTCAGCCGCCTGTAGTTTGTTAAGCATAAAACTCCTTAGTCGCGTCTAATCAGTATTTATAAAATGCGAGCATCGCTCTGTATGCCTCGTAAAGGTCTGCCTTAGATATCACCTCGTAGGGCGCGTGCATAGATATCACAGGGACACCGAGGTCTATGGTGTCGATGTTGTGGCTCGAGATATATTTAGCAACAGTGCCGCCGCCACCGCAGTCTACCTTTCCAAGCTCAGCCGCCTGCCAGATGACACCGTCATTTGCGAGCAGACCGCGAAGCCAGCCTATAAATTCTGCGTTTGCGTCGTTCGTGCCCGATTTTCCTCTGCTTCCCGTGAATTTTGTAAATACCACTCCGCAGGAAAGCATAGCCGCATTTTTCTTTTCAAACACGTCGGGAAAATTCGGGTCGTAAGCGGCAGATACGTCGGCGGAGAGGCATTTTGAGTTTGCCCTTACCAGCGCGGGATTTCCGCCAAGCTTTGAGGATATCTCGTTTATGAGGTCTATCATTATTTGGCTCTGCATTCCGCTCGGTCCGTCGCTGCCCGTTTCTTCCTTGTCGGCAAGTATACACATAGCGGTATGCTCGCTGTCCTTCATATCAAGAAGCGCGGTGAGGGCGGGGTAGGCGCACACTCTATCATCGTGACCGTAAGCGCCTATCATAGAGCGGTCAAAGCCTATATCTCTCGCCTTTGCGGCAGGGACTGCGGAGAGCTCCGCAGAGAGAAAATCGTCCTCGGTAATTCCGTATTTTTCGTTAAGGAGCTTAAGCACGTTAAGCTTTATTGAGTTTTCTTCCTCGTCGGTATAGGGCTCGCTGCCAACGAGAATGTTGAGCTGTTCTCCCTTAATGGCATCGTCAAGAGGGTCTTTGCCCTGCTTGTGACCGAGGTGGGGAAGAAGGTCGTTTATATAGAAGAGCGGGTCGTTATCGTCCTCTCCGATATTCACCTCAACCACTGAGCCGTCTGCCTTTGCAAATACTCCGTGCAAAGAGAGGGGAGTGGCTACCCATTGATATTTGCGGATACCGCCGTAATAGTGGGTCTTGAAGAAAGCCATACCGCCCTCCTCGTAAAGGGGGCATTGCTTGAGGTCTATGCGGGGCGAGTCGATATGCGCCGCGGTTATTCTGATACCGTTGTTTATATGCTCTTTTCCGATAGAGAAGAGAAGGAGATTTTTTCCGCGGTTGTTGTAATATTTTTTCTCCCCCTTCTTTATGTCGTCGCCAAGCTTATATTCGGTATATCCCGCAGCCTCGGCAAGGGCGATAGATATTTTAACGCACTCGCGCTCGGTCTTTCCCGCATCGAGATAGCTTTTGTATTTTTCGGCGTACTCCATAGCGAGGGCAAGATTTTTCTTGCCGTCTCTCTCGTAGACCGATTTCTTTGAATAGGTGAGTTTATCCGATAATTTCTGAGTGTTCATAAAAATCTCCTTTGCAATACTTTTTTATGTATTTTCACCATAAAGCTTGTCGTAAGCCTCTATTGCTCGGTTTATCTTCTTTACGTATTTTTCGGTCTCCTCAAAGGGAATATCGGTGAGATTTCCCTTGCCGTCGGAATACTTGGGGTCGTTCAGCCATTTTGCGACGTTGCCTTCGCCGCCGTTATACGCGGCAAAAGCGGTATCCCAGTTGTAATCGAATTTTTTGTAAAGGTAAGAGAGGTAATACGTTCCGTATCTTATACTTACCTCGGGGTCGTTCAGCTTTCTCTGGGGCAGATGCTCTCCAAGGTGCTCGTCACCCGTCAGCCACTCGAAGGTCGAGGGCATCATCTGCATAAGTCCCGAAGCTCCCTTAGAGGACATAGCCAGCGCGTCAAATCCGCTTTCCACCTTTATCGTGGCGTAAATGACGTTTTTGGGGACGTCAAATTCTTCCGACGCGTTGCTGATTATCTCTTCATAAGAGAGCGGATGTATTTTTCTGTCTATAAAATTCCACAGCTCGTTCACGGCAACTCCTATACCAATAGAGAGCGCCAGAACGATAAGCAGGGCAAGAATACGTTTGGTCTGTGTACTCATATCTTTTCCTTTTTAGTTTGAGAGTAGGTTTTTAAGCTCGGTCGCAAACTCCAGCGCGCGGCGCGCAAAGTCGGCTTGATCGCAGTCGTTTATAAGCGTGATGTCCGAGGCGTCGGTATAAAAATCGTCGGAATGTTGCGCGGTTACTCTTTCGATAGCTTTTTCTATCGAGATGCTGTCGCGCTCGGCTATGCGCTTTATTCGTATCTCGCTCGGCGCTATGACCGACACTACCAAGTCACACTCACGGTAAAATCCCGACTCTATGAGAGTGGGGGCATCAAGGGCAACCAAGGAGTATCCCTCTCGCTTAAGTGCGCCTATTCTTTCTCTTATCTCTGCTATAACGAAGGGAAGCACGGTGGCGTTAAGGCGCTCAAGCTTTTCCTTGTCGCCAAACACACACGCGCCGAGTACCTGTCTGTTGAGTGAGCCGTCGGGATTTAAGACCTCAGCGCCAAAGGCATCGGCGATAGCTTGAAGAATGGGAGCGTGAGGGGTGAGCATAGAGTGATACAAGGCATCGGCATCTATACAGGGGACACCCGTGTTTTTTATATATTCGCAAAGCAAGGATTTACCCGAGCCGCTCGGACCTGTTATTCCAACTGTTCTCAAAACGAAGACCCTCCTTCCCACAATATCAATATTATATTATAACTCAATTGCCCCATTTTTTCAAGTATTATTTAATTAATATTATAATATTTTTATTAATATAAAAATCTCTTGAACAGACACGGCAGATGTGGTATAATTCAAGTAATAAAAACTATCGGGGGATATTTATGAAATATAAAACACTTTTGTTCGATGCGGACGGCACTCTCTTTGACTTCAAAAAGGGAGAAGCGGAAGCTGTGAAAGAGGCTTTTCTGAGTGTTGGTATAGAGCTTGACGACACTCTTGTTGCCGATTACAGCGCGATAAACGATTCCCTGTGGAAGATGCTTGAGAGGGGAGAGATAGAGAAGAAGGTCTTGCTCTATAAGCGATTTGAGCTCTTCTCGGATAAGCACGGATTCGGTGTTGACGCAAAGCAGATGGCATCGACCTATATGAATATGCTCTCGCAGAAAAATTATTTGTTTGAGGGGGCAGAGGAGCTCTGCAAGGCGCTCTGCGATAAAGCCAATATGTATATAGTCACCAACGGAGTGGAGTTTATACAGAAAAACAGATACAAAAACAGCGGACTTGAAAGATATTTCAAGGGTCTGTTCATCTCTGGCGCTATCGGAAGCGAAAAGCCCTCGCGTGAGTATTTTGACTACGTTGCGGCAAACGTCCCGAATTTCAGCCGCGAAAGCGCGCTGATCATCGGGGATTCACTAAGCTCGGATATCAAGGGCGGCGTAAATTACGGAATAGACACCTGCTGGTATAACCCCAATGGTGTGTCCGCACCCGAGGATATGCCGATAAGTCGCATATCCCAAAATTATGATGATGTGTACGCCTTTATTACGGCGGAAAGCGAGGGAGCTTGATGAAGGAGCTTTTACATAAGCTTTCGGAGGCGAAGGTAGAGGTGCGCAAAAACGAGATGCTTTCGCGTTACAGCACCTTTAAAATAGGCGGGGTGGCAGACGTTATCGCGTTTCCCGACAGCACCGAAAAGCTGACCGCGGCAATAAAGGCGGCAAAGGATATGGGTATGCCGTATGAGGTCGTTGGAAACGGCTCGAATATGCTCTTTTCCGATGATGGCTACAGGGGATTGATAGTCGTTACGAAAAACATAAAGGATATCTCATTTAAGGAAGACGGAAGTGTATTTTGCGGATGCGGGGCGATGCTTCCCGCACTCTCTGCGGCAGCGTGCGACAGATCTTTGTCAGGACTTGAGTTTGCCTGTGGGATACCCGGAAGCGTGGGCGGCGCGGTCTTTATGAACGCGGGGGCGCACGGCGGCGAGATATCGGGTGTTTTGCGCTCAAGCGTCGCATACGATACGAAAAACGACACCGTTGTAACCATTAATGCTGACGAGCATCTTTTCTCATACAGGCATAGCATATATGCCGATAACAGAGCCCTTGTCTGCCTTGGCGCGGAGCTTGCGCTCTCACCCTCGGATAAGGAAGAGATATCGGCAAAAATGAGGGAAAATACCGAAAAGAGAAAGGGCTCACAGCCGCTTTCAAGTCCGTCTGCGGGTAGCTTTTTCAAGCGTCCCGAGGGCTATTTTGCGGCAAAGCTTATTGATGATTGCGGACTTAAGGGGTACAGAGTGGGCAACGCGGCGGTTTCGGAAAAGCACGCGGGATTTATAGTAAATCTCGGCGGCGCTACGGCAAAGGATGTGCTTCGCCTTGCTGAGTACGTTGCGGATAAAGTCTACGCCGAATTTGGAGTGAGGCTCGAAAGAGAAGTAAGATATATTGGGTAGGTGTGTATGTCATTTGCAGAACATGTAAAAAGAGAACTTATATCGCTCCCCGTGAAGATGAATTGTTGCAGAAAGGCTCTGCTTTTTGGGCTTTTGTATAACGCGCAGACGGCAGATAACGGAAGAATGCGTGTGTCGCTTTCTCTTGAGGAAAGCGCTGTCCTTGCGCGCGAGCTGCTTGGAGATGCGGCAAACGTCACGGTGAGGGAGGGTTTTCGCGCCGGTAGAAAGATTTGGGAGATAGAGTTTTCGTCAAAATCATTTTCGGCGTTCCTCTCAAAAATATCACACGGTCAGTCGGTATCGGATGCGGCAAAATTCAGGTGCGAGGAGTGCAGGGTCTGCTTCATAAGGGGCATAATGATATCCTGCGCCACACTCAATGACCCTCATAAGGGATATCATTTGGAAGTGCCCGTGGCGCGTGTTCACGCCGAAAGAGCCACCCCGCTTTCGGATATATTTGAGGAGTGTGGATTTTTACCTAAACGCACAGAGCGAAAAAATTCAAGCTCTGTATATTTCAAGAGCAATGCCGTGATAGCCGATATCCTTAATTATTCGGGGGCGATGCAATCGGGCTTTGATATGGCAAACGTGTGCATCGAAAGAGATATACGAAACAACGAAAACAGAGCCACGAACTGTATGGCAAAAAATATATCCAAGTCGGTAGACGCCACGAAAATACAGCTTGCGGCGATAAATAAGCTAATAGAAACCAACAGGCTCGAAAGACTTCCAAAGGAGCTTATACAAACGGCAAGGCTGAGGCTTGAGAATAACGAGCTCTCTCTTTCCGAGCTTGCGAAGATCCACGAGCCGCCGATATCAAAGTCGGGACTTAACCACCGCCTTGAAAAAATATGTCGTGCGGCTGATGAAATAAACTAAGGTGAATAGACCGATTTAAAGATGTCAAAAATAATATCGTAAAGGTTTGGGGGCGTTTGGAGAAGTGGAAAAAATTTATGATATCATAATCGTGGGCGGCGGTATAGCAGGGCTTTCGGCGGCGGTCTATGCGTCGAGAGCGGGAAAAAAGACGCTGCTTATAGAAAAGAGCCTTTGCGGCGGACAGATAATCAATTCCCCAAAGGTGGAAAATTATCCCGGCATAGTGAGTATTTCGGGTTATGAGCTCGCGGCGGCGCTTTATGAGCAGGCAGAGAGCTTTGGGTGCGAGATAACCTTTGACGAGGTGCTCGAGGTTTCTGTGGGAGATATAAAAACGGTCAGGTGCGCCCTTGGAGAACATGAGGCATCTGCCGTGATACTCGCAACGGGAGCGCAGAAAAGAAAGCTTGGACTTGAAAACGAGGATAGATTTATAGGCCGCGGAGTTTCATATTGCGCCACCTGTGACGGCTCTTTCTTCAAGGGTAAGAGGGTGGCTGTCGTTGGCGGTGGAAACACCGCGCTTGACGACGCGCTCTATCTCTCGGAGATGTGTGAGGAGGTCACACTTATACACAGGCGAGATGAGTTCAGAGGAAACACGCTTACCCTCGGCAAGCTGAAAAACAAGGAGAACGTGAAGATAATCACGGGATATACCGTTTCGGCGCTTGGCGGCGAGGACAGACTTTCCGAGATTGAGATCACAGACGTTTCAGATAAAACAAAGAGTAAGAAAATAGAGGTCAACGGTATCTTTATCGCTGTTGGAAGTATTCCCGATACGGGTAATTTTTCAAACATCGTAGAGCTTGACGAAAGCGGATATTTTGACGTTGACGAGAGATGTGTCAGCGGAAACGCCGGAATTTTCGTTGCCGGTGATTGCCGCGCCAAAAGTGTAAGACAGCTTGCGACCGCGGCATCCGATGGAGTGATAGCGGCTATAGCGGCGGCTGATTATATATCGCATCTGGAATAATAATTGAGGGTAAAGGGGAAGAGCTATGCTTGTATTGATAGCTTGTCTTGTGTTGTGCGGTGTTCTCCTTGCGCCTTATATCAAACGGGCGTGGGAGCGGCTTGTCTTCTTCAAAGAGGTAAAGAAGATATGCGCGCTGAAAATGTATAAAGTGAATATTCCCAAGCCGTTTTGCGCATATTTTTGCAATGTGTCGGACTGCTATGATATTACCGTTGACACGGGAAAGACCTTTTACGCCCTGAAGCTGTGGAGTGAGTTTTACCGTCACTCGGCGCTCTATTTTAATAAGAGCGGAGCGGTGATGAAAAAGAGAAAGGTCACAGACCCTCTCAGCCAAACGGGAAAGCGCACTCACAGTGTTATTGAAAAGAGAGCGGGAAGCGTGGGCAGACTTTCGGGTGCTGACGTAAAGAACAGAAAGGTTGTAAAAGTATTCATTATATCCCCGCGTGAGCTTGACATATTTATATGCGACAAAGAGGGCGCAAGAAAAGCAACGTCGGCAGACAGAATATGCGATATGATCCCTTCTACATACAAAGTTTTTTTGAAAAACCTTGGTAATTAACGCACGTGCGGCGCTTGAACGGTCTGTTGACAACATAGTGAAAATATGATATCATAAATAGGATAAAGACCGTTTTGCCAACTGTGCGCATAAGTATTGAAAGGATCACTTGAAATGAAGGTCGTACTGTTGGCGGGAGGCTTTGGAACGAGAATAACCGAGGAATCACACCTTAAACCAAAGCCGATGATAGAGATAGGCGGAATGCCGATACTCTGGCATATTATGAAGAGCTATTCGGCTTACGGATATAATGAGTTTATTATTTGTTGCGGCTATAAGCAATACGTTATAAAGGATTTCTTTAACGAGTGCTTTATCCGTAACTCGGATATCACCTTTGATTTTACCGACAAAGCAAATAAAATAAAGGTCCATAAGAATTTTACCGAGAAGTGGAGAGTGACCGTGGTAGACACGGGACTTAACACGATGACGGGCGGAAGAATAAAGAGGATAAAGCCCTATCTTGACGGTGAGCCCTTTATGATGACCTATGGTGATGGTGTTTCTGATATAGATCTTAACGCGCTTGAGGCGTTTCACCGCTCTCACGGAAAGCTTGCTACTATGACTGTGGTAAATGCGTCACAGCGCTTTGGCGTTATAAATATGACACCGGGGGGACAGATAACCTCATTTCGAGAAAAGAAGAATATAGACGGAATACCGATAAACGGCGGATATATGGTCCTTGACCCACGGGTCCTTGATTATATTGACGGAGACAGCACCATATTCGAGAAAGAGCCCCTTGAAAGACTTGTTGGCGACGGTCAGCTTATGGCATATAGGCACGACGGATTTTGGCAATGTATGGACACCATGAGGGATAAAGAGGAGCTTGAGCTGATATGGAACAGCGGAAAAGCTCCGTGGAAGAAGTGGGATTGATCTATGCTTGATTTAAAATTTTATGTAGGTAAAAGAGTGTTCGTAACGGGACACACGGGTTTTAAGGGCTCGTGGCTGTGCAGAGTTCTGAAAGATCTCGGGGCTGAGGTCACTGGATTTTCTCTTGAGCCGCCCACAGACCCTTCGCTCTTTGAAATATCGAATGTGAAAGAGGGTATGCACTCCTATATCGGAGATATCCGCGACTTCGCGGCCCTTAAGGAATGCTTTGACGGGGCAGAGCCCGAGATAGTTTTTCACCTTGCGGCTCAGCCGATAGTGAGAGATAGCTATAAAGACCCTAAGTACACTTATGAGACTAACGTTATGGGTACGGTAAATATACTTGAATGCGTAAGGCTTTCGGGTAGTGTTAAGTCTGTGGTAAACGTCACCACCGATAAGGTCTATCGGAATAACGAGTGGGAGTGGGGATACAGAGAGAACGAGCCGCTTGACGGCTTTGACCCATATTCCAACAGCAAATCCTGCTCCGAGCTTGTAACGCACGCTTACAACAATTCCTTCTTTGCCGACAGAAGAGTGGCGGTCTCAACGGCGCGAGCGGGAAACGTTATCGGCGGCGGAGATTATGCCACTGACCGAATTATTCCCGACTGTATAAGAGCAGCTCTTGGCGGAAAGGATATAGTCGTTCGAAATCCTCATTCCACAAGACCCTATCAGCACGTTTTAGAGCCTGTAATGGCTTATCTTATGATAGCTGCGAAGCAGTATGAGGACAGCTCGTACGCGGGGTATTACAACGTAGGGCCCGATGAGGTCGATTGCCTTACAACGGGAAGCCTTGTTGACCTTTTCTGTAGAATTTGGGGAGAGGAAATCGGGTGGATCGACCGTTACGACGGCGGACCGCACGAGGCGAATTTCTTAAAGCTCGACTGTTCAAAGTTCAAAACGGTGTTCGGCTGGACGCCCTCTTGGAATATTGAGGGGGCAATGAGATATACCGTTGAGTGGGCTAAATGTCACCGCGACGGTGGGGATATGGGCGAGTGTATGGATAGACAGATATCGGATTTTGTTGCGGCATCGGATTGGATAGATAAATAAAAATTTCAGAATCAGCAGCGACAGTATCCCCTGGCGCTGCTTCTGCATAAAGGAAAATTTATGAAGGCTGTTATTACAGGAGCTACGGGAGCTGTTGGAATGGCTCTTATCTCCGAGCTTGAGCGCATTGGAGCGCAGGTGCTTGTGCTTTGCCGTCCCGATTCCAAGAGAAATGAGAGGATAAAGACGTCGGCGCTTGTCCGCACGGCGGAGTGCGACCTGAGCGACATTAAGAACTATAAGACCTTGGAGGAAGATAGGTACGACGTGTTTTTCCACTTTGGGTGGATGGGTACTACGGGAGAAGCGAGAAACGATATGTTCTTGCAAAACAAGAATATCGAATATACACTCGATGCGGTAGAGCTTGCGCATCGCTTTGGGTGTAGTGTGTTTGTGGGCGCAGGCTCTCAGGCTGAATACGGAAGGGTCGAGGGTAAGCTTTCGGATACTACCCCTACAGATCCCGAAACGGGATACGGAATGGCAAAGCTCTGCGCGGGTAGAATGAGCCGCGTTATGTGTGCCTCTCTCGGTATAAAACATATATGGGCAAGGATACTCAGCGTGTACGGTCCTTACGACGGAGATGGCTCTATGGTAATATCCACTCTGAAAAAGATGCTCAGAGGAGAAGAGCCCGAGCTTACCGCAGGGGAGCAGATGTGGGATTATCTCTACTCCGAGGACGCGGCGAGAGCGCTTTTGGCGCTGGCTGAACGCGGCAGGGACGGTGGAGTATACTGTCTTGGAAGCGGAAAAGCCGAGAAGCTTCGGGATTATATAAGAAAAATGAGGGACGCGGTAGCTCCCGACTGTCCGCTTGGACTTGGGAAGCGGCCTTATGATAAAAATCAAGTTATGTATCTTTGCGCTGATATAACCAAGCTCAAAGAGGATACGGGCTTTGAGCCCAAAATAAATTTTGAAGACGGAATAGCAAGGACAGCTTTGTGGGTAGCAGAACAAATGCGAAAGTGAGAAGCAAAGAGTGAAAAAGCTTAGTATAATGGTGCCTTGCTACAATGAAGAGGAAAACGTTGTTCCTATGAGCGAGGCGCTCGTAAAACAGCTTTCCGAGATGCCCGAATATGACTATGAGATAGTGTTTATAGATAATTGCTCGCTTGACAGCACGCGTGAGAAGCTGAGGCAGATATGCAAGGGGAATAAGAAGATAAAGGCTATATTCAATACAAGAAATTTCGGCCAGTTCAACTCCCCCTACCACGCTATATGTCAGACCACGGGAGATTGCACTATAACACTTTGCTGTGATTTTCAAGATCCCGTTGAAATGATACCCAAATTTGTTGCCGAATGGGAAAAGGGATATAAGATAGTTTGCGGAGTTAAGACCTCCAGCAAAGAAAATAAAATAATGTACGCTCTGCGGAGCTTGTATTATAAGCTTATCAAAAAGATGTCCAGAGCCGAGCAGATAGAGCATTTTACAGGCTTTGGTCTTTATGATAAGAGCTTTGTTGATGTTCTGAGAAGGCTTGACGACCCGATACCGTTTATGCGGGGCATCGTTGGTGAGCTTGGGCCAAAAGTTAAAACTATTGAGTATGAGCAACAGAGAAGAAGAGCGGGGAAGACCAGCAATAATTTTTACAGCCTTTACGATGCGGCGATGCTCTCATTTACCTCTTATACGAAGATAGTGCCAAGACTTGCCGTTTTCGGTGGGGCGTTTATATCGGGCACAAGCGCGCTTGCGGCGCTTGTCTGCCTTGTGCTAAAGCTTATTGCCCCGTGGCGCTTTTTTACAAGCGGAACTGCGGCGATAATTCTCACGCTTCTCTTTGTGGCGGGGATACAGCTCTTCTTCACGGGATTTATAGCCGAGTATATAATGAATATCAACACAAGAGTGATGAAGCGTCCGCTTGTGGTTGAGGAAGAAAGAATAAATTTTTAGATCTAAGATGGATGGAATTTTGTAATACGGGAGGTAGAAAATATGTCGGATTTTGTTCATCTTCATTTGCATAGTGAATACAGTCTGCTTGACGGCGCTTGCCGCATTTCCGACATTCCTAGGAGAGCCGCCGAATGCGGACATACGGCGGTGGCGTTGACAGACCACGGAGTTATGTACGGAGCGGTCGCGTTTTTTGACGCCTGTAAAAAGAACGGAATAAAGCCGATAATAGGCTGTGAGGTCTATGTTTCTCCCACGAACCGTTTTGATAAGAGCGCCTCAGCGGGACGCCCCTATCACCTTGTATTGCTGTGCAAAAACGAGATAGGATATAAGAACCTTATCTATCTCGTATCAAAGGGATATACCGAGGGCTTTTATTCAAAGCCGAGAATAGATATGGAGCTTCTTAGGGGACATACAGACGGACTTATCGGTCTTTCTGCGTGTCTTGCGGGAGCGATACCCTCTCTGCTTAGCGCGGGAGATTATGAGGGCGCGCTCAGATATGCCCGTACTATGTCAGGGCTCTTCGGCAAGGGCAATTTTTACATAGAGCTTCAAAACCACGGTCTGGCGGAGCAGATACAGATACTTGATAGCCTTGTGAAGCTCGCCGAGGATACGGGGCTTCCGATGGTAGCGACTAACGACTGCCACTATCTTCGCCGTGAGGACGCGCAGACTCAGGCGGTGCTTATGTGCATACAGACCAATCGCGTCATCACCGACGGCAGACCCATAGGTTTTGAAACCGACGAATTTTACTATAAGACCACAGAGGAAATGAAAGCTCTCTTTGGAAAGTATGAGGGAGCGATAGAAAATTCGGTCAAGATAGCCGAGATGTGCGAGTTTGAGTTCTCGTTTGATATCCCCAAGCTGCCCACCTTTAAAACCCCAAACGGCGAGATGGCAGGGGAGTATCTTAAGAGCCTTGTTGAAGAGGGATTTGAGAGAAAGATAGCGTCGGGAGCTATAGACTTTTCAATTCACTCGCGAGAAGAATATGAGAAGAGGCTCGAATACGAGCTGTCGGTCATCGACAGTATGGGCTTTTCCGACTATTTTCTGATAGTTCAGGATTACGTAAACTACGCGCGATCAAGGGATATCCCCGTAGGACCGGGAAGAGGCTCGGGCGCGGGAAGCCTTGTGGCGTACGTTATAGGAATCACCGACGTTGATTCTGTGGCGTATGACCTACTGTTTGAGAGATTTTTGAACCCCGAGAGAGTCAGTATGCCCGATATAGACGTGGACTTTTGTTACAGCCGCCGCGAAGAGGTAATTGACTATATGTACCGCAGATACGGCGCTGAGCACGTGTCGCAGATAGTCGCTTTCGGAACACTTGCGGCAAGGGCGGCGGTAAGGGATGTCGGACGTGCCCTTGGAATGCCTTATGCCGACGTGGACGTGGTGGCAAAAGCGATACCGAAGGACCACGGAGTTACGCTTGCCGACGCGATGCGCTCGAAAGCCATCAAGGAGCTTTATAACTCATCTGACGAGATAAAGCTGCTGCTCGACACAGCGTGCGCCGTTGAGGGCATGCCGAGAAATATAACGGTACACGCCGCGGGACTTGTGCTTACAGACCAGCCGATATCCGACAGCGTACCGCTCTCGCTCAGCAACGGAACAGTAGTCACTCAGTTTGATATGGACGTGATAGGTAAGCTCGGACTTCTCAAGTTCGACTTCCTTGGTCTGCGCTATCTTACTATCATAAACGATGCCTGTAATTCGGTGCGCAAGAGCATACCCGATTTTGACATCGCAAGAGTTGATATAAACGATAAGAAGACCTATGAGCTTATCTCTGCGGGAAATACACAGGGAGTATTTCAGCTCGAATCAGCGGGTATGCGTCAAGTGCTCACAGAGCTAAAGCCCGATAGATTTGACGATATCGTGGCGGCAATAGCGCTCTACCGCCCAGGCCCTATGGACTCTATACCAAAGTATATCAAGTCAAGGCACGACCCCGATAATACCGAGTATTTTCTGCCCGAGCTAAAGCCGATACTCTCATCGACCTACGGCTGTACGGTATATCAGGAGCAGGTAATGAGCATATTCCGCGAGATAGCGGGATACTCATACGGACACGCTGATATCGTGCGCAGGGCGATGGCGAAGAAAAAGGCTGACGTGCTTGAGGCGGAGAGAGAGGGATTTGTTGAGGGCGCGGCTAAGAACGGCATTGACAGAGATAAGGCGGAAAAGCTGTTTGAGGATATGTCCTCGTTCGCAAACTACGCCTTCAACAAATCACACGCGGCGGCGTACGCCGTGATATCCTTCAGAACAGCGTATCTCAAGGCGCATCACCGCGGCGAATATATGGCGGCGCTTATGACCTCGGTGCTTGGCAATCTGCCCAAGCTCGCCGAGTATATATCCGAGTGCAACAAGGCGGGCATACAGGTGTTAGCGCCCGATATCAACCGAAGTGAGATGTATTTCACGCCGAGTGACGGTAATATCCTTTTCGGACTTCTGGCGCTTAAGAACATAGGAAAGCAGTTCATAGAAAAGATAATAGAGGAGAGGGAGAGAGCCCCCTTTGAGGGCTTTGAGGATTTTGTCACGCGTATGGCGGAATACGACCTCAATAAGCGAATGGTCGAGGCGCTTATAAAATCGGGAGCTTTTGACCGCCTCGGTGTGACGAGAAGAAGCCTTTTAGCGTCCTACGAAAAGCTCATAGACAGCGTTGCCGAGAAAAACAGAAACAATATCTCGGGTCAGATAGATATATTCTCAATGGTTACAGACGAAGAGCCGATCGGCGAGAGCTTTGTTTTCCCCGATCTCCCCGAGTTTTCCCTCAAGGAAAAGCTTATGCTTGAAAAGGAGTGCTCGGGAATGTATTTCTCGGGACATATGCTTGACAGCTATTCCGAGAACATAAAGGATATGGTGCTGAATACTATTGCAGAGATATCAGAGGACGGCGAAGCCGCCGACAGAAAGGCAGTTAAGATAGCCGCCATAGTTTCGGGCGTGACCGTCAAGACCAACCGTAAGGGAGAGAAGATGGCGTTCATCGCAGTCGAGGACAGGTACGGAGAGGCAGAGTGCATCGCCTTCTCGACGCAGTATTCAAAGCTTTCTCATCTGCTCAGGGTCGACAGCGCGCTTCTCATATCGGGAAATCTTACCCTGCGAGAGGACGAAGCTCCGAAGATAATCGTTTCCGACCTTCGTGAGCTTATAGAAAACTCGGAATATGAGAAAATACGCCTTTCCAAAGAGGTCAAGAAAGAGGAAAAGAAGACCGAAGAAAAAGCAGAGGAGAAACCCACAGAACGACCCAAGAGGATATTTTTGAGAGTACCCGATATGAAGGGCGATGGGTATCTGAAGGCGTATAATCTCGCGGGTATATTCGAGGGAGAGACCGAGGTCGTGTTTTACGACACCTCGGAGCGCAAATATATCTCGGCGGGTATAGGCGCAAATATCACACCCTATTTTTTGTCCGAGCTTAAAAGGCTGCTTGGCGAGGAAAACGTCGTGCTTAAATAATAAGGGACAGAGGGAGAAGACCACCGGAGGGGTCTTCTCCCTAAATTTTTTGATATAATCAGTAATTTAATAGGATAAAATTTTGATAATATCTTGACGAACGGCGCGAATAGGGATATAATATACCTTATACGGTGCAAAAGCACAAGTTTCATATATTTTACGGAGGTTCAGATATGAACAGAGTTTACAATTTTTCGGCGGGCCCTTCCATGCTTCCTTTAGAGGTTCTTGAAAAAGCAGCATCCGAGTTGGTCTGCTATGGCGAATCAGGAATGTCGGTTATGGAGATGTCCCATCGATCTCCGGATTATGAGGCAATTATAAACGACGCAGAGGCTATGCTTCGCAAGCTTATGAATATTCCCGATAACTATAAGGTGCTCTTCCTTCAGGGCGGAGCGTCCACACAGTTTGCCGCAGTTCCTATGAATCTTATAAAGAGAACGGGAAAGGCTGACTACGTTGTTTCGGGTCAGTTCTCGGGCAAGGCTTTCAAGGAAGCTCAGAAGCTGGGATATGACGTTAAGTGTATAGCTACAACAAAGGAAGATAACTTTGACCATGTTCCCACAGTTACCAAGGATATGGTAAGACCCGATGCAGCTTACGTACACGTTTGCTTCAACAACACTATCTACGGAACAAAGTACGGATATATTCCGGATACAGGAGATATCCCGCTCGTTGCGGATATGTCGTCCTGCATTATCTCCGAGCCTGTTGACGTAAGCCGTTTTGGCGTTATCTATGCAGGCGCGCAGAAGAATATGGCGCCCGCGGGACTTACCCTTGTTATCGTTCGCGAGGATCTTCTCGATTACGCCGAGGAAAAGATGCCCACTATGCTTGAGTGGAAGACTATGGCAGAGAACGGCTCTATGTATAACACTCCCCCTTGCTACACCATTTATATGGCTAAGCTCGTTTACGAGTGGATACTCTCTATCGGCGGTCTTGACGAGATGAAGAAGAGAAACGAGGCTAAGGCTGCGCTTCTTTACGATTACCTCGACAATCAGGATTATTACATAGCTCCCGTAAAGGAGGGAAGCCGTTCGATGATGAACGTTACCTTCGTAACGGGTGATGCTGACCTTGATAAGAAGTTCGCTTCCGAGGCAGCTAAGGCGGGACTTAAGAACCTTAAGGGTCACCGCTCTGTAGGCGGAATGAGAGCTTCTATATACAATGCTATGCCTTATGCAGGTGTTGAGGCGTTGGTCAACTTTATGAAGAAGTTCGCAGAAGAAAACCCCAAGAAATAAAATCAAAGGACATACTGAAATGAAAAACATACTTTGCTTGAACAAGATCGCGGCTGTCGGAACTGACAAGCTCGATAAGAATGAATACAATATAGGCACTGACGTAGTTAACCCCGATGCGATAATGGTTCGCTCGGCTGTGATGCACGAGATGACCTTTGCCCCCGAAACCCTTGCGATAGCAAGAGCGGGTGCGGGAGTTAACAATATCCCCGTTGACCGTTGCGCTAAAGAGGGAATAGTTGTTTTCAACACTCCCGGCGCTAACGCAAACGGAGTTAAGGAGCTTGCTATCTGCGCGCTCATGCTCGCTTCTCGTAACGTTGTAGGCGGAATAAAGTGGGTAGACACACTTATCGGAACAGAGGGCGTTGCCAAGGCTGTTGAGGCTGGAAAGTCCAAGTTTGCAGGCGTTGAAGTGCTTGGCAAGAAGCTTGGAATCATAGGCCTTGGAGCTATAGGCGGAATGGTGGCAAACACCGCGGTACACCTTGGAATGAAGGTCAACGGTTGCGACCCCTTCCTCAGCGTTGACGCTGCTTGGAATATCAACCACCACGTAAATAAGGCGGCTTCCTTCGAGGAGATATTCCGCGAGTGTGACTACATATCGCTCCACGTTCCCGCAACTAAGGACACAAAGAATATGATAAACGCCGAGACCATCGCAATGATGAAGGACGGCGTAAGAATAATCAACCTCTCGCGCGCTGATCTTGTAAACGCGGCTGATATGAAGGCAGCACTTGCGGCTGGCAAGGTAGCGGCGTACGTTACCGACTTCCCGACCGACGAGATGATAGGGGTCGAGGGCGCGGTCACTATTCCTCACCTTGGAGCATCCACGGCAGAGTCGGAGGACAACTGCGCTGTTATGGCTGCTCTTGAGCTTGACGATTATATGCGTTACGGAAACATAAAGAACAGCGTAAACTTCCCGAACGTTTCGATGCCTATGAGCGGAGATGCGAGAGTTTGCGTTCTTCACGCTAACGTTCCCACGATACTTTCTCAGATAACCACCGCTCTTTCGGGTGTAAATATCGAGAATATGACCAACAAGTCCAAGGGTGACAACGCGTACACTATGGTTGACGTGACCGGCGGAGTTTCTGCTGACGTTGCAGAAAAGCTGAAGGCTATCGAAGGCGTAGTAAGAGTAAGAATTATATAAAAGGCTGATTTATTCAGCACAGAACAAAAACACACAAAAAGAAATAAAAGAACCGCTTTTACTAACTTAATTGATAGTAAGAGCGGTTTTTAATGTAGAAATTCTTACGAATTTCAATTTTATTTAATGTGTGTTTTTTAGCCGCGCTTTGGTTCTCTGGCGTACCCTCGTACGCCGACGAGAACCAAATCACGGCTTCTGTATCTTAATAAGTTAGCCTTTTGTTATTAATCCCAATTAAGGGTATATTTATCAACATCCTCGCGAGAGAACCACTTTTCGTCCGAGTAGGTAAGCTCATCGTATTCGGGATCGTAGGTGTATATAGAATAGCAGTAATAGTTGCTTTCGGAATAATATATGATGGCTCTTCTTTCTAAGGTTATAAGCTTCTCATCTCTCAGGACGTGTCGCTCTATGGCGTGGGTGAGTATATAGTCCTCGGGAGAGTTTTCGGTAGCTTCGGCTATTATCTCCTTTTGAGTATATTCGCTGTATATGATTCCTTCGGACGATGACTTAAAGGGAAGTGAGCGCATAGCCTCATTATATACGAACGAGCCGTCCTTGGCGGTGAAAATTGAGAAGAATGTGTCCTCTCCCTCGTACAGGCAGGGAATGAGGATATCCTTTGCGCCGTCGGCGTTTATGTCGGTAAAGGTTATATTAAAATCATCACTGTCAAATATATCTGTCGATGCTTCAAAGGGAAGGGATGTGCGCCCCAGCTCCTCGGACTTTATTACTACTTTTTTTACACCCTTAAAAGAGCCCTTGAAACTAAAGGAATAGCTCTCGGCATCACAGGTGTGATGAGAGATGATATTCGTTCTGTTTATCAATATCAGCGTGAGCAGGGCGACGATAAGGATGCATATAATTACGGTAATAAGCTTTTTCTTGTCCATAAAAAACCTCTGATAATTTACTTAAATATATTGTATAATAAAAACATAAAAAAGTAAAGAAAAAAGATAAAAAATTTTTAAAATAGTTATTGACAAAAGGGAAAGACTGTGATATAATACTAAAGGTTCGGTGAGAACGAGCATTCGTTCCGTCCGTGCGATACATATTATGCTGGTGTGGCTCAATGGCAGAGCAGCTGATTTGTAATCAGCAGGTTGATGGTTCGACTCCGTTCACCAGCTCCAAGGCTGTGCATCAGCGTAGCCTGATTTGGGGGATTTCCCGAGCGGCCAAAGGGGGCAGACTGTAAATCTGTTGTCACTGACTTCGGTGGTCCGAATCCACCATCCCCCACCAGAAAAAAGCACTTGCAAAAGCAAGTGCTTTTTTTCAACGAAATTCGCCTGCGGCGAGTGAAATATGGCTTCGCGATGTGAAATAGCTTCGCTGTGAAATATTTGCTTCGCAAATGTGAAGAGGCGGATTTCATTTCACATTGCGACGAAGGAGCAATATTTCACAATGCGTGACAGCGCATTATTTCACATTCGGAAACGCCGAATATTTCACTGTAAAAACTTATAATATAAGCCTTTTGTATATTTTGCCAAAACAATAGGGAATAAAAGGATATAAAATACAAAAACCCGACAAAGTCGCAAAAAAGATAAAAAACTTTAGAAAAAAGTGTTGACAAGGCATTTGTGATGTGATATAATAGTCAAGCTGTCCGCGAGACGGGTAGCGATCG
>SVUJ01000012.1:5390-62255 GCA_015063305.1 Oscillospiraceae bacterium | reverse complement strand
TCGTTTGATAATCCAATGTATAAAGCAGATTGTTTAATATTATATCATTGCCGGGGAATCTCTGCAAGCCTTCGCGCAAAATACGCTCCGATTCTGCTCCATCTGTGAAACGATATTTATACGCCTCATGACAGATTGCCTCAACCTGCTTTTCCATTTCAAACAGATTGAAATCAAAAAGTTCATCTGTGGAAACACCGAAAAATGAAGCAATTGCGGGTATCATCGCCACGTCCGGCATGGTATTTCCGTTTTCCCATTTTGAAACGGCTTGAAAGGACACACCCAGATAGTTAGCAAAAACCTCTTGGGATATGTTTTTCTGTTTTCTTAAAGATTTTATTTTCTCTCCAAGCTTAATCATTGTTGTTCCTCCAAAATGTTTTGGATCAGCGCTTATCCTACTACTATTATAGCACATTCCTTTATAAAAACAATAACTCGTTTGGAGAGAATTTTTCTAACACAGGTTGAACTCTCGTTTTTCCTTCCCAATGTTTGTCTCTGGGGCAAGCATAGCGCGTGGCAGTCCACGCACCATCGGGCAGAAGCCCGAACCCACTATCCGCAGAGGAACAGTGCACAAAAGCCTCCCGGAGGGAGCCTTTCGTAAGCCCCTACCGACAAAAAACACCACCAAAGAAAATTTCCTTGGTGGTGTTCGTGTTTTCTCCGCTAAAGTTGCAGAGGCGATGGGCGGGGTTTTGTTTACTTTGCGGACGATTCGTGAATCGCCCCTACAGTCGGCGGCAGCAAGCCACCGCCCTACGGTTTGGGGTGACGTTTGATTTACTAATTTATAGCCTTCTCCTGTGGGAGAAGGGGGACCACGGAGTGGTGGATGAGGAGTCCGCACAATCCGTCTGTAATTTTATTCGTAGGGGAGGATTCCATATCCGCCCGTTTTGTTGATAATTTCGGGAGCACATAGAATGCTCCCCTACGGTTTATAGTGGCGTTTGATTTTCTATTTTATGTTTTATTTTACGGAGGGGCGGGGAGCCCCCGCGGGCAAAAATCGGGGGTAGTTCCCACTGCTTGCTCCAACCCGATGGTGAAATAGTGCGAAAAGGTTTGGAGAGGGTCAAGGGAGAACCTTTCCTTAAAAGGTTCTCCCTTGTTTTAATTTATTTATTTCTACAACTAATTCTCTGGAAGAGCTTTACTATCTCAACGATGGGGATAACGAGCACGCCGAGTCCCAATGCGATGAGGTATTCTTTAAGTCCTACCGAAACAAAGCCGAAGGCGTTTGCAAGGAAGGGAACTTCGCACACAAGCGTGGTCGCGAGAAGCGAACCTACTGCCGCAAGCAGAAGCGTCTTATTGACCGATTTGAGTGTAAAGATACTGCTTCTGATAGAGCGCATATTAAGGCTGTGGAATATCTCTGCCATCGAGAGGGTAAGGAACGCCATCGTTATGCCGTGCGCGCTGGTTTCGATCGGCCACCACGCGCCGCTTTCCATAAAGTGTCCGACAAAATACGAGAAGATAACGAGAGCGGTGACTATGACACCCTGATAAACTACGTTCGTACCAAGTCCGTCAGAGAATATGCCCGACTTTGCCGAGCGGGGCGCTCTCTTCATAATATCGGCCTCTGCCTTTTCCATACCCAGCGCAATAGCGGGCAGACAGTCTGTTACAAGATTTATCCAAAGCAGGTGTACGGGCTCGAGTATCGTAAATCCGATAAGGGTCGCTATGAATATACAGAGCACCTCACTGAGGTTAGACGCGAGCAGGAACTGTATCGCCTTTCGGATATTGTCGTAGATACGTCTGCCCTCTTCAACGGCTCCCACTATAGTTGCAAAGTTGTCGTCCGCAAGAACCATATCGGCAACGTTCTTTGTTACGTCCGTTCCCGTGATACCCATTCCCACGCCGATGTCTGCCGCCTTGATAGAGGGGGCGTCGTTTACTCCGTCGCCTGTCATCGCGGTGACGTAGCCCGCAGAGCGCCAAGCGTTCACTATTCTCGTCTTATGCTCGGGCTGAACTCTTGCGTAAACGCTTATCTCCATAAAGCACTCAGCGAACTCCTCGTCGCTCATATCGTTGAGCTGAGCGCCCGTGATGGCTCTCTGACCCTCGCCGATTATATCAAGCTCCTTGGCGATAGCCACCGCGGTGTCTATATGGTCGCCTGTTATCATTATCGGGCGAACTCCCGCACCTCGGCATTCAAGTATAGCCGCCTTTACTTCGGGACGCACGGGGTCGATCATACCCGTAAGACCAATAAAGCAAAGCTCGGTTTCAAGCTGCTCGGGCTCATAGGACGAGGGCGCTTCGGTGTATATGCGCTCGGCGCAGGCAAGCACGCGCAGAGCTCTGTCTGCCATAGCCTTGTTTGCCGCAAGTATCTCCGATTTGTATTCCTCTGTCATAGGAAGGGCAACGCCGTCCTTCAGATAATACGCGCATCTGTTTATTACAACGTCGGGCGCGCCCTTGGTGAACTGAAGGATGCCGTCCTCGCTCTTATGCACCGTTGACATCATCTTTCTCGATGAATCGAAGGGAGCTTCGCCAACTCTGGGCATATCCTCCTTGAGAGCCAACTTGGGAAGACCGAGCGTGTTAGCCCAAACAACGAGCGCCGCCTCTGTGGGCTCGCCCGTGACCTGTCCGTCGGTATCTATCTCGGCGTCGCAACAGAGCGCCATAGCCTTAGCGAGGAGCTTTTCGTCCTCGGTGAAGCTGTCGACCACAGTCATCTTGTTCTGTGTGAGAGTACCCGTCTTATCCGAGCAGATTATCTGCGCGCAGCCAAGTGTTTCAACCGCTGTCAGCCTTCTGATTATGGCGTTTCGCTTTGACATATTTGTAACGCCTATCGAAAGCACGACCGTAACCACCGCGGCAAGTCCCTCGGGGATAGCCGCTACCGCAAGCGATATCGCTATCATAAAGGAGTCGAGCGCGAATTCAAAGTCAAACGAGCCGTGGCGCAGAAGCTGTACGCCGAAGACCACCACACATATTCCGAGAACGAGCCAGGTGAGTACACCCGAGAGCTGGTGGAGCTTATGCTGGAGGGGAGTTTCTCCATCCTCGGCATTGCTGAGCGCATCGGCTATCTTACCCATTTCGGTATCCATTCCCGTGGCGGTAACAACGGCAACGCCGCGTCCGTAAACAACGGTAGAGCCCATATAGAGCATATTCTTTCTGTCGCCGAGAGGGACGTCATTCTCGCCGTACTTGAGGTTTATCATATCAATAAACTTGGTGACGGGCACGGATTCTCCCGTGAGCGCCGCTTCCTCGACCTTAAGGCTCGCGTTCTCTATTATTCTCGCGTCGGCAGGTACAGAGTCGCCCGCCTCAAGAATGATAACGTCGCCGACTACCAGCTCCTCGCTGTGCACAACGCATATCTTGCCGTCACGCAATACCTTTGAGGTTGCCGCCGACATCTCCTGAAGAGCCTCTATCGCCTTTTCCGCCTTGCTCTCCTGATAAACGCCGAGTATGGCGTTAAGCAGTACCACGGCAAGAATGATTATAACGTCGGTAAAGCCTTCTCCCTCGCCCGGGTGCGCCACAGACTCATACACCGCAAGACCGCCGCTTATTGCCGCCGCGACTATAAGTATAATAGTCATAGGGTCGCAGAGCTGCTCAAAAAATCTTCTTATAAGAGATTTTGTCTTGGGCGGAGTCAGGGCGTTTTTGCCGTTTTCGGCAAGTCGCCTTGCCGCTTCCGCGGCAGAAAGACCCTGCTCCGAGCTGTTAAGCTCTGAGAGTACCCGCTCTTTTTCTTCCAGATGAAATTTCATAAAATAGCCTTCTTCCTTTCAGTATTCAATAAAAAACGAGACTCATGTACTTTTAACGTCGTACATGAGTCTCGTAAATTAAGATAAGCCAGACCCGAAGGTCAAGATGTTGACTTATCACACTATCGTGTAAACTACTCCCTCACGGTATAATAAATATACCATATAAAACATAGTCCTGTCAATAGGTTCGGTGATTTTTTTAAAATTTATTCACCGAGATACGCCTTTTTGATGCTCTCGTCGTTGATGAGCTCGGATGCGATACCCTCTTTTACGATGCTTCCCGTTTCGAGAACGTAAACTCTGTCGGATATCGACATAGCCTTTTTAGCGTTCTGCTCAACCAAAAGAACTGTCTTTCCCGCCTCGCGGAATGTCTTGATGATATCGAATATCTCAGATACGAGCAGGGGAGAGAGACCCATGGAGGGCTCGTCAAGAACTATGAGGTCGGGATTTGCGAGGAGCGCACGTCCCATCGCGAGCATCTGCTGCTCACCGCCCGAAAGAGTTCCCGCAAGCTGACGGCGGCGCTCTTCAAGTCTGGGGAACTGCTTGAAGACGTATTCAAGGTTCTCGGCTATCTTCGCCTTGTCCTTCTGCGAGTATGCGCCCATCATAAGGTTTTCGTAGACCGTGAGGTTCTGGAAAACTCTTCTTCCCTCGGGAACGTGGACCATTCCCATAGAAACTATTTTGTGGGCGGGGGTGTGAACGAGGTTTGTTCCCTTATATACGATAGAGCCGCTTCTGGGGCGAATAAGACCCGTTACCGTGTGGAGAGTGGTGGTCTTTCCCGCGCCGTTAGCGCCGATAAGCGAAACTATCTCTCCCTTGTCAACGTGGAAGGATATACCCTTGAGCGCGTTGATCACGCCGTAATACACTTCAAGACCGGTCACTTCAAGTAAACGTTCTGACATTTGAGATTCCTTCCTTTCTTATTCTCCGAGGTATGCCTTAACGACCTCGGGATCGTTGAGAACTGTTGCGGTCTCGCCCTTTGCGAGCTCAGTGCCGAAGTTGAGCACGGTTACCTTCTCACAGATACCGCCGACAAGTCGCATATCGTGCTCTATGAGCAGTATGGTGATACCGAATTTCTGACGGATAAAGGTTATATCGTCCATAAGCTCCTGAGTTTCGTTGGGGTTCATTCCCGCAGCGGGCTCGTCAAGGAGCAAGAGCTTGGGATTTGTGGCCATAGCGCGGGCGATCTCAAGCTTTCTCTGCTTTCCGTATGGAAGGTTACAGGCGAGATGCTCGCTGTATTCAGCAAGTCCGAAGACCTCAAGCAGCTCCATAGCGCGCTTGCGGTACTCTGCCTCAGACTTCTTGTGACGGGGCAGACGGAATATAGATTCAAACATAGAGCAGGGGATCTGATTTGAAAGACCGACCATAACGTTTTCAAGAACGGTAAGCTTTCCGAAAAGTCTGATGTTCTGGAAGGTTCTCGCGATACCCTTTTTGTTTACCTCGGCGGGAGCTTTGCCTGTCAGATCCTCACCGCACAGATAAAATCTTCCCGAGGTGGGCTTGTATACGCCCGTGAGCAGATTGAACACGGTGGTCTTTCCCGCGCCGTTAGGGCCGATAAGACCGTAAAGCTCACCCTGCTTTATCTGGAGGTTGACGTCGTCAACCGCCTTAAGACCGCCGAATTGGATACAGAGGTGGTCGGCTCTGAGAACTATCTCTCTGCCGTCCTCGGCAATAAATTTATTCTCAGCCATTTTGCTCCTTCTCCTTTCTGCGCTTCTTAAATCCTTCAATGCTGTACTTCTCGCGGAAATTCTTGAGCGCGGGGGCGTTGGTGTAAATAACTATCGCGATAAGTATGAGCGCGTAGATAAGATCCTTGAGTACGGCAAGGTTACCCGTAAGCACGTTTGCAAGCTCACGGTTGAGGAAGGTGATAAGCACGGCGGATATTATCGAGCCGTTGATGCTTCCCATACCGCCAAGCACGACTATAACGAGAATTTCTATCGAATAGTTGTAGTCAAAGGTCTGGCTGGAAACGTTGAACTTGGTGTAGCTGTAAAGCACACCCGCGATTCCCGCGAATACTGCCGAGAGAACAAATCCGATAAGCTTATAGCGCGTTACGTTTATTCCCGTAGCCTTTGCGGCTATCTCGTTATCTCTTATAGCCTTTATCGCTCTTCCGTGCTTACTTCTGATAAGGTTCTGGATAACGAAGAGGGTTATCGCAGCCATAGCGAAGCAGATCACGTAGAAGAAGGACTTTTCAAATCTGGGGGTGGCAAGACCGATAGGACCGCCAAAGCTCTGCTCACTCGTATTCTGGAAGAGAGTTCTCACTATCTCACCGAAAGCGAGGGTGGTGATAGCAAGGTAGTCGCCTCTGAGACGAAGGGCGGGGAGGCCGATAAGAAATCCGCACAGACCCGCGCAGATACCGCCGACAACAAGCGCAACGGCAAGTGTAAGGAGTCCGTTTCCGAGAGGATTTACAAGCAGCGCCGCGGTCTTTCCTCCAAGATATGCGCCAACGCACATAAATCCTGCGTGTCCGAGCGAAAGCTCACCCAAAAATCCAACGACGAGCGAGAGCGAAAGCGCGAGAATTATCTTTATCGCGATCTCCTCAAGAAGGTATGCCGTTGAGGTCTTGAGCGCTCCGCACAGAGAAAGAACAGCAAATACAACTGTCAGCACAGCAAGGAGAATGAGCGCCGCGTAATTTTTTATATTTGAGTTTAGGATTTTTTTCATAGTTATACCTTCTCCCTTCTCATTTTACCCAGCAGACCCGAAGGCTTGACCAGAAGAAGAACGATGAGTATGGAAAACTCTATGGCGTCTGTGTAGGGAGAGATTGCGGGTACAGCCTGAGCAAAGCACTCGATTATACCCAAAAGAAGTCCGCCGAGCATTGCGCCGGGGATAGAACCGATTCCTCCGATAACGGCGGCTGTGAAGGCTTTGATGCCGGGGAGCGAGCCGAAGGAGGGAGTCATAGTGGGCGCCTTCAGAAGGAAGAAGACGCTTGCCAGAGCGGCGAGAGCCGATCCGATGGCGAAAGTGATCGTGATGATGCTGTTTACGTTGATACCCATAAGCTGAGCCGCGCCCTTGTCCTCAGAAACCGCGACCATAGCTCGGCCCGTTTTTGAGAATTTGACGAATACGCTGAGCGCGATCATAACTATAACGGAACAAGCGAGGGTTATTATGGTGGAATATCCGATAGCCAGCTCGCCGATCTTGAGAATTCCAAGATCCGCAATAACGATAAATTTGGGAGCTGAGCCGAATATCATCTGCGAAATACTCTGAAGCAGGAAGCTCACGCCTATTGCCGTTATAAGAACAGCGAGAGGAGATGCGCCTCTGAGCGGCTTATATGCAAATTTCTCAACGACTATACCAACCAGCATACAGAAGATCATAGAAGCGATTATCGCCACTATCGGGTTTACCGACAAAAAGAGCAGCACAGTATAACCGCCGACCATAATTATGTCGCCGTGTGCGAAATTAAGCATTTTTGCGATTCCGTAAACCATTGTGTAGCCAAGAGCGATCATAGCGTAGATACCGCCAAGGCTCAAGCCGTTCACCAATGTGATTAAAAATTCCATAATATATCCTTTTTACCCTTAGGCGGGAATGTCGATTTTAATCTAAGAAACAATTGCCAACGCAAGACGCACCGGCAATTGTTTCTTAAAAATTCGTTTTCGGTTTTAGATCTTTGAAGGAGCTTAAGCGTTCTTTTCTTTTACGATGTACTTGATAGCTTCCTTAACAACAGTACCGTCATTGCTCCAGCTGATGGTGGACTTTTCGGTAGCTGTGCACTTACCTGTGATTCCTCTGAATACGAATGTATCGCTGTTGAATACTTCCTTGAGGATCTCACACATATCACTTGCGGAGGTCTTGCCGTCTACTTCCTTACCGTTTTCAACTGCAATCTTGAGAGCCTCGTAGATAGCGTAAACGCAGTCGTATGCTGCAGCGCCGAACTGGTTGAGGGGCTCTTTTGCTTCGTCGTACTTGTCGTTGTACTTCTTGATGAAGTCAGCGGCAGGTCCTTCGGTAGCGGTGGAGTTGAAGTGAGAAAGCATACTGATCTCCTGAGGAACCTTGGATATATCAAAGCCCTCGATAGCGTCGATACCGTCAAAACCGTCACATCCGTAGTAGGTGGTGATAGAGTTGTCGATATTGTTCGCCTGTGTCATAAACTGAGAAGCGGGGGTGTAGTATATAGGCATGAATACGATCTCGCAGTCCTTAAGGGTCTGGATCTGGGAGTCGAATGTGGAAGCGTCACCTGTGAAGCTTGCTTCCTTGAGGTCTGCCTTGAAGGAATCTGCAAGAGCAGCCTTGAAGTTGTTGTTGATACCTGTGGAGTACTCGTCGTCAGCCTTGAAGAAGATACCAACCTTCTTGCCTACGTAGTTCTCGTTGAAGAACTTTGCGGCAGCAGTACCCTGGTTGGAGTCTGCAAAGCACATCTGGTAGCCGTTTGCGAACTCAGGGATAGCGTCGCCTGTAGCGGAGGGTGTGAGGAAGAATACGTTGTCTTCCTTGGAAAGGTTCTTGAACTCAAGACCGGGCTTAGTGGTTACAGTTCCGAGAGAAACCTGCATACCGTCTTCCATAAGACCTGTGTAGAGGTTAGCAACGTTCTCAGCGTTGTGCTGGTCGTCACGCATATCGAGCTTGAACTGGATACCGTTGAGGCCGCCTGCCGCGTTGATCTCGTCAACTGCGAGCTGAGCGGAGTTCTTAACTGCGATTCCGTAGATAGAAGCAGCGCCTGTGAGAGGTCCTGTGAGGCCGATAACGATAACGTCGTCATTCTTACCGCCGCAACCTACGAAGCAAGCGGAGATCATAGCGAGGCACATTACGAGCGCAAGGACCTTGCAAAATGTTTTTTTCATGATGATTCACCTCATAAAAATTAAAATAGTATGTACGATCCAAGGGGGTCGTACAAAAATACTTCTATATTATACTATACTAAAGCGCCTCTGTCAAGGGTTATATTGATTTTTTTGCTATTTCGTGCCGCGGGGAAATCAGTTATTAAATAATTACTTGCTACCCGTAAATGAGCTCTGTTTGTGTATTGTTGTTACCTGTAGGGACAGGCGTCCTCGACTGTCCGTTTTATAGTGAATTTAATTCTTGAAAAATGCGGGAGGAGCAAGCCCCTCCCCTACAAATTAAAGCATAATGTCTATCCACTTAACCAAAATTTTGCTTTTGTTTTTCGTTTTCTCGGACAGTCGAGGACGCCTGTCCCTACAAATACACTTTTTTGATCTGTGTTATCACTCTATTTTTTGTTTTCTCGTTTTCGTTTTTAAAAAGGGGGGGATTTAACATCTCCCCCTGAGTGAATATCATATCCAAGCTATAAAGCTATAGCTTTCAAGTATCTGAAAAAATTTAGCAAGACGCTCGTAGGTCGGGTGCGCCTTCTCGCCAAGCTCCGCCTCGACCAGCTCTCCGATCTCAAGGATCGAGCGTTTGCCGTCGATAAGCGGCCAAACGAAGCTTCCCATATCGTCAAGATGAACGTGAGAGACTCTCGGCTTTTTAAAAAGCTTTTGCGCCACGGTGTTGAAAACTCCCTTGTTTTCGATATCAAGCGTTACCTTTCCGTCCTCTGCCTGTGACCACTTTATGCGCTCCGAGTGAACGGGTATTTTTTCAAGATAATTTTCCGATCCCTTTTTCTTCATCTTCAGATATCCTTATTTTTGCTCTTTTTCCAGATAGAGAATTTAAGCAGACTGAGAATTACAAGTCCGAATACCACAAGGCTTCCGATAGAGGATGCCAAGGGAGAGAGCCCCAGCTTTCCGGAGATATCGAGGACAGAATCTATTCCGAACACCGCGAAGAGCGCAAGAAGGATACCAACGATTCCTTCTCCCGCTATCATACCAGAGCAGAAGAGTATACCGTTCTCGGTAACCTCGCGTCTCCTTTCCTCCTTCATCTTCATCTTATCGAAGACAAGGCGGACAAGACCGCCGACCATAATACACGCGTTGAGGTGAACGGGGAGATATATACCTATAGCGAAGGGAAGAACGGGAATTCCTATGATCTCGACTACGACTGCTATTATCGCGCCGATAAATACGAGATTCCAGGGAAGCTCGGCGTTCATAACGCCCTCAACTATCATCTTCATAAGGGTTGCCTGAGGAGCTGCGAGCTCGGCAGAGCCGAAGCCCCACGCTGTGTCAAGCAGGTAGAGCGTACCGCCAATAGCCAGAGCCGACGCCGCAACGCCGATTATCTCGCCTATCTGCTGCTTCTTGGGAGTAGCGCCAAGCAGATAACCTGTTTTGAGGTCCTGCGAGGTGTCGCCCGATATAGCCGCAACGATACAGATTATAGAACCGATAGAGATAGCCGCCATCATACCCGCAGAGCCGTCTGTTCCCGTGAACTTGAGAAGCAGAGTTGTTACGAGCAGGGTTGCTATGGTCATACCCGAAACAGGGTTGTTGCTGCTTCCGACAAGTCCGACCATTCTTGAGGAAACGGTTGCGAAGAAGAAGCCGAACACCACCACTATAACTGCTCCAAGGAAGGAGACGGGGATAGCGGGAACGAGCCATACCGCGATGGTGAGGGTTGCGATTGCAACGAGAACGAACTTCATATTGAGGTCCTTAGATGTTCTCTCAACGGGGATATCGGTTGAGTTCTTCATACCCTTGAGCGCTCCGCCGAAGGTGCGAATGATAAGGGGAAGCGATTTGATAAGGCTGATGATACCGCCCGCCGCGAGCGCGCCTGCGCCGATATAGCGGATATAAGAGCCCCAGATAGCCGAAGCTCCGCCCGACTCGAACATCTCGGAGATAGTCATAGTTGCTTCGGGGTACATGATTATGCTTCCGCCGAAGAGGACTATCAGAGGAATGAGAACGAGCCAGCTGAGCACACCGCCCGCGAACATATAAGAGGATATGCGGGGACCGCATATATATCCAACGCTCATTACTGCGGGGTATATCTGAGTGCCTATCTCTCCCGAAAGTCCCTTTATCTTAAGGGATACTTCTCCGGGTACTGCCTTGATACCGTCGATTATAAACTTGAATGCCGCCGCAAAGCCCATTCCCGCGAAAACGGTGGAGGCGTTAGCGCCGCCCTCCTCACCTGCGAGAAGCACCTCGGCGCAAGCAGTTCCCTCGGGATAGGGGAGGATACCGTGCTCCTTAACGATAAGCGCGTTGCGAAGGGGTATCATAAAGAATACGCCAAGAAGTCCTCCGATGAGGGCTATGAGTGTGATTGCGAGGAGGCCGGGCTTGTCCATTTTGCCCTCTCCCGCCCACAAGAAGAGCGTGGGGAGAGTGAAGATAGCGCCTGCCGCTACCGATTCACCTGCCGAGCCTATCGTCTGAACGATATTGCTCTCGAGTATAGAATTTTTCTTCATTACAACTCTTATAACGCCCATAGCGATGACCGCCGCGGGGATAGAGGCAGAAACCGTCATACCTACGCGGAGTCCGAGATAAGCATTAGCCGCGCCGAAAACTATAGCAAGGATAACGCCCATAATTATAGAGGTTATAGTAAATTCAGGGGTTATTTTTTCGGCAGGGATATAGGGTTTGAAATCTGTCTTTTTACTGTCCATATTTTCTCCTGTCTGCCCGAAGGCGATTTTTTAACTATCCCTAAAATTATATCATATATAAAGAATTATATCAAGGGAATTTTTCATTTACCGAGATTTTTCTCTATTTCCTCGGCGTATCTGACCGCCTCCATAGCGTCCTTGGCGTACTTGTCCGCTCCAATGGCATCGGCGTATTCGGCGTTAAGCACCGCACCGCCCACCATTATCTTGCACCACGGTGCGTCCTTGCGCAAAAGCCTTACCGTTTGCTCCATCGCGGGGACGGTGGTGGTCATAAGTGCGCTGAGCACGACTATCGGCGCTCGAAGATCCACGGTGGCGCTGACTATCGCCTCGGGGGACACGTCGCGCCCGAGGTCGGTGACCGAAAATCCGTAGTTCTCAAGTATCAGCTTAACGATATTCTTGCCTATGTCGTGTATATCGCCCTTTACGGTAGCGATAACGACGGCGCATTTCGACTTGGCGTTGCCGCCCGTCATATTCGACTTTATCACCTCGAAGGATGCCTTTGCCGCCTCGGCGCTCATAAGGAGCTGGGGCAGATATACCGTACCGCGCTCAAATCCCGCTCCGACTATGTCGAGCGCGGGGATTATATGCTCGTTCACTATCTGCATAGCGGGGAGCGAGGAGACAAGCTCGGCGGTCAGCTGAGCCGCGCGCTCCTTAAGACCCTTGACTATAGCCCCTCGAAGCTCCGAGCTGTATTCCTCGGCAGGTGCCGCCACGGGCGCTTTTTGCGCTGTTGCGGTCGATACCGCCTCGGCTAAAGGCTGGGCGAAAGCTATATATTCCGCGCAGTTTTCGTCGATACCCATAAGCGCGCGGTGGGCGAAGTAGGTCTTCATCATTTCGGTGGAATAGGGGTTCATTATAGCCGCCGAAAGTCCGTTTGCCAGAGCGAGCGAGAAGAAATTGCCGTTTATGATATCGCGCGTGGGCAGACCGAAGGAAACGTTTGAAACACCGAGCGAGGTGTGCGCGCCCAGCTCCTCGGATATGAGCCTGAGGGCGCGGAGGGTTTCTCTCGCGGAGGTGGGGTCGGCGCTTATCGTAAGAGCCAGCGGGTCAAATATTATGTCCTTTTTATCTATACCGTAGCGCTCTGCCTCGACGAGTATTTTACGCGCGATGGCAAGTCTGTCCTCGGCACGCTCGGGGATACCGCTCTCGTCGAGCGTGAGGGCGACGATAAGTCCGCCGTACTTCTTGGCGAGAGGGAATACAGCGTCCATACTCTCCTTCTTGCCGTTTACCGAGTTTATCATTGCCTTGCCGTTATAGCGCCGCAGGGCGCTCTCCATAGCGGCGGCATCGGTGGTGTCTATCTGAAGCGGCAGGTCGATTATCGCCTGAAGCTCACATACCGCGCTCGTTAGCATCTCGCGCTCGTCTATTTCGGGCAGACCCACGTTTACGTCGAGTATATGCACTCCCTTTTCCTCCTGGGCAACGCCCTCTCGGAGTATATAGTCGATGTCGTGCTCTCTGAGCGCCTCCTTGAAGCGCTTCTTGCCTGTGGGATTTATGCGCTCGCCGATAAGTATCGGTGAGCTTCCAAAGCATACCGCGTGTGTATACGAGGACACACAGGTGATGTTTTTCTTTTCTATAGCTACGGGAGCGAGCTCGGCAGACCCTTTGACCGTGGCGCTGATATATTCGGGGGTAGTTCCGCAACATCCGCCCGCGATACGCACACCCTTGCGAATGAGTGAGCAGACCTCATCGGCAAAATCCTCGGCGCTTACGTCATAGAGCGTCTTGCCGTCAAGTGCTCTCGGAAGTCCCGCGTTTGGTTTTAAGAGAACGGGGAGAGAGGAATATTCAAGATATTTTTCCACAACGCCTGCAAGCGCCTTCGGGCCGAGTGAGCAGTTCACGCCGATGGCGTCAGCGCCAAGTCCCTCAAGCATCGCCACCATAGCGGCGGGGTCAGCGCCCGTCATAAGCTTGCCGTCCTCGCCGTAGGCGTTGGACACGAACACGGGCAGAGAGGAGTTCTCCTTTGCCGCAAGGAGCGCCGCCTTGCTCTCATAGCTGTCGTTCATAGTTTCAATGAAGATAAGATCAGCTCCGTATTTCACGCCGAGCTTTACCGTTTGGGCAAACACAGATACAGCGTCTTCGAAATCAAGGTCGCCGTAGGGCTTTAGCATTTTTCCCGTAGGGCCTATGTCAAGCGCTACCCATCGGGGGTGGTCAAGAGCGCACTCCGCGCTCGCGCGGTGCGCGTTCTCGATAGCGCACCTGATTATTTCCTCAAGCTCTTCGCCTGAGAATTTTAGGCTGTTCGCCCCAAAAGTGTTGGCGTTTACTATATTGCTTCCCGCGTTGAAATAAGCGAGATGGATATTCTTTATCTCGTCGGGGTGGCTGATGTTCCAGCGCTCGGGGAGCTCGCCCGCGGCAAGTCCGCGCGATTGCAGCAGAGTTCCCATTCCGCCGTCAAGGTAGACTATATTTTTCTTAAGATATTCGGTGATCTTCATATTTTTCTCCGTGCTTATTTTATTCCTATTATCGCCGTTACCGATTTTGAGGGCGACATCAAAAGGCTTTCGTTAAGGCTCACGCCTATTCTCTTGGGGCAGTCGAGAGCGGCGAAAATTTTTACTTGCTCTTCAATGGGAAAGTCGCCGTACCCCGCGCTGAAGCGCGGACGCAGGACCTTACCCTGGGCGCTCTTTTTTGTGGCTATATCCTTGCAAAAGCTGTTGCAAAGGCTCTCTATTCGTTCTCCCCCGAGTGCGTCAAGGAGAAGCGCCTTTGTGGGGGATAGGGTTGAATAACGCGCGATAAGACGGTCTATCTCAAGCCCCACAGTCGCCGCAAAGAGCACTATGCTCTCACAGCCGATAAGGTTTTTTGCAAGTGCTGATGACTGCGTGACGGTAAACCCGATATTAAGCGCTCCGCCCTCTCTCTTTATGGGAAATTCGGTATAGCAGACCGTGTATCTGAATTTACCCTCGGCTTCAGCTATGCACTCATCAAGAAGGGCGCGTATCTCGGGCGCATCTCCCCTCACTCCCGCATAGCGAAGTATCTCGCCTCGGTCAAGCGCGGGCGGGGCAAACTTGATCGTATATACAGTATTTTTCATTATTTTCCCAATATATCGGATAGATTTCTCTGTATCGCCGCCGCCACGTCGGGCTTGTTCATCGAGTAGACGTGGACGTTCGTGATGCCGTTGGCAAAGAGGTCGATTATCTGGTCGGTGGCGTAGGCTATACCCGCCTGCTTCATAGCGTCGGGATTTGAGCCGAATTTATCCACAAGCGACTTGAAGCGCTGAGGCATAAACGAGCCCGAAAGCTTTATCGCTCTGGATACCTGATTTGCGTTCGTGATAGGCATAATTCCGGGGATTATCGGAACGGTGATACCCGCCTCTCGTATCTTATACAGGAAATTATATAAAAGATTGTTGTCGAAAAACATCTGGGTGGTGAGGAAGGAACAGCCCGCATCGACCTTTTCCTTGAGATATTTTATATCTTCCTTTTGATTTGCGCTCTCGGGGTGTATCTCGGGATAGCACGCGCCTCCGATGCAGAACTCCGAGCCGTACTCGCGCAGCTCCCGTATGAGGTCCACCGCGTGGCGGTACGCCCACGCCGAGCGGTCGCTGCCCTCAAGCTCGGGGGTAAGGTCGCCGCGAAGCGCCATAACGTTTTCGATCCCCGCCTCGCGCATCTGCTCTATCTTTTGGTGGACTGTGTCCTTTGTTGAGGATACACAGGTAAGATGGGCAAGTGTGGGCACTCCGTAATTTGCCTTTATGTTCTTTGCTATGTCGAGGGTATATCTGCTCGTTCCACCGCCCGCGCCGTATGTAACGCTCATAAACGAGGGGCTCAGCTTAGCTATCTCCTCGGTGGCGAACCTGACGCTTTCAAACGCCGTGTCGTTTTTGGGAGGGAAGACCTCAAAAGATATCGAAAGCTTGTCTTGCTTCAAAAGTTCACTTAATTTCATTTTCATATCCTCACATTAGTTTTTTATAAATCTCTGGGCGTATCCGCATCTGCGGCATAGCTCCTCCGAGGCGCATCTGCGCCCGAAAGCCTCGACCATCGCCGCCGCGCGCGGGGAACTCAGTATATCGGAAAGGTCGCGCTCAAAAATATTTCCAAGGGTTATTATACCGTCGCTGTCAAGACAGCAGGGAACTACCGAGCCGTCGCAAAGTATTCCGAAATGGTCGCGAAGTCCGTAACAGAAGAACTCATCTCCCTTTACGGGGGCGTCCTTGTCGGGCCACTCAAATCGTTCTCCCCATTCCACAAAAAGCTTTTCGCGAAGCCGCAGACCGCGCGTGTTTTCCGCCCATTCTCCGTCTATCCTCTCTCGCAGAAGAGTAAGAACACGGTCGTTCTTTCCGCCGTCAAAGCCGCGATTCCAAAGGCGCAAAACAACTATGACACCCGCCCTTGACGCGGCATCGGCAAAGTCGGCTACCTCTGTAAGATATTTCTTGTGCACCGCCGTGTCAGCGCCCTCAAAGCTGTGAAGCGAGATGTTTATCTTATGCACAGGGTGCGACAGAAGCTCATATCCTCGCGAGGAAAGGAGCGTTCCGTTGGTGGTTATCTGTGACTTGAATCCGCGCTCTGCCGCCATATCGAGAAATTCAGGCAACTCGGGGTGGGAGAGCGGCTCGCCCATAAGGTGATAATAGATATATTTGGTGTGTCCCGAGAGCTTGTCAAGAATTACCGAAAATTCCTCGGCGCTCATTCTTCTCGGCTCTCGTGAGTGCGAATGGCAAAAGGAGCAGTGCATATTGCAGATATTCGTTATTTCAACATAGACCCGTGAATACATTATCTCCTCCCCAAAAATCGCAAAAACTTCTATAATTAATAATTATAGCACAGTTTTTGCGGGATTACAAGTGTTTGTGGGAGAACTTATAATGCGGGAGGAGCAAGCCCCTCCCCTACCGCCATAAGGTAATGTTTTTCTCATATTCATAATACAAACAATACAAATAAATATCACCACGATGTGGCAGATATTATTTTATAATGGTAGGGGAGGGGCTTGCTCCTCCCGCGCATAAAAAGATAAAGAATAACCTTAGGAAAAGATTATTTTATGAGCGTAGGGGCGTGCATTGCACGTCCGCGGGGATGCCCCGCCGCCACAGCTCGGAGATGTTCACCTTCATTGTTTAATCCCGCCCCCGATGGTGGGTTTATGCCTATTTGGCGGACGACCGATGGTCGCCCTACATTTCGGCGGCAGCAAGCCACCGCCCTACGATAATAATTTTATCTGCTCCCGAAAAATGAAGTAATATTTAAGTAAAAAGAGCCTTCTCCCGCAGGAGAAGGCTTATATTATTTTATTCCGGCACAACGACCGCGCCGTCGTGGATAAATCCTCTGTCCATACCGTAAGCACCCAGCACGAGATCGCCCTCTCGTATTACGCCGTCGTATCTGATTACAACAGTCGCGCCGACACCTATCTTTTCAAACTCGATACAGCGCCTTACGCGTATATCCTCGGTGGATACCTTAAAGACCATACCGTCCTTTTCGTCGGCGCAGACAGAGCTGTCGTCAAGGAGCAGATATCCGTCTCCTATCTCGGTTATCTTGCCCACAAGCGTGTATTCGTAAGGCTCGGCTTCCGTCTCGTCGGAATTCGACCTCGCGTGTTCGATTATTCTTGCTGCCGCGTCCTCGCCGATGAAATACAGAGCTCCAATATCAAAGGCGTTGGTCCACAGATATCCCTTCTCGGTTATATACATAACGGTCTTATAAACTCCAAGCGCCTCCGAGTTCAACGTGAAGCTGATATAATTTTCTCTGTTGCCGTGCCAGCCTACCGAGTCCTGAGCCCTTGCCGCCGAACAGCCATCAAGTATGCTCCAGATGTAGTCGTCGTTTCTGAGAATATAGGAATTGTCCTCTATATCCTTGCCCTCAAAAGAAAATCTTCCAAGAGTTATATTTTCGGGTATCGAATAGATATCGAAAAGCTCTCCCAGCGTTGCGGGCGGAGCAGATTGCCTCGATATAAATACATAGTACTTATCCTCCATTTTCACCGCCGCAAGATGTTGCTCGGACACGCCGTTTATACGGTACACATCAAAGCTCTCTTTATATTCCTTGTCCTCGTATATATCGCCTCCCTTCGCCTCGCCCACACCGAGCTTTGAGCCGAGAAGAGAAGGGGATATCTCTCTGCCGCGGCAGTTGTATTCTCTGCCGTCAAGCGTTATCAAGGGATATTTTTCGTATACCGCCTTATACTCCCACGGCCATACTATAGCCGCATTCTCGGTCCTTACCGAAAAGCTTTTATACCGACGCTTTATGCCGTTCGAGCTTATAATGCTGTACTGCTCCTCGGTATTGATGATATCACCCGACGGGGTGGGTGCGACGTCGGTCTTGTCGAACAGGTGGGGGTAAGCCGCGATGCCGATAACGATAACGGCGAAGGACGCCGCAACAGCCCCCCATTTTATCCAAATACTATTTCTACTTTTATTTTTCTGCTCAGCCGCGCCGAGCACGAGCTCTTCGTCTATATGAGATATCGCTTTTGCGATCCTTGGTGTTTTCATATTTCCACTCCCTCCTTGATAAGAAATTCTCTTAGTCTGTTTCGGGTGTGATACAACATATTCTTGACCCGGCTCTCGCTAAAGCCGTAGCGCGTCGAGATCTCGTTTATCGAGTCAAAGAAATAGTATTTGCGGATAAAAACGTTTCTCGCGTCAGCTTTCTGACGGCGCAAAAATCTGCTTATAAGCCGCCCCAGCTCCTCGTCGCCAAGACTATCCTTTATCCTCTCGTCGGGCAGGATATCCTCAAGCTCGGATAGCGATACGACTGCCGAGTGCGAGCGCTTTTGCGCTCTTTCGGATTCGAGCTTTTTGAAGGAAAGATTTCTCGTTATCGCGCAAACGAACGCCATAAGGCTTTTCGGTCTTGTGGGCGGGATAGCTTGCCACACGCCGAGATAGGTGTCGTTTACACACTCCTCGGAATCCTCCCTCGATTCAAGAATGTTGTAGGCTATTTTGTAGCAGAGCTTGCCGTATTTTTGGTCGGTTTCTCTTATAGCCTGCTCGTCGCGTTCAAAATACAGCTCTATGATGCTCAGGTCATCCACGTTGCTCACCTCCTTTGTCAAATCTGAAAGATCCTTCACCCATTAAGTACGGTTTTAGGAGCTCAGGTCGCAGAAAACAGAAAACTTTTTATAATTATAGCATATTTTTTCCGAATGAGCGAGAGGGAATATTTCTGCATGATAAAACGGCAAGAATTTCTGTTCTTGCCGTTGAAGGGTTTGATGTATAATGAAAAGCGCACGGTTTATTTCTTTTTTGTGTTTTTATAATTTGTCATATCAAAGCCTTCATTAAGTGACTTGGGATTTGAAAATTTAACGTCCATATTGTATAAAACTGTGTTGGGCTTACTTAATTTTATTGAATCATTGCTTTTATTTGAATTTGAGCCATTAGCAGCATTTAAAATATCCTTTTTCAAACTGTCAGACATTTTTTAACCTCCTATATTTGTTATAATTATCAAAGAGATAGCGGACAAAACCAATAGGGAAAATCCTATTATGCTATATTTCAAGCCCAGAGAAACTTTATCGGCTTTCTCATTGTTTATATTTTCGTTGGTATTCAATATCGTGCAATAATGGTCGATAAGTCCCTTTTGAGCGGCACTGGGTTCGGCTGCGAGGATATCCTTGTCTTGAAGATCGTCGAAGCAAACACGGCTATAGGCTTTTAACTTGAACGCCGTATATAGCTTATAAAAGGCAGCTATCAAATATGCAACTGCTGTAATGAATATACAAGAAATTATGGTCAAAATTGAGATGCTGACATTGTTTCCTGATGCGTAAACTGTCATAACTTCCTTGAAGGGAATTATGGGTATAAATATAGTGACCATAGCTATAATAGCTGAGATAAATACACTGGATTTATTGTCTAAGCTGTTTGAGCGTTCACGCTCCTTTGTGTATTCGTCCTTGGCTACCTCGAGCAAAACGGGCGCTGACGGATATAGTGGTTTAGGCTCGTCTTTGTTTTCAATATCTTTTTGTGGTTTCTCAGTAGAAAATACCACACCCATTTTTAATTTTGTTTTTTTCATTGACATTACCTCGTGAGTTCTAATAGACATCAAAATATAAAACAGCCTCCCTGTATGTGAGCATACAAATAAGGGAGGCTGCATATTAACTCGGGTGAAAGACTCCTGTTGATACAAAACTGTATCAAAGTTAGTTATTCGACATCGAAGCCCCTTGATTTATAAGGCTTTTCCGAACATATTTTATTATTCCCACTCTATCGTTCCAACAGGCTTAGGAGTAAGGTCATAAAGAACTCTGTTTACTCCATCCACCTCGGCAGTGATCCTTGCCGTTATCTTATGGAGAACCGCGTAGGGGATCTCCTCGACTGTCGCGCTCATCGCGTCTGTCGTGTTGACAGCTCTGATTATCGCGGGCCAGCCCTCGTATCTGCTATCGTCCTTAACTCCAACGCTCTTTATGTCGGGAATTACTACGAAATACTGCCATACCTTCTCTGCAAGTCCGCACTTGTCGAACTCGTCGCGAAGTATCGCGTCTGCCTCGCGGAGCGCCGCAAGTCTGTCGCGTGTGATAGCGCCAAGGCAACGAACTCCAAGTCCCGGTCCGGGGAAGGGCTGACGGTAAACCATTGCGTGGGGAAGTCCAAGTGCCTCTCCGACAACTCTTACCTCGTCCTTAAACAGAAGCTTTACAGGCTCAACAAGTCCGTCGAACTTGAGGTCCTCGGGAAGTCCGCCCACGTTGTGGTGCGACTTGACCGCCTTCTTGCCCTCTGCCTGCTTGATGCTTTCAAGTATGTCGGGGTATATCGTTCCCTGAGCGAGGAATGCAACGCCGTCAAGCTTGCGAGCCTCGTCCGCAAATACATTTATAAATTCCGCGCCGATTATCTTTCTCTTCTTCTCAGGCTCGGACACGTCCTTGAGAAGGTCGAGGAAGCGGTCTGTAGCGTCTACGTAGATAAGATTTGCGTCGAGCTGATTGCGGAATATCTCCACAACGTTCTCCGACTCATTCTTTCTCATAAGACCGTGATTTACGTGAACGCAAACGAGCTGTTTGCCTATAGCCTTGATAAGCAGCGCCGCAACGACGGACGAATCAACTCCGCCCGAGAGTGCGAGAAGCACCTTCTTATCTCCAACCTGTTCTCTTACTTCCTTTATTTGTTCTTCAATGAAAGCCTCAGCCAATTCTTTGGTAGTGATGCGCTTCATAGATTCGGGACGCAGATTATTTTGCATAATACGTTTCCTCCAGAAAACCAATTCAAAATTTAACAGTATTATTTTATCACATTGATAGCAAATCGGCAAGATATTTTGAAAAAATTTTTTGATTTTATCACATAATACAATTATTTGCCCAATACTGGGAGATTATTGATTTATTTTATAAAACGCGGGGCGGCGGGTCGGGAGTCCCGACAGCCAGCGGGGAGCCCCCGCTGGCAAAGATCGGGGCGGTTTGCCTTAATGAATTATTTTCACCCGAAGGTGAAGTTTTGTTTTATTATAGGCTCTCCCCATGGGAGAGCTGTCGCCTTGGCGACTGAGAGGGCATTTAAATTTATTTACCCTCTCCGTCACTCCTTCGTCGTGCCACCTCTCCCAGAGGGAGAGGCTTTGGGTTGGCATAACGTTTGGCTTTCTAATTTATGCTTTCTTTATTTGTTTATTTTACGGGAGGCGAAACGCCTCCCCTACAAAGGAGATATCATCATACGCCGTAGGGGAGGGGTTTCCCCTCCCGGTCGCCCCTACGGTTTGTGGCAAGGTTTGATTTTCTAATTTATGTTTTGCTTATTTGATTGTTTTACGGGTCGCCGAGGACGTCGACCCCTACAATTTGAAATGTTTGTTATGGGTAATTAACCTATAACAGATTGTGCGTTAAATATGAGTTGACCTGTAGGGGTCGACGTCCTCGGCGACCCGCACCATTTAGCAAAATAAACCGTCTATAGCTAAAAATAGTGTAAAAAGGTTTGGCGAGGAGCGGGGCATACCCGCTCCTTAAAAGGTTCTCCTTTGCTATAAGAAAAAACAGAGCTGTCGTGCGACAGCTCTGTTTACTATTTTTTCAATTAGCCAAGCTTTGCCTGGTTTATCTTGATGCCGGGGCCCATCGTGCTTGCGATTACGCAGCTCTTGATGTACTGCCCCTTTGCAGCAGCAGGCTTTGCCTTGATAACTGCTCCAACGAGAGTGTTGAAGTTCTCAGAGAGCTTCTCAACTCCAAAGGATGCCTTACCGATAGGGCAGTGAATGATGTTTGTCTTGTCAAGACGGTACTCGATCTTACCTGCCTTTGCCTCTGCAACAGCACGTGCAACGTCGGGAGTAACAGTTCCTGCCTTAGGAGAAGGCATAAGTCCCTTAGGACCGAGAACCTTACCGAGCTTACCGATAACACCCATCATATCAGGGCTTGCAACAACAACGTCGAAGTCGAACCAGTTTTCTGTCTGGATCTTCTCTGCGTACTCTGCGCCGCCTGCGTAGTCAGCTCCTGCATCGAGAGCCTTCTGTACGTTGTCACCCTTAGCGAAAACGAGAACCTTGAGGTTCTTACCTGTTCCGTTGGGGAGAACTACTGCGCCTCTGACCTGCTGGTCTGCGTGACGGGAGTCAACGCCAAGACGAATGTGTATCTCTATTGTTTCATCGAATTTTGCCTTAGAAGTCTTGCAAACCAGATCCAGAGCCTCAGCGGGATCGTAGGATTTGCTCTTGTCAAAAAGTTTTACGCTATCTGTATATTTCTTTCCCATTGTTCAAATCCTCCTCAGTCCTCAACTACAACGCCCATGCTGCGTGCTGTTCCTGCTATCATGCTCATAGCAGTCTCGATGTTTGCAGCGTTAAGGTCGGGCATCTTTGTTTCAGCGATCTTGCGAACCTGCTCTTTTGTGATCTTCGCAACCTTGGTCTTGTTGGGCTTATCAGAGCCCGACTCGATTCCGCACGCCTTCTTTATAAGAACGGGAGCGGGGGGAGTTTTTGTGATGAATGTGAAGGAACGGTCTGCGTAAACTGTTATAACAACAGGGATTATAAGACCGATATCATTCTTTGTTCTCTCGTTGAATTCCTTTGTGAATACGGGAATTGCAACACCGTACTGACCGAGTGCAGGTCCTACGGGGGGCTGGGGAGTTGCCTTACCTGCGGGCAACTGAAGCTTAATGTAACCTAATACTTTCTTTGCCATTTTAATTTTACCTCCATACGTGGTTTGTTACGGGAAATTCAATAATTTTTTCCCTCCCACTTTGCGGTACAGACCGCATTAAACGAGCTTGATCACCTTTGTATCGAGCTCAACAGGCATATCACGGTTTCCTCTCTTAACGAGTACCGTAGACGTTTTCATATCGTCGGATATAGACTGAACTATTCCGTTGTATCCGGCGAACAGACCCTCGGTGATAGCGACCTCGTCGCCTATCTTGAAGGAAAGCTCAACGCGGGTAGTTTCGATGTTCAGCGCCTCGACCTCAGCCTCGCTCAGGGGAGTGGGGCGTGATCCGGGGCCTACGAATCCTGTGACACCGGTAATATTTCTTACCGCATGCCAGCTTTCTTCGTTCATTACCATCTTGATGAGGACATAGCTCGGGAATACCTTTATCTCTACCTCTTTCTCCACGTCGCCGTTCTTTTCGATAACGGTTTCAACGGGGATCTTGATATCGAATATCAGGTGTCCGAGTCCGCGATTTTCAACGATCTTTTCAAGGCTTGCCTTTACCTTGTTTTCATAACCGGAATAGGTGTGCGCCACATACCATCTCGGTCCGACGTTCATCTCGTTTATATCACTCATATCGATTCTCCATTATTTAGTGAAGATACTTGCGAGCGCGGCAATACCTGTTCCGAACGCATAGTCCAGAGCAGCGATTATAACTGCGCAGATGAGCACTACAACAAGAACGACGCCTGTGTTTTTGAGCACTTGCTTCCAGGATGGCCAGACTACTTTCTTTACTTCGCTTTTGAATCCGCGCCAAGCCTCTTTTAATCTGCCTTTTTTAGCAGTCTTTTTGGGCTTACTGTCGACTTCTGCGACCTTTTTTTCCTTATCTGCCATAACTTTTCTCTCTTTCAAAATTATTTGGACTCTTTGTGAAGAGTGTGCTTGCGGCAGAACCTACAGTGTTTCTTCATTTCAAGTCTGTCAGGGTCATTCTTCTTGTTCTTTGTTGTGTCATAGTTTCTCTGCTTGCATTCTGTGCAAACAAGAGTGATTTTGACTCTCGAATCATTAGCCATTTTGCGGCACCTCCGTTTAAAATTTATTAGACAGGGCGTATGTCCTGCCCGTGTACCTCCCTCACCAAGCGGCCGTGAGTTTGTACTTTTCAGTACGGCGCGAAAACTGCACAATAAAAAAGCCCACTTGCAGAGGTAGAGCCATTATACCACTTCTGCGTGGGCTTGTCAATAGTTTTTTTACTATTTAAAAATTTTTTTCTATTAAGTTTATTTTTGACCTACAGCGCCGCCGCGCCGATTATTCCCGCGTCGTTTCCGAGCTGCGCTATTTTAAGCTCTGCCTTCTTGGCATGAGCTCTGCCGTACTGCTCGGAGTGTACAAGGGGAAGAAGCGCGTCTATAAGGCTCTGTCCCTCGCCCGAAACTCCACCGCCAAGGCTTATCACCTCGGGCTGGAATATATTCACTATATTGGTCAGCCCCGTAGCAAGATATGATATATAAGCCTCATATACCTCGCGTCCCGCCTCATCGTTCGCGCGCATGGCATCGCAGGCGGTTCGTCCGGTTATCCTCTCCTGCTCCGACATTATAGTCTTCTTACCCGCCTTGCGGTATTCCTCTATTTTCTCCCTCGTCATACGAATGAGCGCTGTTGCCGAGGAATACGCCTCCCAGCAGCCGCGTCTGCCGCAGGAGCAGAGCGCGCCGTTCTTTTCTATTACCATATGCCCCAGCTCACCGCCCACGAAGCTAAAGCCCGTGAGTATTCTGCCGTCGATTATTACACCGCCGCCGACACCCGTGCCGAGGGTTATCATAACGCTTGAGGACGTGCCCTTTGCCGCTCCCGCCACAGCTTCTCCCAAAGCGGCGGCGTTGGCGTCGTTTGCAAGTGCCACATTGGTAACGCCGGTTCGCTGTCTTACGTATTCACAGATATTGAAGCATCTGAAGGGCAGATTGTTCGTGTACTCTATCTCTCCGCTGTCACAGTTTGCGATGCCCGGAGAGGCTACTCCGATATTGCTTACGTCCGACATCGACTTTCCCGCACCCTCGCAGACCTCAAAGCAGAGCGCGACTATATCGTCGGCTATCTCTTCGGAGCTGCGCTTCGGGTTTGTGGGGCGCGAACGCTTAACAAGTATAGTATTGTTTTCATCAACAAGACCTACGGCAATATTCGTGCCTCCGAGGTCAACGCCTATTCTGTACATAGGAACTCCTTATATAATGTAAAGTTTCTATTAGTGTGTGTCGATTTCGGCAGTATTATTATCGCGATAGGTTATTCTGTCGCCCGAAGAGAAAAGGCTGTCCTGATAAGCAAGGAATTCTTCCTTAGAGGCGAAGAGCGGTTTGAAATTCTTGATTATTTCCTTTGCACGCGCTCCTCCGTTGCCCAGCAATATCTGGAGCATAGTGAGCTGCCATTTTGCGTTCTTGACACATGCCGATTCGGGATCGTATATCTCGTAATCCGCGCCGTGCGCCGTTCCGCGTCGTCCCCTTGCATAGGGCTGAACGACAGGCATTATACAGGAGAGATCGCCCATATCCGTGCTACCCGTGCTCATAGTCGGGTCTACCCAGAACTTTTCTTCGGGGACAGCTATCTCGGCTGCCTCCACGGCTACCTGCACCATATCCTTGTTGTTTATAAGCGGAGCGTATCCGGGGATATCCTCTATATCAACGTTCGTTCCCAGCGAGAGCGCCGCGCCGCAGAGCGCGCGGTTTACCTTGGCGTTGGTTTCGGCTATAGCGTCAAATGTAGCGCCGCGAACGTAGGACTCGAGAACGACCTTGTCGGGTATAGCGTTTACCATACTTCCACCCGTGGTTATTATCGGGTGTACTCTTACAAGCTCGGAATCCTTAAAAGTTTCTCTGATAGCGTTTACCGCGTTCAGTCCGCAAGTCGCGGCATAGAGCGCGTTGCGGCCGAGCCAGGGAGTACCTCCCGCGTGCGCCGCCACGCCCTTATATGTGATATTCTTGGCAAGACAGCCTACATAGCCCGCTCTTACGAAATACTGAGGGCCTGTGTGTACCATAAACGCGAGGTCAACTCCGTCAAAATATCCGCGCGAGAGGAACTCGCTCTTTCCGCCGTAATATTTTATCTTTCCCTGCTTTTTAAGCTCACTTCTGAATTCGATCTCAAGCAGCTCCTCTGCGGGAACGGCGCAAAGTCTTATCCTTCCGCAAAGTCCGTCGAGCACGTCCTTGTCGGTGAGTGCCGCGGCGATTCCGAGAAGAGCCGCGCACTGCGCGTTGTGTCCGCAGGAGTGTACCGCGCCGGTTTCGGGGTCGGCGTCCTTATGCTCGGCGCAGATGACCGAGTCAAGCTCGCCGAGTATAAGCACCTCAGGACCCTCTCTGCCCGTGTCTATAACTGTGTAAAATCCCGTTATACCCTCTGCCATTGTAAGCTCGTATCCAAGCTCGGTAAATCTGTCGGCGAGATACTTGGTGGTCTTTACCTCTCTGTATCCCGTTTCGGGGTTTGCCCAGATATAACGCTCGGCGTCAAGTATGAGCTGTCTGTATTTTTCTACTGCGTTTGAAATAGTATTCATAATATTTTTCCTCTTATACTCAAGCCTTACGGCTCTTTTTTCTGTTTAATACTCTTAGAACTATGGGGCGGTTGAATCTCTGCACCACTATAAACTGAGCGTCGAATATCATCGCCGCCACAGCGGTTATGAGGAATATCCAAAGCTCTCCCCAAAGAAGGGCGAAGAGCAGGGTAGAGAGGGATATAAGCTCGTTTATCCAGTGGTCTGTTTCCGCCTTGCACATAGTATTCGCTATCTCGTCAAGCGTATGCTTCTCCTGCGAGAAGGAGTCGGGGTCATAGGTCAGCACCTTTTCCTTCCACTTTCTCACTCTCAGAAGTTTATACAGCCGACGTTCAAATCGTCTTTCCCTGAACCACCGTTGCGAATAGTTTATTCTGAAGAGCTTGGTCACATTCCCCATAATTATCCGCAGCCACAGGTGATACATTATAGTGAAGGCGGTAACTCCCGTCCAGAGAATAATCCCCGACCTTAAAATATTGCAGTAATATATAATGAAGGATATGAGCGCCACAAGCAAGGTGAGGGCTATAACGCAGTACATAAATATAGCGGGTCCGCTTTTCTTTGTTTTGCCCATATTTTTTCTCCTCTTGTTTCTAAAGTTGCAGTAAAATGATAGCACAAATTGAAACAAAAGTCAACAATGATATGACGGTAGAAGATTACTTTGTGCTTAATATGAGTAGTATCAATGATTTTTAGGTGATTCGTGAATTAACCCTACGAGTTTTTCTGTTATTTTCTCGTCAGACACACGACACTTTCGGCGTGGGTGCAAAAAGTATCACTTGCGCTTGTTTTTTACCAAAAGTATAATACCACAGGTGATGCCGACGATCGCAATAACAAACAGCGGTATTGTAACAGCAGGACTGAAAACGTTTTTCTCTGTGATTTGATTTACAAAATTGAAGATTGATGCCAAAAACAAGGCAAAATATCCTATAGTCTGTATAATACGTAAAGATTTCACTGTTCTCTCCTTTTAATGGTATTAATCCCGACTGCTGTAACATGAACTTTTGAGTATCGCTTAAATCGTTTTTGTTTCTGCGCATTCCCCTCGCCCGTGTCATCCTCGAGCGAAGTCCCCCGCGAGATTCTTCGCTGCGCTCAAGAATGACAGCGCGGGGGGATGTAGCGAAGGATCTCGGGCGAATTATTAAGCAAACACATTCCGAAATAATTCATCCGACAAATCTATCCAATCGGGGTTGATCGTTTCCACCAATTCGTTTTTGCGAATCCGCAAGAGGTCTTTGAGATTTTTCTCTCTCAAGATCGCATCTTTTACATTTTTATAGCTTTCGTAATATACTAATTTGTGAACATGGTACTTTTTTGTAAAGCCATCAATAAGCTCGTTTTTATGTTCGTACAAACGTCGTTGCAAGTCATTTGTCATACCGATATACATTACCGCGTTGGTCTTGTTTGTGAGTATGTAAACGTAATACATTATTTCTCCTTTTCACCAGAGATCCAGCCCTCGCTTCGCTTGGCGCTTCTTGGTCTGTGTAACGACAAAAGGTATATTTTCAATCGTATATATACTCTACGTTCTTGATGTCGTCAATAAAAATTTCTGCACGGATAAGCAAACGGTTTGAATGTACCTGCAACATTTTACGATTTGCAAAACTGCAATCATATTCCATATAAACATCAAACGGAGATTTCTTAAGCAAATCAAGGAACTTTGATAATGATACAGTTTTATAGAATCCGCTCTTTTTCGAAATACGAACAGAAATAAAATCTTCAATGGGGAAGCCATTCCTGTCTATTTCAAACACGATTTCACAGTTTTTTAACTGTTCAGTCATTTTACCTTGTTCATTGGTTGCCCAAAAGCCCTCTGAAAAATTGAGAACGATTGTATTTTTGCTAAGTCCGATTTGGTTTATTTGACTATCATGAAGTTGGTAACCCATACATGCTCCTTTCAATATGTTACTCCTAACTGCGGTATAGCTTGTTTTAAATTGTACTTTCGCCGTGGGTCAAGATGACAAAAGGTGTGCAAAACGGGGTAATAGTTAAAGTCTCATTTTTGAGTTTTCAGTCTTTTATAATCACACAGTTTTTGATTAGCCTTTTCGGATAATCCAAATATGTGATATTTCCCAATGCCGGACTCACAGGCTAAAAAGAAAGCTCGTTTGCCATCTGCCATAACAACAAAGGTCTCGCAGAAAAAGGGGATTACTTTTTCGCACCTCTTTCCAAAAGGGAAAACAATAGGTTTGCGTATCTTTTTCCATTCGCTTTGCATAATCTTGATGCCATTGATTTTTAAATCTCCTCCAAGAGGATAACAACCTAAATAAACTGTTTTTACAAACATAATTATCTCCTTGTGAAACACACGACACGCTCAACGTGAGGCGAGGGAACAAAAGGTATGCTTTTAACTGCGTTTTCCTTTGATTTTTTTCTTAAACCACTGTACCAAAGCGCAGACAGTTGCAAAAACTACAAGCGGAACAACAATACCGATCAATATAATTGAATCACCGTCTATGTTTGGCGAGTCCAAATTTACTCCGAACAAACTGATAATACACGCACCTATCCCAAAGAAGATCAAAGTCAATACTATTTCGGCTAATCCCTCTAATAATGCGTGTGTAAAATTCTTTTTGCTTTTTTTCACTTGTTCTCCTTTGCCGTGGTGATTGAGGCGATGAGTCTGCGCCGTATTGAACCGCATTTGTTGCGTAAATCCTTGTAGGTTATTTCTGTTATTTTACCTTTTCTAAAAATCAGTTCAAGCCAATATTCGGTTTCCGAACACTCTTTTAAGGAGATTTCCAATTTATTTATAAAATCGGCTTTGCTCTGTGCGTATTTTGCTTCGTGGATATTTGCTCCAACCGATGATGAAGAACGGACTATTTGATTGATGTAAACAGAGCAACCCTTGATTTCATCGCACAAATCGGATATTTGGATTGCAAATTCTATAGCGTCCTCTCGTAGTTGGTTCTTATTATCGGTCATTTGATAAAAGTCCTTTCTTTTTGTCGATATGTTGCTTCGCAACTCGATATCAATACCTTCGGTATGTCGATATGTTGCTTCGCAACTCGATATGTTTTCGCTTCACTCAAACTCGATATTTGCTCGCGTTGCGAGCAATCGATATGTTGCCTTCGGCAACGAGTGCCGCTATGCGGCTGACGCGCTTTTCCCCAATCTCGTTTTGCCGCAAGGCAAAACATATCGAGTCCCCGCAGGGGATATATCGAGCCGCCGCAGGCGGCATATCGAGCGACGCGTCAGCGGCGCATATCGACGTTGAGTCCTCGTGTGAGACACACGATGGACTCAACGTGTCCTGTCCTTGGAAACATATCAACAGGTTGCACCTCACCAAGCTCGTAGCCCGCCTCGCTGAACCACGCCGCGTCCCTCGCAAGTGTGTCGGGGTCGCAGGAAACGTAGACCACCTTCGGCACTCCAAGTCCCGCAAGACACTCCACAAGCTCCTTCGTGCTGCCCTTTCTCGGCGGGTCTATCACCACAACGTCAGGGCGTACACCGCCCGCCGCTCGCAAGATGACTTCCTTATCTCCCGCATCGGCGCAGAAAAACTCGGCGTTCTCTATGCCGTTTCTCTCGGCATTCTCCCTCGCGCAATCGACCGCCGCCGACACTATCTCAACTCCGCACAGCTTTTTGACATTCTTCGCCATCGAAAGTCCGATAGTTCCCGTGCCGCAGTAAAGGTCCATCAATACCTCACCGCCACCAAGGCTCGCCATCTCACGCGCCACCGAATAAAGCAGCTCTGCGCCGTCGCGGTTCACCTGATAAAAGGAGTCGGCGCTTATTTTAAAGCGCAACGAACAAAGCGTGTCCTCTATATAGCTTCTGCCGTACAGAGTCACGTATCTGTCCCCAAGTATCACGTTGGTGTTCTTATTATTTATCGACAGCAGTATTCCGACGACGTTCGGAAAACCGCTCGTTATCTCATTTACAAATTCGTCGGCGTGGGGAAGGGTATCTCCGTTTATGACAAGACAGAGCATTATCTCTCCCGTTCTCTCGCCTATTCTCAAATATATATGGCGCAAAAGTCCGCTGCCGCATTCCTCGTCGTAAGCACTCCAGCCGTATCTGTCAGCCGCCTCGCATACCGATTTAACGATAGGCGCGAACGCCTCGTTTTGCAGCATACAGTTATCGATCGGTATTACGTTATGCGTCCTCGAGGCGAAAAATCCCGCCCTTGTGCCATTTTTGGTTTTAGTAACAGGGTATTGCGCCTTGTTGCGATACCCCTCGGCTCTGCCTGTAGACAGAACGGGTAAGACCTTCACGTCGGGCAGTCCCGCCTTATTAAATGCGTTCTTTACGTAATCACGCTTCAGCTCGAGCTCGTGCGAATAGTTTATGTGTCTGTAAACACAGCCGCCGCAGGCAAGAGGAGCGGGGCAGAACTCCTTGTCTGCGCGGTGCAGAGAAGGGGTCATCACCTCTGTCAGCCTTGCCACGAGAAAGCTACGGTTTACCTTTATTATCTCGGCGCTGACGAGGTCGCCCGTCACCGCGCCCTTGATAAATACCACGCGCCCGTCGGGCGCGTGCGCCACGCCACAGCCCAGATTGTTTATGTCTGTGACCTCAAGCGTCAGCTTATCTCCCTTTTTTGGGGCTTCGGCGCTTCTCATCTGATATAGAACTCCTTGCCGTCCTCAAGGCGCAGGCAGCCAAGCGCCTCTCCGTCAGCCGCGCCGCAATCTATGTTTATGCTTGATACGCCGTGAAGTATCGCGCCCTTTGCGCCGTACTCACTCGTGGGTACAGCTCCCGCGATTATCGTGGCGTTCTCAAAATATACCTTTTCGGGGTCTATCGGCTCGCTTATAAAATCCTCGGGCATATATTCGTCAAGTGATACCATAGGGTCAAACTCGGCAATACCCGCGTGGACGAGCACGTATTTTTTATCTCCAACCTTTACTTCCTCGTAAAGCGCCATATCCTCAAGATACTCGATAACGCCCTCTCTCATATCGGCATCAAGCGCCTTAAATCCCTCAATGGTCGTCTTTCCGCCGTTTGAGAGCCAGTCTGCCATACGGGGCATCATTTCGGGGTCGGGCGCATCTCCCGAGAGTATGCGGTCAAGCTCACGGAGCATAGGGAGCGCCTCGTAATCGCTCTTGCCGAGAATGGGCAGAACGTTATATCTCATACTGATGTCGCAGATAAGACCGATGGGGTCTTCTCCGTAGTCCACGATATCTCCGAGGACGTACATAACGTCTTTATCCGAAAATCTTATCTCAGAGAGAAGCTGCTTGAATTTATCATAATTTCCGTGTATATCCGACACAACGTAGGTCATTTTTTGTTTCTCCTTTTATATCATACGAATTTTATTGCTGAAAAATCTGACACACTCTATCTCGCCGTCCGCCTCTTTGACGAGCGCTTCGAGCTTTTCGCAAACGGGATATTCGGTGTAAAAATGTCCCGCCTCGATGAGGTTTATTCCAAGCTCGGCGGCATCGGTCATCTCGTGATAACCGAGCCTGCCGCTGACATAAGTGTCAGCGCCCGACGCTATCGCCGCCGCGATATCGTCGCCGCCCGAGCCGCCCAAAAGCGCGACCCTGCGTACTTCCTTACCCGCATCGGCGCAGAGCACGGCGGGAGCGCCGAGCTTGTCCCTAACGGCTTTAGCAAAGCTATCAAGGCTGGTCGGCGCGTCAATCGTTCCAACTCTGCCTATGGTCTCTCCGTCGATGCCGAAGGGAACTGTATCCTTAACTCCAAGCGTCTCGGCAAGGACGTCGTTCACCCCGCCCTCAAGCGCGTCAAGGCGCGTGTGGAATGAGAACGCCGCGATACCGCTCTTTATGAGGTCTATCACCTTTGCCGACACACAGCTATCCTGCGTGACGCTCTTAAGTCCCTTGAATATAAGCGGGTGGTGCGAGAGAATGACCTCGCAGCCCTCTGATATTGCCTTTTCTATTGCCTCGGCGGTTATGTCGAGGGTCACGAGTACGCGCTTTACCTCTTTTTCGGGGTCGGGGGCGCACATAAGTCCGTCATTGTCCCAATCGCAGGACAGAGCGGACGGTATTTTAGAGTTCAGATAGGCGTAAAGCTGTGAAACCGTCACGTCAGAACCCTCCTTTGTAGTTAAGTATTTTTTCTATTTCCGCGAGGATATATTCCTCTTCGGCTGTGTCGGCGCCCGCGCATCTCTTGCCCCTCAGGCGCGTGAGAAATACGTTTTTAACGTATCCCGCGTATTCGAGAAAGACCTCTGAGCGCTCGGATATATTCTGCTTTCCAAATATAAGCTCTATATCCGAGTACTGCTCGGGCTCGGCGGTGTATTCGGCGCAGATTATCTGGTATATCTTGTCCTCTTTCACAAGCTTTTCGGCTTTTATAGAATAACCGTTAGCATTTAGAAAGGCGCGCAGCTTGTCGGCGTGGGTCATCGGCTGTAAAATAAGGCGAATATTTTTATTTTTCGTCCACGGGGCTTTTTCGATTATCTCGCATATCAGCTCACCGCCCATTCCGCAGATGACGATATGGTCGGGCGAATAATCCTCGATGCCCGAAAGGCCGTCGGTACGGACAACGGCTATTTTTCTGGTCAGATGCTCCGCCGCGATATTTATTTTAGCCCTCGCCACAGGCCCCTCGTTTATGTCGGACGCTACAGCGCCGCGAATCTTTCCCATAAGGCAGAGGTATATGGGGAGATACGCGTGGTCGCTGCCCACGTCGGCAACGAAAGCGCCACCTCTTACCAGCTCTGCCGCGGCGAGAAGCCTTGGCGACATTTTATTAAAATTCATTTTTACCTCTTAACAACGTTAAAAGGACTGCTTCATTAAGATGCAGAAGCCGTGATTTGGTTCTCGTCGGCGTACGAGGGTACGCCAGAGAGCCAAAGCGCGGCTAAAAAATACACATAAAAATTGAAATTCGTAAGAATTTCTACCGAAAAACCACGCTCACTATTAACTTGTAGCAGTAAAAGCGGGTTCATTTCTTTTTTATACGTGTATTTTTGTTCTGCGCTGAATGAATCAGTCCCCTTAGATGGATTACTTCTTGGAAGCAAGAAACTCGTTTATCTTTGCAACGAGCGCGTCAGCGTCAGTTCCGTGAACCATACAAGCAGCCTCTATCGACTCACCTCTTGCAGAGGGGCAACCGAGGCAGTGCATACCGATCTCAAAGAAAAATTTTGCGGTATCGACGTCAAAATCAAGAACGTCGCCTATAATGCTCTGTTTTGTAACTACCATAATATCATCCTTTCCGAGGCTTTGAGCACTCAATTAATATTATTGATATTATTATATAACCAAAAAAGCATTATGTCAAGAGAGGACAAGAAAACTGTGGATAAATACACACAGAATAGGCAAGCAGACGAAAGGGTGTGAATTTTGTAGCGCCATCAGAGGCATTTATATTGACAATATGGGGGCTTCGGAGTAAAATAAAACTAAGATATACGGCGCTGTCAGTGCCTAATCGGCTTATATACAAAAGGAGAATGAAATCCATGAAACAGTATCTTTTGCCCGAAACGGGCGTATTCTATAAGGTCAATATGCACTCTCACTCTTCCTGCTCGGACGGAGAAAACACCCCCGAGGAGATCAAGAAGGCGTACAAGGCAAAGGGCTACGCCGCCGTTGCCTTTACAGAGCACGAGTATATCCTTGACGTGACTCACCTTACCGACGATGAATTCATCGCCATCACCGCCTACGAATACGATTACAACGCTTGCAAGTCCTCGCCCTCAGTCTATGCGGGTCACGATGCGCCCCCAAGCTTTGATCTGCAGGAGTGTATGCACCTGAATATGTATGCTAAAGACCCGAATAATTTCAAGGCAGTCTGCTACAATCCCGAGCTTGTGAGCTGCGGCAACTCAAAGCTCCACCGAGATACCGTACAGTATATAGGTGACGGCAAATTTGAGCAGGAATTTACCGTAGAAAACTTCAATGAGGTCATTCGCACCGCCAAGGAGAACGGTTTTCTTGTTACCTACAATCACCCCGGCTGGTCGCTCAATAACTATGAAACATATTCTGGGCTGGAGGGGCTTGACGGCTTTGAGATATCTAACGGTCTTGAGATCTGGACCGGCAGCTCCGCCGATGACTGCGCGCCCGCCGTTTACGATCAGATGCTCAGACGCGGCAAGCGCATTATGTGCGTCGCTGGCGATGATAATCATTTTGAGAGTGGATTTTTCAAGGCGTGGACGATGATCAAGGCCGACGAATTTACCTATGATGCCCTTATCGGAGGGCTCGAAAAAGGGAATTGCTATGCCTCTACAGGTCCTGAGATATTTGAGCTGTTCGTGGAGGACGGCAAGGTAACGGTACGGTGCTCAGAGGCAAAGCATATCGATTATTTCACCGCGGGTCGTCGCATACGGGTACAAACTGCGCCAAAGGGTGGGGATCTGCTCACCGAGGCAACCTTTAAGATCAACCCCAACGACGTTTACTTCCGCATTACCGTGCGCGACGAGGACGGTGGGCGAGCCAACACCAGAGGATATTGGCTTGACGAGCTGGACTGCTTTAAGACTCAAGAGCAGTAAATCGCTTTCGTTTGATTGCACGATGGCAAAATAATAGATGATCCCCGAACAGCTTTGTATAGCTGTTCGGGGATTTCCTTGCAAAACAAGCGTAAGATCCGCCGAGAAGGGGGATTTTACGCTTGGTAGATGTTAAATATAATCAAAACTAAAATAAATCAACGATATGTTACATCTGCGACCTTGTAAAAAGTCGGACAGGTGGTGGAGCTTATACCCTCAGCAGAAAAGATCCAAGTTTCTCCTGCCCCCAAAATTAATTGTTTGTCAATTGCCGTGCCTATGACATTGTATTCGCTGTCATATAAGGAAATAATAATCTGCACACAATTGAGCTTTTTTGAGGAGTTATTGGTGATTTTGCCCGTTACCGTTGCGGTATAAATTCCATCGTTTTCTGTGACAGATGTTGAGGTTATAACGGTACTTACTTTATCGTCATTATGAGAGAAGAATATCCAAAGTGTAATGCCGATAAGAAATATTATCAATATTGCGGAAATTGTCAAAAATAAAAATTTCTTGTGATTAAACTTCTTTGTTGGTGTTTGAACTTGGGCTTTCGAAAGCTCGTTGCATAGTTTGTGTGGCATGGTGTTTTCTCCTTAAATAAAAAAGTGCACCCCCGAAGGAATGCACCGAAAAAATGCTTCCCCTCGAATGTTGCTACACAAACTCTCTCCAACACGGTATGAGAAAAGAGAGAAAACACTTTTTACCAAAGTATTTTCCCGTGTTAGAGAAGAAATATGCAGTTTGTGTAGCACACATAGTATACCACATTAAGAGAAAAATGTCAATTAAAATATATAAATTGGGGAGAAACCATAGAAATATAATTTTGAGAAGCAAAATAAGGAGTGGGGTCAAATTGCCGTCATACGCCAATTTTTCGCCCTCTCCGAGAGTTTCGCAAAGTGGGAAACCCACCTTGCGATATTAGTTTGGACAACGCACGATAACAGCCTCCCTTGTGTAAAGGGAGGTGGCACGGCTTGCCGTGACGGAAGGATTGTAAGAAACCACATTTATGCAAAAAACAATCCCTCAGTCGCTCCGCGACAGCTCCCTTTACACAAGGGAGCCTTTCAAGAGTACTTGCTATCATTTTACAAAAAGCGGTCTACAAATATCCTCATAGACTGCTTGTGGCACTCCCCAAAACGGGAATCTCGCCTTTGGCGAGAATACCCTCGCCCTACGCCTGACAAGCGAGCTTGCCGATCTTCGGGCGGGGTATGCGAACCCAATTCCGCTTCGCTCCGCTCGCGGAGATGGGTCCTCTGTGCGGGTGCCAAACAAGAGAGGTCTGCCATTCGGCAGACCTCTCTTGTTTGGCACCCGCAACGGGAATCGAACCCATAACTAACCCTTAGGAGGGGTTTATTATATCCATTTAACTATGCAGGCATATTTTTTTGACATTTTTCTTTGTCGTTCATTTTTTCGTAATTGTTTTGTGATATAATTACCTCAATACGACGACTTCGATATTATATCACATAAAAAGGATATTTTCAAGAGATTTACGTAATATATTTTTATAAAGAGGTGACTACCCTTGAAAAAATACATAATTTTGTCGGTATGCGCCCTGGTCGCGTTGATAGTCCTCAGCTTCATTTGGGGCAACTCGGCTCAGACGGGGCAGAGCTCGGGCGCGCTGAGCGCTAAGGTTCAGGAGATTATAAACGATATTTTACATACTGTCGGTATCCGCGGCTCGGTGAGCCACTATTTTGTCCGCAAAGCCGCCCATTTCTCGGAATATATGGTCTTTTCGGCGGCATCTGCCCTCGCCGTTGTATATCTGTTCCGCGTGTTCTTCAAAAAGACCGTTAAGGTGTCGCTTCTCTCGGCGCTTATCGCTCTGCCGATGTCGGCGATAGTTGCCCTCACCGACGAATTTGTAATTCAGGCAAACACCGCGGGCAGAGGCCCTCGCTTGACCGACGTTCTTATCGACCTTGGCGGCGCGGCAACCGGCGTTCTCCTCGCTATCGCCGCGGCGTATGTATTTTATGCCGTAAGACATCGCAACGCAAACAAAAATGCGGCGGCAGGTGGGGAAACCTCAGCGGCCGGTCTGCATTAAAATAAAATATTTTCGGGCTGTCGTGGGCGCGTCTGTTTTTGTTTTGCCTATTTGTTATTTCACGGGAGGAGCAAGCCCCTCCCCTACCGCAGGTGGGGGATTGCTCCGAAACAAATATCGTTTATAAAAATTGTTTTTTTATTTCCACCGCAACAGATTTACATACGCCTAAAAACAGCTTGGTAGGGGAGGGGCTTGCTCCTCCCGCACCATAGAGCAAGACAAACTGTCTGTAATTTTTATTCGTAGGGGCGCACCCGACGTCCGTTCTTCTTTTCTTGCGGCTATTGCAACCTTATATCCGCAAATTTTTTGCGAACCATATCCACAGCCTCACTCACGTCAAGTGACGGGGCTGTGTTTGTTATTATCTCGGGCAGACCCTCGCGCCGCAGGGGTGTGTTCAGCTTTATCTCCTCGCGGAGCATATCGAGTGCGCGGTCATCAAACGGTAAATACTCCGACTCTATTATGATGCGCCGCGGCAGGGTGATATTAAAGAGAGATGACACCGTTCTCGCAAGGTGGGATATCACGGAGCGCTCGTCATTCTGCTCTATTCTGGGTGGCGCGCTGAGATTGCTCTTAATAGTCCGTCCTTCGGAGAAAAGACGGATATCAAGCACCTCGCCAAGACATACGAAAAGGGTGGTGTCGTTCGGATAGACGCGGTTTATATATTTCTCGGTACAATCCCGAGAGGGAAGTACAATATCGGGAGAGAGGGCGGGTATGGCGAGGGAAATGGCGCGGATATCGGGCTTTGCCGCTCCGTCATCGCAGAGTATCACCGTACCGCAACGCTCGCCGACATATCCTTTCAGCTCATCTTGTGCCGAGCTTATCAGTCTTATTATATCCTCCTCAACGGGCAGGCTGTCGTTTATGTTTTTCGAGCGCGACAGAATGATATCTCCGCAGATATCGCAAAGGAAAAGACCGAGCTTACGTCGGCTGCCCTTTATTATAAGAGCGGCGAGGTCTGCGGCGGGCGTTATAAGTTCAGCGCGTTTATTAGGTGCGCTCGTGTCGGACTCTGCTGTCGCATATCCTGCGGCAAGCATAGCCGAAACCACTTTTCCGACCGTCACCGTGCTGACTCCGCACACGTCTGCAAGCTCTTTGCGAGTGATGCCGCGCGACCGAAGTATGGCGAGTATTATATCATAGCTCTTGCTTCCAAGAACTCCGTCAATATCAAGCTTCAGGGGTTTCACTTGTTTATCTCCTAATCGTATTTGTGATGTTAAACCAAAAACACCGGAATTGCCGGTGATCAGAAGCCTTCTCCAGTAGGAGAAGGTGGCACGAGCTTGCGAGTGACGGATGAGGTGTTTTCCACCTCAAACTAACTCCTCATCCACCGCTACCGCGGTCCCCCTTCTCCCGCAGGAGAAGGCTTAAGCTTGAACGTTTACCGCTTTTGTAGAGGTAAGGCGATGTTGCAAGTTATGCGTTGCTTGATGAATATTATACAATCCTATTTTTTAGTTGTCAATAAAAAGGCGACGGCTCTTGAAATTTTTTTCGGGGTGTGGTAAAATGTATTTGTATATCCCTTTTTGGAGGAAATGATGCAATCTAACGGATTTTTGCCGATAAATCGCGCCGAGGTAGAGGCGAGAGGTTGGGACCGTCCCGACTTCGTATATGTTACGGGTGACGCTTACGTCGACCACCCGAGCTTTGGCGTGTCTATAATTTCAAGAGTGCTTGAGAACGCGGGCTTCAGAGTGGCGATACTCTCACAGCCCGACTACAAGAGCGCCGAGGCTTTTAGGGAGTTTGGCAGACCGCGCCTTGGCTTTTTGGTGACGGCGGGAAATATAGACTCGATGGTGGCGCACTATACCGTGTCCAAAAAGAAGAGGACCTACGACTACTATTCCCCAGGAGGCAAGGCGGGCCTTCGCCCCGACAGAGCGACTATCGTTTACTGCAATCGCATACGCGAGGCGTACGGCGACGTGCCGATAATAATAGGCGGACTTGAGGCGTCTCTGCGCCGCTTCGCCCACTATGACTATTGGTCGGACAAGATAAGGCGCTCGATACTTGTCGATTCGGGGGCGGATATACTCACCTACGGTATGGGCGAGAAGATAATACTGCGAATTGCCGAGCTGCTCGACCGAGGTGTGCCTGTCAAGAAGATAAGGGACGTCAGAGGTTGCGTTTACATGGCGCTGCCCGAGGACAAGATACATTTCGAGGTTGCGGCGGTCTTTGACTACAACGAGCTCAAGACCGATGATCGCAAGTATGCCGAGGCGTTCGGCATACAGTATAAAAATCAGGATTCGATAAGCGGAAAGGCTATAGTTGAGAGGTATGACGCAAAGGTGCTGGTGCAAAATCCGCCTATGCCGCCGCTTGAGAGAGAAGAGCTTGACCGTGTTTACGCGCTTCCGTATATGAGGACCTATCACCCGTCGTACGAGGCGGTGGGAGGTGTTCCCGCTATCGAGGAGGTCCGCTTTTCGATAACCCACAACCGCGGCTGCTTTGGCGCGTGTAATTTTTGCGCGCTTGCTTTCCATCAGGGAAGGACTGTGCGTTCGAGAAGCCGTGAGAGCGTTATAGCCGAGGCGAAAAAGATAACCGAGCTGCCCGATTTCAAGGGATACATACACGACGTTGGAGGGCCCACGGCGAACTTCCGCTATCCCGCCTGCGATAAGCAGCTGAGAGACGGAGTGTGCACCAACCGAAAGTGCTTAGCTCCCACTCCCTGTAAAAATATTAAGGCAGACCACACCGAATATATGGATATCATATCCGAGATAGAGGCTCTTCCGAAGATAAAGAAGGTCTTTATTCGTTCGGGTATAAGGTTTGATTACCTTATGCTCGACAAGAACGAGGCGTTCTTCAAAAAGCTTGTGAGGGACAACGTGAGCGGACAGCTCAAGGTCGCTCCCGAGCATTGCTCGTCGGCGGTGCTCAGATGTATGGGCAAGCCGGATTTCACGGTCTATCAAGGGTTCAGAAAGCGCTTCTTTGAGCTGACAAAGAGTATGAACAAGGAGCAGTATCTCGTGCCGTATCTTATGTCGAGCCACCCCGGCTCTACGCTGAAGGATGCGCTTGAGCTGGCTATATGTCTGAAGCGCGACAACTACGCGCCCGAGCAAGTCCAGGACTTTTATCCCACGCCCGGAACGGCGTCTACCGTTATGTTCAGAACGGGGATAAATCCGCTCGATATGAAGCCCGTGTACGTACAGACCGACTACCACGAAAAGCAGCTCCAGCGCGCTCTGTTGCAGTTCAACAGACCCGCAAACGCGCCTCTCGTGAGAGAGGCGCTGCGAAAGCTTGGCAGAGAAGACCTTATAGGCTACGGCAAGGAGTGCCTTGTAAGACCCGAGGGGGCACAGGGCAGAGCACAGCAGACTAAAAAGGGCGGGAAGGTCGCGCCGAAAAATGGGTCGAAAAATGTGTCGAGAACCGCATCAAAGGGTGCGCCTAAAACAGGTAAGACAAACAAAAACAATGCGCGTTCGAACAAGCCGAGTGGAGGACGCGACAAGAAACACAGATAAAAGATAAAAGAGAATAGAGAATAGATAATAGATAAGAGATAAGAGATAAGAGAAAGGGGGAAAAGGCGATGGAGATAATTAAAGAAGACGCGTTTCGAAAGCTGATAAAAAGCGGACTTTCGGGAGGATATCTCTTCTTTGGCGAAGAGGACTATATGAAGGCGTTTTCAGTGAGGTCGGCAAGAGAGGCGGTCTGTGCGGACGCGACCTTTGAGATATTCAACGACGTGAAGATAGACGCGCTCGACTACAGCGCTCCCAAGCTCCTTGACGCGCTCATGCCCTTTCCTATGATGGCGGAGCAAAAGATAGTAACGGTCAACGGGCTCTGTCTTGACGACCTTAAGGCGTCCGAGATAGACGACCTTTGCGACGTGCTTGGAACGCTCTCGGAATACGACTATAACGTGCTGATAATATCTGTTCCGTCGGGTGGAATGAATGAGGGAAGCCTTCCTAAGAAGCCCTCGGCGCTTCTCACCAAGCTTTCCAAATATCTCACACCCGTGCGGTTTGAGCCTATCCCACCCTCAAGACTTGCGGGTTGGGTGGCGAAGCATTTTGCGCACAACGGAGTTGGAGCATCGCCGCAGGTCTGCTCGTTTTTGATAGACTATTGCGGCGCTTCGATGTTCACACTTGCCTCGGAGATAGACAAGATATCCTATTATCTGCTCTGGAATGGCAGGAACACTGTATCGGAAGAAGACGTGAAGAACATCTGCTCGGCAGAGATAAGCTCGGACAGCTTTGCGCTGGCCAACGCGATAGTTGACGGTAAACCCGACAAGGCGCTTGACGCCCTCGCGGTGATGAAATTCCACCGAATAGACCCCGTTATCGTGCTTGGCGAGGTGTCGAAGGTCATCTGTGACCTCACACTTATCAAATCGCTGCTCGTGGAGGGAATGTCGGTGTCCGAGATAGCCTCGGCGCTGAATCTAAACGAATACAGAGTGAAGATATACGCGGCGGGCGCGGCGGGAAAATCGATGGAGAAGCTGAAGCAGGCGCTTGAGCTTTGCTCACAGGCAGATGCGTCGCTTAAAAATTCGGCGCTGGGATATATAGCTATCGAAAGATTTATATGCGCGCTTTGAGTTAAGGAGAATATTATGGCTGAAAACGATATATTGAAAGAAATAAAGATGCGACAGATAGGAGAGGGTGACGAGGCGCTCATAGCAGACTTTTTTGCCGTTATGGGGGCAGAGTCGAGGGCGCTCTTCAATCGCCGCGGATACAATGAAAGGGGAGTGCTGAAGTACTGCGCCCGTCCCGACGCGACCAGAAAGTATTGGATGGCAGAGCTTGACGGAAAAATGGCGGGGTACGTATTTTTCCTTGATTGGAACAGTTCAATACCCTGTATGGGGGTGGCGGTCAGAGATGACCTGCGCGGCATGGGGATAGGCACGTTTTTAGTGTCTTTCGCCCAGAACACGGCAAAGGCGGCTGGGAAGGGCGGACTGTTTTTGAGTACCCACACCGCGAACCTTCGTGCTCAGGTGCTCTATGAGGAGCTGGGCTTTGAGTGTATGGGGCTTTGCAAAAACGGCACAGAGCTTTTTTACCTTTTCAGGTATAGAGAATAAGAGATGCAAGGGAGAACCTTTTAAGGAAAGGTTCTCCCTTTAACCCTCTCCAAACCTTTTTACACTATTTCACCATCGGGTTGGAATTAGCGAGTAGTGTGAACTACTCCGAGCTATTGCCGCGGGTCATACCCGCCCCTCTCCAAACCTTTTTACACTATACACATCGGTCGTCCGGTCGGCAGTGCCGACAGCCAAGCTTCGGGGCAATTTGCTTTAATTGTTTATTCCCACCCCAAGGTGAAGTTTTTTTTTATTATAGGCTCTCCCTTTGGGAGAGCTGTCGCGTCAGCGACTGAGAGGGCATTTAAAAATATTCACCCTCTCCGTCACGGCAAAGCCGTGCCACCTCTCCCAGAGTGAGAGGCTTTTTTAATACAATCCCTTTCGTAGGGGCGATTCACGAATCGTCCGCCGAATAAGTCCACCTACGTATAGGCGGTCTGCTCCTTAAAAAATTTTCAAATAGGAATAAACCGTTCATAATTTATTTATATATGTGTGCTATAATGTACTGTATATTGGCTTGAAAATAATGAAAGGAATTTTCTCATTATGATAAAGATCGATCATCTGGTGAAAAACTATGGCCCTAATTGCGCTGTAGACGATATCAGCTTCGAGGTGAAAAAGGGAGAGATCGTTGGTCTTCTCGGCCCTAACGGCGCGGGAAAAAGTACCACTATGAATATCCTCACGGGATATCTCTCGGCAACCTCGGGCAGCGTTTCCATCGCGGGATACGACGTCCTTTTTGACCCCCTTGAGGCAAAAAAGCACATCGGATATCTTCCCGAGCAGCCCCCGCTTTACCTTGATATGACAGTTGAGGAATATCTCATATTCAACTACAACCTCAAAAACTGTAAGCTCAACAGGGACAAGCATCTCGCCGAGATATGCGAGATAGTAAAGATAGGCGACGTTTACAAGCGCCTTATCAAAAACCTCTCCAAGGGATACAGACAGAGAGTGGGTATCGCTCAGGCGCTTATCGGAAGCCCTGAGGTCATAATTTTTGACGAGCCTACCGTCGGACTTGACCCCAAGCAGATAATTGAGGTAAGAAACCTTATACGTACGCTTGGACGCGACCACACCGTTATACTCTCCACACACATTCTTCAGGAGGTACAGGCGGTATGCGACCGTATAGTTATCATCAACAAGGGTCGCATCGTTGCCGACGAGCTTACCGAGAATATAACCCGAGCGGTAGAAAACAACCGCCGCTTCAACGTTAAGATATGCGGACCTCAGAAGGAGGTCATGGCTATGCTCAAAGCAAAGCCGGGTATCGTTCGCGCCGAGCTTCTCTCTGGGCGTGACGGCGACGCTTACTGCTATATGATAGAGAGCGAGGTGGGAGTGGACATCAGAAAGTCGCTCTTCTACACACTCGCCGAGAAGAAGTGGGCGCTTGTGGGAATGGAAGCTGTTGGAATGAGCCTTGAGGATATCTTTATAACGATAGTAGACCAGACGTCCGAGAAAAGACGTTACGAGCGAAGGGACAGCAAGGCACGCCGCGCTCAGAAGACAAGTGTTGAGTCAGAGGTTGCAAAGAGTATGCTTTCAAAGACCGAGAAAAAGACCTCTGAATTTTCCGGACTTTTTGACGATGACGCTAAGTAAAATTCTACTGTCAGGAAAGGAGCTTTGCCATAAGGCAAAAAAATAAAATGTTTGCTATTTACAAAAAGGAGCTTCGCTCTTATTTCATAAACGCTATCGGATACGTTTATTTAGGCGTATTTCTCGCCGCGTCGGCGCTGATACTGTGTTACACCACACTCGCGCTTTCGAGCTATGATACCGCTACCTATTTTTCAGCTATAACCTTTTCATTTATAATACTTATCCCTCTGCTCACGATGAAGCTTTTTGCCGAGGAGAAGAAGCTGAGGACTGAGCAGCTACTTATGACAGCGCCCGTCACCATCTGGGGAATGACTATAGGAAAATTCCTTGCGGCATTCACGATTTTTGCGGGAAGTCTGCTTGCGTCCTGCGTGAATTTCTTCCCGCTTTACTCTTACGCAAACGCAGAGAGAGCGGCGCAGGATTACAGCTCTATACACATCGGTCCTTCGACCGCCAATATCATTGGCTGTACTATGGGATTGCTCTTTATCGGAGCGGCGTTTATCGCCATCGGTATGTTTGTTTCCTCTCTCACAGAGAACCAGCTTGCCGCGGCGGTGATAACGGTTGCAATAATACTTGTGATGCTTATGCTCAACGCCGTCACGCCCTACATAGACGTATACGCTATAAGAATGGTGATAGATTGGCTTTGCGTTCTCAGCAGATTTGAGGCATTCTCACAAGGGTATATAGATATTGCCGCGATAGTTTACTATCTGTCGATAACAGGAGTATTCCTCCTGCTCACCGTGCGCGTTTATGACAAGCGCCGTTGGGGCTGATAACGAAAGGAAGGTAAAAGGATATGAAAAAAACTTCTGTTAACAGCCGCAAGCTTCGCTACGGGGGAGTAACGGCGGCGCTGACCGCGCTGATAATTGCGGCGGTGATAGTGGGAAATCTTATATTTTCCATGCTTGCCTCAAGATTTACCTGGTATATAGATATGACGCCAGATATGCTCTTCACGCTTTCGGACGAGTGTATAGACCTTATCCGAGACGGTGACGACGAGTTTGGCACGGCGTCTGCCATAGAGAGGGTCGACCAGATACGCGAGGAGAGCGGAGACCCCGACATCTCCATCAACATCATCTTTTGTGACGAGGCGGACAATATCGTGGACGATACTACTCTCAGATACGTTCACAATACCGCGCTTGAGCTTCAGAGCGAATTCCCCGATCACATAAAGGTAAAATACCACAACGTCTACAGAAATCCTTCGGCGGTGTCGAAGTATAAGTCGGCATCGACCTCGACCATCACCCCCTCGAACGTGATAGTTGAGTTCGGAACAGAGTTCAGAGTTTACAGCAGCCGTACCTTCTACTCGTTCGACGAGGACGGAGAGACCGCTTGGGCGTATAACGGAGAAAAGAAGCTGACCGCGGGAATTCTGGCGGTCACAAGGACCGAGTCGCCTATCGCCTGCATAACGATCAACCACGGCGAGAGTGTGCCCGAAGCGCTTCGCGCTTCTCTTATGGACTCGGGATATATCGTTCAGGATATAGATCTTCTCGAAGAGGAGATACCCGAGGACTGCAGACTTATCGTGATATACAACCCGATGTCCGACTTCAAGGTGAACGACGGTATGTCGGTTGACGAGATATCAAAGCTTGACGATTTCCTTGATCAGACCAACTCGCTTATGGCGTTTATCGGCCCTGATTCAAATGGCGGAAAGCGCCTCGACGCCCTTGAGGATTACCTTGAGGAGTGGGGAATAGTGTTTGACAGAAATTCCGAGGGTATGCCCCATATAGTAGAGGAATCGGCAGACAACTCCAAGGATTCGAGCAGAAATATCTTTGCTCAGTACGCAAATTACGGACTTGGAGCATCGATCACAAAGGATATGCGAAGCAGCAGCTATCCGAGAACCGTCGTATTCCCGAGCGCTATGTCGATATCCTTCGCGCCCACCTATCAGCTGGTGCACGATTCCGACTCTGATTTTGATTACGCTCAGCACACGGCAAACAGCGTTACAAGATCTATATACGACGTATTCACCACCAGCCCCAAGGCAAGCGCTTATGCGGGGGGAATACTTGCACAGAGCGCTACCGAGGCAAATCCGCTTAAGCTTATGACCATTTCCGAGGAGCAGAAGAGTACTGAGGAGACCAATTACAGCAGTATGATAGAGTCCTCCTATGTAATTGCCTTCGGTTCTACCGACTTTGCGCTCGAAAAGTGTCTTGGAACAGACGGATACGGAAACAACGAGCTTCTTCTCTCGCTTTGCCGTTATATCGGTCACGAGCCTGTGCCGGTCGGAATAGATATGAAGCCCTTTGCGGATTACGATATAGATAGCATAACCACCGCTGCCGTAACGCAGTACACCGTTATCCTTACCGCCGTACCCGCAGTTGCCGCGATATGCGCGGGGGCTGTTGTGCTGATCAGGAGAAAGAACAGATGATAAAAGAACGAAAAGATAAGCTTATGAAGCGGCGCAAGATCGCTATTATCGTATCTGCCGTGCTCGTGGCGCTTCTGATACCCGTGCTCATTATCGTCAACGATATCGCAACGAGAATACCCTTCTATGACGCCGATGGCACGAAATATTTTATCAAGTATAAAAACAAGACCTTTGCTATGTATGACACCGACGGAGTGAAGCTTAGCACCGAGAGTGAATACGGCTTTTATATCACAGATATCGGAACGCTGGTAAAGGTTGATGAGGAAAGCGGCGAGTTTGAGGTGATAGCCGTTCTTGACACCGAGTATAGCGAGGAATTTGAGCTTGGCTCGGGAAGACTTCTGATATTCCCGCATATAGATGCCGAGCACATACGCTCCATTGAGGTGGTGAACAGCGAGGGAAGCTTCACCTTCCACCGATATAACACCGAGACCGAAAAAGAGGACGACACCTGCGAATTTGTGGTAAAGGGCGCGCCCTACGCCATATTTAACAAGGAGCTCTTTTCCTCCTTCCGCGTAAACGCGGGATACACGCTTGCTACGCGCAAGATAAAAGATCCTATAAAGGACGAAAACGGAGAATTTACCGAATACGGACTCGCGCCCGAGATCCGTATAAACGAGGACGGAGAGGAATATCAGTACACCCCCGCCTATTATATACTAACCGATACGAGCGGAAAGCAGTATAAGATAATCGTTGGAGACCTGCTCGTAACAGGCGGCGGATATTACGTTCAGTACGTTGATATCAGCGCATCGGGCGAGAGCAAGAGAGATGCGGTATACGTTCTCGATACGGGTATGGAGTGTATGCTCCAGGGTGTAGAGCCGCTTATGGATCCTATGCTCACCTACCCGATGTCGGTTACCACCTATTATGACGTGCAGAATTTCCTCATATCCAAAAAGGACGCTGATGCCGAGGGCGGCAGAGTCGGTGTGGTTGGCTTTAACTACATTGATATGGAGGAAAGACAGGGAACTGTCAATGCGTCTATCCCCTATGAATTTATCTTGTCCACGCAGTCGGGCTTTGTGCCTAACACCAACAATATAACTGCTGCGCTCAGCTCGCTTGCCGATCCCTCTCTTGTCGGGGTCACAAAGCTCATGCCGAGTGACCAGGATCTTATCAAATACGGCTTGATGAACGAGGACGGGGAATTTGATGCCGAGTATACGGTATCCTTCGTGTCGAATATAACCGACGATAACGATAAGTCGGTGGGCAAGGTGTCGCAGATGATAATGATAAGCGAAAAAGACCCCGAAACGGGTAATTATTATGCTTATACCGTGCTTTATCATAAAAATGATAAGGGAGAGGAAGAGCCCTGGTTCAACTACGATATGATAGTTGAGGTGGACGGACACACTCTTGATTTCCTTACCTGGGAAAGCCACAAGTGGATAGAAACTACTCTTCTGCCTATCAATATCGCTTTTATGGAAACGCTGAGAGTAGAAACGCCCGATGGCTATTGGGCAGAATTTGAGCTCGATAACTCGAAGACCGAGCAGACCTCGACCAACGTTATGTCCACAAATCTTGAGGTGGTTGGAAAAGACTCGAAGGGAAATGCGGTAAACACCTTCTCCTATCTTGAAGTTACCGACACCTCGGGAGTTGTATGGAATATCACGCAGACCGATGTGACGGCAAAGAATGGAGCTACAGGTCAGTCGCTCGACATAACCACCGCCTACTACGCCTACAACACGCTTGGTAAGCAGGCAAGGGCGCTTTCGGGATATATCGTATGCAACGACGGCCGAAGGGTTTCGGTCACGGCGGACACCGTGGAGGTCACAGAGACCAACGGCACAAAGACGACCTACGTGAGATACGCCACCGACCTTTTCAGAAGGTATTTTGAAACTATCGCGGCTACCACGATAGAGGATCAGTATCTTATGTCCGAGAAAGAGGAAACGGCGCTCGTGAATGACGCGAGCAAGCTCCTTCTGACTATAACGGTAACCGATACCGAGGGCGGCGAGAGGCTGTATCGCTTCTATTCTCTGACCGACCGCGGAGCGAGCCGAAAGGCATATATGACCCTTAACGGCAACGGAGGATTTTACGTTAATTCAACGAGAATTCCCAAGATAGTGAGCGACGCGAACAGGTTCTTCGCGTTTGAGCTTATAGACAGCGCGTCTAAGAAATGATATAATTTAAAACGGCAGATGGGAAAGCGTGATGTCCTTATCTGAGAAATAAAACAAGGGTATGGGCATAGACCGATGCATTTGTTATACAAATGCGAAACTGGCGATAAAAACAGAAAGAGAGAATACGGTGGAGTACAAACCACGGCATTCTCTCTTTATTTTTTGCATTTTAGTGATATTCTTTGCCAAGGCAAAGAGTGATATTATTGCTATCGCAATAGTGATATTGAAGCCTTGCGGCTTCAGTGATATTCTATTCGCCCCGAAACTTGCGCAGCAAATATCACTCGGCACAAGCCCAATATCACTGCCGAGGGCAATATAACTCGCCGCAGGCGAATAGAGTTGGCGTGATACTCTGTTAAGAGTATCACGCCAAAATCTGTCGGGGTATAATATTTACTTATTATCTCAGTTAGCGGTAGCTGTTGTAAAATCGTAACCGTATTCTATAGCATACTTGTGAGCCACGGAATCTGCAACTACAATGATAACAAAGTCATCGTTGTCCTTAACAGAGAAGGCATACTCGCCGATAGCCTCTACGCTTGCGGGGATCGTGATCTCATCAAGCGCGGTGTTGCCCCAGAATGCACCCTTGCCTATGGTCTTAAGGGTTGAGGGGAGTGTTACCGATTCAAGCGCGGTACAACCGAAGAATGCTCCGTCCGAGATCTCTCTGACCGCATAGGCGAAGGAGATGCTCTTGAGGGCAACGCAATCAGCAAAAGCGAAATCTGCGATATCCTTTATATTTTCCGAAAGGGTGATATCATCAAGAACTATACAGCCCTTGAACGCGCCCTCGCCAAGGCTATCTACAGAATTTGTCATAGTTACCTTCTTGAGGTAGATACAACCGTAGAAAGCGAACTGATCGATATACTTAACGGTATCGGGGATAACGACCTCGGATATCTGGTTCTTCGCCTTGAATGCCTCGGCAGCGATACCCGTAACGTTTATGTTGTCTATTACCTTGGGAAGCTCGATAGCATGGGGTGTTTCGGTAGCGGAGGTGAAGCCTGTTATCTCATAGTCACCCTCGTCATTTACGTCGTATGCAAATTTATCTCCGGTCTTTGTGTCGGTATATACCTTTATGATCTCTTCGGAATTTACGACACTATCATCTTTATCTTTTTCTTCTTCGCTCTTATTACAGGAAACTACGAAGACGAGCATAAGAGCGGCAAGAAACAATGCAATTATCTTTTTCATTTGGTAACCTCCAAAAATTATGTTCAAAAAATATTATACATCAATCCCGCCGAATTGTCAATACAAAATAGCCCCACTTTGTAAACATTTTTAATATTAGGGTATAATTATTCGCGCGCTTTCTTGACAGAGCGGGGGCGCGAGTGTATAATCTAAATGAGAAACAAAGAGAGGAGGACGGAGATATGGCGCTTGATATGAACACCAATATAAGGTCGCTTTACGGAGTGGGGCCCTCGCGCGCGGCGGCGTATGCAAGGCTCGGAATACACAGTACGGGCGATCTTTTTATGCATTTTCCCGCGCGTTATGAGAACAGAGGAGATATAAAGCTTTTGTGTGACTGCGAGTACTCTCAAAAATCTGCCGTCCTGCTCACGGTCGCCACAGAACCAAAGGTCACGATGATAAAGGGAAGGCTCTCTCTGCTCAAATTCAAAGCCTACGATGACAGCGGCATCTGTGAGATGACCTATTTCAATCAGAATTTTCTTAAAACTGTATTTACCCCCGCCGCTGAGTTCAGATTTTACGGCAAGGTGGAGAGAAAATCTAAGAATTACGCCATGTCCTCGCCTGCCTACGAGCCATACCGAGAGGATATCCCTCTACCGCCCTTAGTTCCGGTCTATCCCCTCACCGAGGGGCTCTCGCAAAAGCAGATCGCCAAGGATATGGGAACGCTGTTTACTACCCTTGATACCGTCAATATCGAAGACCCCCTGCCCGAGGATATAAGACGTGGGAATTCTCTTTGCACTCTTCCTTTCGCGCTCAGAAATATCCACCGTCCCACAGATTACGTATCTCTCGCGGCGGCAAAGAAAAGGCTTATTTTCGATGAGTTCTTTACATTTGCCTTGGGACTTTCGCTCACAAAACTTCACTCGCAGGAAACCTACGCCTCTCCCTGCGCCGATACCGATATATCCGAGCTTCTTTCTCTCCTTCCGTATCGACTTACGGGGGCGCAGATGAGAACCGTCGAGGATATAAAGAGGGATATGTCGCGCGGTGTCGCGATGAGCCGTATGGTGGTGGGCGACGTTGGCTGCGGAAAAACTATATGCGCCGCGGCGGCTATCTATATCGCGGTTAAAAATAAAAAGCAGGCGGCGCTTATGGTGCCCACCGAGATACTTGCCGTACAGCATTATAACGATTTGAAGGAGCTTTTCGCAAGGCTCGGCATCAGATGTGAGCTGCTCACCTCTTCTGTCAAGCGCTCGGAAAAGCTCAGAATATATAACTCTCTGCGCGCCGAGAACGAAGCCGAGCGCACACAGGTGGTCATAGGAACACAGGCTCTGCTCAGCGAGGGAGTGGAATTTTTCGACCTTGGTCTGGTGGTGACCGACGAGCAGCACCGTTTCGGTGTCAATCAGAGGGCACTTCTCTCCGAGAAGGGTAAGCACTCTCACGTTCTCGTTATGAGCGCCACCCCGATACCGCGCTCTATGGCGCTGGCTCTTTACGGAGATCTCGACCTATCGCTTATCGACGAGATGCCCCCCGGCAGACAGAGGGTGGATACCTTTGTGGTCAACGAGAGCTACAGAGAGCGCTTGAATAAGTTTATCCACGCGCAGGTGTCTGAGGGCGGACAGGTCTATATCGTATGTCCCGCCGTTGAAGAGTGCGAGGCCGAGGCGGGCGACCTCGATATCGCAGATATCGACGAATACGGAAACGTCAGGAAAAAAGCGCCCCTGAAGACCGCGGTTGAGTTCTCCGAGCAGATGGCAGAGCGGTTTTCAGATCTTAGAGTTGAGTATATCCACGGAAAAATGAAGGCGGCGGACAAGGACGCTGTTATGAGGCGGTTTGCCGATGGACAAACAGATATCCTCGTTTCAACTACCGTCATAGAGGTCGGGGTGAACGTACCCAACGCCTCGCTTATGATAGTTGAGAACGCCGACCGCTTCGGACTTTCTCAGCTTCACCAGCTAAGAGGACGAGTCGGACGCGGAAAGAGAAAGTCCTACTGTGTGCTGGTGTCGGACTCCGAGGGAGAGAACGCAGCCCGCAGACTTGATATTATGCGCTCGACCTATGACGGATACGCCATAGCCGAGAGGGATCTTGAGATGCGCGGGCCGGGCGATTTTTTGAAGAACAACGAGAACGCCGACATAAGACAGAGCGGCGGTATCCGCTTCAAGTTGGCTCAGCTGTGTGACGATACGGGGCTGCTGAAAACGGCGTTCAGTGCCGCCGAGCAGATACTCGGCCGCTCACACGATCTTGCCGACTATCCCGCGCTTGCGAGCGCAGTAGAGCGTATGTTCACGATAGACGGCTCGGTAATGAATTAGCATATAGCGGCGCTTTGCGGTATATTATGTATTGTAGAAAATCAAAAAAGGGAGGTCTACGATGCAGGAATATACGGTAAAGCGCCGCCGTTTTGTTTTTGAGGGGAACGATCTGCTCAGATTTTCGTCGTCTGTGCCGAAATTTGAGGGATATGAAGAGATAAGCGGATTTTACGCCGAGCTCTCCGCGCTTTGTGAGAGGTGGTGCGAGGAGGTGAAATTCCCCGAGCTTTGTGAGATATTGAGAAGAGAGAGGGGGGAGGGGAGAGCCCTGCCGCGCCGTATGCTCTACTCGTTGAGCGCAAAAGTGACGGATAACTCGGACAAGACCGCTGAGGTGCGCATCGAGGTGTTTTTGTCCAACAGCGCAAGGGACGCCGCGCCGAGATATACTGACACTCAGCTTTGGGATCTCTCTACACAAAGTCTTTTGCTTCCCCAAACGGCATCGTCCGGGCTGAAAAAAGAGAGCAAGAAATAAAGTCTATATAACAGTCAAGACCACCGATAATATCGGTGGTCTTGACTTATGTTCTTTTTTTATGATCATTCATCCTTCCATACGTTTTCGGACTTGTTTTTGTACCGCTTTTTGAAAATTTTTCTGCGGAACAGATATACCGTATAAACGCTCCAGAGGACGAAGAATATCGCGCACGCGATAATCGCATTTGTAAACGATCCGCCCGCAAAGGTCAACAAAACCAATAGCGGAGCTATCATTACCATAGCGGGGAAATTAGATAGAATGTAAAGGCTGGACGTAGGCGTTCTCAGATCGGGGTCGATCTCTTTGGTAAGGATCATACCGTTTGAAGCCGTACCTGTCAGAGTGCCGAAGCTCATCAGGAAAAATTCGTGCTCAAAGCCTTTGAAGCATTCCTTGGCAACCAAGCGAATGTAAACGTAGGTAATTGCCGTGCCAACCAGGCTGAGAATAATAATGGGGAGCAGATATCTCTTGATATCGTTGATCTGGATCGCTGCCACTCCCGCAACTATCATAAGGTCAAACGAGAAGCCTGAGATTCGGTCCATTTGATAATTGTTTATGTATTCACGGTTCATAAGCTTGTGCTTGCGCAAGCGCTTTACCACAAGTCTTATCAACATAGCCGCTAAGGATGCCCAAAGGAAATTGAAGCCCCACGCGATGCTGTTTGTGAATGCCGAGAGCTTTCCCAAAAGGAACATAAATCCAAAGGAAATAGCGTAGGCGATGGAAACGAAGCCTACCTGCATAGTGAATTTATCCACAGACTCGTTATCGGGGATCTCTTCGGCACCCGAATTGGAGTCGGTTGCAGTCTTGCTTGACGGATCGGACTTACGAACGTAAAGATTTCCCCTCTTTTTTTGAATATTGATATACAATACACCAAAAACAGAAGCAACTACAAAGCCGATCGAGGCAAGAGAGAGTCCAAAGCTGCCGTTTCCCGCGAACTGTGTGGCAGGCGTGTTTGTGAAGTTGATATCCCAGCTCAGAGCATTGCCCGGACCTTGACCGTAAGCGAGAGGAAGGATCAAGCCGCAGATATAAGAGATAATATCCTCGCCGTGTCGGGTCAAAAGAAAGAGTATCAACGTAATTCCAAGTCCAACGAACGCTTGGAGCATATAGGTGCCGCCCTGCAGAGCGCCGAATTCCACGACCTGCGCACGGCTCGTCTTATGCGCACTTTTTTCTGTTTTCAGCGACATAGCGGCAAATCCGATCGCCAGACAATGATACGTGATAACCTGCATAAGTCGATTGTCAACGAGTATAACTCCAAATTGCTTGCATATAATATCCACTACCAGCAACACGCCGCCGCCCAAGAGTGCGGAAGGTATCAGACAGTTTCTGAACAGCGGAATTTTGCGCCGAAGGATATTGCCTAACATAAGGAAAAGCAATAACAGTCCGAGCTGTACTAAAAATGCCCAAACGGCATCATAATTTGCCATTGTGAAATCCCAACTTGATACGGTATCCATATAATGACCTCCTACGATATTTCCTCGTCTATCCCCAGAGCATATCAAACGATACCAACATTATATAACGAAAAAACAATACTGTCAAGTTCTTTAAAGAGCGATGGAGGGATTTCTTAAGAATGGCGGTGGGGCGGTCACGGAGCTCCCGCGACCACAGATAGGAGGAGCTTTTTGTAATTAAAATCCTCCTATCAGGCAAATATAAATATCTACCCGAAATTTTGCAAATTATCTATTTCTTTGACTTTTTGCACAAATTACACAATTGTTTTTGTTCAAAAGGTGGAAAATTTAGAATTTTTGCACATTTTACTTTACAAAACTAATTTGCGGTGATAGAATAAAGGTAGTATTTTGTAGGGTAGGGGATAGTCTACCCTATTGACATCACCCAAATACTTTTTTAAGGAGAACCACATCCATGAAAAAACTTATTTCGATCGTGCTTTGCATGGCGATGCTTTTGTCGTGCTTTGCACTCTTTGCCCTGGCTGTAGAGGAAACCGAACCCGTTTCCCAGAGCCTGGCACCGGCGCCCACCATTGACGGTGTTGTAGATCCTGAGGAGTACACCACTTCTAAGGTATGGAGCCATGCGGATAACTTTGCTAACTCCAACGCTATTACCAGCGGCAAGACACTTACCGAGTACGTGGCTCACAGTGACGATTACGTTTACATAGCGTTCGTGAGCACAGAGGACGTATCCAACTTTATATTCTATCTGAATGCGAGTGAGTATATCCTCACCGATTTCGACCAGTGCGGAATTACTTCCCAATTGCGTTTTGACCTCAGCACACAGGACGAAAATACTGCGCCTACTACGTATTATGACAGGCACTCGAGTATTACTACCGAGAACAACCTGCCAAACACTCTCAGAGGGCTCACTACAGATGAATACTCGGCGCATGCAAAGAGAAACAAAGACGGTGAAACCTTTGCAAACGTAACCGTTGAGATAAAGATATCCAAGGCTGCTATGATGGAGATATTCGAAGTTGATTCTGTAGAGTATTTCGGATACTACGTAGACGGAACTAAGGCTGACGGCAGCGGACACTATATCAATACAAGAAAGTTCACGGGTACTACTACTTACACTAAATTTTCATCAATCACTCAGTTTGAAACAATTTACGGTGTTAACCGTGGAGCGTATTACGCTAGCCAGAGCAGAGTTCTTAACTTCGTTATCTTCGGCGAAGAACCTGCGCCTTACCACTACTGTCCTACAACTTGCACCTGCGAAGGAGTTACAAGATCCACCGAATTCTCCTTGACAGATATTACACAGTGGAATCAGCAACCCAGTACTTACGTTACCACCAAGGTACTTGAAGCGCAATCAAGTGAAGCGCCCACAATTGACGGTGTTGTAGATCCCGAGGAGTACACCACTTCTAAGGTATGGAGCCATGCAGATAACTTTGCTAACTCCAACGCTATTACCAGCGGAAAGACACTTACCGAGTACGTGGCTCACAGCGACGATTACGTTTACATAGCGTTCGTGAGCACAGAGGACGTATCCAACTTTATATTCTATCTGAATGCGAGTGAGTATATCCTCACCGATTTCGACCAGTGCGGAATTACTTCCCAATTGATCTTTGACCTCAGCACACAGGACGAAAATACTGCGCCTACTACGTATTATGACAGACATACGGCTATTACTACCGAGAACAACCTGCCAAACACTCTCAGAGGGCTCACCTCAGGTGAGTACGAGACGTATGCAAAGAGAAACAAAGACGGTGAAACCTTTGCAAACGTAACAGTTGAGATAAAGATATCCAAGGTTGCTATGGAAGAGATATTCGAAGTTGATTCTGTAGAGTACTTCGGATACTACGTAGACGGAACTAAGGCTGACGGCAGCGGACACTATATCAATACAAGAAAGTTCACGGGTACTACTACTTACACCGAATTTTCATCAATCACTCAGTTTGAAACAATTTACGGTGTTAACCGTGGAGCGTATTACGCTAGCCAGAGCAGAGTGCTTAACTTCGTTATCTTCGGCGAAGAACCTGCGCCTTATCACTACTGTCCTACAACTTGCACCTGCGAAGGAGTTACAAGATCCACCGAATTCTCCTTGACAGATATTACACAGTGGAATCAGCTTCCCAGTACTTACGTTACCACCAAGGTACTTGAAGCGCAATCAAGTGAAGCGCCCACTATTGACGGTGCGGTAAATGTTGACGAGTACACGACCTCTAAGGTATGGAGCCATGTAGATAACTTTGCTAACAACAATGCTATCACCTCGGGCAAAACCCTTACCGAGTACGTGGCTCACAGTGAAGATTGCGTTTACATAGCGTTTGTAAGCACCGAGGATGTAAAGGAATTTACCTTCTATCTGAATGCGAGCGAGAGCATCCTCACAGACTTTGACCAGGCGGGAATTCTTTCTACACTTTACTTTAACCTTGACGGACAGGATAAAAACACCGTGCCCGTTGTAGATTCAAAGGTTTATTCCTCTGTTACTTCTACACCTGTAGCAAGTCTCAGAGGTCTCAATGCAGATGAGTACCAGGCGTATGCAAGGAGAAATAAAGTCGACGGCGAGTTTGCAAACGTAACAGTTGAGATAAAGATATCCAAGGCTGCTATGATGGAGATATTCGAGGTTGATTCTGTAGAGTACTTCGGATACTACGTAGACGGCGCTAAGGCTGACGACAGCGGACACTACGTTAACTCCAGAAAGTTCACGGGTACTACTACTTATACCACATTTGCATCAATGAGCGAGTTTGAGTCTGCATATGGTGTTAACCGTGGAAGCTATTATACGAACGCTACCGAGGGCGGAAG
>SVUJ01000012.1:0-5380 GCA_015063305.1 Oscillospiraceae bacterium | reverse complement strand
ACTACGTTAACTCCAGAAAGTTCACGGGTACTACTACTTATACCACATTTGCATCAATGAGCGAGTTTGAGTCTGCATATGGTGTTAACCGTGGAAGCTATTATACGAACGCTACCGAGGGCGGAAGAATACTTAACTTTGTTATATTCGACGAAGAGCCCGCACCTCTTTACTACTGTAAGGCAGATAGCTGCTCAGATCCGAAACACGGAGAAAGAGCTGAAACCTTCTCCTTGACAGATATTACATTGTGGAATCAGCTTCCCAGTACTTATCTTACCGATAAGTTGGTTGAATCGCAAGTAAAGAATGCGCCCACCGTCAACGGCGCTGTAAACTTGGATGAGTACACGACCTCTAAGGTATGGAGCCATGCAGATAACTTTGCTAACAACAATGCTATCACCTCGGGCAAGACCCTTACAGAGTACGTGGCTTGCGGTGACGATTATATCTATATCGCATTCGTTAGTACCGAGGATGTAAAGCAATTTACCTTCTATCTGAACGCGAGTGAGAGTATCCTCACCGACTTTGACCAGGCGGGAATTCTTTCTACACTTGCCTTTAGCCTTGACGGACAGGATAAAAACACCGCGCCCGTGGCAGATTCAAAGGTTTATTCCTCTGTTACTTCTACACCTGTAGCAACTCTCAGAGCACTCAATGCAGATGAGTACTCGGCGTATGCAAAGAGAAACTACAACGGCAACACCGTTGTAAACGTAACAGTTGAGATAAAGATATCCAAGGCTGCTATGATGGAGATATTCGAAGTCGATTCTGTAGAGTACTTTGGATACTACGTAGACGGCGCTAAGGCTGACGACAGCGGAAACTACGTTAACTCCAGAAAGTTCACGGGTACTACTACTTATACCACATTTGCATCAATGAGCGAGTTTGAGTCTGCATATGGTGTTAACCGTGGAAGCTATTATACGAACGCTACCGAGGGCGGAAGAATACTTAACTTTGTTATATTCGACGAAGAGCCCGCACCTCTTTACTACTGTAAGGCAGATAGCTGCTCAGATCCGAAACACGGAGAAAGAGCTGAAACCTTCTCCTTGACAGATATTACATTGTGGAATCAGCAACCCAGTACTTATCTTACCGCTACGGTAGTTGATGCTCCCGAAGAGGAAGAGCCTGCAGCTCCTCAGGATCCCACGGCTCCTCCCGAGCCCTCCAGCACACCTGTTAAGGGTACTTACGTAGAGGGAAGCGGAGCAGTTGACACATACAGTGTGGAGGTTACCTTCGGTTCGATGCAGTTCACATACCGTGACTTTGACAAGGCATGGGATACATCTAACCACGTTGAAACCAATGTTGCGGGAACTGCCCGTTGGTATTGCGATACAGATGCAAACAAGATAACCGTTACCAACCACTCTAACGTTGCTGTAACTGCTACCTTGAGCTATGATGCAACGAATAATGATGTTAGCGGTTCGTTTGGCAATAATTCTACGTTGAACCTTGCAACCGCTTTTGGAACTACTTACGAACAAGCGCCCACAGCTTCGGCTTACCTCACGCTTTCAGGAACTTATTCCGGAGCAGAGGATACCTTTGTTAAGGTAGGAACTGTAACGGTAACTATCACGAAGCAGCAATAAAATACGATATATTGCAAAAGCCCCACCGCCGAGCTCGGCGGTGGGGATGTTTTTTAAGTATCTAAATATTGTATTTATCCAATATCAGATCCCAAACATTCTCATTATGTTTCGTGTTCGTTATCTTTATGGATCGGCTCAATAGGGGCTTCGGTCAACACAACGTCTTCTTCAGATTTCTCTTCGGAATCGTCGTCATCGATATGATGAAGAGATTTTTGCAATGGCGGCTTTGCGGACGTTCGCTCTTTAAGCATAGAAACCTAAAAGAACGGGGAAAAACAGATATATTAAAACGGTTGCATACAGAGAGACTATTGTAGCTTATCTTACCGAAAACGTTTATGCAAAGACTTCCGAGCTTTCTGCTCTTATCGGCATAAGTGTCTCGCGAACAAGAAATGTCTTGCGTGGGATGATCAAAGGTAACATTATTGTAGCCCAGGGCGAGAATAAGAAAAGGGTTTATAAATTAAAAGCGTAGATATTTATCAGCTTTCTAAAGAACAACAGGGGCGCACGTATGTGCGCCCCTGTTGTTCTTATGATTTTGTTATTGAGCAATTTACGTTTTTATGATATAATTAAAAAAAGGTCTTGACTTTATAGTTAACTATAATGTTACAATGATACCAAAGGAGGCGATGGCATGATAAAAATAGGTGACTTTGCGAGGATTTGTAATGTCAGCACACAGACTTTGAGGTATTATGATTCTGAGGGTGTATTAAAAGCGGATGTTACCGACCCATCAAGCGGATATCGATTTTGTTCAATTGACGCTGTAGAAAAGTACAAACAGATTGTATTTTATAAAAATCTCGGTTTTTCCTTGGAAGAAATCAAAAAAATACAGCTGGCAACGGGCGAACAGCTGCAGACTATTTTGCAAGAGAAAAAAGAGACGTTGTCCACTTCCATCGACAGATTTAAAGATCAAATAAAAACGATTGATGCCCTTTGTGTTGGCACTCCCCAAAAGCCTGTTTTGTCGGAAATACTTCTATTGCCGTTTGAGGACGATTCGCAAGTCGTTGGAAAATGGCAACTGTGCGGAAGACTCCTTGATGAGAACGATTTGTCTGCTTTGGAAGAAGTAGATAGTAGTACGGCGGACGAAGAGATCATATTTATGCCGGGTGGTGCTTTTGCTTGGAGATATTTCTGGACTAAAGGAACACTGTATAGGATATCCCCAAAATACAAGTTTGCAATTCCGAATCTGTATAGGACGATCGAGCAGAATGGGGTTAGATTTATGATAGTTCAGTTTATGAATGATGATTGTATTGATAACGGAGATGATACCCTTATGCTCTTGTACCGTCAAATTGACACCGTTGCATATACTGAACATCAAATACGCCCGAATGTCGACAAAACGGATATTCCTTTTTCAGACGATAATGCAGTTCACGGCATATGGACGGTTTTCGATTTCGTTCCTAAAATATCAGATTTCGATCCTCAAAAAAGGTACAGCGAGGATAGAGACATTTATATGATGGATATTCGCTTTTTGGCACGAGGGATATGCACCAGAACTATTCGGACAATGTCCGGATGCGCCAATGTTATGTTGCGGTATACGAAGGGCTTTCTTCTTGACGATAAAGAAATGACAGCTGAAGAATATCAGATAAAATCAATAAACGGTAAAGATTTTCTTTTCGTGCAACATAAATCCGGAGATTATTTTTACGGTGGAAAAACACCGCATTGGTATGTTTTTGAAAGGAAGGATGCTTGAAATGAAAAACAAAAATAGTGTAGAGAAATATTTTTATCAAAAAGATCTTTCTATTATGGAGATTATTTTTCTGATTTTAGCTATTATTTCCCTAATTGTAGCGACATTTATTCGGGGCGGAGGACCTATAGGTATTCCGGCTTCGCTGGTTTGTGTTGTTGTTTTTTGCATTTGTCGTTCGTTCAGAATCAAGGATGCCGAAATCGACCAAACCCTAAAGAAAATAATGCAAGATAATGGGGTTGGATCTTCTGAGAGTGCTATTGAATGTTATGAATTAAATAACACGGTGATAAAGAAAAGAAAGGATGGAAAATTTATTTCCCCCAATTATTATATTACTAATATCATATTTTCTTCAGAAGATACTCTTTTTAATATTTATATTATCGACTTAATTAAGCAATCTGTAAAAATGATTTCTCATAGTGTAAATTGTAACGAAAAGGTCACTTTGACAGAGGAAACAATAAAAATCGGATCAGGATTTGCCAAAGTGGCTCACCTTAAAATTGAGAGTGGATTTGTAATTCCGGTTACACTCAATGATTACAAGTCTTCTCAATTAATACAAAAAATTTGCGACAGGCATAAGTAAGAATAAAGCATGTATCATACTTATTTAAATAGGAGTGCTGTTAAATGATTTTACCAAAAGATTTGCATACATATTGCAGAAAGAAAATTTTTAAGCGAGTTATCCCTTGTGTAATTCTAACTTGTGTTTTTGCTGTAATATTGCTTTTGTGGGGAAATATTATTTTTAATACGAATAATAAGGCATTTCGAACGTCATGTTATATTGTCGTTATGATGATACCATTTGCTATTACAGGAGTTCCTAATAAACTGATTGATTCGACTTATTATGGTACAGTAAAGAAAGTCGATATTGTTACAACGACGGATAATGATTCTTCTGTTAAACCTACCCGAGAGCGTATGTATCTAAAAAATATTATTTACTTGACCATTGAAACACCGAACGGCAAGATCATATATAAAAAGGCATATAGCGGGAAATCAAGATTGCAGCAGAACATTAACGCATACAACGAAGGTGATTTGGTATTTCATCTTTATGGGACGAAAACTGTTGTGGTTTTGCCTGACTCCAAGGATAGCACCATTCTGTGTGCCGTTTGCGGTTCTTTGAACAATATTGAAAATGATAAATGCCGTGCTTGCAACCACTCGCTTATAAAGAGAATCTAAATATAACCGCCGAGGGGAATTGTGCCCAGATTTTGCGAAGCAATAGGCAAAATGGTGAGGTGTATGCTTCGCAAAATTCTTCGGTCACCGCTCCAAAACAACTCACCGGGTTGTTTTGTCGCTGCGTTCGATTCCAATGAATTTAAATTTTATCGTGGAATCTCGCCCGTGGCGAGAATTCGCTCGCTCTTCGCCACGTGTCCAGCACCCCGATCTCCGGGCGGCGAATGCGAACACCGCAATAGTAAGTAAACTTAGCTATTGCGGTGCTTTATTATTATTTTGTTGTTTTCGCGGTATTAAGAGTTGATATCAATATCCTTTTTATTTCAAGGCAATCATCAAGCAAGGATTTTCCGAGGTCTTCTGAGATATAGTCGGACAAAATCAAAAGTCTGAGCCAATATTCTGTTTCGGCAGTTTCTTTCAGAGATATTTGAAGCTTAGCTATAAAATCGGCTTTACTTATGCCGTAGACGGCTTCGTTGGCGTTGGCACCGATTGATGTGGCAGAACGTATTATTTGCTTTGAAATTACAGACTCATGTTTTTCTTTAAGCAAATATTTATAAAGCTTTACTATTCGAGCTGCAAATTTTAATGATTTGTCGAGTAATATACTGTTTTGTGCCATAAATTTCTCCAACGTATTTTTAGATAAAAGATAATAGAGAAGAGATAAAAGATAATAGTACAAAAGCGCATTGAAGCTTTTGCTAACGTCTTAATATTATCTATTCTCTTTTATCTCTTATCTCTTATCTTAGCCGTTTACGGCGCTTTTGGTGGA
>SVUJ01000011.1 GCA_015063305.1 Oscillospiraceae bacterium | reverse complement strand
TTTGGTGGACCCGAGGGGAATCGAACCCCTGTCCGAAAACCTCTTGATATAACCTTCTCCGGGTGCAGTCTGTTATTTTGATTTCCCCTTGGATGCCGTCAACAGACAGACTTCATCCTCAGGTAGCCATTTTCTGCGTGATCGGTTCAATGGCGAACCGCCGATGCACGTTCACCGCTCAAATGACGCTCAGTCCCGAGCCGCGATACTCTCGGGAGGAACGGGTGGCTTATGCCACAGCACTGCCCTTAGGCAGCCATTGCAACGTGATTATCGTTAGCGTTTAATTTTAAGTTTAGGCAGTTTCAGAGGTTGCCCGGCTCTACCCGCTTATTATACCTCAAAATCCCCGTCGAAACCTTTACGGGCCCATATTATTAAGGTAAGAAGTAATAGTGAAGAAGTAAGAAGTAAGTAAGAAGTAATAGGAAATCTAAAAATCGTTATTCGTAGCGTGAGCGATCCTTCATAGTGCGGTCTATCTCTCTTGCCGCCTCGCGCTTGGCGTCCGAATCTCTCTTGTCGTAAAGCTTTTTGCCTCGGCAAAGACCTATCTCCGCCTTTACGTTCTTGCCCGAAAAATACAGAGATAACGGCACGAGGGTATATCCCTTTTGTGTGACAAGGCCGCCGAGCTTCATAATTTCTTTCTTGTGCATAAGCAGCTTTTTGTCCCTCATAGGATCTCTGTTGAAAATGTTTCCTTTTTCATAAGGGCTTATCCGCATACCCACGATAAAGAGCTCGCCGTTGCGCAGAGAGCAGTATGAATCCTTGAGGTTGACCGCTCCGCCGCGAACGCTTTTTACCTCTGTTCCAAACAGAGCGATTCCCGCCTCATATTTTTCGTCCACGAAATAATCGTGCCACGCTTTTTTATTTTGCGCTATTATCTTTTGCGGTGCTTTTTTTACTTGTGACACGCTCAAATCTCCTTTCGAAAAACAGATTCCTATGTATTTTAACACATTTTATCACAAAAATCAATACAAATACGTCGCATTTAGGCGAATGGAAAAATATTTTCCACTATTCCTCTACCTCAGCTTCAAAAAAGCTCTTGAATATTCTTGACACGGGGATCGCCGCGTTTCCGCCGTTCACACCCTGCTCAATGACGCATACCGAAACTATCTCGGGGTCATTGAGTGGGGCAAAGCCCGAAAACAGGGCATAATCCTTTTTGCCGCTGACCTGCGCCGTACCTGTTTTTCCACCCACGGGAACGTCAAGCGAGGAAAAATATCTGGTGAGCGATGAGCTTGAATTTATAACGCTTCTCATTCCCGATATGAGGGTATCGTAAGTAGCGCTTGACATCTGCACAGAGTCGGCTACCGTGGGGGTGTATTCGTACACCACTTCCTTGGTGTAAAACTTTTTCACCGAGTGCAACAGATGCGCATTGTATCTGTTACCGCCGTTGACCACGCTCGACATAAACACGCCTATCTGAAGGGGCGTATATGTATGGTCGGACTGACCTATCGCCGCCGAGAGGTCGTCACCCTGACTCCAAGGGGTCAGGCTGTTCTGTGTGCGGTATGCGCTGCCCGCCACGCTTCCAAGCCTTTCGGGCAGTTCTATACCGCTCGCCACGCCAAGTCCGAGCTTTGAGGTGTAGGGGGTTACCGAATCTATGCCCATCTGATAGCCTATCTCATAGAAGAAGCAGTTGCAGGAAATACCGATAGCGCGTATGACGTTTATATTGCCGTGCATTCCGTTGACGCCGCCCACGCCAAGGCAGGTAGGCTTATGGAGATATGGATAAGTACCCGCGCAATTTATGAGGGTGGAAGAGCTTATCTGTCCCTCTTCAAGCGCCGCCAGCGCGCTTCCTATCTTGTATATTGAGCCGGGGGCGTATTCGCCGAGCAGAGCTCGGTCAAAGAGCGGCTTGGCGGGATCATTTTGCAGAGAATTATAGTAAGCTATACTCTCGAACTGAGTGAGGTCGTAGGTAGGATAAGAGGCTATCACGAGGATATCTCCCGTGTCGGGGTCGAGCGACACCACAGCTCCCGAATCGGAATATTCGAGCGACTCCACCGTTTCCTTCAGCGCGTCCTCCGCCGCTATCTGCAGCTCGATATCTATCGTCAGATAGACGTCGTAACCGCCTATCGGCTCTTTGATATAGGTCTTTTTTATTATGTTGCCCTGCGCGTCGTAGCTGATCTCCATCGTGCCGTCCTGACCGCGCAGATATTTCTCGAATGCCTTCTCGCAGCCCGAGCTTCCGACGTAGGCGTTGAGCGGATATCCCTGCTCACTGTAATATTCGGCGTCCTCTGCCTGTATCTTTCCAAGTCTGCCGAGAATGTGCGACGCGTACCCGGGATATTCATAGTGGCGCTCCGAGCCTATTTTGAGGGTCACTCCCTCAATATTCGCCTCTTCGATATAGGGTACGCTCTCCTGAGCAAGTCCCGTGGCGAGGACTACGGGCTGATAAGCTCCGAATTTCACTCTCTCCATCTCGTATCTCACAACGAGAAGGGTCATTATTTCCTCGTTTGTGTATGAGGAGAGCTTATATTTTTTAACCATCGCGTCTGCAAGATCCTTTGCGGGGGTGGAGTGGGGATCGAGCTTATTTGCCGAAAGGATCTCGGCGAGGGATTCGTATTCCTTGGAGTCGCTGTATGACACCGCCTCGGTGTAAGAGAGGTCGGGATAAGCTCCCGTGAAGGGGAAGTAGTCGTCGCACGAGAGATTTTCCGCCGTGCCCGTCTGCTCAAGCACCTTCATAATATCGAGGATCGCCTCGTTGAGCTCCCGTGTAGTATCGGGGATAGCGCCGTATTCCATTATCACGTCATAGCTCGTGGCGTTGCCGACGAGCAGAACTCCGTTGCGGTCGTATATAGAGCCGCGAAGGCCCGAAACGGTAACCGTTCGGGTATAAGCCACCGAGCCGTCGGTGACGTTTTCAGAGCCCTCTATCTGCACCTTAGCGAGGACTATGACATAAAACACTATAAGAGCAAAAAAAACGCAGAGGATAGATATGTATCTTGCTCTGGGATCGAATTTCTTTTTCATCTACCGTCCGCCTTTCTTTTGTTTTTTGTTCTGAAAAAAGATTTGTGCACTATTGCTGTATCGAAAGGCTCCCTTGTGTAAAGGGAGCTGTCAGCGGAGCTGACTGAGGGATTGTTTCTTGCAAATTTCTATTTTTTACAATCCCTCCGTCACGGCAAGCCGTGCCACCTCCCTTTACACAAGGGAGGCTTTCTTATGGTGAGATTTTGCTTTATAGCCTTCCTCCGGGAGGAAGGGGGACCGCATAGCGGTGGAAGGAGCCTGCGTAATTTTAAATTTAGATTAATTTTATCGTAACGCGTTCTCCCTCAGTCGCCTGCGGCGCCAGCTCCCTCTCGGAGGGAGCCTTTTTTGCGGGCGTCGAGGACGTCGCCCCGCGTTACTACACCTTGAATTTACTTCTCGCCTGTGCCAGACGCGCACAAGGTCTTACGATAAAGAACAAGGGTAGAGAGAATATCAGGGTAAATATGAGCTCGGGGAGAAGTATCGTTTTAAGAATGACCGAAAAGCTCTGCGCTCCCGCCATAAGGTAAATATTCAGAAGCGTGAATACCGATTTTGTCAGCGCTGCGGGTATGAGCATAAGCGGCCAGGAGAGGAAGCTTGGAAGTATCTTTTTTGATATTTCCGAGCATATCAGCGCGGCGACAAGAAAAGCTACGGGGCAGAGCGATATGCCCGACGAGCCCATAGCGTCTATCATAGCTCCCGCGCCTACGGCGCAGACGGCGGCAGTCCTTTGAGTATCGAACATAGCCACAGCGGTGAGTGCGCCAAGCACCACGTCGGGCACGGCACTTATAAAGGACAGGTTGTTAAAAAATGAGCATTGGGCAACGCCGAGCAGAAAAAACAGGGGAGCGTAGACCGCTATTTTTCTCCATACGAGGCGCTTTTGTGCCCGGTTGCGGTGAGCGTTCATTTGGACTCACCTCCCGAAGCGTACCCTGTGATTATCATTACCTGTGTGGTTGCGTTTATATCCGAAAAATCCACGGCGGGCTGTATCTTCGCCACCAGCTCCTTTGAGTATTCGTCAGCCTCGATAGACACCACAGTGCCTATGAGCAGACCGTTGGGATATATCTTTCCCTCGGCGGCGGTGTAGACCTTATCTCCCACCTTTATATCGGCATCGGCCGCTATATGTATCATACGGCAAGTGCCCTCGGTCCTCAGAAGTGTATCTCCCTCTACCGCGCCCACCACGTTGCCTCGCTCAGTGTAAGCGCTCACCGCGCTCGCCGTTTCCACAAGGCTTACCACCTTGCACCAGTCGAGTCCGACCTCGCTGACGTATCCGAAAACGCCGTCGGCGGTTATCACCGGCATCTTTACCTTGACCCCGTTTGCGCTTCCTCGGTTAAGAGTAAGCACGGTGGCGTAATTTCCCGACTCGCGCGAAACAATCATCGCGTCTATCATAGTCAGCTCGGAGTGCTTTTGCTTTATTTTGAGGTAGGTCTTCAGCCACTCGTTCTCCTCGCGGATAACGCTGTTGTCGTGCTCCTCGCCCTCAAGCTCCTCAAGCCTTTCCTTAAGGCGCTCGTTTTCCGCCTTCAGCTCGTCGTACTCGGCAAAGACCTCAACAAATCCCGACACGGCGTCAGCCATCTTTGCGCCGCACCACTCGAGGGGACTTGCCACGGTTTTAAGCGCTCCGCGCACTATATCCTTATAGCCAAACAGCGAAAGGGCAGAGGGAACGAGCACCAGCACTAAGGCTGCCGCCACGCATATTATGAAAAATTTAGATCTGTAAAATTTCATACTCTCTCCTTTCGCTATTTTTGTTTTACTAAACGTATGGGATATTGGCTAAAAGTAAGGGTGATAGGTTTGCAAATTGCGTTGTTCGAAGAGGCTCCCTTGTGTAAAGGGAGCTCCCGCGATAGCGGGTGAGGGATTGTTTTTACTTGGAATGTATGTTTTACAACCCCTCCGTCAGCCTTCGGCTGCCACCTCCCCTTACACGGGGGAGGCTAAATATAGTTTGCGTGTGTGAATTTATGACAGAGTTTTAATTGTCAGATATTTTGTCTTGTTTAGTATTTGTCGTAGTATTTACCGTTTTCTTTTTCTTCTTGGGTACAGGTGGGTATTTTACCTCAAAGAGCATCAAATAGCCCTCAAGCTTATCAGATCCCTCTATAGCCTGCCACTCCTCCTCAGTGCCCTCAAAATATATCTCCCTGAGTGTGTCACAGCCGCAGAAGGCATCGGGGGAGATCGAGGTCAAGGTGCGGGGCAGAAAAATGCGGGTAAGCGTGTGCTTATCCGAGGCTTTAAGGGCGTTCGCGCCTATGCTTATCACGTCGTGCCACATAAGTCTTGCGGGTATCCATATAACGCCGCCGTAAACTGCCTTGCAGTATGTCAGCTCAAGTCCGCCAACTACCGTTTTATAGCCAATGCCGAGAGATCTCTTCAGCTTATCGTTGACCATATACTTATAGAAAAATGCCGCACAGACAGATACTACCACGCCTACGATCACGTTATACATCACCGCCGCAGCTACCGCTATAGCGATGATGGCGGCAATACACGCGAGTATCTGCACGTAAAAGCCCTCAAAGGCGCGCATACGCGCCCCGTACTCCCTGTGCGGCTTTTTTGCGGGCTTTTGAGGCTGTGCCTCTGTGGGCTGTTCGCCCTGCGCCGATCGCGCCGTCTCCGCGCTATTATCTAAAATTTCTTTTTTATCTTCTGTGTTTGACATATCTCTCTCCTGTATAGGGTTTTATTTTCCTCGGTATTTTAGTATATCTCCCATCATACGCTCGCTCTCTATAACCTTTCCAATGCCGGTGCAAACGCTGTCAAAGGGGTATTTTGCCACGTTCACTCTTATCCCCGTCTTCGAGGCTATAAGAGGCGCTATACCTCGCAGGTATGCTCCGCCTCCCGTGAGGGTTATTCCGCGGTCGTATATGTCCGAGGAGAGCTCGGGGGGAGTGTCCTCAAGAGTTGTTTTTATAGCGTGTATTATCTGGTCGAGGGGCTCGCTCATGGCGATCCTCGTATCTTCCGAAGTTACTATGGCTGATATCGCGTGGCCCGTGCGAAGCTCTCGCCCAAAGACCTCCTGCGAGCCGTTATCGGTGGCTATATGCGCCGAGCCGATTCGCATTTTGAGCTGCTCGGCGGTAACGTCGCCTATAAGTATGCTTTTCTGTGTTCTGAGATAATTTACGATGGCTTCGTCAAGCTCGTCGCCCGCCACTCTGAGTGAGCGAGAGGCAACTATCCCTCCAAGGCTCATCACGGCTACCTCGGTAGTGCCGCCTCCGATGTCCACTATCATACTTCCGCTCGGACTGCCCACGCGCAGTCCCGCGCCGATAGCGGCGGCTATAGGCTCTTCTATGAGCGCGACCGAGCGCGCGCCCGCCTCAAATATAACGTCCTCTACCGCGCGCTTCTCAACCTCGGTGACACCGTACGGTATGCAGACTATAACGACAGGACGGCTGAAGAAGGCTATCGAGTCGGTCATTTCAAAAAATGTATGTATCATTTTCGCCGTAACGTCAAAATCGGCGATAACACCGTTCTTGAGCGGACGGAAGGCAAGAAGGCCTTCGGGCGTCTTGCCGAGCATACGCTTTGCCGAGCGTCCCACAGCGACAACATCGCGCGTTTCTCGGTCTATTGCGACCACCGACGGCGAGCGAAGCACTATGCCCTTGCCCTTCATATAAATGAAGGTGTTCGCCGTACCGAGGTCGATGCCTAATATTTTTGGCATGACTTATCAGCCTCCTTTCCCAAAGATTTTTTAGAATTTGTGTTTTAGCCTAAAAGTGAGCGCCCGAGCGCGCGGCGGTGAAGCCTGTCAAGCTCGTTTATAGGGAGTCCCACGATACCGAAATAACAGCCTTCGATGCCCTTTACGTAAATAGATGCAAGACCCTGTATGCCGTATGCTCCCGCCTTGTCATAGGGCTCGCCGCTGTCAAGATATCTCTCTATATCGGCATCGGAAAGCTCCTCAAAGCACACGAAGCTCTCGGAATGTGAAACATAGGTTTCGCCGCCCACACTCAGCGCGATACCGCTGAGCACCCTGTGGCGTTTGCCTGAAAGCAGCTCAAGCATCGTCTTTGCGTCCTGCCTGTCCGCGGGCTTGCCGAGGATATGACCGCCGCACTCTACCACGGTGTCCGCCGAGATTATAACGTCCTCGGGGTCAAGCTCATCTTTGCTTTGCAGAAGCTCCCTGACGGCAAGTCCCTTTCGCAGAGCCAGCTCTTCGCAAAGCGCTATAGGGTCGGTAAGCGAGCAGGACTCGTCGGTATCGGCGGTGACCACCGAGAATTCAAGTCCGATATTCCCAAGTATCTCGCGGCGTCTGGGGGATTTTGATGCAAGTATATATCTCATAATTTTCTCCGTAACCCTCAACAAGAAACACTTTCGGATAATAATATCCATAATGATTATAGCACACAACTCCCGCTTTTGCAACACTAACTATTAAATAATATAAAAATAAATAATATTAAAAGAGCGTTATTGCCTTGAAAAAAGAGCGGGTGTGTGTTATACTGAAAGAGTAGCCGTCAGGCTATCTGTCTTTATTTGTCAAAGGGGTGAGAAGGTGTTGAAAAAAAGCGGGAATATTCGTCCTCTTTCGGGGTGCAAAATCTGCGGCGCGTTGGAAGAAAGAGGGGTTAGAATAAGCCTTTTTGAAGATATCGACTCAACTAATCTCGAGGCAAGACGTCAGGCAGAGAGGGGAATGTCAGCCCCCGCGCTTATAATAGCCGACTCGCAGAGCGCGGGCAGGGGAAGACTTGGCAGAAGCTTCTATTCGCCATCGGGGACGGGGCTTTATATGTCGCTTTTGCTCGGGGCAAAGGACAACCCTGCCGATAACGTGCAGCTCACCGCGGCGGCGGCGGTAGCCGCCGCGCGCTCTATCGAGGAGCTTTGCGGTGTCAGACCTAAGATAAAGTGGGTGAACGACCTCTATCTCGGAGAGAAAAAGATATGCGGAATCCTTTGCGAGAGCTTTTCTTGCGCTGACGGAAAGAGATCTGTGGTGATAGGAATAGGCGTCAACCTTTTGACAGAGGATTTTCCCGATGAGCTGCGTGATATCGCAGCATCTGTTATGGTAAAGGGCGTTTGCAAGGAAGCCCTTGCAGCGGATATCTCGGGGCGTATGCTCGATTATTACGACTCCCCCACAGAGCACGGCATAATGGAATATTACAGAGCCAATTCTGCCGTGATAGGTAAGCGAGTGGTGTTTAGCGAGGGCGAAAAAAGCTGTTACGGAGTTGCCGAGAGTATAGACGAGGTGGGGAGATTGACCATAAAGCTTGATGATAATAGCTTAAAAATATTATCAAGTGGTGAAATATCCCTAAAAATTGATAAATAACAAAAAATAAAGATCCGCCGTTTTGTGCGGCGGAAAGGAGAGAATATAAAGATGAAAAAAGGGTGTTTTATAGTCTTTGAGGGAATAGACGGAGCGGGAAAAACTACCCAAACTCAGCTTCTTTTAAAGAAGCTTGAGGCGCTTGGCAAGAAGGTCTACCTCACCGCCGAGCCTACGGCTCTTGAAAGCGGAAAAAAGCTAAGAGAGGTGCTCGGTGGAAAGATAAAAAAGAGCGACTGCGAGATAGCCGCGATGTTTACGCTTGACCGTATCGCGCACAATATAGACCCCGAGTGGGGAATATCAAAACTTCTCTCCGAGGGGGCGGTGGTCATCTGCGACAGATACTATTATTCCACGCTTGCCTATCAGGGAAGCACGGTAGACTACGGCTGGGTAAGAGCGCTTAACGCCGATTGCCCCGAAATAATGCACCCCGATCTCTGCATTTTCCTCGACCTCACTCCCGAGAAGAGTATGGAGAGGATAAGCCGCGGCAGGGAAACGACCGAAATATACGAAAATGAGGCTACACTCAAAAAAGTGAGAGATTCCTTTATGAGAGTTATCGAGGATATGGGAAAGACCGATAAAATATCGGTGATAGACGCCTCGGGAGATATAGAAAAAATAGCCGACGAGATATTCTTAGAGGTTAGTAAAATTCTTTGAGTGGGGGCGAAGCCCACGAAAACACTTAAAATAACATTATTATTCGACATAAGTGGAGCTAAAACACAAATAAATGCAAAAACCGGACAAACGCCAAAGTGTTTGTCCGGCTTTTATATAAAGGAGTTGAGATTAGTTTATTTGGTTTGTTACAGGGCAGTTATCAAGCTGTTTTTGCAGCTCGCTGCGGCGATTAAGCACCTCTCTCTGCTCATCCTTGCAAGCATTGATGGCGTCACGGTAGTACTTATATGCCTCAGCATTTCCCGATTCCTGGGCGGGGCGGCTTGCAATGTTCAGTCGTCCTATCTCGTCGTAAAGCTCTTGATAGCGCTCGTTGCAATAGTCGATCTGTGCCTGAAGCTCTTTTGCGATCTCCTTATTGGGCTCAACTACGTTGGTGTAATACACCGTCGATGTGTTAAGCGCTTTACCTGTCATTCCATAGTACCATTTAGCGTCCCAATCCTTAGGCGGTGTACTGTCATAGCATACGTTCACAACGAGCTCCTCGGATGTTTCGTTGAAAACATACTGGCCGAGATATGTGACGGTGGTGGGAATGGTAATTTCTTTAAGAGACGTGCAGTTTGCAAAGGCGTTGTCGCATATCGCGGTGATGTTTTCGGTTATAGTGAAGCTCTCAAGCGACGCGCAACCCTCAAAGCAGCCGTAGCTTATCGTGTCAACGGCACTTGGAAGAGTTATAGATTTCAGGGAAGAACATTTAACGAAGGCGTTGGGTTCAATGACAGTGACCGTATCGGGAAGCGTTATCTCGGTGAGACCCGAGCAACCGTAGAACGTACCTTCCTTTATTGTAGTTATTCCGTTGGGTATGTTTATCGAGGTAAGCGAACGACAGTCATAGAAAGCACCAACTTCGATGCTTGTAACGCTGTCGGGGATATTGAGAGTTGTCAGCTCTGTATTGTTTGCAAACGCCTCTTTACCTATCGTGGTGATAGTGTCGGGAAGAGTTATAGAGGTGATCTTAGGAAGCTCTTCTCCGTCTACTACCGAGGTGAAAAAGTTTCTGTAGAAGGCTCTCTCGCCAATAGCGGTGACGGGCTTTCCCTTGTAGGTTTCGGGAATAACTATCTCGGTTTCGGAGGTATCTCCTATGCTTGAGAGCTCATATGACTCTCCAAGATCGGTGTAGGTGTACTTGTCAGAGGTCAGCTTGCTGACCAGAGATGCTATGTCGCAGGAGCAGAGGACGCCGGCAAGCGAGAGAAGCATTACGCATACCAATGCGAGAGAAACTATTCTTTTCATAGCGTGGAAGATCCTTTCCAAATTACATATTATATTTTGTGGTTTTGCTGCAATGATATTACCTGTAAAATGTTTTATGAAAATTTAAATTAGGTGCGTCCGAAATTTTTCAGCTCCCCGTCGCCGTAGGACTCTCTTACGTACATATCGTATATATCGTTGGGGTCGTTCTCGACGTTGGATTTGAGGATAACGTTTTTGGACACGATCAATATACCTTCATCTTGGTTTATTGAAATTGCATGTTTATCTGTTTTTTCGTCGTCATCGTATATTTCGATCGAATCAAAAAAGTAAACAATGCTTCCGGCATCTATAAAGCTGTATTTATAGGTTATCATATAGTGTGTTCTTCTATTTGAAGAACACACGTAATATTTCAAACATTCCTCATCGAAAATATAGTAGTCCTGTGTTTCTTTATCGTTTTTGGAAAGCTCGGTGGAGAGAATATATTTTTCGCCGTAAACGATAGGTTCCTCATCAGAATCTTTTTTTGCGGCACACGAGCAAAGCGACGCCAGACAGCAGAGAACCAATAAAATGCAAATAAGTTTTTTCATAGTAAATCTCCTTTTGAAATGTTGCTGATAATATTATAGCATATTTTTGTAAAAATGTAAAGTAGGGGAAGGAATTATTCTTCTAAGGACTCGGGTGGTCGCTCCACATTTCGGCGGCAGCAATCCACCGTCCTACGGTTTTAGGACAGCGGTTGAGTTTCTATTTTTATAGCCTTCTCCTGTGGGAGAAGGTGGCACGACAAAGGAGTGACGGATGAGGAGTTCTAATCACAGACTAACTCCTCATCCACCGCTAAAGCGGTCCCCCTTCTCCCGCAGGAGAAGGCTTTTTGTGTGGACATCTGGCGAGCCCCTACGTATTTAAAGGGGAATATGCAGAAAGGACACCCGAGGGTGTCCTTTGCGGTATGATTGGTAAATGAAACAGATCTCTCTAAAGTCAGTAAATAACAGCTTACAGGTTTTCGATCTGGAATTCCTGCTCGTCTTGCGCCGCTTTATCGTCCGCATCCTTTTGCAGCTCAGCGCCGTATTTAAAGATCATAGAGAGGAAGATGTAAAAGAGTCCCGATGAAAGTGAAACAGACATGCTGAAATCCGAGTCTAAGGATTCGATACCTGAAAGCAGAAGAGCCACGCCAACGGCGATTCCCGATATAATTGAAACTGCAACCGAAATTATAAGTGAAGCTATACCCAGACGGAAGCACTCCTTCGCACCTTCAAACGTGAACGGAGTTCCCGCGTTAAGGACGTTTTTAAAATACTTCTCTGATAAAATCAGAAGAACAGTCGCGCCAATACAAGCAACAGTACCGCTGATATATGCAGAATAAAGCCAAGATATATCAAGGTCTTCGGAAAGTTCGGGCATAAAATCGTACAGCATGGGAGAGACAAGGGCTCCGATCAAACAGCCCACAGCACCGATGATCGTAAGGATATATGCGACCTTAGCAATGACTTTTGCCACCTTAAAAACTGTTAAAATATTTGATAATGTTTTGCTCATAATTTTTGTCCTTTCATTCTGTGATGTCAATATTATAGCACACATTTGCCCAAATGTAAAGTAGGGCAAGGATTATTCTCCCGAATTGTAGGGAAAGACGTCCTCTGCCCGTTTGGCGTAAGGCGAGGCACTCGTCAATGCCGAAGACACGGTTGACACGCGGGGTGTCTTATGGTATAATAAGCCTGATCTTCAAGGAAGAAAGGATGGTACTGATATGGGAAGAATGCTCGGCTCGTTTGCAGATGATCAGGAGCTCGATCGCCCCGATTTGAATAAATGCCCCGACTGTGATTGCTTTTTTGCGTCCGATGCCTGTCCGTTGTGCGGCAAGATATGTCCCGAGAATATGCGCGCAGGAAACCGCCCAGCGGTGAAGAAAAGAAAGCCGAGCCGTAGCGGTTCGGGAAGAGTTACTTTCATTCAATGGTATCACTCGTGGTGGTTTATCGCCATAATGGTGTTCGTTTTTCCGATTGCCGGAATTGCTTTGCTTGTCACCAGTCCGCACAAGAAATGGCAGAAGATACTTTTTGTCGCCATTGCGATGGTGTATCTCATAATCTCGATGTTCGGTATTGGCAACATTATTTCGCGCGTCAGTGATATCTGGGATACGCCCGTAAATGACTCCTTGACCCGCGAGGAATACGTTACGCGATGTGAGGCTGTTTCGGTCGAGCAGTTCTGCCGCGCTGCCGACGGGTACGAGGATAGGTTTATCAGTATGAAGCTGAAGATCGTGCAAAGAGTGACCTATATGGATACTTATTATAACGAAAAGGATTATACCTGTTATCTGTGTGAGGCCGAGGACGGCTCGGAATACAGGCTCGTCTTGCGCGACTGTCTTTTGGAAGACAAGCAGAAGCTGCTTGCGGGTGACGTCGTCACGGTTTACGGAGAGGGCGCGGGTGATTGTATCACGTATGATGCCGAGTATAACGAATGGCAGCTCCCCTGTCTGAATATGGCGTACGTTACACGGTAAAAATTAAAAAGCCAATAGCAAAAGGACGAAGAAGGGAAGCTTCTTCGTCCTTTTTTGTATAAAATTAATTTACGTATTCAAAAATGTCAGTATGGTATGCCATAACGATCTCGCCTGTACGTTTATCAGTCACAACAACAACGGTATCTTCGCGGTGCGTTGCGGCGTAAATTTGCGAGTCGTACATACGAAGAAATTCGCTCCAGAGATAATTTCTCGGTGGGATACGCCATTCCTTTTGATTTTCAAAACGTATGCCGTAATTATCTATCTGTGCGGTATAATATCTTCCTCTTCGCGCCGTATAATGCTCTTCAAAGATACTATGCACCACCTCTGTGGTTATATCGTAATCACTGATCGACACTCTTTTGATCTGACATCTACGGCGGATACGACAAAATATTGAAAATACACCCCAAGAAATAAAAAAGACGATCAAAGAAATTAAAAGCGAAAATAAGACCAAGGTGGGCGTTTTCCAAAGCAAGAATATTGGAAAAGCAAGTGCTATATCTATAGCTATCAATACGCATATAATTATAAATTTGGGAGTCTGTAGCTTTTGGTAGGAATCTTCCGACTGACCGGGCGGATTTTTTAGCGCATTAACTATGTCCTTTTCTATTTCAACATTTGTTAGTATTTGTTTTTTTGACACGATCTCACCGCCTTTCCCCTATTAGTATAGCATAAAATCTGCGAAATGTAAAGTAGGGAGGGATATTATCCCCCCGCATTTGTGCGGTTCTCGTGTTTTTGGTTGTAGGGGCGATTCACGAATCGTCCGCAAAATAAACAAAAGCTCACCATCGGGCGGGAATAAACGAATAAATCGAACTACCCCGATCTTTGGCTGTCGGCACTGCCGACCGGGCGATTCGTGAGTCGCCCCTACGAGATCGCACGGCTCGAATGCGAACCTAAATTTGCGTGTCCGTCTGTCATCCTCGAGCAAGCCGCCCCGATATCTTAATACGTTTCCCATCGAGATCCTTCGCTTCGCTCGAGGATGACACGATGGGAGGTGAGAATGACAATGGGGCGGCGTCACGAAGGATCTCGGACACGCGGAGCTATGCTCGGCACACGAGTGGCCCAGCCAATGCATAAAGGACACCCGAAGGTGTCCTTTGCGATGTGTTTTGTGATAAATGCTCTTTTGTTTTAATTACTTCGCATATAATCAAATAAATATGATCTGCAATCAATATGCTCATTAGTGCTTTCATCAATGTTTACCCATACACTGTCACGCCCAAACTCAATGCTACCCTTTACCGTGCCGTTATCAAAAAGGTATTTTCCATCATTATGAAGTGCAGAAGCGGTAATTTCCGTTTCAAAAATCAAATCCGATTCGGAATACTTGCTATAAAACATTGTAAAAGAAACACTTTCGGTGGAAACAGACGAGATTTCAACCCGATCGTCTTTAATGATCGAGGTGAGCATATAGGATGTGACCTCCGGCGTAGCCGCTTCAAAGAAAGAGGCAACGGTCAAGCCTGCATAATTTTTTGTGTACTCACGTTCGTCCCACGCAAGAGGACAAATATCATACTGGGAATATAACGCATCCCATTCTTCTTTGGAAACAGAGATTTTTTGATCACCCTCTAACTTGTGCCAATCTCCTTGCTCCATCGCATCACAGCCAATCGCAATACGTTCTTTAAGATTGCCATCGGATATCTCGTAAACAAGATACTTTCTGGCGGTTATATATTGCCCCTCCATAATAAACTGTCTCATTCGGATCAAACCGTTTTCGTCAAGCCAAATCAAAAAGTTGATATCTTCTCTGGTTATCAACGGAGCGACTTTACCGTTTTTTACGGTAAAAATTGCAACGATGTCTAATGTACTTTCCGTAAAAATCAGTTCGTTGGTTCCGTCGCCGTTAATATCTTTTTTGGCATATCCCATATCCAAAGGAGTTCTACATTTTTTTGCAAGCTCGTACACAGCTTTTGTCGCCGACGAGGCTGTTTCGCTTGCTTCGGGAATAGCTGTATTATTCTTTTTACAGGTCAGTAACTCCTCGTATTTTTCAATTATAACCTTGTATGGATCGATTTTTTGTGTGGGTGTATTTTCATCGGGCTGACTATTTGTTGTATCATTAGTATTATTAGTATCATTAGTATCAGGAGTGTTTGTGTTTGAAGTGTCGTTACAAGAAACCACACTGATGATCAAAAGTAAACATAACAAAGCTAAAAATAATTTTTTCATCTTGATACCGCCTTTCCAAGGTAGGGACTGATTGAATTCGCTGTTCTCATTATAGCATAAATTTTCCAAAACGTCAAGTAGGGAGGGATATTATCCTCCCGCATTTGTGCGGTTATCGTGTTTTTGGTTGTAGGGGCAGCAATCCACCGTCCTACGGTTTTAGGACAGCGGTTGAGTTTCTATTTTTATAGCCTTCTCCTGTGGGAGAAGGTGGCACGACGAAGGAGTGACGGATGAGGAGTTCTAATCACAAACTAACTCCTCATCCACCGCTAAAGCGGTCCCCCTTCTCCCGCAGGAGAAGGCTTTTTGTGTGGACATCTGGCAAGCCCCTACGTATTTAAAGGGGAATATGCAGAAAGGACACCCGAGGGTGTCCTTTTTGCATATTAAATTGAGCCTCAGGCTCAAATTTCAGAATTACTGAATATTGACCTTTACGAGCTGAACCTGCTGTGTATCGGTAGGATTCTGCCATACCGTGATATAGATCTCACCGTCAACAATGCTTATATTTTCGGGCTCGCTCCAGCCGGGAACGTTTACCGTTATAAGCGATACGAAGTTGCCACTCCAGTCGTAGACCGCAATTCTGGTCACGTACTGCTCGTTACCTGTGGGCCAATCAGGAACGAGGGAATAGATAAAGTTTTCATCGGTAGCTATGCTCTGATGAACGTGCGCCTGAATTCCGTCAGCCTCGATATCGGCATTCAAGCTGAAGGAATATTCCTTGGCGGTCAGGCTTGAATCCCAAATATTATAAGCGTGGGTGACGTACTTATCTCTCGTTGCGTCGTATGCGATTCTTACCGAGTTTATACCAGTCATATTTTTGGTCTGTTCAAGCACGAGAGTTTCGGGATTGAATACGTGAACACCGCTTGTGTCGTTTGCAACGATAAGCTTGTTCGTTTTGGTGTTGAGCGTCATATCGTTCAGATGTCCAAGTCCCTCGTAGACCGCGCTATAGATAACCCCGCCTGTGTTTACGTTGTATCTTACTATCATACCGTAGGTATCATCGCTTGCGATGAGCGCCTGATAGTAATACGTGCCGTCAAAGCAGCCGCCCTGAGTTCTGTAGGGAACGGTAGACTTGTTGTTCGCGTCGTACTGTGTGTTCGTGAAGGATGCGTAATTTTCTATCGTCGCGCCAAGAGCCGCGTTTTTGATTATCTTATAATAATTTGAGGTCGTGTCGCCGCTCTTCTTGATATCAAGCTCGGCTTTAAGGAGAAGCGTTTCACCGTCCTTTTCAACGTTTTCGCCGCTCAGGGTCGTCAAAAATTCTTCAACCGCCTCGCACAAAAATGCGTCGTCCTTTGCCGCGATAACTATCTTCTTACCAATAGTCCTGATCGCATATTCATCATCGCCAAGCTCGGAAAGTACCTCGTTGCTTTCGGATCTGCCTGTATTGCCGATCAAGATCTCATAGCCCGCACTTGTGTTAGCGTAGCTTATCTCGTCGTATTCCATTATGTTCTTGATGGCGTTTGTAAGGAGATCCTTTGCGTATCCTGCCGCGTTGCTTGCGTTCTCGCCAAGGACGATGTCGGCAACGAAGTCGGAATCGTTTACAAGGTAAACACCGTCCATATACATATCGTTGTTTTCGGGCATTTCACCGTTGTTGCCCCAGATAGCGATATTGTCAATATAACAAGCGGAATTTGATATAGTGCCAACAAGGATGGCGTTCGCGCTGTTCATGATGTCCTGATAGGTGGTAAGGTTTCCGGGAGCGCCTGTCCAGTTTGTCTGGCTTATGAGCTGGAACTCGTCAACCTGCTCGGACTTCATATATATATCGTAGCCTGTGGGTGTAACTACAAGTCTTACGGTCACGTTTGACCACATACGGTAAGCCGTGTAGGGGTTATTCTCTGTAGGCTGACCCTGGGGGAAGAGCTTGGACACGAGAGTTTCGTTCTTTATAAACGCGCCGTTGGGATGAACGGTCTTATATGCGCCGTCAGAACCGAGATACTCGTGGCAGATACCGTAGCTGTTATTAATGACTGCATAGTGTCTTACGCGCAGAGATGCGCTGGCATTTGCCGCGCCGTGAAGCTTTACGTAAACGCCGTCGGTAGTATTTCCCTTGTCGGATGCCTGTATCTGAAGGTCGTACTGAACGGTGTAGTTATATCCCTTCTTGCCTGTTGTGGGATCGACCGTTGCGTAAGCGTCGATCGCGCCCTCGGGGAGTATCTGGAAGGTAGACTGCCACGAGGAAACACCTGTGCTGCCGTTTGTGTTTATGCAGTAAAGTCTGCCGTTGCTGATAGTTGCTCTGAGAAGGTTAGGCTTCGTTGCCATTCCCTGCATAAGAACGGAAGAGTCTGCCGCGATTCCCGTTCCGGGGTAAACGCCGTTGGGGGTCGCGTCGGTGGGATCGGTCATTACGGGGAGCTTATATCCAAGGTCGGCAAAGAGCGTACCCATCTCGGAGAGCTGGGTGTCGGCTCTGTTAAAGTCCTCGTAGTAGATCGCGGTCGCGTTACATACCCCGATAGCGCCCGATTCGGTCTCAACGGTAACCGTGAAATCTCCAAGCTTGCCCGCTACGTAGGTAGTGGACTTTATCATATCAGCGCTCGGAGTGACCTCGCTTACAACACCGTCAAAGCTTCTCTTTATGAGTGTGTAGCTAACGGGCTTGTTTACGTAGTAAACGCTGTCGCGAAGTCGGTACGTGTTTACCTTGACCTTTGCATCTGTGGTTATGCCGAAGAGCTTGACCGATACGGTATTGATTCCCGCTCTGATCTCGCCCTCAAGAGATGTGATAACGTCTGCCTCGGTCAAGGTGTAAGTGCACTCCTTGGAAGCAACGCCTGTCAAGGGATCAACAAGATCATACTTGATCTGTCCTGTGGGCTTGAAGGGTTCGGTGGTTTCAAAGAGCGTGATGGCGTCAACGAATTCGATGCTGCCGTAATCGACAACAAGAACGTTGGTTGCCTTAACGCCTGTATCGGTCCCACCGATCCACCAGTTGTCGTTTTCGCCGATGTGGGGAGTTATGCCGTTCTCGCCCTGAGCCTTAACGCCTGTGTCCTCATCGCCTACAAACCAGTTGCCGTTTGTGCCTATGTAAGGAACGTTTCCTTCCGCGCCGTTCGCGGTGTAGGGAAGGCTTGTCTGAGAGGTTATGTCGGTGTTTTCGTTGTCATACACGCTCTTGCCTGTGGCATACAAGGCAAAGCTGCCAAGCAGCATACTGATGAGCAGTACGATTGATAATGTTTTTTTCATACGTCCTCCTGAAAAAAAGTATTTAATGCTAATTCCAACCAAAATTAACATTATTTACCGACATTTTACAATTTAAGGAGTGTATGGTCAAGGGGAATTTTGTCGAAAAAAATTAAGTTTCGTTCGACAAATTTCGCACCTTGGGATTATGGGTTTTATACGGCGGGGATTTGCACATTCTACGAGATCGCACGGCTCGAATGCGAACCTAATTCCGCGTCGCTTCGCTTGCGGAGCAAGCCTCGAAGCGACGAGTGCCCCAGCCAACGCAAAAAGGACACCCGAAGGTGTCCTTTGCGTTGTGTTTGGCGACCGAAATAGATGACATCATTTTTTCAGATCATTTAAAAATTTTGCTTTTCTGCGATTTGCTATCTTTGTTCCTAAAATAATAGCGCAAATATACACAGCTCCAAAAATCAATGCAGCAAACAAAGAAGCAAGAAAGGTTGGACGATTTTCAGAATTTACTCCAAATGCACAACTCAAAAAATAACCGTTAACAGCAATCCATATATTATTATGATTGATTAAATATGCTATAAGCCAAATCCCAATATATATTCCCGCTGAGCAACAAGCCGTAATAACACTTTGTTTAAAATTAAGTCGTTCGCTACTATCCTCTCTTGACTGAAATAGGGTTAATATTACAAAACCAACTAACAACCCAGAAATTGACATGATGATATATTCAATATATAACGCGACTTCGGGCGACTCATTGTTAGTTCCTCTCCAGATAAACATCGGAACAAGTGAAACCAACAACGCCAGCCATGCGGATGCCCATATTCTAAGGGATGTAAAAAAATAATTTGATATTCTAGATTTTGATTTCATCAGATTCTACCGCCTTTCATCATCATTTTCATTCTCCTTTCGGGTGGTAACACCATTATACTGAAAGAGGACGGAAATGCAAGAAAAGTTTTTGAAAAATTATTTGTTGAGGTTATTATAACACATTTTTCAAGAAATGTAAAGTATCTTTTGTAGGGACAGGCGTCCTCGACTGTCCGTGATAGATAGGCACTAGGGTACTCGCCTGTGGCGAGAATTCGCACGCTCTACGCCTGACAAGCAAGCTTGTCGATCTCCGAACGTCGAATACGAACCTAATTCCGCGTCGCTTCGCTTGCGGAGCAAGCCTCGAAGCGACGAGTGCCCCAGCCAACGCAAAAAGGACACCCGAAGGTGTCCTTTGCGTTGTGATTTGTGACCATTTTAGATGACATATGGAATCATATTATTCCCACCATCTATGATTATAGCAAACTTCAGGAACAACATCCGTCCATCCAACCGAAAAAGCCGTACAATCTCCGATAGAATTATTTTCTATATTATCATTTGCCCATAACATAATATCGTTTGGATATTTTTGAATTGCCAAATTTTTTCGACTGTCGGACGAATAATAGTCTTCTGCGCCAAATTGGTGCAAAATTTCATGAGCAATAGTTGAGGCGCACGCCCCATCCGGATACACTTCGCCTAAATAATCGGCAAAAATAACGCAATGTTCTGCAAACTGATAGGTTCCTGGCATGATAGAATGTATGGAATAAGAAATTCCGGGCTTATTCAAAAGATTTAGAAAAATAATATCATCATTTGGATATATTGATTTGTAATACGAATATAATTCCCAATTGGTAACAGAACCAATATCTGCGGCGGCGTGGCTTAAAACATTTGTTGTGGCATCGCCATTAAGTACATCGGGGTTAACAATTCCCTCGTACTTAATCTCGTAATTATTAACCGGTGTTGAATAACTTTCTATCACAAAATCCAAGTCCACGTCCCACTTGCTTGCATTCTTCTCTAAATAATTCAAAGCTACAAGAACATCTTTGTGAGTGAATGTTAAAATCTCATCTTTTGTCCAATGGCTTTCATTGTCATCAATAAAAATCAATACAACTACAGGCTTTCCTTTAAGATTGCGGCAATTGGCTAATTCATATCTCGGTCGGAATGGATCTTTGTGTGTATCTGTAATTGCTGGTAAGGAATTTACTGTTATGCTTGGAATGGTTTCTTGATTAAACGATTGATTACAAACAGAGCAAACTTGGTGTTTTTGACCAGGTTCTTTTAGTGTCGCTTCCTTATCAACAATCCAATCATTACTTGCATGAGCGACAGGCTGTAATATTTTTATATCTCTCTCACCGCAAGCGCATATACGCTCCCATTTCCCTTCGGATATGCATGTAGCATGTTCAATCACGCTCCATTCTCCCCATTCGTGACTATGTCCACAAGAGAAAAGTGTCAACGAGAGCGTAATCAGAAAGAAAACGATTGCTACCCCTACTATCTGTCTTTTTTTCATATTCCTAAAACCACCGCCTTTCTGGGTTTATTATAGCATACTTTTGCGGAAATGTAAAGTATCTTTTGTAGGGGCGACCATTGGTCGTCGTTTAGGGCACTAGGGTAACTCCGCTTCGCTCCGTGATTTGCGCTCTCTTTCCTGATGGTAGGGGAGGGGCAATGTTTGCGGAGCAAACTTGACATTGAGCGAAGCGAAATATGCTTGCATCCTCCCGAAAAAACCTCAAACAAAAAAAAACGGGAGCACCAAGGCGCTCCCCTACCGCCGCCCGCGGCGAATGCGAACCTGATTCCGCGTGTCCGAGATCCTTCGCTACCGCCGCCCCGTTGTCATTCTTCCCTCCCATCGTGTCATCCTCGAGCGAAGCGAAGGATCCCGATGGGAAAATCATTGAAATTTCGGGGCGGCTTTGCTCAAGGATGACAGGCGGACACGCAGAGCGAGCAATGACGCGGCGAGTGCCCCAGTCAACGCAAAAAGGACGCCTACCCGCGTCCTTTGCGTTGGCTGGGGCACTAGGATTCGAACCTAGGTAATGACGGAGTCAGAGTCCGTTGCCTTACCGCTTGGCGATGCCCCAATAGCAAATGGTATTATAACAGAAATGTTCTCCCTTGTCAAGCCTTTTTTTGAAAAATATCTTTTTTATTCCAACATTTTCTGTTATGGCATATTTTGCGCTCTTTTTTTATCTTTACCTGTATATTATTACCCGTATTTTTTTAATTTATTCGCTTATATGCCCTATTATTTCTTGAAACTCGCTTTTGTATATGTTATAATATTAAGGTAAAAATCTATCTATAAAGAGGAATATACTATGGAGCTTACTGCTTTTGCAAGCTGGTTGAACACCTTCTTTGCCGAATTTGACCGCGCTATCCTTGGCTTTTATCACTCCCTCGCCGTGGCGGCAGGGAATATATTTACCCCTATCGCAATAGTCTTTGACCTTATCGGCGAGCTCGGAATTTTCTGCTTCCTTGTGGCGATAGTCTTTCTTCTTTTCGCTAAGACGAGAAAAACAGGTGTCACTATCATCTTTGCCGTGCTTTTCGGCGCGCTCTTTACCAATCTTATTATAAAGGAAGCGGTTGCGCGTCCAAGACCCTTTAGCATAGACGCCGAGTTTGCCGCGTGGTGGCAATACATAGGCGCGCCGCATCAGGGAAAATTCTCCTTCCCCTCGGGACACGTTACCTCCGCTATGGCGGGTATGACCGCTATCGCGCTCACGCGCTCGCCCAAATGGATAGCTCCCGCCGCGCTCTACGTTATCATTATGGGCGCAACGAGAAACTACCTGATGGTTCACTACCCCAGCGACGTTATCGGCGGTATGATCGTGGGCGGTGTTGCCGCTGTCCTCGCCGTCTTTACCGTTCGTTGGCTCTTCGAGCTGATGAACAAAAATCCCGAGCAGCGCTTCTGCCGCTTTATGCTATACTCGGATATAAGAGGTACTACAAGAAAATAGTTATGTTATTGAGGGTTTCTTAAAGCCTTCTCCTGTGGGAGAAGGGGGACCACGGAGTGGTGGATGAGGAGTTGCCTTGCTTTTAGGACACCTCATCCGTCAGCCTAATAACTTCGCTACGCTTCGTTGGCTGCCACCTTCCCCCGCTGGGGAAGGCTATCGTTATGGTGGACTACTCAACAGCAGTTTTGTAATCCACTTTTAGTATTTGGCTTTCTATAATTAGCCAAAAACGCTTCTGTGTCATCGACACAGAAGCGTTATATTTTTATTAGAAATCAACGTGTCCGTCGCTGTCGTCGGGAGTGTTCTTTATCTCCTCCGAGGGTTCTTTGGACTCGTCGTCCTTTTTGTCCTCGGCGTCAGCCTCCTCGCGCTCAAGCTTTTCTCTCTCAAGCTTACGTCTGCGCTCGTCGTTTTCCTCGCGGCTGCGGCGTTTCTTAGCCTCAGTCATCTCCTCAAGCTCCTCAAACGTGGGATTGCCCTCCATTGCCGCTTCGAACTGCTCGCCGTCCATTATCTCGTTCTTGAGCAGGAAGTCTGCTATGAAGTGGAGCTTGTCGATATTCTCTCTGAGTATCTTTTTCGCTCTGTCATACGCGTCCGAGATTATGATGTGTATCTCGCTGTCTATCGTTGCGGCTATCTCCTCGGAGTAGTCCTGAGAGCTTGAAAAATCTCTGCCAAGGAACACCTCGCTGTGTCCCGAGCCGAAGCGTCTCGGGCCGAGAAGCTCACTCATACCGAGCTGGGTGACCATCTTCTTTGCTATATCGGTCGCGCGTTCGATATCGTTGGAAGCGCCGCCCGATATATCTCCGAAGATTATCTCCTCTGCGGCGCGTCCGCCGAGAAGCATTGATATCTTATCCTTAAGCTCCTGCTTGTAAACGCTGAACTTATCCTCCACGGGCGGATTGAGTGTATATCCGAGCGCCTTTCCGCTGGGGATTATAGATATCTGACGCACCTTATCGAGGGCAGGGAGCTTGTGCGCGATTATCGCGTGTCCCGCCTCGTGGTATGCGGTATTCTTCTTTTCTCTTTCCTTCATGGTTCTGGACTTCTTCTTAGGACCTGCTATCACCTTTATAAAGGCGTCCTCGATATCCTCCATACCTATGAGGGTCTTTCCGCGTCTTGACGCGAGCAGAGCCGCCTCGTTGAGCAGGTTGGCAAGGTCAGCACCCGTAAATCCTGCGGTGGTCTGCGCTACCTTTGCAAGGTCAACGCCGTCCTCAAGGGGTTTGTTCTTGGCGTGCACCTTGAGTATCTCCTCACGTCCCTTTATATCGGGGTAGTTGACAGTTATCTGACGGTCAAAACGTCCGGGGCGGAGAAGCGCGGGGTCGAGTATATCGGGGCGGTTTGTTGCCGCGATAACTATGATGCCCTCGTGAGAGCCAAAGCCGTCCATCTCAACGAGGAGCTGGTTAAGCGTCTGCTCTCTCTCGTCGTGTCCGCCGCCAAGGCCTGCGCCTCTGTGGCGTCCGACCGCATCTATCTCGTCTATAAATATTATCGAAGCGGGCGCTTTGCGCGCGTTCTCGAAAAGGTCTCTCACGCGCGACGCGCCGACACCGACGTACATCTCAACGAAATCCGAGCCCGAGATAGAGAAGAAGGGAACTCCCGCTTCTCCCGCTACTGCCTTAGCAAGCAGTGTCTTACCCGTTCCGGGAGGGCCCACGAGAAGCACACCGTGGGGGATCTTCGCGCCAAGCTTTATGAATTTTGAGGGGTCTTTGAGGAATTCTACTACCTCCTCAAGCTCTTCCTTTTCCTCGTCTGCTCCCGCAACGTCCTTAAAGAGGACCTTGTTTTTATCGTCGGTAGGCATTTTAACTCTCGCCTTGCCGAACGAGTTGAGCTTTCCGGGGCCGCCCGAGCTTCCGCCCGACTGCTTGGAGAATGCGAACCATACCACAACGATAAGGATTATAACGATGAGGTAGGGAAGGAATGCCACCCACCAGGGAAGCGTGGTCTGCGGCTCAAACTCAAAGTTTGCCGAGAGATTTGCATTTCTGTTCGGACCTGTGTAATACTGTGAGCAATCCGCTCTGAAGCTTTCGAGGTCGCGGAGCTGATAATATACGGTTTTTGTGTCCGAGAGGGGGTTGCCGCTCTCATCTGTCGGGAGATTTCCGTCAGAGTCGAGAACGTAGACCTTCATCTCGAGCAGGTCGTCCTTATCCACGGTGAATTCGACAACGGCGTCCTTCTCAAAATAATTCAAAACGTCGCCGTACTGTATCGGTTCGGCTTTATCCTTATTGAGTACCAGCGCTATCACCGCAAATACTATAATTATCATCACTGCATAGGAAAGCAGCACCTTGAAGTTGTTTTTTTTCATTTAAAAGTTGCCTTTCTGAAGAAGTGTGTTATGTCAGCCGCCGTAGACCTCAGGCTTGAGAACGCCTACGAAGGGGAGGTTACGGTATTTTTCGTTGTAGTCAAGACCAAAGCCCACCACAAATTTATCGGGGATCTGCCTTCCGCAATAATCGGGGACGAAGTCTACCGTGCGGCGCGACGGCTTATCCAGCATAGTACAGGTCTTTACACTGTTAGCTCCCTTCTCGGACAAATACTTGACCAGATGTGACAGAGTCCTTCCGCTGTCTATTATGTCCTCGATGATAATGAAATCCACATCTGAGATATCATCTCTCTTAATGTCGATATGTATATTGATTATACCCGACGAGGTTGTTTGCGAACCGTAAGAGGACACCTTCATAAAGTCCATCTCCACGGGAAGGTTTATTTTTTTCATAAGCTCGGAGGTGAACATTACCGAGCCCTTGAGTATGCAGATAAGGACCAGCTTTTTTGGGCTGTTTGCGTAATCGGCGTTTATCTGATCTGCGATCTTTGTTACTATTTCTTCTATTTCCTTTTGGGACACTAAGGTGTATTCGATATCCTGAAGCATGGTGGTTATCCTTTCTTTTCTTCAAACGTCAAAATAATTTAAGCTCTATAGAGATTATATTCTCCGAGGAGCTGTTAGCGGTATATCCGTCCCTCGTACCGAGGAAGGGCACGGCAATAATTCCGCTGTCGTCGCATATCATCGGTATCCTCGGACGGAGCTGACAGTCTATTTTCTTGTCGCACATCATTTTTTTGATGCGCTTGCCCATAGAATTCATTCTTATCTTATCTCCGGGCAAGCGATTTCTCACCGACAATTTACCTATTATTTTATCAGAATCAATAAATAACTTCATTGATTTTTTGTAAATATTCTCACCCTTTTGTATCTTTTGTGTGACTATTTCGCCCCGAATTTGCGAAATGGGGGTCACTTCCTCACAAATAGCGATACAAAATTTCTCTGAGGGGATATTTTTTTGCGCGGGCGCGTCCTTTGTGAAGCAAAGGCGACCGTTCTCTATGACCGCGCGGACTCCCGCGGGAAGGTCGAGCGACGAATGGGGAACTGATTTGTGGCAGAGCGTGAGGATCGCCTTTACGTGCGGATATTCGATATCCACACCGTCCGACACCTCTTTGAACATAGTCATTATCGCTCTTGTGGTCACCGCCGAGGGCGAGCCGTTTATCTTCTCGGCTTCTATTGAAAAGCCCTGTCTTGTTTCCTCTAAGAACCAGGCAGCCATACTGTCAAGGCAGAGAGCATCAGCTCTCAGATTTTCCGAAAGTCTTGCCGCGGCGTGCTCAGCGCCCGGGCATATAGCCTTGAGCTCCGGGATAACGAGATTCCTTATGCGGTTTCGAGTGTAATCGTTATCCACGTTTGTGCTGTCGGTCACGTATTCAATATTATTCTCCCCACAGTATTCGATTATGTCAGATTTGCTCATTTCCAAAATCGGGCGAACTATTATTCCGCCCTCAAAGTCACGAGTTCTGGGAATACCGCAGACACCCGAAAGACCGCTTCCGCGGGAGATATTGAAGAGTATCGTTTCAAAATTATCGTCGGCGTTATGCGCAACGCAGAGTATACCGATATTATTTTCACGCATTATTTTTGAAAAATATTCGTATCTGACCTCGCGCGCGGCGGTTTCAACGCTTCTTTGACGCTCCTTGGCTATCGCGGGGACGTCTGCTCTGAGCGAGAAAAACTCCGCTCCGTATTTTTTTGCCGTATTTCGGCAAAATTCCTCATCTCTGTCAGCCTCAGCGCCTCTGATACCGTGATTGATATGCGCGGCGTATATCTTAGCGCCCGTAGCCTTACCGTATAAGGACAGCATATGGAGAAGCGCCGAGGAATCAGCACCGCCCGAAAATCCGACGAGTATAGACGCGTCCTCGGGAAGTCCCGAGAGCGTGTGGGGAAGGGTAAATCCCTTTGGCAAAGAGTAAAATTTCTTTTGATCTTCCATTTGTAAATTATAAACCTCTTAAATATAGAGAGCTATTATTGAACCTCATTTGCAAGTGTTCTGAACTTGGTAAATCTTCCTATCCAGCCCATCTTTACGTTGCCCGTAGAGCCGTGACGGTTCTTGGCGATTATTATCTCGGCGATATTGCCTTCGTCCTGATTGCCCTCGGTCTTATAGTACTCATCTCTGTAGAGGAATATTACCGTATCTGCGTCCTGCTCGATAGCTCCCGAGTCACGAAGGTCGGAAAGCATAGGACGCTTATCGGTTCTCGATTCGGGTCCACGAGAGAGCTGAGCGCAGCATATGACGGGAACGTTGAGCTCCTTAGCCATTATCTTGAGCGCTCTGGATATATCGGCAACCTCGTTCACTCGGTTGTCGCTCCTTCTGTCGCTCTGCATAAGCTGAAGGTAGTCTATAACGACAAGTCCGAGGTTCTGTATACGTCTGAGCTTTGATTTCATACCCGTGACCGATATTCCCGAGGTGTCGTCTATGAGGATATCACAGCCCGCGAGCTTTGAGGTCGCGGCGGCTATATCGTCCCACTGCTTATTGTCGAGCTTACCTGTTCGCAGAGCATAGCTGTCTACCATAGCCTCACTCGATATAACACGGGAAACGAGCTGCTCCGCCGACATCTCAAGCGAGAAAAGGCAGACCTTTTTCTTAGTCTGGAGCGCCACGTTAGTAGCTATATTGAGCGCAAACGAGGTCTTACCCATACCGGGACGCGCTCCTATAAGTATAAGGTCGGAGTTGCCCATACCCGCAAGTACGTTGTCGAGCCCCGAAAATCCTGTTTTCGTGCCCTGCGCCGACTCACCCTCGATAGCCATAGTATGAAGATTTTTATATACCTCCCCTATGACCTCGCGTATATGTCTGAAATTCTTTGTGTCGCGCCCCTGAGCGATATCAAATATGCGGCTCTCGGCGTAATCTATCACCTCACCCGCAGAGCTTTCCTCGCTGTACGCCGTGTCGGATATATCCGAGCAGACCTCGATAAGCTGACGAAGCAGACTCTTCTGCTTTACTATCGCGGCGTAATCCTTTATATTGAGCGCGTTGGGAACGGTCTGACAGAGAGTTTTTATATAGTCCTGTCCGCCCGACTTACTGTATATCCCCTTCATCACGAGCATATCTATCAGCGTTACGATATCTATCTCCTTGTTCGCCAGAAAGAGCTCGTGCATAGCGGTGTATATCTGCGAATGCTCGGTGAGATAGAAATCTGTAGCCGAGAGGGTATCGGCTATATCGTTGAGCGCATCGGGGTCAACGAGTATAGCGCCCAGCAGAGATTGCTCGGCTATAAGAGAAAAGGGGAGCTTTCTTGTGAGTTGTTCTTCCATTTTAAACTTACCTTCACGTATTTATTATTTGGGATACTGTGAAAAATTATTGCTTACTCGTTACCTCAACGGTTATCTTGCCAACAACACCTGTGAAAAGGTGGGCGTCGGCAGAAAATCTTCCGAACGACTTTATCGGAACTGCAAGGTTTATCTTCTTTTTATCTATGGATATTCCGAACTTCTTCTCAAGCGTCTCTGCGATATCCTTGGATGTCACCGAGCCGTAAAGTCTTTTGTCGGGCCCTGCGGCGTATTCAAACGTCACAACTATATCCTTGAGCTTCTCGGCGATATCGATAGCGTTCTGTCTTTCAACGTCTATCTTATGCTGTCTGGAAGCTTCCTTGTTCTTCATTTCGTTTATCGACTTTGAGTCTGCGGGGATAGCCAGCTTTTTGGGGAAGAGAAAGTTTCTCGCGTATCCGTCGGATACCTCTACCATCTGGTCCTTTTTACCCTGACCCTTTACGTCTGCTGTTAAAATAACCTTCATTATTATATACCTCCGGGTTTATTCTGTGTGTTTATTGTTCTTATTATTTTTTCTTTTCGTTAAAATAGCTGTCGATGACCTCTATAAGAAGCTCCTTCGCCTGTTCAACCGTTCGGTCAGCAAGCGCCGCGCCCGCCATATCAAAGTGTCCGCCGCCGCCAAGCTTTTCGAGTATAAGCTGTACGTTTATGCTTCCGTTCGAGCGCGCCGATATATGGATAACTCCGCCGACCTGAACCAATGCGAAGGCGGCGTTCACGTGGCGTACACTAAGCAGCTTGGTCGCCGCCTTTGCCGCGGCAAGGCGGTCGTTCGGAGAGTCAGTGCCCTCGCTGGTGGTTATCGCTATCTGCTCACGGTATATCTCAACGTCAGCGCCAAAGAGCGCCTCGGAGCGATAATCCTCGAAGCTTTCGTTAAAGAAGGTACGCGCAAGCTCGGAATTAGCTCCCGCGCCTCTGAGATAGAGAGCCGCCGAGAATGTTCTCGTTCCAACCGTTCTTGTGAAGTTGTTGGTGTCCACCATAATTCCCGAAAGGAGCAGAGTAGCTTCCTCTTTTTTAAGCACTCCCGCGGGCAACGCCTGTTCGAGTATCTCGGACACAAGCTCACTTGCCGAGGACGCCGAGGGGTCTATATAAGCGAGGAGAGGCTCGTTTTTGAACTCTTCCTTTTTAATATGATGGTCTATAACTATCGTTCTGAAGGATTTTTCGGCTATCTCGGGCGCTTCGAGTATCGCGAAATTATTCGCGTCAACTACAACGAGCAGAGTGCCGTACGCGCACATACCAAGACCCTCAACGCCGTCTATAAATATATTCTTATACTCCTCAAGCTCCGCGAGCTTTTCGGTGCAGGCTATAAAGTTGGGGTGGGCGGTATTGGTAACTATCTTCGCCTTTACTCCGACGTGCGAAGCGAGGGCGGCTATTCCCACACACGCGCCTATCGAGTCGAAATCGGGGTTGCTGTGTCCCATGATTATTACGTTTGACGCCTGCGATATTTCGGAGCAGAGCTTGTTGGCGATTATTCTGGAGTGTACTCTGGTACGCTTCTGCTGACTCTTGGTGAGTCCGCCGAAATAGTTCACTCCCTTTTCGTTTCTAACGACCACCTGGTCGCCTCCGCGCTGGAGCGCGAGGTCGAGGGCGGAGAGCGCGTCGCGCTCTCGCTCGGCGAGCGTGTTGCCCGTTATGGCAACGCCCATCGATATCGTAACGGGTATGCTGTCATCTCCGATACGCACGTTTCTTATATCGTCGAGTATACTGAACTTGTTTTTGATACACGCCGCAAGCTTTTTGCGGTTAAAGAACATTATATATTTATCTCGGTCATACTCACGGAGTATGCCGTCTATTCCGTCGGCAAAATCCTTCAGGATATTCTGAACCTGGTTGGCCTCCGAGCGATAGCTGCCCTTTACGTACTGAGCTATCTGGTCAAGGTTGTCTATAACGATGTAAGCCACCGCGGGAGTTTCCGCAAAGTACATATCGGTGATACGCGAGAGCTCGGTCACGTCGTCAAAGATTATCATATAATAGATGTGAGAGGACGAGGTCATTCTGTGGCAGGAAAGACTGAACTTGCGGTCGCCTATAGAGGTGATAAATTCCTTTTTGGGTTTAGCCTCGGTTTCCTCGTCGGTATCTCCGTCGGGGGTATCCTGTGTATCCTCGACCGAGCTTATAAGAGCCGCAAGGTCAAAGCTGCACAGCGAGGATATATTGGTGTTGAAATAGGAGTCCTTATTTCCGCAGGCGTTTTTCAGCGCGGCGTTAAGCGTGACTATACGTCCCGTGTCGGTAACGACTGCGTATGGCACGTCCGCAGAGTCTCTGAATGCAGAGATAACTCCGCTGTTCTGTTCGTCCGAGAGTCTTTTTTCCTCGCGGTAGATAGCCATACGGCGTCTGCTGAAGAGGAAGACCGCGCCCGAAAGCAGGGCGTAGACAAACATCAGCGCAAGACCGCAGTTGGCAGGGGATATTTCGGTATAGGTGCAGATAGCGGCATAGAGAGCTATAAAGAGTATGCCCAGAATAACGTAGAGAGTTGAGGGCAGCTCGTCTATGCGACGGAAAATATCGGGTTTCTTATTTGACATATCCTTTTATACCTTCCCAAAGTAGTTTTATTATATATCGGTTGTATATCAGTTTTTCTTTTTAAGCTTGTGTTTTGCGATGTTATTGAGTATTATCACCACAGCGCCCGCGAAAGCGTAGAGAGAGAGCATAACGGCGGGGATATAGAACAGCACGATTATTGAAAGCAGATAGGTCAGCGCGCCGAAGCAGGACGGTTTTTTTGAGAAAATGAGCTGACGGAGCGCGATGAGCGCGGTAAACGCAAGACCGGGTATGAGTATCATAGCGATATTTTCAGCAGTCACCGACCATACCGACATTTTCTCTGAGAGTATAGCCGTCACAAGGAACGCCGCCAAAAATACTATCGCCGATATAAGGCTCATATCAAAGGCTACCATATAGCGTATCTTTGCTTTGTCTGTTTCTCCCTGTATAAGAATGGTTGTCATAGTTGACTGGAGGAAGAAAGCCACTATATTGGAGCTTATGATAACTATAGCGGGGAGCAGGTTGAAGACCGTGTTTACCGCGGTAGTCGAGAACTCGAGGGCGTCTGTCATACTCATAGACATTTCGGGTATCTGAGAGTATACTGTATAGAGTGTGTTTGCGAGAAAATCGGTTGCCGATGTGCGTACACTCTCTATGAGGGCGCGGAGCGCCTCAAGGTCTGTGCCGTGCGCCATAAAGAAGGCTGCTGCAAAGAGTGCACCGAAGCTGAGAAGTATAGCGCACGAGGTTCGGCATATCGTGCTGATGCGGTCTATCTTCCTTGAGAAGCAGTAGGTCAGCACCAGCGCGGCGGGCAGATGGATAATAGCTATCAGCGCCGTAGTGAAGTTTCCAAGCAGAGCCGCGCAGAGCAGATAGGAAACGGGGCTTACAGCCAACGCGAAAAATCTGCCCGAAGTTTTTTTGCTTGATATGAGCAAGTACGAGAGCAGGTATACCGAGCCGATAAACGCCGCGGCTATACCGCATACTATTGAACTAAGGAATATAAGGATTATTCCGAAGGTCATAGCGAAGGACACAACGGGTCGCGCCGACTTTATTATCGAATAAAGTCCTATTACGGCAAACGCGGCTGCCGCTATCGATATCGCCCCAAGTATCTCCGAGCTTATATCTGCAAAGAGAGCTATCGGGAGATAGAGTGTTAGAATGAAGTATATTATTCCTACAACAAGTGGATTTGCGGGGGAGCGCTGAGCTGTTTTTTGCGGGGTATTTATATCAAATTCGCGGTTCACGTTGACCTCTTTCTATCATTAACTATTAATGGTAATAATTATCCTATTATAACAGTATACCATACATATCGGATTTTGTAAACACAATTTTCCCAACTAAATGTGAAAAATAATAAAAGAAAAAATAAAAAAACTATTGCAATTTGGAAAATGATGTGGTATACTATACCCAGTATGATGATGAGAGTGGGTTTGAGAAGACCCACTCTTAATTGTTGAATGAGGGAAATTTCCAATATCAACGGCGCATCAAATATGAGAAAGGCGGAAGTCGAATGGCTAAGAACCCGAGTATTTCGGAAACGGTTGCCGCGCTCGCATCCCCTATAGCCGAGGAGCTCGGTTATTTTGTGTGGGACGTTGAGTTCGTTAAGGAAGGCGGCAGAAGGATACTCAGAATCACGATAGATTCGGAGGAGGGTATCACGATAGACGATTGCGAAAAGATGCACAGAGCTATAGACGTTGTGCTCGATGAGGTAGACCCCATTGAGGAGGCGTATTATCTTGAGATCAGCTCCCCCGGTATAGAACGCGAGCTTCGCACCGATATGCACATCGAGGCGTGCGAGGGCTGGGACGCCGAGGTAAGACTTTACGCTCCCGTTGACGGCGCGAAGAGTTTTCGCGGAAAGATACTCCAGCTGGGGGAGAATAGAGAGGTGCGCCTTGACGTTGGCGGAACGGTGCGTGAATTCCCCAGAGAAACAGTGGCTAAGATACGAACCTATTTTGAATTTTAATAAATAAAGGAATGGATTTTTAAAAATGAACAAGGAATTTTTTGTTGCTCTTGAGCTTTTGGAAAAGGAAAAGGGTATTCCGAAGGAATATATGATAGAAAAGATCGAGGCGGCTCTGCTCTCGGCAGTCAAGAAGGAATACGGAAGCAGCGCGCTGATGAGAGTTGCGATAGACCCCGTTAAGGAGGATATCAAGGTGTATCAGCAGAGAGAGGTGGTCGAGGAGGTAACAAATCCTCAGTGCCAGATATCTCTTGAAGAGGCAAAGGCGATAAGCAGAAGATACACCCTCGGAAAGATGGTAGAGAATGAGGTCAAGACCAAGAACTTCCGCAGACTCAGCGCTGCGGCTGCAAAGTCGGTCATCATTCAGGGCATCAGAGAGGGTGAGCGAAAGGCTATGCAGGACGCTTACGAGAGTAAGCGCGAGGAGATAATCACCGCAACGGTAAGTAAGATCGATAGCGTTAACGGAAATATCGTTCTCGAAACAGGCACAAGCCACGCAGTACTTATGAAGGACGAACAGATCCCCGGCGAGAGTTTTACGGTCGGTGAGAGAATAAAGGTATTCGTTATGGAGGTCAACAGAGAGGCAAGAGGACGTCTTGTCACTCTCTCGAGAGTTCACCCCGGACTCGTTCGCCGTATGTTCGAGCTTGAGATACCCGAGATACAGGACGGGGTTGTTCTCGTCAAGGGAGTTTCGCGTGAGGCGGGCTCGAGAACCAAGATCGCTGTTTGGTCCAGAGATGAGGACGTAGATCCCGTAGGAGCTTGTATCGGTAATCACGGAATGAGAATTTCGGGAATTATCGATGAGCTTCGCGGAGAAAAGATAGATATAATAAAGTACAGCGAGTCTCCCGAGGAGTACGTGGCATCGGCTCTCGCTCCTGCCACCGTCCGCTCTGTGGAGATGACCGGTGAGCGCTCCTGCAAGGTAATAGTCGACGAGGATCAGCTCTCTTTGGCAATAGGTAAAGAGGGACAGAACGCAAGACTTGCCGCAAGACTTACAGGAATGAAGATAGATATCAAATCCGAATAAGATAATCTTAAGGTTTAACACTCAGAAAGGAAGGGCTGCAATGGAACAGAGGAAGAAAAAGATCCCCCAGCGCCAGTGTTTGGGCTGTAACGAGCACAAGCCGAAAGGCGAGCTGCTCAGAGTGGTAAGATCCCCCGAGGGAGAGATATCCCTTGATTTTACGGGGAAGAAATCGGGCAGAGGAGCTTATATATGCAGATCTCTGGACTGCCTCAAAAAAGCGAGAAAGTCGCGCAGGATAGACCGAAATCTTGATTGTACGATCCCCGATGAGGTCTACGACAGAATGGAGACAGAGCTTTCCGAAAATGAGTGAAATTGTTATTACCGATGAAAAAAAGCTGCTCTCGGCGCTCGGACTTTGCGCGAGAGCGGGAAAGATAACTGTGGGGATACCGCTTATATGCGAAGCGATGAAGCGGGGCGGAGATAAAATGCCGAGGATAGTTTTTGAGGCGTCGGACACCTCGCCCAACACCCACAAGAGAATATGCGACCGTTGCGCCTACTATGGGGTGCGGCTCGTGAGGATATCCTCAGATGCTATGACACTCGCGGCGGCGGTTGGAAAGCTCTCTCCTATCGGAGCAGTAGCGGTTACTGATACACAGATGTCTTGTCTGACAGAGAAATATATCAAATTCGGTTCGATATGAAAGGACATGGTATAAAGAATGGCTAATAATCCACAATTCAAAGTAAGTCAGCTTGCGAAGGATCTTAATATTAAGAACAAGGAGCTGACCGACATACTTTCCTCAAAGGGAGTAGGAGTTAAGTCTACGCAGGCAATGCTTGATCCCGCGCAGTTTGACATTCTCTTTGAAACTCTTACAAGAGATAACCAGATAGACAATATAGAAAAATACATGAACGGAACTACCTATATCCCGTCCAAGAAGCCGAAGGCGGAAAAGGCTGAGAAGCCCCAGAAGGCAGAGCCCGCTAAGGTCGAGCCCGTGGCAGAAGAACCCAAGAAGGATGAAAAGGTAGAGAAGGCAGAGCCTGTTAAGGCGGAAGAGCCTAAGAAGGTGGAGAAAGTTGAGCCCAAGAAGGCAGCTCCCGCACAGAAGAAGGCGGAAGAGGTCAAGGCAAGACCCGAGCAGACAGCTCCCAAAGCTCCCGCTGCTCCCAAAACCTTTGACAGAGCGCCGCAGAGATCGGCAGATGCAAGACCCGATATGCGCAGAGATGCTCAGGGCGCGCAGAGAAACAACAACGCTCCCAGAGGGGCAGCTCCCCAGCAGGGTAACCCCTACCGTGCACAGGGCGCTCCCGCGCAGAGGACACCTGACCGCCAGTGGCAGCCCAGAGAGAATTTCGGCGCGCCCAAGGCTCAGTCGGGAGATTTCCGTCAGGGAAGAAACGATCAGAACAGAGGCGATAGATTTGCAAATCCCTTCGGACAGAATCAGCAGAAGGGCTTTGACCGCGGCGACCGCAAGGGAGCTACTCAGTTCAGAGATAAGGACGATACAAGATCGCAGAACGCGCCCAGAGAAAAATTCAAGCCCACGCTTATAGACCGTTCGCAGGGCAACGTGGGAACAGAAGCGCCTAAGGCTCGCGGAGCTAAGAGAGTGGTCGATATGAGAGCCGAGTCGGTAGACCTTTCCAAGTACGACGAGAAGCTTGACGTTTTCGTTCCCGATTCTGTTGCGGATACTCGCGGCGGAAACCAGAGAGTGAAGAAGCAAGCGCCTGCCGCAAACCGTATGGGCGGTATGCAGGGCAATAAGAATAAGTTCAACAAGGGCAAGAAGTCGTCGGCTCCCGTTACCAAAGCGCCCACAAGCGTTACTCTTCCCGAGGAGATAATGGTCAGCGATCTCGCGTCAAGACTTAAGGTCACATCGGGCGAGGTCGTAAAGCGCCTTATGATGCTTGGTATGATGGTAACTGTAAACCAGACCGTTGATTTTGATACCGCGGCAATAGTTGCCGATGAGTTGGGTATCCCCGCGACTAAGGAGGTCGTTGTTACGATAGAGGAGAAGCTCTTTGAGGACGAGGTGGATTCCGAAGAGGATCTTGTTCCCAGAGCTCCCGTCGTATGCGTAATGGGTCACGTTGACCACGGTAAGACCTCTATACTTGACGCTATAAGACATACGAGCGTCACCTCGGGCGAGGCGGGAGGAATCACACAGCACATCGGTGCTTACAGAGTCCGTGTAAACGGAGCGGATATAACCTTCCTCGATACCCCCGGACACGAGGCGTTTACCGCGATGAGAGCGAGAGGCGCTCAGTCGACCGATATCGCGATACTCGTTGTTGCGGCAGACGACGGAATCATGCCCCAGACGATAGAGGCTATAAACCACGCTAAGGCTGCGGGTATCGACGTTATAGTTGCTATCAACAAGATGGATAAACCCACCGCTAACCCCGATGCTATCAAGCAGGAGCTTACAAAGTACGACCTTGTTCCCGAGGAATGGGGCGGTGACGTTATATGCGTTCCCGTTTCGGCGCTTACCAAGCAGGGTATCGACGATCTGCTTGAGAACGTGCTTCTGGTCGCCGAGGTCAAGGAGCTTAAGGCAAATCCCAAGAGACGCGCTAAGGGTATCATAATAGAGGCTAAGCTCGACCGCGGAAGAGGTCCTGTTGCAACCGTGCTCGTTCAGAACGGTACGCTCCGCAACGGAGATATCGTTATAGCGGGTACTGCGGTAGGACGTGTTAGAGCGATGAACGACCATAACGGCAGAATCGTTAAGGAGGCAGGTCCTTCTGTTCCTGTTGAGATAATCGGTCTTGCAGACGTTCCGCTTGCGGGTGACGAATTCAACGCAGTCGAGGACGAGAGAATGGCAAGAACTCTTGCCGATCAGCGTAAGGCTAAGGAGAAGGAAGAGATATTCAAGGCTAACGCGAGAGCAAATCTTGACGATCTGTTCGCTCAGATATCTGAGGGTGTCAAGGAGCTCAACGTCATAGTCAAGGCAGACGTTGGCGGCTCGGCAGAGGCTGTAAAGCAGTCGCTTGAAAAGATATCCAACGAAGAGGTAAAGGTTCGCGTTATCCACGCGGCGGCGGGAGGAATCCGTGAGGGCGACGTTATGCTCGCTTCTGCGTCCAACGCTATCATCGTAGGATTTAACGTACGTCCCGACAAGGCGGCTATCGACAGCGCTGAAAGACAGAACGTCGATATACGCACCTACAGAATAATCTACGACTGTATCAACGAGATAACCGACGCGATGAAGGGTATGCTTGCTCCTCAGTTCAAGGAGAACCTGCTCGGACACGCAGAGGTAAGACAGACTATACACGTTCCCAACGTTGGAACTATCGCAGGTTCTTACGTTCAGGACGGTAAGGTTGCCCGTTCGGCGATGATACGTGTTGTAAGAGACGGAATAGTTATCTTTGAGGATAAGATATCCTCTCTTAAGAGATTCAAGGACGACGCAAAGGAAGTGGCTCAGGGCTACGAGTGCGGTATAGGACTTGATCGCTTTAACGACATCAAGGTCGGCGATATTCTCGAAGCGTATGTAATGGAAGAAGTTAAGAGATAATAGATTTGAATAAATGCAGGCGGAGTCCTTTTGGACTCCGCCTGTATTTTTTGAGATAATATTTTATTGCTGATTTTAACATTTGCTAAATTCTTTGTGCCACGGGGCGTCGAGGACGTCGCCCCCTACAGGCAATTTTTTATTTGAGGACAATCTGTTACAGTAAAAATTTCCGTAGAGAGTATTACAAATTGTAGGGGGCGACGTCCTCGACGCCCCGTTTTACAAACGATTCAAATAAATGTCACCACGAGGTGTAAATGTTATTTTGCAATTTGTAGGACGGGAGGAAGCCCCCGCCCTACGATAATTGAGATTTAACCAAAATCCGGCGTATAGGAGCTCGTTGCCGAGGATATGTGCTGAAAATATCCGTCAAATCCGAGGGATATGGCGTGAGAGAGTACCGAGTTGTATTCAAATGAGGTCAGCTTTCTGTGCAGATTTTTAAACTCGCAATCAAGCGCAAATTCGGGGGTGTATTGGCTCATAAGGCTAAGCTTTATGTCCTTTGTGGGAAGCGTGTCGGCAAGGATATCGAGGACGGCTATGCTGTCGTGTCGGCAGGCTGGGAGGACGAGGTGGCGCACCATCAATCCCTTTTGCATTATTCCGTTTTCGTCTGACACAAATGCGCCCGTTTGCCTGAACATTTCCCCAACAGCCGCTTTGGCTACCTCGGGATAGTCGGGTGCGGAGGAGTAACGGGCGGCAAGCTCACTTGACGCGTACTTGAAGTCGGGCAGATAGATATCCACAAGTCCCTCAAACATTCTCAGGGTGGATATGTTTTCATATCCCGACGAGTTATATACCACGGGGATATTCAGCTTATGATTCACTTTTGTGAGCGCGGCGGCTACCTTGTCTGCAAAGTGCGTGGGGGTGACGAGGTTTATATTGTGCGCACCCTCGGCTTCAAGAGCGAGCATAATATCCGAAAGCTCATCTATGGAAACTTCTTTACGTGCACCGCCGCCGCGGCTTATCGTTTTGTTCTGACAGAAGACGCATCTCAGGTTACAGCCGCAAAAGAAGATAGTTCCCGAGCCTCTCGTGCCGCTGATGGGCGGTTCTTCCCACATATGCAGGGCCGCGCGGGATATGACGGCGGTATCCCCCTCGCCGCAATATCCTGTGCGGAGAGTACGCTCTACGCCGCATTTTCTCGGACAAAGGAAGCATTTTTCCATTATCATTCCACCTCCTATTAACAAACTGTGTATATTATACATTCAAAATGAAAATTATTCAACAGGGAGGAGAAAATATTTTTTTTCGGTAGACAAATCGACATAAAGGTATTATAATGATAAGGATATACACATAATAAAGGAGAGAATAAAAATGGATTTTTCGTCAATAATTAATTCTATCGTGTCGGCTTGTATAGATATTGCGGGTAAGCTTTTGCTTTCCGCGGTGGTATTCTTTGTGGGAAAAATTTTAATAAAATTCCTTATCAAGCATTTTCCCGACGGACCAAGACACAATCATATGGATAAGACCGCAAAAATATTTCTTCGCAATTTTATAAAGATAGGCTTGTACGCTGTGCTCGCGATAACCATAGTTGCTATAATGGGTGTTCCCATGGCTTCTGTTGTTACGGTGTTTGCCTCGGCAGGTGCTGCTATAGCACTCGCGGTTCAGGGCTCATTCTCTAACTTTATGGGCGGTATAATGCTGCTTGTGTTCAAGCCGATAAGCGTTGGCGAGTTTGTCAAGATAGACGGCGAGACGGGAACGGTAAAGGAAGTAGGCATATTCTATACTGTGCTTAATACGGTTGATAATCTTGTTGTGTCTGTACCTAATAAGATAATGACAGAGAATACTATAGTCAACTATTCGAGAAACGATATAAGGCGCGTTGATCTTGTGATAGGTGTTTCATACGATTCCGACGTTGAGCTCGTGAGAAAGACTATATTTGATGTCATTGGAGCTAACAACAAGGCACTCAATGATCCCGCGCCCTTCGTCCGCGTGACCGATATGGCGGATTCCTCTCTTGATTTCTCTGTAAGAGTGTGGTGTGAGTCTAAGAATTACGGCGCGCTTAAGTCCGATCTGCTTGAGAATATCAACGAGGCGTTTGATAAGGCGGGTATAGAGATACCCTTCAATCAGCTTGATGTCAATATCAACAGCAACGATAAATAAAAAATTGTTTTTTGGAGCTTTTATGGATAATAAGATAAGAAGCGCTGAAATACTTTGCGTGGGAACTGAGCTTTTGCTTGGCGATATAGTTAATACCAACGCGGCGTTTTTGTCGCAAAAGCTCGCCGAGCTTGGTATATGCGTTTACAAGCATACGGCGGTCGGGGATAATCCCGAAAGACTTAAGGCGGCGCTCAGATGCGCCCTTGAGAGCGCCGATATGGTAATAACGAGCGGCGGCTTGGGTCCTACCTACGATGACCTCACAAAGGAAACGGTTGCCGAGCATTTCGGACGGCAGATGGAGCTTGACGCTCATTCGCTTTGCCGCATTGAGGAATATTTCAAGAAGACGGGCAGAGTTATGACCGAAAACAACCGAAAGCAGGCGATGATGCCCAAGGGCGCTGTCATATTCGATAACGACTACGGCACAGCTCCCGCGCTCGCCCTGTGCGGTGGAGAGGGGAATACAAAGACAGTAATAATGCTCCCCGGTCCGCCCAATGAGATAATTCCGATCTTCAACGAAAAGGTTATGCCCTATCTTGAGGGTAGAAGAAACAGTGTGATAGTGAGCAGAAACGTTCACATATTCGGTATGGGAGAGTCTGCGGTGGAAAACGTTATCGGGGAGATAATGAAAAAATCCGAAAACCCCACCGTTGCGCCATATTGCAAGGAGGGTGAGGTAAGACTGAGAGTTACCGCATCTGCTGCCGACGGGGACGAGGCGAGGAAAATGTGCGACTCTGTTATAGAACGAATCTCCAATACCGAAGTTGGACAATATATTTACGGTATCGACTGCGAAACACTTGAGAGGGCGGCGCTTGAATTCCTCAGGCAGAGAGGACTGAGCTTTGCCTGTGCCGAATCCTGCACGGGCGGACTTATATCAAAGAGAATGACCGAGATATCGGGCGCATCCGAGGTCTTTTTGGGTGGCTGTGTCACCTATGCGAATGAGGCGAAGATGCGATTGCTGGGTGTGAGAGAGCAGACCTTGGCTGAGCACGGAGCGGTGTCAGAGCAGACGGCGGCTGAGATGGCAAGGGGGGTCAGAGAGGCTCTTGGGGCTGACGTTGGCGTGTCGGTCACGGGTATTGCGGGACCCACGGGCGGAACTCCCGAAAAGCCTGTCGGCACGGTCTTCGTTGGCATAAGCACGAAAACCGGAGAGCAGGTAAGAAAGCTCTCGCTCTCCCCTAAGAAGAGCAGAGAATATATAAGAAGCGTGTCGGCGAGCAACGCTTTTGATATGGTTTTGAAGAGCGGTCTGTGAGGCGGTAAAAATATTTGTTTTTGTCGATAAAAGGTGTTGACTTTTGGTATAATAGTGTATTATAATAGAGTCCATAGTGTTTTTTGATACTAATATATGAGTTCGAAAGAGGTTGACTGAAGTTATGAGAAATCTTAGAAGAATAGGTGTTCTTACGTCGGGTGGCGACGCTCCCGGAATGAATGCGGCAGTGCGCGCAATAACCAGAAAAGCGCTTGAGGAACACGTTGAGGTAATGGGAATAATAGGCGGATACAGCGGTCTTATGAACGAAAATCTTATCCCGCTTACCTCTAATTCTGTTTCTAATATAATAACCCACGGTGGAACGGTGCTTTATTCCAACCGTTGCCCTGAGTTCAAAACCGAAGAGGGTATGCAGAAGGCTATCGCTACCTGCAAAAAGTACAATATAGACGCAATAGTTGCTATCGGCGGTGACGGTACTTTCAGAGGAGCTACCGACTTGACCCTTCGCGGAATACCCACTATCGGTGTTACGGGAACTATAGATAACGATATCACAGCTACCGACTATACCGTTGGCTTTGATACCGCGATGAATACAATACTCCAGACGGTAGACAGACTTCGCGACACCTGTGAGTCACACGCGCGTTGTAACGTTGTTGAGGTAATGGGACGTGACTGCGGTCTGCTCGCGCTCAATACCGCTATAGCATCGGGAGCTATCGCCGTTTGTATTCCCGAGATGGATTTTGACGAGGAGGATACTATAAACCAGATCGTCAGAGCCAAGGAGCAGGGTAAGCGCGGAATGATAGCTATAGTCAGCGAGGGCGTTTACAGAATGGGCGCTGAGGGATACAAGATCCGTTACGGCGAGGAGCTTGCGAGAAAGATAGAGGAGCAGACGGGAATAGAAACCAAGTTTGCGCGTCTTGCTCACGTTGTAAGAGGAGGAACTCCTTCCTTGCGCGACAGACTTACCGCAACCAAGATGGGTGTTAAGGCGGTTGAGCTTTTGCTTGAGGGCAAGAGCAACAAGGTCGTTATCGAGGACGACGGAGAGATCACATCTCTTGACATCGTGTTCGCGCTTACTACCGACCGTATGTATAAGGGTACGCTGAAGGACGGAGATCTTGACAGATTCTCTGAGGAAGAGATAGAGCAGATGAAGGCTATCTGCCAGAAGAGAAGAAGAGAGATCGAAACACTCTACCAGATGTCGCACGAAATTTGTAGATAAGATTGGCTTTAAATTTTGCGGGGAGATCCTTTTGGGTTTCCTCGCAGTGTTTGTTTTTTATTTTAGAATGGAAATCATAAAATGAGCAGAAAGAAAAATTATTTGCGAGGTATAAAGGCGGGAATACCGATAGCGCTTGGGTATTTTGCCGTTGGTATCACGATCGGTATTGCCGCGAAAAACGCGGGGTTTGGCTCGTTCGAGGCAACGCTTACAAGCTTTCTTATAAACGCCTCGGCGGGCGAATACATAGGCTTTACTCTTATCGCCGCGGGAGCGGGATATTTTGAGGTCTTCTTGATGGAGGCGATAGCCAACGCCAGATATATGCTGATGTCGGCGGCGCTGAGCCAAAAGCTGAAGCCGGGAGTGGGTACGGTGCAGAGATTGCTTCTCGGATACTGTATCACCGATGAGAACTTTGGCGTGTCGATAGCGCTTGACGAGCGCCTTGACCCCTTTTACACCTACGGCGCGGCGAGTATGGCGATACCCGGGTGGTCGCTCGGAACTTTGTGCGGCACGTTGCTTGGAAGCATTCTGCCCACGGGTGTTCTCAGCGCGCTTGGAGTCAGCCTTTACGGAATGTTTATATCGGTCTTCGTTCCCGAATCGAAAAAGAACAAGATAGTGCTTGGCGTGGTGCTGATAAGCTTTGCTTTGAGCTATGCCGCCTCTGCCATACCGATATTTGACGCCGTTTCGGACGGAGTGAAGATAATACTCCTGACTGTGGTGATATCCCTTGCCGCGGCTCTGTTATTCCCCATAAAGGAGGAGCAGAAGAATGCCGAATAACGTTTACATATATATCTTCGGTATGGCGCTTGTGACCTACCTCATAAGGGCTTTGCCCCTCACTCTCATAAGAAGCGAGATAAAGAACAGGTTTATACGCTCGTTTCTTTATTATGTGCCCTACGTCACACTTGCGGTGATGACCTTCCCCGCGATAATAGAGGCTACACAGACACCTATAGCGGGTCTTGCGGCGCTCGTTGTGGCGGTAGTTATGGCGTGGCTTGGACAGGGACTTTTCCCTGTGGCTATAATGAGCTCGGTAACTGTGTTCGTGCTTGAATTGTTTCTGATGTGATTAATTCTTGACAATACAGTATAACTGTGGTAAAATATTAAGGATATAATAATTTCAAAATTAAAGGAGCTAAAAAATGCATTGGTCGGAAGAAATTGCAGAAAAGCTGATAGAACGCAATCCGAATAAAGAAGAATACGTCTGCGCTGCGGGAGTCAGTCCCTCAGGCTCTGTTCATATTGGTAATTTCAGAGATCTCGCAACCCCTCTTTTCGTTGTAAAGGCGTTGCAGAAGAAGGGGAAGAAGGCAAGACTTCTCATCTCGTGGGACGAGTTCGACCGTTGCCGTAAGATCCCCGCAAACGTTCAGGCGGTAGTGGGAGATAGCTACGATAAATATATCGGCTGTCCTTACGTTGATATTCCCGACCCTTGGGGCTGTCACGAAAACTACGCTCAGCATTTTGAGGAAGAATTCCTCAACGGTATCAAGCCCTTCGGCATTGAGCTCGATTGCCGCTATCAGGCGCAGATGTACCGCTCGGGTAAATATACAAAGGATATAATCGAGTCGCTCCAGAAGAGGGGAGAGATATTTGAGATACTTGATTCCTTCAAGACCAAAGACCCCTCAAAATCTCCCGAGGAGATAAAGGCTGAGCACGACGCCGAGAAGGCTAATTACTACCCCGTAAGCATTTTCTGCCCCGAGTGCCACACCGACTTCACAACTATAACCTCGCTCTCCGAGGATTGCACCGAGGCGGAGTACACCTGTAAGTGCGGTCACAGCGGTCACTTCAATTTTCTCACTAACTTCAACTGTAAGCTCGGCTGGAAGATAGACTGGCCTATGCGTTGGAGATACGAGCAGGTCGATTTTGAACCCGGCGGAAAGGATCACGCCGCTCCCACAGGCTCTTATAATAACTCCAAGGTGATATCCAAGAAGGTATTTAACCACGAAGCTCCCCTTTTCCAAGGGTATGAGTTTATTGGTATCAAGGGTATGACGGGTAAGATGTCGAGCTCGTCGGGTCTTAACCTCACTCCCGAAACGCTTCTCAAAATATATCAGCCCGAGGTCCTGCTTTGGCTCTACGCTAAGACAGACCCCACCAAGGCTTTCGATATCTGCTTTGACGATGGAATTCTCCGTCAGTATTTTGAGTATGACAAGATGCTCACCGACGTGAGAAACGGCACTGCAAACGAGTTCACTCAGGCGGTTATGTATAACACCGAGGTCGAGGGACACCACGTCGAGACCGTTCCTATGGGACTTCTTGTTCAGCTCGGCTCGGTAGTTAACTTCAACGTGCCGATGCTCGAAACCGTTTTTGAAAAGATAGGCACACCCTATAAGTACGAGCAGTTCGCCGACAGACTTGAACGCGCTAAATTCTGGCTTGAGCAGTGCTCTCCCGAGAGTATGAACAAGCTCCGTCGCGGACGCAACTGGGAAGTATATTCGGCTATGGACGAAAACGAGAAGCGCGAGATAGAGATGCTTCACGCGTTCCTCTCGAAGGACGGCTACACGCTTGATGACCTCAACGCCGAGCTCTATGCTATACCCAAGAGAATATACGGCGAAAATATGACAGACAAAGAGCTTAAGGGTATTCAGGGTACTTTCTTTAAGAACGTTTACAAGCTTCTTATAGACAGAGAAAAGGGCCCCAGACTTTATCTCTTCCTTTATGCTATCAACAAAGAGGATTATATAGGTCTTCTTGACTTCTCGTATCCCGCAACCGAGGCGGAGCTTGCTCCCGAAGAGGAAGCGGTTGAAGAGGTGGTCGAAGAGAGAGTTTACGGTGATCCCGATCCCGTTGAGCCCATCAAGGAAGAGATAGATATAGACCTCTTCTCAAAGCTCGACCTTCGCGTTTGTAAGATAGAAAAGGCGACAGAGATAAGAAAATCCCATAGCTGTCTTAAGCTCACTCTTAACGACGGTATCGGTCAGAGAGTTATCGTTTCAAGCATCAAGGGCGAATATAAGCCCGAGGAGCTTGTGGGCAGAAAGATAATAGTTATCGCTAACCTCAAGCCCGCAAGATTTGCAGGTGTCACAAGCAACGGTATGCTCCTCGCAGGTACAAATAACGCCTGCGGCTGTAAGGTGATATTCGTTGACGATATGATACCCGAAGGAACACAGATAAAATAATTATTATATAAGGGGGAACTTTTTGAAAAAAGTTCCCCCTTTGCCCCCTCAAAAACTTTCACACTATTTTTAGCTACAGACGGTTTGTCTTGCTGAATGGTGCGGGGCGTCGAGGACGTCGCCCTCTACAGTTTGTGGATGGAGTTTGGCTTTCTATTTTATATTTTTCTTATTTGTTTATTTTAGATTTAATTTTGCTTTACCGTTAGTATGCTGCGTTAATGAGTGGTAGCGAAAGCGTGGCACGAATAGCAGCAGCGGGAGCGCGAGTGCGAAGTGCCGATGCGAGCGTCACCTTAAACCAAAACCCTCAGCTTCGCACGCGGATTTTTGCTTATAACCCTTTGTTCTCCGTTAGGAGAACAAAATAGCGTATTATCGATTTAACCTGACCCAACGTGTAAAAAGGTTTGGAGAGGGTTAAAGGGAGAACCTTTCCTTAAAAGGTTCTCCCTTATCTTATCATATCTTATCTATTCTAACTCAAAAGCTCCGGTGTAGAGCTGGTAGTATTTGCCCTTTTCGGCGATGAGCTTTTCGTGATTTCCGCGCTCTATTATCGAGCCGTTTTCAAGCACCATTATAACGTCCGAGTTTCTTACGGTAGAGAGCCTGTGCGCTATAACGAAGACCGTTCTGCCGTGCATCAGCGCGTCCATACCCTTTTGAACTATAGCCTCGGTACGTGTGTCGATAGACGAGGTCGCCTCGTCAAGTATCATAACGGGCGGGTCGGCGACCGCGGCGCGCGCTATGGAGATGAGCTGACGCTGTCCCTGCGAGAGATTAGCTCCGTTTGAGGTGAGCATAGTATTGTAGCCCTTAGGCAGACGCGTTATAAAGTCGTGTGCGTTTGCGAGCTTTGCGGCGGCTATACACTCCTCGTCGGTGGCATCGAGCTTTCCGTAACGGATATTATCCATAACAGTACCCGTAAAGAGGTTTGTATCCTGAAGAACTATTCCAAGCGAGCGGCGGAGATCCGCCTTTTTTATTTTGTTTATATTGATATCGTCGTAACGTATCTTTCCGTCGTCGATATCATAGAAGCGGTTGATAAGGTTGGTTATGGTCGTCTTTCCCGCGCCCGTAGCTCCGACAAATGCTACCTTCTGTCCCGGCTCGGCGTAAAGCGAGATATCGTGAAGCACGGTCTTTTCGGGTACGTATCCGAAGTCCATGTGCTCGATAGTAACTCTGCCCTCAAGCTTTGTGTAGGTAATACTTCCGTCGGCGCTGTGGGGATGTTTCCACGCCCAGAGGCCTGTGCGCTCCTTGCATTCAACTATCTTTCCGTCAACCTCTTTTGCGTTTACGAGCGTAACGTAGCCCTCGTCCTTCTCGGGTATCTGGTCCATAAGCTCGAACACGCGCCCCGCGCCGGCGGTAGCCATAACTATCGAGTTGAGGAGCTGGGATATCTGAGCCACGTTGTTAGTGAACTGTCTTGCCATATTGAGAAAGGGAATAACTATCGCAACTCCGAGCACGGCGTTGCCTGTTATAAGGGTTGAGATAGACACGTTCGGCACACCGCCTATGATTATGAGCGCGCCGCCCGTGAAGGCTATCAGAACGTAGAGTATATTTCCAATATTCGCCATAATAGGCATAAGGATATTCGCAAATCGGTTTGCGTTGGTCGCGTCGCGGCAGAGCTGTTCGTTAACGGCATCGAAATCCTTCTCACTCTGCTTTTCGTGACAGAAAACCTTGATGACCTTCTGTCCGTTTATCATCTCCTCGATAAAGCCCTCGGTCTTACCGATGGATTTCTGCTGCTTCATAAAGTATTTCGCGCTGTTGCCGCCCACCTTTTTGGTGACGAATACCATAGCGATAACGCCCACGAATATTACGAGCGCCAGCCAAAGGCTGAGATAGAGCATATTGAACACGAGTATGGTGATGATAAGCGACGAGGTTATTATCTGCGGTATACATCTTGAGATAAGCTCACGCAGAGTGTCGATATCGTTGGTATAGTAGGACATTATGTCGCCGTGATGGGTGGTATCGAAATAACGAAGGGGGAGCTTCTCCATTCCGTCGAACATACGCTGTCTGGTCTTATTCAGGAAGCCCTGTGTGACGATAGCCATAAGTCTTGTGTATATGAAGGAAGCGATAATACCAATGACGTAAATAGATACCATTATAGCGATAAGCGTGAGTATGCTTACTTTTACAGCGTCCCAGCCGTTCTGCACACCCTGCTCGATGTAGCTTATCAGGGTGCTCATAAAGATGCTCGACACCGACGAGCCTATCGCCGTGAGCACGATACATATCATTACCACTATAAGCTGAGGACGGTAATCGGCAAAAAGCATTTTGAGAAGGCGGGGTATAACGCCCTTTTGCATAGGCGGACGGCCGCCCTTTTTGGGCTTGTTGTTTTTCTTATTCATTTTCGCCGTCACCTCCCTTTACCTGAGATTCGTATACTTCACGGTAAATGGGGCTTATCTTCATAAGCTCGTCGTGGCTGCCCACCGACTCTATCGTACCGTTGTTCATAACTATTATCTTGTCCGCGTCCTGCACGGAGGATATTCTTTGCGCTATTATTATCTTGGTCGTTCCGGGTATCTCCTCGGCGAACGCGCGTCTGATAAGAGCGTCGGTCTTTGTGTCCACCGCGCTCGTGGAGTCGTCGAGAATGAGTATCTTAGGCTTTTTGAGCAGCGCGCGGGCGATACACAGTCTTTGCTTCTGTCCGCCGGAAACATTAGCTCCGCCCTGTTCGATATAGGTGTCGTATTTATCGGGGAATTTCTGTATGAATTCGTCTGCTTGAGCGAGCTTACAGATGCGCTCCATCTCCTCGTCGGTTGCATTCGGGTCGCCCCAGCGAAGGTTGTCCTTGATAGTTCCCGAGAAGAGAATATTCTTCTGAAGCACAACCGCAACGTTATTTCTGAGCACCTCGAGGTCGTAATCTCTGACGTCCTCTCCGCCGACCTTGACCGAGCCAGAGGTAACGTCATAAAGTCTTGATATGAGCTGTATCAGCGAGGTCTTGCTGCTTCCCGTGCCGCCGATTATTCCAACCGTTTCGCCAGATGCGATAGTGAGGTCGATATCCGAGAGGGCAAAGCGCTCGGCGCTCTCTGAATATTTGAAGCTTACGTTCTCGAAAACTATGCTTCCGTCGCTGACCTCGGTGAGCGCGTTTTCGGGCGAGGTTATCGAGCTTTTCTCGGTAAGTACCTCGGTTATACGTTTACCCGAGGCTACCGACATAGCTATCATAACTATTATCATAGAGAGCATCATAAGGCTCATAAGTATCTGTACACCGTAGGTTATGAGGGCGGCAAGCTCGCCGACCTGAAGTGCCGCGCCTTGGGTCTTGATTATAGTGTAAGAGCCTATGAAGGATACCGACACCATAAGCGCGTTCATACAGAGCTGCATAAGCGGGTTATTGAGCGCGAGTATCTTCTCGGCGCGTGTAAAATCGGCGCAGACGTCGTCCGATGCCTTATTGAATTTTTCGGTTTCATATTCCTCGCGAACGAAAGCCTTAACAACTCTCATTCCGCTCACGTTTTCCTGTATAGAGTTATTCAGCGCGTCGTATTTCTTGAATACGGCGTGGAATATACCCCAAGCGTTCTTTACTATAAGTCCGAGACCGATAGCGAGGAAGGGAACTATGACCGCGAAGGAAAGGGATACCGACGGGCTGACGATGACAGCCATAGTGAGCGCAAAAATTATCATAAGGGGAGCGCGCACAGCCGTTCTGATTATCATCATATAGGACATCTGAACGTTCATAACGTCGGTGGTAAGTCTTGTCACAAGGCTTGAGGCGGAGAACTTATCGATATTGGTAAAGGAAAAGCTTCCGATAGAGCAATACATATCGTGTCTGAGGTTCTTTGCAAATCCGCAGGCGGCGATAGCACAAAAGTGCCCCGAAAGCGCTCCGAAGGCAAGAGAGGTGAATGCAAGTGCCACGAGCAGAAGTCCATAGCTTATGATGGTGGACATATCGCAGCCGATCTCTATATTGTGCACGAGCTTTGCGGTTACAAAGGGCAGTATACACTCAACTATTACCTCTGCCGCCACGAAGGTCGGCGCGAGTATCGAGCTGAGCTTATATTCGCGCACACTTTTTAAAAGTTGTTTTATCATATATCGTTCTCCTTGGTAAAATACATACAATATACTATTATATAACAATTTATCCGATTATAAAAGCATCTTTTTGTAAATTTACTTTGAATGCAGGTAAAAAATGGGGCAAACAAATACACTTGACATTGACATATTGACGAAAATTATGTATAATATCGGTAAAGACAGACTTAATTGGAGGATAGATGTATGAAGGTGCTTATGATAAACGGAAGTCCGAGAGATAACGGAAACACCGCAACGGCTCTCGGTGAGATGCGAAAGGTTTTCGAGAAGAACGGTGTCGAAACAGAGATAGTATGCGTGGCAAAAGAGCCTGTAAGAGGCTGTGTTGCCTGCAGATATTGCCATAAGAACAACAAGTGCGCCTTTGACGATGTCGTCAACGAGCTGGCGGCAAAGCTTATAGAGTGCGACGGTGTGGTCATCGGAAGCCCTGTTTATTACGCGTCGGCAAACGGAACTCTTCTTGCGGTGCTTGACCGTCTGTTTTACAGCACGGGCGGTATAGACAAGAGAATGAAGGTGGGAGCGGCTGTGGTGGCGGCTCGCCGCGGCGGACTTTCCTCGGCGTATGACAGACTGAACAAGTATTTCACCATATCGGGTATGCCGATAGCTCCGAGCAGCTATTGGAACGACGTTCACGGCAGACTTCCGGGTGAGGCAGAGCAGGACGAGGAGGGTATGCAGACGATGAGGACCCTTGCCGAGAATATGACCTTCCTTATGAGAAGCATAGAGCTTGGAAAAGAGAAGTACGGTCTGCCCGAAAAGGAGACCAAGATATACACGAATTTTGTAAAATAAACAGAGAGCGCTCCGAGGATTTTAAACCTCGGAGCGTTTTCCGCCATAGCGGCGGGGTTCAAAAAAGCCAGTGCCGATAAGCAGATGTTAAATAAAAAGACAAGAAAATGCTTTTGAGAAGAAGGCTCCCTCCGGGAGGGAGCTGTCGCAAAGCGACTGAGGGAGAAGGCGTTACAATATAATCAGCCTAAATTTCACGTTACGCGGGCTCCTTCCACCACTTCGTGGTCCCCCTTCCTCCCGGAGGAAGGCTTTGCACAAACCCCGTTGCAAGGAGAAAATTATTCTTTTCAACCTACCGTTTCCACCTTGATGATATCGGTATTGCCCGAATGTCCGTTGGTCAGACCGCCGCTTATCACTATCCGCTCACCCTCGCAAAGGCTCATTTTCTGCTTGGCTATATTCTTAGCGCTGTAAAAAAGCACGTCGGTAGAGGTGAAGACCTCGCTCATCACGGGAAGTACTCCCCAGGATAGCGCAAGCTTGCGCCAGGTGCGCTCGTCGGTGGTGAGCCCGATTATGTCTATCGGCGAGCGGAAGCGGGATATCATTCTCGCGGTCATACCCGACAGCGTACAGGCAACTATCACCCGCGCGCCTATATCCATAGCCATTCCGCAGGTGGCGTGAGATATCGCGTCTACCGTGTTCTTTATGATGAACTGCGAGGTGCGGAACATCTGCGAATAGTCTATGTTAGCCTCGGTCTGCTCGGCGATACGCGCCATAGTGCTTACCGACAGCACGGGATATTTTCCCGCGGCGGTCTCGCCCGATAGCATTATCGCGCTCGTTCCGTCGTAGACAGCGTTCGCCACGTCGGATATCTCGGCTCTTGTGGGACGCGGATTGTGTATCATCGATTCAAGCATCTCGGTGGCGGTTATAACGCGCTTGCCCAGAAGTCTGCAGGTCGTGATAAGCTGCTTTTGAATGGCGGGGAGCTCCTCAAAGGGTATCTCCACGCCCATATCCCCTCTGCCTATCATTATACCGTCGCACTCTCGGCATATCTCCTCAATATTATCCACTCCCGCGCGGTTTTCTATCTTGGCGATGATATCTATATCCTCAGCGCCCAACTCCTTGATAAAATTCTTCACGTCAACAAGGTCTTGTCTGGTGGATACAAAGGAGCAGGCGATAAAGTCCACGCCTTGCTCTATTCCAAATAGGATATCGCGCTTGTCGTCCTCACTCAGATATATCTGCTTTAGTACCTTGTTCGGAAAGCTCATGCTCTTTCTGTCCGAAAGCTCTCCGCCCACGTCCACGCGGCAACGGATATCGTTGCCCTCTATACTCTTCACGGTAAATACTATAAGTCCGTTGTTCAGCAGTATCCTGTCGCCCACCGCCATATCGGAGGGAAGTCCCTCGTAATTAACCGAAACGCGGGTGTTATCTCCCACGATATCCTCTGTGGTAAAGGTGAACTCGTCGTTTTCGTTGAGAGTTATCTTTCCATCTCGGAAGGTCTTTATGCGGAATTCGGGTCCCTTTGTGTCAAGCAATATCGCTATCGGCATATCAAGCTCACGCCGTATTTTTTTGATAAGATCTATAGTTTCAAGATACCCCTCGTGTGTGCCGTGTGAAAAATTAAGTCTTGCAACGTTCATTCCCGCAAGACACATTCGCCGAAGTGTCTCCTCGTTGTTACAAGCAGGACCTACGGTGCATACTATCTTGGTTTTTCTCATTTTATCCCCCATATAAAAGTAATCGGTACTATTAGTTTTTGCACAGATGACGGGAATTATTTTTCTTTGCTCTTTTATTATATGAGATTATTCCGAGTTGCGTTTTTGAGGCAGAACTGACATATCTTTCAAAATCCATTGACAAATTGGCAAAAAAGGTATATTATTAAGGGTGTATGAACAAATAAAATAAAATGGAGGTTACACAATGTTTTCATTGGTATTTTCTCTTGCCTTTCTTTTCCTTGCTCTTGTGGCTGTTGGCATAGGAGTTCTTAAGGGAAGAAAGTACACGTGGCACTTGTCTGCTGCAAGAATTATAGCCTTGTTACTGTCGGTGATAGTATCTATAGTAATATCCGCTCTGATAGCGTGGTTTGGCGGCGGTGCGCTTGTTGATATGCTCAAGGAGCTTATGGCAGGTAACGAGAAGCTGTCCGGGTTCGCCCAGATGATAGACCTTATCCCCACGCTTCCCGCGCTTGTAAGAGCTATCGTTGCGGCTGTGGTGGCGTCGTCGGTATTCCTTCCCATTTTCCTCATAGTGAAGGGAATCATAAACCGCTGCGCTTCTGTTCCGATAGCTAAGCTCTTGCTTAAGATAGGCAAGAAGAAGGAAGAGATCCCTGCACAGGCTGAGGCAGAGGCGGCAGAGGCGGCAGAAGAGGCAACAGAACAGGCGGCAGAGCAGGTTGCTGAGACCGAAGAGGTCGCTGAAGTTGTTGAAGTTAAGATGAGCAGGAAGAAAAAGAGGCTTTTGCCCTTTAAGAGTACCCACAAGTTCGATGCTTTGGGAGCTGCTTTGGGCGGAATTTGTTCTCTGTTCTTCGTTATAGCATTTCTTTCTCCCTTCGTGGGAAATATGTCACTTATCAACAACGCCGTTAAAACGGCATCGGGCTCTGACGACGAAATTATAGCGCTCGCAGTTGAGATATCCGACGCGGCGGCTGAAAATGCGGGTGCAAAGACCGTGCGCGTTCTCGGCGGAGGACTTATATACAAGGGACTTACCACATATCCCGTAAACGGAGAAGTGGTAGCTATGGATAAAGAGGTAGAGCTTATGGGCTCGTTCCTTTCGGCTCTCACCAATATTTCAAATGATGATATCACAAACAAGGAAAAGGCCGATTCGCTCAGAGAGGTCTGCACAAGCTTTGAGCAGGCGAAGGTCGTTCCTATGATAATCTCCGACCTTCTCTCGGCGGCGGCTGACGATTGGAGTCAGGGCGAGGAGTTCTGCGGCATAGCTCTTCCGAGTGTCGGAGAGCAGTTTGATCCCGTTGTGACCGATTTCGTTGTCATAATGAAGGATTCTACCTACGAAACTGTGACCGAGGATATTTCCACTATGCTCAAGGTAGTGGCTCTTCTGGTCGAGCACGATGCTCTCGAGTCCACCAAGGGCGATAACGGCGGTCTTGGAATGTTTGAGGACGAGGAGCTGGTATCGGCAGCAATGCTTGAGTTCTTGAACAATGAAAGACTTGCTTCCTTGTCGGCTAGTATGACTAACGTGGCGATATCGCTGTTTGCCGATAATCTTAATATGCTGAGCGATAACGAGGCGATCTACAACGGCTTTATCGATGATATGGCTGCTGTGTATGAAGAAGTACACAACGAGGACGATAACGCGCACAAGGTAGATTGGCTTGCAACCGAGATATATAACATATACGACAGATACGGAATGTCTATCTCCGAGGGTGTTGCTCACTGTATCGCGATAGATATGATAGACGATGAGTCTGTTACAGATAAAGAGGGTGTTAAGAACTTCTTTGCTCCTCACAAGCACACCGTTCAGCCTATATCGGCTTCGGGAAGCGTTGAAGTTTCCTATATCTCAAGCTCTAACGTTGAAGAAAGAGATGCTCTTGAGTTTATCGATGCTATAATCGCCCGCGCAAACAAGGATATCAGCGAGGAAGCGCTTCAGGCTATAGTTGCCGAGGAGCTTTGCAAGCTTGATATGGCAGAGGATCTTACCGACGAGGATATCGAAGAGATATCCGCAGAGATAGCGAAAGAGCTTATTGATGATATCAGAAAAGAGGATCTCAACTATAAGAAGGCTGAATTTGCAGACGCAGCGGCTATAGGCGAGATAAGCTCTATAGTAACCGCTGACGAGCTCAAGATATCCGCAAAGAATATAACCGACAAGGAAAAGGAAGCTCACGCCCTTGCAAACATATTCAAGCAGCTTCTTGTTCTCGTTGAGGACGTTACCAACTTCGGAAGCAGCGACGTTGAGCGCATAATAGTTGACCTCGGACCTGTTTTCGATGCCTTCTCGGATTCCGAGACCGTAGGCGGAGATATCGCTAAGAATATACTGATGGGAACACTTCAGTCGAAAACGGTTATAAAGAACACCGGACTTACCGTTGCCAGCGCTACCGATATAGCTCGTACAATGAGTGACGGTAAGGCTAACGGCGAGAGCTACACAACTCTTATGAAGTCCTTGGGTAAGACCGTTGAGATAATAAGAATTTCGGGAGAAAGCGGAGATACTACCGCTGCGGTCACCGAGCTTATGAAGGATCTCACACCCACCTCGTCCAAGACGCTCCAGACGCTCTCCACACCCGATATGGTAAAGGAATACGGTGTCAGCGACCAGAGTGCAGAGCCCGTTGCCGATATGTTCTCTGATATGTTTGGCAATATGTCCAAGGTAAAGGAAGAGAAGAATCTTACCGATGAAGAGTATGAGAAAGAGGCTCAGGCGGTCAACGATATGATGAATATCGCGATGAGTGCAGGTCAGTCGGATAAGAAGAACACCTTTGGTGAGGACAGCGCAACAGGAATAACTGCCGGTGAGTTTGTTGACAGAGCGATCGGTTCTGTGGTAGTTACCGAAACCCTTGTTAACAGCGTTTACGAGGGCGGAGAAGAGGCGAAGTCCGACCCGCTGGCTACAGGCGAGACACTTTCGCAAGAGGAACAGGACGAAATGTTGGAAGCGCTTGACGCTAAGTGGAAAGCGCAGCTTGCTACATCGAACGACGAAGCCGCAAACGAGCAATACAAGAAAGAGCTTACAGCTATCGGTGCTGTAGTAAATCTCGAAATAGGATTTGACGGCGACAGTGTCGTTGGTATTGGATAATTTTATATTTATCTATAATAAAAAATCAGTCAGCCACGTATGTGGCTGACTGATTTTTTGTGTTATCTTTTTCCTGTTTTTATTTCTCCATGCTTTTCTTCGTATGCTTCAATACAATCGCGAATAAGGATCAAAATCTGGCTATTGGCACTCCTACCTTCGTAATCTGCAACAACGTGTAATTTATCAAGCATTTCATCTTCTATTCTAATAGATAAACTTTTTACAGGCATAACAGACTCCTCTTTTGAACTTATTATGTATTTACTTTATACTTATTTTGTGTTATTATGTTATCTATAGACACAAAATAAGTCCAAAATATGTTCAAAAGGAAGAACGGGTATGAAATTGGCTGTTATAGGTTCGAGAAATTTAGTAATTGAAAATTTAGAGGATTATATTTCGGACAAGGTTACCGAGATAGTTTCGGGTGGAGCAAAGGGGATAGACTGCTGTGCGGCGGAATTTGCCGAGAAAAGAGGATTGAAGCTCACAGAATTTCTCCCTGAATATCAAAGATACGGTCGTGCCGCGCCTATAAAGAGAAACGAACAGATCGTTGATTATGCGGACGAGGTGTTAGCCTTTTGGGACGGTAGCTCTAAAGGAACTTTTTGGGTAATTAAATACTGCGAGAAAACCAACACCCCGTTCAGAATTATAAGCTCTGTCTAAACCCAGAAAAAGGTTTTAAGACTGTTATTTTATTTTAGAGAGCTTTGAGGTGTTTGCGATTACAATAAGCGTCATATCCTTTTCAAGGGGCGCAGACGGGTCGATATTAACGGTGACCATTTCTCCCTTGCGTATAGCAACGATATTAAATCCGTATTTTTTGCGAAGATTCAGTTCAATAAGATTTTTGCCGAGCCATTCGTCTTTAGCATCTATTTCTACGATCGAAACATTCTTGGATAAAGAAAGCATATCCATAAATCCCGAGCTTAGCATATTTTTTGCCAATCTGATTCCCGATTCGTTTTCAGGGAATACCACCTTATCAGCACCAACGCGAAGCAAAATCTTTTGGTGCATTTCGTTAGCGCACTTTGCAATGACTGTCTTAACCCCAACCTCTTTACATAGGGTAACTGCCATAACGCTTGCCTCAAGATTGCTTGCCATACATACTATGACCGTGTCTATGTCGGCAACCCCAAGGCGGTCGATCACCTCCGCATCGGTAACATCTGCGCACTTACATAATGGCAGATATGCCGCAGCATCATTTACAATACTTTGATTTTCATCTACGGCAAGAACCTCCATTCCGTTTTCCACAAGCTCTCTTGCAACAGCTATTCCATATCTTCCAAGACCGAATACGGCGTAAGTTTTCTTTTTTTGCATATTTATATCTCCTTATCCTATACTGATATCTTCGTTGGGGTCGGATATTACGTTTTGGTTTTCTCCTCGGCTGCCAAGAGCCACCGCGAGCGAAATAGGTCCGACTCTGCCAAAATACATTGTGGCGATGATGATTATTTTTTCGATTGTGTTAAGGCTTGATGTTAGATTCTTCGAGAGTCCAACGGTAGCGCAGGCACTCAAGCTTTCATACATAACATCGATAGTTGGAGCATCGCAGCTTGCCGCCAAGAGCATTGCCGACGAAAAGAATATTATGACAAATGTGATTGCCACCGCAACAGCCTTGCGTATAGAAGCGCCTGATATCGTGCGGTTGAATATAGTGGCAGAATGTTTATTTCTGATAGTGGCAAAAGCTGAACACAGCAAAACAACTATAGTAACTGTCTTTACACCGCCTGCCGTGCCAACGGGAGAACCGCCTATAAACATCAAGAGCATTGATACTATCGATGCCGCACCGCCAAAATTCTCCTGGGGCAGAGAAGCAAATCCTGCCGTTCTGGTGGTTATAGATTGAAACAGAGAAGCCTGAATTTTATCAAAAAGAGATAATCCGCCAAGAGTGAGGGGATTGTTGTATTCAAATATGAATATCAGAAGTCCACCGACAACGATCAGCACAAGTGTGGCGACCAGAGCAATTTTTGAGTGAAGTGTCAAATGCTTGAAAATCCGCTTTTGGCGCGAGGTGCGGCTTCTTACCACACGAAGGATATCCCACCAAACGATGTATCCGATACCTCCGATAATTATTAGAAGCGATGTGACTGTATTCAACAGAGGGTTTGTGGCATAATCACAAAGGCTATTATCTCCGATTATATCTATACCGGCGTTGCAAAAGGCAGATACCGAATGGAATATAGATATCCATATGCCGCGAGATCCGAAATCTGAAATAAAAACAGGCATACACAACAGCGCTCCCGCCGTTTCGATAATCAGAGTTCCAAACAAGATGTTCTTTACGAATTTTGCGAGTCCCGACATAGTGTTCAAATTAAAAGCATCTTGAATAAGGAGTCTGTCGCCAATGCCCATCTTTCGGTTCAGCATTATCATAAATCCTGACATTATAGTTATAATGCCAAGACCCCCTATCTGAATCAAGAGCAGAATTACTATTTGACCGAACAAGCTCCATGTGGAAGCGGTCGGAAGGGTTACAAGACCTGTGACGCAGGTGGATGTAGTCGCTGTAAATAAGGCGTCTGTGTAAGATATCGGCGCATCGTTTGCCGAGCTTATCGGAAGAGATAGAAGCAGACTTCCAAGCAGTATGGTTATCAAAAAGCTAAGCAAGATTATCTGCGTTGTTGATAACGCGAAGGTTCTTTTTTTATTCATAACCGTATTCCTTGATTTATATTTGGATTTACCAATCTTTAGAATATTATAACACACTTTCAAAAATAATTCAATTACTTTAAATTGAAAGATGAATATTAAAAAAGAAGTAAAATCAAAGCACAGGCGAACCCCTTTCGCCTGTGCTGATTTTTTTATTCTAACGAGATTATATAAGGATACAAGGGCTGACCGCCGTTTATCACGTTGATATCGGCATACTTGTCCGCCTTTGCCTTGAGCGCCGCGCTGAGCAGCTCGGTGTCTGCCTCGGTGGCGTCCTCTCCGCAAAATACCGTGATGAAGGATTTACCCTCTGCCTGCTCCGAAAGTGTGCTCAATGCCTCTGCCACCGTGTTGGAAACGCAGTGTATCTTTCCGTTGAGCATACCCAGATACTGACCGTTCTCTATCTTTTCTCCGTCAAGTGTTGTATCTCTTACCGCCTGAGTTACCGACATAGCGGTGACCGCCTCAAATATATCGGTCATCGTCTGCGTGTTGTCCTCGACAGAAGCGTCGGGGTCAAAGGATATCATTGCCGATATGCCCTGAGGGACGTTCTTTGTATTGAGAACTATTACCTTGCGGTCGTCTATCAGCTTTGCCGCCTGTTCTGCGACCATATAGATGTTCTTATTGTTCGGAGAAACGAAAACATACTCAGCGGGGGTCTGGTTTATCGCGTCGATTATATCCTGTGTGCTCGGGTTCATAGTCTGACCGCCGAATATCACTTGATCTGCGCCAAGATCGCGGAAGGTGTCGCTTATGCCTTCTCCCATACAAACGGTAACAAAGCCGTATTTTTTTGTTATGGGTGCTGCCGCGGGGGATTCGGGCCCGGAAACCGTTATCTGAGCGGGAGCTTCGGTCGCCTCGATTATCTCGGTGTGCTGTTTTCTCATATTCTCAACCTTGACCGTAACGAGCGCGCCGTATTCTATCGCCTTCTCCATAACGAGTCCGGGGTTGTTGGTATGCACGTGGAGCTTTATTATCTCATCGTCGTCAACGAATACCGCGCTGTCTCCGATCTCACAGATAAACTTGTTGAACTCTCTTGCCGTGCCCTCTCCCTTGAATTCATCGGATTTTTCAACGATACATTCGGTGCAGTAGGTGAAGGTTATATCCTCGGTGTTAAACTCGGTGAAAACGCTCTCCTTGGTCTGAGCTACGGGAGCGGTGGCAACTACGGGCTGATTCTGAAGCGCCGCAAGCATACCCGAAAGTATTACCACAAAGCCGTATCCGCCCGCATCCACAAGATTTACCTCTTTGAGCATAGGGAGCTGATCGGGTGTTTTTGCAAGTGCCTGTTCAGCCGCCTTTACTATCTGCTTGAAAAGTCCCTCAACGTTGCCGGTATATTTGTCATATACCTCAGCCGCTTTTTCCGATGAGCATCTCATAACGGTAAGTATAGTGCCCTCGGTGGGCTTCATTACCGCCTTATACGCCTCGTCCGTGCCGCGTCTGAACGCGGCTGCAACGTCTGCCGCATCGGCCTCCATAAGTCCTCTGAAGGATTTGGACATTCCTCTGAAAAAGAGTGAGAGGATCGCGCCCGAGTTTCCTCTTGCCGCGCGCAGGGTCATGTGCGATGCCTTTTCGGCGCAGTCCGCGATAGTGCCGTCAAACTTACTGAGCGATTTGATAGTGCTCATGGTGAGCGACATATTTATTCCCGTGTCACCGTCTGGGACAGGGAAGATATTCATATTGTTTATGAGAGTTTTACTGTTATCCAGCGCGTTTGCGGCGGATATCATCATCGTATAAAAAGTCTGTCCGTTAATAAGCATAGGTCATTACCTCTCTGTTCCCAAATAGAAGAGCGCCAACGTACCGGGGCCCGAATGAGCGCCGATAACAGGGCCAACGTAACCTATCTTCACTTCCTTTACGCCAAGCTCGGTCTTTATTCTCTGCGCCAGATACTCCGCGTCCTCTTCGACGTCGCCGTGGCTGATAAATACAGTCTGCTCCTCGGGGTCTATCGCGGTCTGCTTCATCTTGTCAAACAGAGCGTCGATAGCCGCCTTGCGGCCTCTTGCCTTGGTAACGTTGATAAGGCGACCCTTGTTGTCAACGTGCAGCACGGGTTTTATGCTGAGCATACTGCCGACTATCGCTGTGGCGGCATTTATTCTTCCGCCGCGCTTGAGAAAGAAGAGGTCGTCAACCGTGAACCAGTGACAGAGCTTCAGCTTGTTTTCCTCAACGAAGTCACGCACTGTTTCTATATCCGCACCGTTGTTTTTCATTTTTACCGCGTAATATACGAGCAATCCCTGTCCGAGAGACGCGCACAGGGTGTCGAGCGCGAAAATTTTTCTTTCGGGATATTTTTCGGAAAGCTCCTTAGCGGCAACGAAACCTGCATTGAATGTTCCGCTAAGTCCCGAGGAAAATCCGAGATAAAGCACGTCAAAGCCCTGCGCAAGATAAGAGTCAAAGACAGCAGAAAACGCATCTATATTGACTGCGGCTGTGGTTGCGCTTTTCTTTTCTCTGAGCTTAGCATAAAAATCCTTAACCTCAACATTGCAGTTGGGTGTGGGAGCTTCTCCCTCAACTATAACGTCAAGCTGTATTGATTTAAGCTCGCTGTCCTCCAATATTTCTTTGGTAAGGTCGGCAGACGAATCGGTTATAATGATATACTTGTTCATGGCATTTCTCCTTGTATGAGTCAATAGATTTTCAAAGCAATATACGGTTGTTGATATTTCTCAATGTAGTATTGAAAACTATTATAAACCATATCCGCCATTTTGTCAAGGGTATTTGATTATTTTACCAGATGACGCTTTATCTTCTTGGAGGTTGTCTTTTCGAACTCGGTATCTCTCATTTCGACCTTGTCTATGTGCTTATAGGTGGGGAGAGTTTTATTTATTGCGTTTATAAGTCTTTCGATGGTGTATGCGATGTCCTCAGCGGCAGTACCCTCGGGGAATTTCGTTACGTCGGGATATACTATCGCAACAAGGTCTATCTTCTCGGTCTCGGTGGGACGTCCCACAACTACGACCTCGGCGATCTCCTCGATCTCGGAGAGGTACTCCTCTATCTCCTCAGGGAAAATATTCTTCCCGTTCTCAAGAACTATAACTGTCTTAAGACGGCCTGTGATGAAGACGTATCCGTCCTCGTCCATATAACCCATATCTCCTGTGCGGAACCAGCCGTCAGCGGTGAACGCCTCTGCGTTTGCCTCGGGGTTGTCGTAGTAGCCCATCATAACGTTGTCGCCCTTTACCTGTATCTCGCCCTCAAGATATCCTGCGGCGTTCTCGGTATTGCCCGATATACGCACCTGACAGCAGGGAACAGCAGGGCCTACAGAGCCGTACTTTCTTGCGTAGTAGGGTGTAACGCAGGTGAGGGGAGAGCATTCGGTTATTCCGAATCCCTCATAGATAGATATACCGATATTCTCAAAGAACTCCATCATTTTGGGATTAAGAGCCGCGCCGCCGCAGATTATCTTTTCTATTCTTCCGCCGAAGGCGTTGAGAACGTCAGCAAATATTTCGCGGCGCTTGTCTATGCCCATATTCATCATTGCGCGGGAAGCGCCGATTCCGAGCTTGAGCTTCTTGTCGCGTCCCGACTTCTTTGCCTCGGACCATATCTTCTTGTACATAGTGTATATAAAGAGGGGAACGAGTACAAGTCCTGTGGGCTTGAATATCTGGAAGTTCTTGAGTACGCGGGTGAGGCTGTCGTTGATACAGATGTGCATACCGTAGTCCATACCTGCGAGCATACAAGCAAGCTCGTATGTGTGGTGGATCGGGAGCACCGAAACGATGGTATCGTCGGGTGTGAACTCAACGCTTGATGCGGCAGCGGTAACGACCGAGAATATGTTCTTCTGGCTGAGCATTACCTTTTTGCTTGTTCCTGTAGTTCCCGAGGTGAAGAGCATCTCTGCGAGTTTTTCTCTGTCAACGGGCGGGAATTCGTATCCCTTTGCAAGAGCCGCGTCGCCCTTTGCCGAAAGCTCCTCGAAGGAGATAACTCGGTCTGACGTAGCGTCAGCCTCGTCGGGGGCGATAGCGATAAAGGTCTTGAGGGTCTTATGATTTGCCTTTGCATTGTTGAGCTTGGTGTTAAAGAGCGAGGAGTAGATTATCGCCTCGGCGTCAACACTCTCAAGGAAGGCCTCTATCTGCTCTATATCAAGCTCCTTATCCATAGGTATAACAACGTTTCCGCTTGCGAGTATTCCGAGGTAGGATGCCATCCACTCTACCGATGTCTCACCTATAACGGCTATTCTTGCGTTTGAAAATCCAAGAGCGCTGATACCCGCGGCGGTGCGCTTTACCTTAGCGCAGAATTCGGAGTAAGAAACGTCTATTATATTTCTCTTTTTGTCGAAATAGGAGAATAGAACTCTGTCACCGTGCTTGGAGATGACGTTATAAAAATCAACAACGTCTCCTACTCTCTCGTAAAGTCTCTGTGTCTTAGGCTTTTTGTGTATTTTCACAGGGGTAACTTTTTTGTTCTTGGTTTCTTTTGTGTTCATATTGATACCGTACCTTTCTTTGTTCAGGTTTTTATTATGTTTTTAGAATATGTTTTCTGCTTTGTTAAGATTGTTACAGATGGTCTTGAAGGTAGAATAGAAGTTTTCTATCTGCTCTTCGGGGATACTGTCGCTTACGAAGGTGTTTATTTCAAGTATAACGCCTCGCATATCCTGTGCCACCTCTGCCCCCTTGTCTGTGAGCAGATATTTTTGATTGTAGTTCTTTTTTGTAGATAGCGTAGTAACGTAATTCTTTTTTTGAAGCTCGTCAACCACTCTTGAGATCTGCGCCTTGTCAATACCGCAGCGTTTGGCAAGCGCGGTTTTTGTTATGCCCTGTGGGTGCTCCTGCAAAATGCAGATGCACAGCGTATGTGAGCTACCCAGACCGTAAGTGTCCATTTTTTTACACTTTATACGGGTGATACTTTTCTGAACCTCATTGAGAAGTGTGCTGAACTCCACAAATCTGTCCTGTTGCAATCTATCTCTCCTTTCCTTAAAATAATATCATAACCAATTTATTATAACACAAAAATGTTGAGTTGTCAACATTTTTTGAAAATATGCCCTCTACATGAGCTATTGGCATACTTCGGAGAGTAAAATCAGGGCTGACCGTTTGAATTACGGTCAGCCCTTTTCGGCGGATATCTGCATATTTTCTCTTGTTTGGTCAAAGGCTAAAAACGCATACGGCGCGAAGGCTGATGAGGCGTTTGGACGATATTTGTTAAATAAAGGATCAGCGGCGGCAAGCCCCGACGTTGGGCGCGGCTGCTGTAGGAGGGTAGTATGGATATAATCAAGGTAATACTAACGGCGCTTTTGTCGGTGGCGGCGCTGTTTGTGATCACAAAAATTATGGGACACAAGCAGGTAGCGCAGCTCGACTTTTTCGACTACGTTTCGGGCATCACCATCGGCTCGATAGGGGCGGAGCTGGCGACCGAGCTGGAAGAGCCCTACAAGCCCTTGATCGCGCTTTGCGTTTGGGGCGGCGCGTCGCTGATCCTAAATCTGGTTGCCCACAAGCTGCCGAAAACGCGCAAATATATCAACGGAACGCCGACCATTCTGATGAACGAGGGCAAGCTCTATCGCAAGAATTTGAAGAAGGCGAAGCTCGACCTATCCGAATTTATGCTTTTGTGCCGTGAGCAGGGATATTTTGACCTTGACGAGATACAGCTGGCGGTCTTTGAGCATAACGGAAAAATATCGATCTTACCCAAGGCGGCGAATCGCCCCGCAACTCCCGAGGATCTGAAGATCACCGCCAAGTCTACCCACATCGGCGTTGAGGTTATTATGGACGGTCGAGTGATGGGGGAAAACCTCTCACGTATGGGACGAGATGCAAATTGGCTTGAAAAGCAACTCAAATTGCAAGGACACAATGATGCAAAAGAGATTTTTCTCGCCGTCTACCGTCCCGAAGAGGATAAGCTGACGTTATATAAAAACGGGGATTGATGCGTTTTTTACCCGCCCCCGAGATTCTTCGATGCGCCTTTTCCTCGTTGTCATTCTCGAACGTAGTGAAGAATCCCGAGGAAAAGGCTTCCTCAAGAATGACCGTGGTGCGGGGCGGGTATGACCCGCGGCAACAGATCGGGGAAGTTCTCCTTAATTTATCAACCCCACCCAATGGTGGGGTTTTGCTTTATAGCCTTCCTCCGGGAGGAAGGTGGCACGGCGTAAGCTGTGACGGAAGGAGAGTGCGTAACTTTAAAGTTAGATTAATTTTATTGTAACGCGCTCTCCCTCAGTCGCCTACGGCGACAGCTCCCTCCCGGAGGGAGCCTTTTTTGCGGAGGAGCCTTGTAGAATCATTACAATTTAACTTCACGACGGTGAAGGAAAGAATATTTAAACTTGGTAGGGGTCGGCGCCCTCGACGACCCATTTTGCGAACAACATAAATAAACGCCACCATAAGACGCCGAATATTATTTCGTGTTTGTAGGGGGCGACGTCCTCTGTCAAGAGCAAGATTGTAAACAGTTGTGCAAGAGGATTGTATACACATTTTATGTCTTAGTCTTATGCTTTTGGAAGCCGAACGGAGCGTAGCGGAGAGAGGCTTCC